>JAZOMH010000037.1:0-2560 GCA_045653785.1 Faecousia sp. | reverse complement strand
ACCATTCCCGTATTGTGGGGGTGTTGGTGTGGGGGGGCGCCTCCCCCCCTCCGACGATATTACATGCATTTGTGCGGCGGGGGCAAGCCCCCGCCCTACGCTGCATTGCAAGCAACTGCCCGATAAATGGGAAGTTGGCGGGGGTTGACAAAAGGAACAGGCATGGTATAATGCAAAGCATAGGAAAAGGCTGGGAAGAGAAGAGTACCCGGAAAGATGCGGCAAGAGAGCCCTGGTTGGTGGGAATGGGCGCGCGGGCAGTCGGGGAACATGGTCTCGGAGCCGGGGCATCGATAGGTAGGTGGCCACGGGTGCGCCCGTTAACGCGTTTTGAGGCACGAACAGCGTGTGAAGCAAGGTGGTACCACGGTATTTTTTATCGTCCTTGGGTTTTCCAGGGACGTGTTTCTTTTTTAGGAGGAAGTAAATATGAGCGAAAAGAAACCCTATTATATTACCACGGCGATTGCCTACACCTCGGCAAAGCCCCACATCGGCAATACTTACGAGATCGTCCTTGCCGATGCCATTGCCCGGTACAAGCGTCAGGCGGGCTTCGATGTGTACTTCCAGACCGGTACCGATGAACACGGTCAGAAAATCCAGCAGAAGGCAGAGGCGGCAGGCATCACCCCACAGGAGTATGTGGACAATGTGGCGGGTCAGATCAAGGACATCTGGGATCTGATGAACACTACCTACGACCGGTTCGTCCGCACCACCGATCCCGAGCATACCACCAAGGTGCAGAAGATCTTCAAGCGGATGTACGAAAAGGGCGACATCTACAAGGGAAAGTATGTGGGCAAGTACTGCACTCCCTGTGAGAGCTTCTGGACCGAGAGCCAGCTGGCGGATGGCAAGTGCCCCGACTGCGGCAGAGAGTGCGTGGACGCGGAGGAAGAGGCATATTTCTTCAAGATGAGCAAGTACGCCGATAAGCTGATGGAGCACATTGAGAGCCATCCGGAGTTTATCCAGCCCGAGAGCCGGAAAAACGAGATGGTCAACAACTTCCTCAAGCCCGGCCTGCAGGATCTGTGCGTGTCCCGCACCAGCTTTACCTGGGGCATTCCTGTCAGCTTCGATGACAAGCATGTTACCTATGTGTGGCTGGATGCCCTGTCTAACTATATCACCTTCTGCGGCTACGATCCCGACGGCAACCATGAGGAAAAGTACAAGAAGTTCTGGCCGGCGGATCTGCACCTGATCGGTAAGGATATCGTCCGTTTCCACACCATTTACTGGCCCATTTTCCTTATGAGCATGGGCGAGGAGCTGCCCAAGCAGGTGTTCGGCCACCCCTGGCTGCTGGTGAAGGGCGACAAGATGAGTAAGTCTTTGGGCAACGTGATCTACGCCGATGATCTGGTGGAGCTGTTCGGCGTGGATGCGGTGCGTTACTTCGTGCTCCATGAGATGCCCTTTGCCGCTGACGGCATTATGACCTATGAGCTGATTATCGAGCGGGTCAACGCGGAGCTTGCCAATATTCTGGGCAACCTGGTGAACCGCACCATCGCCATGCTGGGCAAGTATTTTGACGGCGTTGTACAGTCGCCAAACACCCCCGACGCTCTGGATGAGGAGCTGAAGGCGGTGGCTCTGGCAATGCCCGGCAAGGTGGAGCAGAAGATGAACGAGCTGAAGGTGGCGGATGCCATCGACGAGGTGTTTGCTCTGCTGCGCCGCGCCAACAAGTATATTGACGAGACTACCCCCTGGGCGCTGGCAAAGGAGGAAGCCAACAAGCCCCGGCTGGGTACTGTGCTGTATAATCTGCTGGAGAGCATCCGCTTTGCGGCGGTGGCGCTGGAGCCCTTTCTGCCCGACACCTCCAAGCGGATCCTGGAGCAGATCAAGACAGAAAACGGCGGTCTGGAGAGCCTGGAGAGCTTTGGTGTTATGGCAGAAGGGGTGAAGCTGGACGCGCCCCAGATCCTCTTTGCCCGGCTTGACCCGGTGAAGAAGATGGAACAGATCGACGCCTTCAACGCTGAGAAGGCAAAGGCTGCCCTGCCGGAGCTGGAAATCGAGCCGTATGCTGAGGAGCAGGTGGATTTTGACACCTTCTGCAAGTCCGATTTCCGGGCGGTGAAGGTCAAGGACTGCCAGAGCGTGAAGAAGTCTGATAAGCTTTTGCAGTTTACCCTGGACGACGGAACGGGCACAGACCGGCAGATCCTGTCCGGTATCGCCAAGTTCTACAAGCCCGAGGAGCTGATCGGCAAGACCCTGGTGGCCATCACCAATCTGCCCCCCCGGAAGATGATGGGCAGAGAGTCCTGCGGTATGCTGATTTCCGCTGTCCACACCGAAAAGGGTGAGGAAAAGCTGAACCTTTTGATGGTGGACGATGCCATCCCCGCCGGCGCAAAGCTGTGTTAAAGAATAAGAAACTGCCCCGGTCTGATGTCCGGGGCAGTTGTTGTTGAGAAGCAGAAGAAAACCAACCAATTCCGATTTGCCGGGTAGTTTGCTGGTTAGAAACCGTAGGGGCGACCATTGGTCGTCCGCCCAATATTTTCAAAAATACTGGGATTTTCCAAGAGAATCA
>JAZOMH010000036.1:0-25954 GCA_045653785.1 Faecousia sp. | reverse complement strand
GGCAGATCTTCTGAATCAAAAATGCCAAGGTGGGCCTGCCCGGCAGATCCACCCCCCAGCAGGCGGTCTCGATACCGGTGAGCACCAGTTCCCCATAGTCCTGGGCGGCGAGCTGCTTTGCCTGCTGCACCGCCCATTCTGCCGGGGCAGAACGCACCGGCCCCCGGGTATAGGGGATGATGCAGTAGGTACAGAAATTCACGCAGCCGTCCTGAACCTTCAGCATAGCCCGGGTGCGGCCCTCCAGTCCGCCGGCAGGCAGAATCTCAAACTCCCGGCGCTTCAGCGCCTGGTCCAGGGTCTGCCGGGGCTGCCGGTCTTCCATACAAGCCAGCATCTGTCGAATAAAGTCCTCCCGACCGGCGCTTCCTCCAAGCACATCCACACCAAGGGTCTCCACCGCCTCCGGGGCGTGCTGGGTATAGCATCCGCAGACGCCGATAACGGCGTTGGGATTGTCCCGGCGGCACCGGCGAATCACCGCCCGGTTCTTTTTGTCTGCCACCGCGGTAACGGAGCAGGTGTTGATAATATAGCCGTCGCAAACCTCGTTAAAATCCAGAATTGTATGACCCATCGCCGTAAGCATTTGTTCCATCGCCTGGGTCTCGTATTGATTTACCTTGCAGCCAAGGGTATAAAATCCAAACTTCATAGTCATTTTCACCAAACTAAGCATTAGCGTTTTAGTTAAATCGTCAAAACCGCTAATTGCATATTCCCGGATTTCTGCTATAATGGGCGACAGTGCGTAAAGAAGCCCGGGTTTTCATCATTATAACCCATAAAACACAATTTGTACAGTACAGGAGGGGTATTCGTGCGGGAATTCAATATTCAAATCCGTTCCAGCCACCAGGTAAAAGCGTTTGTGGACCTGGCTATGGTGCAGCCCTTTGAGGTACTGGTGGGCAACGAAAAGCAGCAGGTCAACGGCAAAAGCTTTATCGGCATGTTTAGTTTGGACTACAAACGGCCCGTACGGGTAATCGTAAAGTGCAGCGACGAGGAGTTTGGCCGCTTCCACCAGGCTGCCACGCAGCTGTTCGCATAATTTTTAACCGTCCCGGAGGGGGCGGTTTTTTGTTTGGTAAATTCTATTTATCCAGTTGTTTATTGCTTGTCATTCCCAGCGGCCAATGGGAATTTTCTTGCAAAGCGGCGGTAAAAAGAGTATGATAACAAAAATGAAAGAAAGGCGGTGGCTGATTTGAATATTGTGCAGGCACGGGAGGAATATCTCCATGCGCTGCGCCAGGGCCACAAGGAACTGAAAGCGCTGATCACAAAGGGGGAAGCCGCCAGTCCTGCTGTGCTGGACGCCATCCTGTCTGACAATGCGATAGAATCCACCGTTGACATCGGACTTGTGGAGATTCCTGCAATGCGGATCATCGGCACAAAAACCGCAGGGCGGATCACTGCCTTTACACCGGATTTTCTTCCTCTGCTGGGGGAGGACAGCGAGTTTGCCCACAAGTGGATGACGCTCTGCCAGGCGCACCTGTCCGACGAGGGCATCCGGGACCCCATTGTTTGCTTTGAATATCTGGGTAATTTCTATGTTCAGGAGGGCAATAAACGGGTCAGTGTTCTGCGGTATTTTGGCGCGCCCAAAATCCCCGGCTATGTTACCCGGATTATGCCCGTCCCCTCGGAAGACCCCCAAATCGTTACCTACTACGAATTTCTGGATTTTTACAAGGCCGCCGGCATTTATGACATACAATACCGCCAGCCGGGGGACTACGGCAAGCTGCTGTCTTTTCTGGGCAAAGAGCCGGGAGAGCCCTGGTCTGAACGGGAGCAGAAAACCTTCCGGGCGTACTACCAATATTTTCTGGATGCCTTTACCGCCTGCAAGGCAGATGCTCTGGATCTTCTGCCGGAGGAAGCCCTGCTGCTGTGGCTGCGGGTCTACCCCTTCCAGGATCTGGGGACGCTTTCTGCCGGTGAGCTGAAAAGGGCTATGTCCGGGCTGTGGGAGGATATGGTTTCCATCTCCCAGGAAGATCCTGTGCAGATGGAAACAGAGCCGGCGGAAGGCAAGGCCAATCTGCTGAATATCCTGCTGCCCATGAATCCGGATCATGTACAGGTAGCATTTATCCACCCCCGGGATTCCCTGACCAGTGCCTGGGTAACCGGCCATGAGCAAGGCGCTTTGTATCTGAAAGAAGCGTTCCCGGATCAGGTTACGGTACGCAGCTATTTCCACGCGGATACCCAGGAGCTGGCAGAGGCGCTTATGGACCAGGCGGTGGAGGAGGGTGCTCAGGTGGTATTCACCACCACTCCCCAGCTGAGCCGGGCAACCCTGAAGGCTGCGCTGAAGCACCCCAAGGTACGTTTCCTCAACTGCTCCGTGGATGCCCCCTACTCCAGCGTCCGGACCTACTACAGCCGGATTTTTGAGGGTAAATTTATCACCGGCGCTATTGCCGGTGCCATGTCGGAAAACGATTCCATCGGCTACATCGGCTCTTATCCCATTTTCGGTGTGCCTGCCTCTATCAATGCCTTTGCCCTTGGGGCGCAGCTGACCAACCCCCGGGCAAGGATCGCTCTTCGCTGGTCCTGCCAGCCGGGCAACCCTGTGGAGGATTTTCTCAAAGCGGGCATCCGGGTGGTGTCCAACCGGGACGTGCCTACCCCGGGCCAGAAACCCCTGGAACACGGCACCTACGGCACGTATCTTATCGAGGACGACGGCAGTCTGCTGCATCTGGGTTCTCCCTGCTGGATGTGGGGCAAGTTCTATGAGCATGTGATCCAGTCGGTTCTGAACGGCACCTGGGATCAGGGAATCGATTCGTCCAGGGCTGTGAACTACTGGTGGGGCATGGACAGCGGCGTGATTGATGTAACTCTGTCCGACAAACTGCCGGAGGGACTTATGCTGCTGGCGGATATGCTCCGCAAGGGGCTGCAAAACGGTTCTATTGACCCCTTCCGCCGTACCCTGGTTGCACAGGACGGTACTGTAATCAACGACGGCAGCCGCACCCTCACAGCGGAAGAGCTGCTGCACATGGACTGGCTGTGTCAGAACGTAGAAGGCACTATCCCCGCCTTTGACACCATCCTTCCCTACTCCCAGGCAATGGTACGGGAGCTGGGCATTTACAGAGATTCCATCCCCATGGAAAAGGAGGGTTCTTTATGAAGATCCTGGCGCTGAGCGACGAGGAATACCCCGGATTTTACGACTATTACACCCCGGGTGTTCTGAAGGACTACGATCTTATCATCTCCTGCGGCGATCTGAAGGCAAGCTACCTTTCCTTTATTGTAACCATGGCGCGGGTGCCGGTTTTGTATGTCCACGGCAACCACGATACAGGCTATGAGCGCAACCCTCCGGAAGGCTGCGACTGTATTGAGGACCAGCTGATCGTTTACAACGGTCTGCGGATTCTGGGACTGGGGGGCTGCCGGATGTATCGGCCCAGCGCCCATCAGTATACAGAAAAAGAAATGCGCAAGCGCATCCGCAAGCTTCGCTGGAAGCTGTGGTGGCATAAGGGCGTGGACATTGTCATCACCCACGCACCTCCCAAGGGTGTGGGTGACAGTGAGGACATTGCCCATCGGGGCTTTGAGGCGTTTTTGGCGCTGATGGACAAGTATCAGCCCAAATATCTGCTCCACGGACACACCCATCTGAACTACGGCACCGATCAGACCCGTCTGCGGGAATACCACGGCACCAAGGTCATCAATGTATGCCAGAAATATGTGCTGGAGATTCCCGACGGGGAGTAAATTTCTTGTTCTCAGACTGTTGCGCCACGCACTAATACCTTCCCCCGGGGGGAAGGTGCCCAGTGCGCACACTGGGCGGATGAGGAATGCGGGCAAAAAACTAAGTTGTTCTGAATTGCTTTAGGCCTACTCCGCATTTTGGCTCTGATGCCTGCGGCTGGCGGTACTTTCTTGTTCCGCCAAGAAAGTACCCAAAGAGGCGGTATAGGGCAGGGGCTGAGCGATGCGCTCCCGCGCACAAACCGCCCCTCCCCTATGTACCCCACCTGCGCACTTACGATAGTCTGCACAAGGTTTCGGTGCGGTATTTTTAGAATCGCAACTGCCCGGCAAATCGGAATTTGAAAGTTTACCAAGGAGGGCTTATGATGTTTGAAGGCTTTTGTCCGGAGACTGTGGATTTTCTTTGGGGCATCCGCATGAACAACAACCGGGACTGGTTTCTGGAACACAAAAAGAATTATGTTAACTTCCTGTATGAGCCTATGAAGACCCTGGGCAAGGATCTGTTTGTTCCCTTTCTGGACAAGCCCGGTAACCTTCTGAAGGTCAGCCGCATCTACCGGGATGCCCGGCTCCACCATCCCCTGCCCTATAAGGAAAGTCTGTGGATCTGTATTCGACAGGACGTGCAATGGTGGGCAGAAAATCCCTGCCTTTACTTTGAGATCCGCCCGGAGGGGGTCACCTACGGCTTCTGCCTGTGGCGTCCCCGCACCGCAACCATGGAGCAGCTCCGTCAGCGCTGGGCGGCAAAGCCAGAGGAATTTATCAAGCTGGTGAGTGCCACGGAAAAAGCCACCGGTGTGCCCGTTACCGCCGACCTTTACAAGCGTCCAAAGCAAGCGCCCAGCCCGGAGCTTGCGCCCTTCTACGCCTGGCGGGGCAATATCAGCTGCACCGTTACCGAAGAGGTGGGCCCCGGGATCTTTGGCCCGGAGTTGGGTCAGCGGGCTTGCGCTTTTATCGAAAAATTGATTCCTCTATATGACTATTTCAATCAATTTAAGGTATAACACAATCACCCCGAATCTCTCTCGATTCGGGGTGATTTATGTATCGGCAGGCAAAGGCTTCTTCTATCTCGTCAGATGGTTGAAATCTCTGTCTGCCTTTTTCGTATCATTCCGGTGATACACTTGACAGAAAACACGCGTTTTTTCTGTCCATAAGCAGTTTGCCCCGGCTTGGACATACTATGCAAAATTTTATTTATCCAGATGCACATTGATGTGGGGATAGGTCATCTGAATGTCCTTTTCGTCAAACACGGACTTCACCCGGCGGTTTGCTTCAAACAAGGTTACCCAATAATCCTCCGCCTTACACCAGACCTGCAGCACATAATTGATGGCGCTTTCACCGTAGCTCTGCACTGCCGCAAAGGGCTTCGGCTCTGCCAGGGCAGTTCCCACCTCGCCTGCCTGCCGCAGGGCTTCCAGGACCTGCTCCACCGGCGCGCCGTAGGATGCTGAGGCGGTAATATCCACCCGACGTGTACCGGAGGCGGTATAGTTGACAATCTCCGCGGCAACCACCGCGCTGTTGGGGATGGAAACGATCTTATTGTCCGCGGTAGCCAGCTTGGTGTAGGTAAGACCGATCTCCTTGACCACACCGGACTGACCCGCCACCTCCACAAAATCTCCGGATACGAAGGGCTTTGTGTACAGCAGGGTAAAGCCGCCGATGAGGTTCGTCAGCGCCGTCTGGACAGACAAAGAAATTGCCAAGGTCAGTACGCTGGCCAATGCCACGATACCGGTTACATCGATTCCCAGATCAGATGCCACGATCAGGCCCAGCAGAGCGTATAAAACCACCCGCAAAACGGAACAGATCAGACTGTGCGCCGCCTTTTCCAATTTGGATTTTTCCAAAGCTGCCTTTATCAGCTTCATCAGAAGCCGGATGGCCAGCACACCAACTACCGTGATGATTACCGCCGGCAGGACCTTACTGACCGCAAAAGTACCAGCTATGCCCAGCCAGGAAAGAATATTGTTCATAAGATAGCCTCCTTTTTATTGTACATTTTTATTATAGCCACCGGTGGTATTTGACAATTCCTTTTCATAAAAACCTCCCCGAAGGAGGTCCTTCGGGGAGGCAGGTTTTTCAGAATGCGCCTTCTGTAAATATTACTGGGCGATGGTGCAGTACATGAAGTACTTGTAGCCCAAGGGGTTAGCGAAGAAGCCATCCACAGAGTCGTCGATCATAAAGACATCGGTGTAGTAGTACAGAGGTACGATACAGCCGGTGCTCATCAGCATATCCTCAGCGATGTGCATCATCTCGTAGCGCTTCTCGTTGTCGGTCTCGCTCTTGATGGTAGCGATCAGAATATCGTAGGTCCCAGCCCAGGTGCCGTTCTCAACCTTGGTCTCGTAGCCCAGACCGGTCAGATCCAGGTTGTACATAGCCAGAGCAGCGTGATCGCCCTTGCCGAACTGGACATCGTTATTACCGGAAGCGGTAGTCCACATATCCAGGAAGCAGATGGGATCATTGTAGTCAGCCAGCCAGCCGTTACGGGCAACAGAGTAGTCGCCTTCCTTACGGGTGTTCAGGAAGGTGTTCCATTCCTGGTTCTCCAGGTTCATGGTGATGCCCACGCCTGCCAGTGCGCCTGCCAGGTACTCACCGATAGCCTTGTGGCCGTCGTTGGTGTTGTACAGGTAGGTGATGGCGGGGAAGTCAGTGAACTTCTTGTTGGCCTCGTCGTAGGTGTAGTACTTCTTCAGGGTCTCCACAGCAGCGTCAAAGTTAGCCTCGATAGCAGCCACATCGTAGTAGCCGTCGAACTCCTCGCTGGTGCCGGCGTTCTTGTAGAACTCGTTACCGTCGGTATCCGTCATACCCATAGCAACGAAAGAACCTGCGGGAACCTGGCCAGCCTGGCCGATCTCGTCGCAGATGTACTGACGGTCAAACAGCAGGCCCAGAGCAGCACGGATCTCAGCCTTGGCCTTTTCAGCCTCAACACCGGTCAGGGTGCTGGAAGCGGGCAGGATGTTCTCGTTCACATTCCAGTTGACGTAGTAAGTACCGATCTGGCCCACAACGCGGTATGCGGTGGGATACTTCTCAGCCAGAGCAGCCATCTCGTTGGTGGGAACGTCGTCGATCATCAGCCAGTCGCCGTTCTCGAAGTTGGTCAGCATGTTGTTGGCGTCGTCGGACAGGTAGCACTTCAGAGTGTCCAGGGTAACGGAAGCAGCGTCCACATAGTTGGGGTTCTTCTCCAGGGTGATCAGGCTGTCATGCTCCCATGCAGCCATGGTGTAAGCGCCGTTGGAAACGTAGGTCTCGGGAGAGGTTGCCCAAGATTCGTTGGCAACAACATCCTCACGGACAGGGAAGTAAACGGGGAATGCCAGCAGCTCGTTCCAGTAAGCAACAGCATTGTTCAGGGTAACCACCAGGGTCTTGTCGTCGGTAGCCTCAACAGCCAGCTTGGCATCGGGGTTGACCAACTCTTCCACAGGATTGCCCTCGGCATCCTTCTCACCGGTTTCACGGGTCTCCCACATCTCAGCGTAGCCCTTGACTACATCGAACATGTAGTTGTAGTCAGCAGCCAGAGCGGGGGAAGCAGCGCGGTTCCATGCGAACACGAAATCAGCAGCGGTGACATCCTTGCCGTCAGACCACTTCAGGCCATCACGCAGGGTGTAGGTGTAGGTAACAGTGCCGTCTTCGTTGGCAACGCCCTCAACCAGCTCCTTGACGGAGTCAGCCACGATCACCAGCTTGCCCTCTGCGTCCTGAGCCCACTTGGCCAGGCCGGAGAACAGGTGGGAAACCATGGTTGCGCCGTCAACAGCGGAGTTCAGCGCGGGGTCCAGAGTATCGGGCTCGGATGCCAGACAAACGGACAGAGAGGTTTTTGCGGCTTCTTCCCCGTTGGGCTTTTCCGAGGGTGCGCAAGCAGCCATGGAAAGGCACAGAGCAAGAGCCAGCACAAGTGCAAGAATCTTTTTCATTTTTTGTACTTCCTTTCAAAAGTTTTGCAGACTTTGGGGTCTGCTTTTATTTACAATACGCCGGGAAGACCGAAAGAAGCGGTCTGTCCGCATACATATTGTCAAAAGGGTTATACGGATCAACCTCAGTTGATCTCAGCCACACGGTGGCAGGCTACGAAATGTCCCGCTTCCACTTCCTTGAACGGGGGCATCTCGGCGGCGCACTGTTCCGTTGCGTAGGGGCAGCGGGTGCGGAAGGGACAGCCGGAGGGTGCATTCAGAGGACTGGGAATGTCGCCTTCCAGCATGATACGCTGGTTTGCCCGGGCGATCTTGGGATCGGGGATGGGCACGGCGGACAGCAGAGACCTGGAATAGGGGTGCAGGGGGCGCTCGTAGATGGTCTTGGCATCGGCAAGCGCTAACATCTTGCCCAGATACATAACAGCGATCCGGTCGGAAATGTGCCGGACCACCAACAGGTCGTGGGCGATGAACAGATAGGTCAGGCCCAGCTTTTCCTGCAAATCATCAAACATATTGATGACCTGCGCCTGGATGGAAACGTCCAAAGCGGAAACAGGCTCGTCGCAGACAATAAACTCCGGATTCACCGCCAGAGAACGGGCGATGCTGATACGCTGACGCTGACCGCCGGAAAACTCATGGGCATAGCGGGCGGCGTGTTCGCTGTTCAGACCCACATGGCCCATCAGCTCCAGAATACGCTCCTGGCGCTCCGCCTTGGTCTGATACAGCTTATGTACATCCAAGGGCTCACCGATAATATCGGCAACGGTCATACGGGGGTTCAGAGAGGAGTAAGGATCCTGGAACACCATGGTGGCCTTCTTCCGGAATTCCTGTATATCCTGCTTGGTAACGATCTGCTTGCCATTGAACCAGATCTCACCTGCGGTAGGCTTGTAAAGATGTAAAATGGTGCGGCCTACGGTGGTTTTACCACAGCCGGACTCGCCCACAAGACCCAGGGTCTCGCCCTTGTTGATGGAGAAGGAAACACCATCCACCGCCTTCAGCGGTTTGGACTTGAAAGCGCCCATGCTGATATTGAAATACTGCTTCAGGTCCTTGACTTCCACCAAGGGCTGCTTCATGTTCTGGCTCACTGGACGTCGCCTCCTTCCGTAGAGATAGTGCCGTTTTCGACGCCCTTCTTCACATTGACCCAGCAGGCAGCTGCGTGATCTTCGTTGATCTCCATGCGCTGGCAGCGCTCATTCAGACAGATCTTCATGGCCGCGCCGCAGCGGGGGGCAAAGGGACAGCCCTTAGGCATATTCAGCAGGTCAATGGGGGTGCCGGTAATGGGCTGCAGCTTGCTGCCTGCGGTATCGGCGGTGGGGATGGAGCGCATCAGGCCCTTGGTATACTCATGGCAGGGATTGTAGAAGATCTCGTCAGCAGTACCCTGCTCACAGATAGAGCCGGCGTACATAACGATCACTTCGTCGCAAAGCTGCGCCACCACACCCAGGTCGTGGGTGATCATAATAATTGCCATGCCCAGCTCTTCCTGCAGGGACTTCATCAACTCCAGTATCTGGGCCTGGATGGTAACGTCCAATGCGGTGGTGGGCTCGTCAGCAATCAGAATATCCGGCTCACAGGCCAGTGCCATAGCGATCATGATACGCTGACGCATACCGCCGGAAAATTCGTGGGGATACTGCTGCATCCGCTTTTCCGGCTCGTTGATGTTCACAAGACGCAGCATTTCCACAGCCCGGTCATAGGCCTGCTTCTTGTTGCGGTCTGTGTGCAGGGTAATGGCTTCCATCAGCTGATGGCCGATGGTATAGGTAGGATTCAGAGAGGTCATGGGGTCCTGGAAAATAATGGACACCTTATTGCCGCGGACGGTCTTCATAACCTTTTCACCGGCGCCTACCAGTTCCTGACCGTCCAGCTTAATGGAGCCGGAAACGATCTTGCCGGTGCCGGCAAGGATTTGCATAATGGAGTAGGCGGTCACGGACTTACCGGAACCGGATTCTCCAACGATACCAAGAACTTTTCCACGCTCCAGGTTGAAGGAAACACCGTTAACGGCCTTCACTTCACCGGCGTCGATAAAGAAGGAGGTATGCAGATCTTTTACTTCAAGCAAAGGCATTGGTCATACACTCCTTTCTCAGGTCTTCAGCTTTGGGTCAAAGGCATCCCGCAGACCGTCGCCCAACAGATTCAGCGACAGCACGATAATGCTGATCACGATTGCGGGGATCACCAGACGGTAGGGATAGGACCGGATGCCATTCAGAGCATCGGATGCCAGGCTGCCCAGAGAGGGCATGGGGGCATTAACGCCCAGACCCAGGAAGCTGAGGTAACTTTCAGTAAAAATCGCGCTGGGAATTTGCAGAGCAGTGGAGATAAACACCACGCTGATGCTGTTGGGGATCAGGTGCTTGGCAATGATCCACTTGCCCCGGGCGCCGGTTGCCCGGGCAGCCAGAACATACTCCTGCTCCTTCAGAGACAGGATCTGGCCACGGATCTGACGGGCCATGGAAACCCAGTACAGCAGAGCAAACACGATGAACAAGCTGATCATATTGGCACCCAGCTTTTCCAGCACAGTGCCTGCCAGAATTTCGGTCAGTCCCGTCCCCAGCATGGCAGACAGCAGAATGACCATCAGCATATCCGGCAGAGAGTAGATCACATCCACGATCCGCATGATAACCATATCCACCTTGCCGCCGCAGTAGCCGGCCAGAGATCCCATTACCATGCCGATGACCAGAACGATCAGGCTGGCAAAGAAGCCTACTGCCAGGGAAATACGGGTGCCGTAAACCACACGGATAAAATAATCACGGCCTGCAGAGTCTGTGCCGAACACATGGGGGAAGATCTCCTCCCCTGCCTCCATGCGGGCGATTTCCGTCTTGCCGTACTCAAAGGGCTTCAGATTGGCATAGGAGGCATCCACGGGCTTGCCGGGGGTAATGCCCAGCTGCGCGTCATAGGCATAGGGCCAGAACATGGGGATAAAAATGGCTGCCAGGGTAATCAGCACCACCATAATCAGGCTGACGGTAGCCACCTTATTTTTCAGCAGACGCCGTACACCATCCTTAAAGAAGGTGGTGGATTCACGCATCTGCACGATATATTCTTTTTCTTCGTCTGTGGCAGGCGTAAACGCATCCAGGTCTACCTGCATACTGAATAACTTACTCTTGTTCAATTTACGCCACCTCCTTACTCCAGGGTAATGCGGGGATCAACGACCTTGTACAGAATGTCGCTGACCATGTTCATAACAACAATCAGTGTTGCCAGGATAATTGTCGTGCCCATAATCATGGGGTAATCCCGGTCCGTGATACTGCTGACAAAGGTACGGCCAATGCCGGGAACAGCAAAGATCTGCTCCACCACCAGAGAACCGGTAACGATATAAGCCAGCATAGGCCCAAAATAGGTAATAACAGGGATCAGCGCGTTTTTCAGTGCGTGACCAAAAATAATCTTGCCGCCGGAAACGCCCTTTGCCTTAGCGGTACGGATATAGTCCTGGCCCAGTACGTCCAGCATGGAGCTGCGGGTCAGACGGGTGATATTCGCCATGGGAGACATGGACAGGGTGATGATGGGCAGAATCAGACCGCCCTCCGCGTTGCCGTTAGCCGGTAATATCTGGAACACCACCGCAAACAGGATCAGCAGCAGCGTACCCATAATAAAGGAGGGCATGGAGATACAGGCCGTGGTAACCACCATGACCACCCGGTCAATAAGCTTATTCCGGCGGAGCGCCGCAACAGCGCCCAGCACTACGCCAACTACCAACGCAATGGCAGCGGCGGTAAGTCCCAGCTTGGCGGAGGTCTTCATACCGTCGCCAATGACATCGATTACATCACGGCCACGGTTTTTCAGGCTGGGACCGAAATCAAACTGGGTTACGATATCCTTCAGATATGTACCGTATTGCTCGATCAGCGGCTTATCCAGGCCGTACTTGGCTTCCAGCGCCGCCTTTGCCGCAGGGGTAATGGCCTTCTCACTGGCGAAGGGACCGCCGGGCACTGCCCGGGAAACAAAGAATGTGATGGTAATAACAACCCACACCGTAAGGATCGCCAACACAATTCTTTTCAAAATATATAATAATGTTTTGGTATTCATACCGTCATTCCTTTCTTCAGCAAGCCCTCAGGCAGATGCGGAATATATCCGTTAGCCTGGCGCAGACCACAAGGGCATTGTAATAAATAATAATTATATTATCTTAAATAATAACACAGTTTCCCTCTAATTTCAATGACAGAATTCTCCAAACACCAAAATTTTTGATTTTTTACGGTTTTTTAACATAATAAAACAACTTCCGTGTCACGCCTTAAAATTACCAAGGAGCCTGCTTCAATATAGGTATTTTAAGGATGATCTTTATGTAATCTTTATATAAATATACCACAGCACGGGGATTATACCACAGCGAAGTTCCTACCTTGATTCCTCATAGAGGGATCCCGCACATTTGTGTCTTTCCATTTTTTTCGTATTTTTCCGAAAAGAAACAGGGTTAATGCAGGCATCAGCGGTAAAACTAGCCTTGCGGAAAGAAAAGTGCTTTCTTTGGAAAGTACTTACCTTTCCAAGAAAGCAAGGATATACGAAAGTATACCGTAAAGAAGGAGAGAAACATTATGAGCAACAAGAACAACAACCAGATCAATATTCCCCAGGCACGGGAGGCTATGGACCGTTTCAAGATGCAGGCTGCTTCCGAGGTTGGCGTTAACCTGACCAACGGTTACAACGGTCACCTGACCAGCCGTGAGGCCGGCTCCGTGGGCGGCCAGATGGTCAAGAAGATGATCGAGGCTTACGAGCAGGGTATGCAGTAATCCTCCGGAGGGTGGTTTCCCCCTTTGGGGGGATACCCCTTCTGTACATATACTTGAAAAAACGCCCTGGGTATGATATGATAACATCATCAATCCACGGGAGGGCGGTTATGGGCATTCACGAATCCGGCGAAATGTATCTGGAGACCATTCATGTTTTGCTGCAAAGAAACGGTTCGGTCCGTTCCATCGATGTCAGCGAATACATGGGCTATTCCAAGCCCAGCGTCAGCCGCGCCGTGGGGCTTCTGAAAAGCGGCGGCTACATTCTTGTGGACAAGGATGGCTACATCACCCTCACGGATACAGGTCTGTCCGTCGCGGAAAAGATCTATGAGCGGCACACGGTGCTGAGTGATCTGCTCATCGCACTGGGTGTCAGGGAGAAAACCGCCCAGGAGGATGCCTGCCGGTTGGAGCATGCCATCAGCGACGAATCCTTTGAAGCCATTAAAAAGCACATCGAAAATCTGAAATAAAGAAGGGTTCTATAATAAATGGGTTCTATAATAAATGTTGGGGTCAGGCGATAAGCCCGGCCCCAACATTTATTATAGAACCTTAAAAAACCGGATGCGTTTGCATCCGGTTTTTCTTATTTCTCGATCTGTGTCACAAAAGCGGGGCGGTCAGCCGCGCCGTAGAAGGCAGAGCCTGCCACCAGCACGTCAGCGCCGTTTGCCTTGCAAATCTCGGCAGTGGTCAGGTCCACACCGCCGTCCACCTCCAGATGGCAGGCGGGGTTTACCTTGTCCAGCATTTCCCGGAGCTTTTTCAGCTTTGGCATCATGTGCTCCATGAACTTCTGACCGCCGAAGCCCGGCTCTACGGTCATCACCAGCACCAGCTCCACCTTATCCAGGTAAGCCTCGATGGCTTCCGCAGGGGTATTGGGCTTAATAACGATGCCGGGCTTAACACCGTGGCTGCGGATCAGCTCCAGGGTCTTTTGAATGTTTTCCGGGGTATCCGCCTCCACATGGACGGTCAGATAGTCCGCGCCGGCCTTGCAGAATTCCTCTGCATACTTAATGGGTGTATCGATCATCAGATGCACATCCAGCACCAGGTCCGTGATCTTCCGCATGGACTTGACCCAGGCATAGCCAAAGGACATGTTGGGTACAAAGTGGCCGTCCATGATATCCACATGGAGCCACTTGGCGCCGTCCGCCTTGGTACGGTCCATGTCCTCATGGAAGTGCATATAGTCCGCAGACAAGATAGAAGGAGATAAAATCGCCATAGTTATTCCTCGCAATTTAACATAGTTTTTCCCTTGCCGCAAAGGGATTCAAAGTCCGCCACAAAGTCATCCACCGCGGTGGTAACATTGGCATTTTTAATCAGGTTTTCGATTACATCGGAGGCGATGGTCAGGCAGGAAACGCCGTACTCGCACAGTTCCTGGACCTGCTGGGAGTTCTTGAAGCCGGCGGCCAGGATCCGGGTGGACAGGTTGTTGCTCACATAGATGTCCTGCATCTTCTTGGTGGTGGTAACGCCGTCAGCGCCCAGGTTATCGATCCGGTTCACATAAGGCGCGGCGTACTCCGCGCCGGCTTTTGCCGCCAGATATGCCTGCATGGGGGTGTAGATGGCGGTTGCCGTCACATGGTAGCCCTCACCCCGGAGGATGCTCATAGCCCGCAGGCCCTCGGGGACGGTCGGGATCTTGATGTAGGTGTTGTTGCCCAGCATCCGCTCGATCTTCCGCCCCTCCCGAACCATCTCCTCGGCGGTCTTGGACACCACCTGCACATGCAGCTCCGCCTTATTGCCGATAAATTCCCGGATGGCGAACAGCGCCTCATAGGGCGGATTGCCGCACTTTGCCAGGATGGACGGATTGGTGGTAACACCGTCAATGGGATAATAATGATACAGTTTTTTGATGCGGTCAATATCCGCATCGTCGATCAGCAGCTTCATAAGGTGCCTCCATTACATGATGTTGTTGATCTCCAGCGCCACCTGGTACAAGGTGCAGAACCGGCGGTACTTCCGCTCCACCCGCTCAGAGGGATGGGGTTCGTACTGCATCTGCATTTCCACGCAGGCCTCTACCGCCTGGGAAAAGCTTTCGAACCTGCCGTCCGCCACGGCGCAGATAATGGCAGCGCCCAGGCAAGCGGCTTCCTTTTCCTTCGGAATCCGCACCGGCAGGCCGGTAATATCTGCCTGCATCTGACACCAGATGGGGCTCTTGGCGCCGCCGCCGGTGGCAACGATGGCTGTGGGCTGCATACCCTTCCGGGCGATATGCTCACAGTTCTTCCGCAGCACAAAGCTGACGCCCTCCATCACCGCGCCTGCCATGTCGATGGCATCGTGCTCCTGGCGCAGGCCCCAGAACACGCCGTTGGCCTCCGCATCAAACTCCGGGGCGTTAGTACCTACCAAATACGGCAGGAACAGCAGTTCATTGGGCTGGCGCTGAGAAAGCCTGGCGTTCATTTCATCGTAGTCCGCCTGCATGCAGTTCCGGTGGAACCACTCCAGGCTGACACCGCCGCTTTCCGCCACGGGCAGCATTACATAAGTATCCGGCAGGAAGCCGTAGTGCATGGCATTGCCGCAGCTTTTGGGGGTGGGCTTGCCGCACATGGTCGCCATTGCCATTACCGTGCCGGTGGACAGGGTGATGCCCCCGGGAGTAATGTTGCCGGTACCGATCATACCGGCAAAGTGGTCCAGCGTACCCACATTCACCTGGGTATCCGCAGACAGACCCATTTGCTCCGCCACCTCCGGCAGCAGACCGCCGGCTACGGTACAAGGCTCGCACAGCCGGGGAAGCTGGCTTTCAGACACACCGATGGCGTCCAGCATTTCCTGCCAGTAACACTTGTTGTAAATATCAAAGTAGAAGCTGAAGGTGGCGATGGACATATCGCTGAGCTTTTTGCCGGTAAGGCAATAAACGATATAGTCCTTTAAAAGCATATAGCAGTGGGCATTTTCATAAATGTCCGGTCTGTGCTTACGCAGCCATGCGATCTTGGTGGCAGGCCAGGTAGGCAGCACCGCCATCTGTCCCGTAACCGCCTCGCAAAGCTTGGGATCGAACTTCTCTTCCAGCTGGGCGCATTCCTCGGTGGAGCGCTCATCCATCCAGGAAATGGCGTTCATAAGGGGTCTGCCGTGGTGTCCCAAAACCACCAGGGATTCCGCCTGGCCGGTAAAGGCGATCTGGGTCAGATTCTGCACATGGTTCTTCTTCACCATTTCCGCCAGCAGGCCCACCAGGTCCCGGTAATAGGCATAGGCATCAAACTCCACGAAGCCATTTTCCCGGATATAATTCACCGGGCGGCTCTGGCGGTCGATGAGATTGAAGTTGTTATCATAAATGGCAGCTTTGATATTGGTACTGCCAAGGTCGATACCGGCGTACATAATATTCCTCCTGTCGGAATTACAGAGCCTTGTTGTTCAGACGCTCGCCAACCGCTCCGCCGGGATGGATCAGGGCAAACTGCTCCGCCTGGTAGCCGGTCTGCTCGATCATTGCCGCCTGCAGGGCGTGGAAAATCATACACAGGGCCGTGGGGGAGGTAGTACCCTGGGCGTTCCACTTATCGGTCTCCCGGTTCACGTGCTGCTTCAGCACCACATCCGCAGCCTGTGCCAGAGGGGATTCGGTATTTTCCGTAACGGTGATGATCTTGACGCCCTTTGCCTTGCAGATGTCCACGATGGGCAGCAGCTCCTTGGTCTTGCCGCCCCGAGAGGCAAACACCATTACATCCCCCTCCTGGATAAAGCCGGTAGCGCCGTGGACTGCCTCGGCAGGGCTGATGAATCGGGCAGGGCGCTCAATACAGCACATCAGATGGGCAAAATGCTGGCAGATGATGCCGGAATGGCCGCTGCCCGCAGCACCAATCCGGGGGGCGTTGCACAAAAGCTCCACAGCCTTGCCAAACTGCTCGTCGTCAAAATAGTCCTTCATTTCGGTGATGCAGGCAGCCTCAATGTCGTAGGCAGCCTTTGCAGCAGCGATTGCTTCTTTTCTAACCATAATTTTTTCCTCCTAACAGATATTACCTTGAGTATACTATTTTTCCCAAGGGTTTGCAAGGCATAAAACAGACATTTTCTTACAATCGGTTAGGAAATACAGTTGACGGCAGAAAAAGCAGTTGGTATAATAGATGGGAATTATTGTGAGAGGAGAAAAACCCATGACGAATATCAAAGCACCTTTCTTTGAGATCGGGCCTAAGTCCTATCTCTACGGCGACGAGATCCTGGAGCTGGCAAAGGCTGCCGACGCAGCTTCCCAAAAGTATGATGTGGACATCATCTTCACCTGCCCTGTGGTGGACATCCGCCGTGTGAAAGAGAATACAACGCGCATCCATGTCTTTGCCCCCCACATGGACCCCATTCCCGTTGGCCGGGGCCTGGCCGACATCCTGCCTGAAAGCCTGGTGGCTGCCGGCGCAGAGGGCGTTATGCTCAACCATGTGGAGAAGCCCCTGACCTTCGAGGTTTTGGCTGAGACTATCAAGCGCGCCGAGGAAGTGGGCCTGACCACCATCGTCTGCGCCGATTCCGAGGAGGACGCTTCCAAGATCGCTACCCTGAATCCCGACATCATCGTTGCCGAGCCCTCTGCCCTGATCGGCACCGGTGTCAGCGTGGGTCCCGAGTATGTGGAAGCCGCTACCAAGTGTGTTAAGGATGTGAATCCCCACATTCTGGTGCTCACCGCTGCGGGTATTGCCGGCGGTGAGGATGTATACAACACCATTATTGCAGGCGCCGATGCCACCGGTTCTTCTTCCGGTGTTGCCAAGGCTGCTGACCGCGCCGCTATGGTGGACGAGATGATCGCCGCCTGCCGCAAGGCCTGGGACGAGCGCCACGCCTAAATCCGTTATTTCATTTATTTACATAATAGGAGGAAACCAAAATGGAATTCAAAGTAGTTCAGAAAGAGATCGAGCTGCAGTCCCGCGGCTGGATCCCCACCTTCCATGACATCTCCACCGATGTTATGAAGATCGTTGCCGAGTCCGGCATCAAGAACGGCACTGTTGCCATCGTTTCTCACCACACCACCTGCTCCGTCATGGTCCAGGAGTGCTCCCACGACTTCGACACCTTCGATCTGGAGTACCTGCAGCACGACCTGCTGGACATCATGCGTGATCTGATCCCCGACTACACCGACGAGGGCGATTACCGCCATCCCGGCCCTGTTCACGCCCAGTTCGGCCGCTATGTCAATGAGCCCGGCAACTTCACCTCCATGAACACCGACGGCCATCTGCGCTCCGTATTCTTCGGCCGCAGCGAGACCATGACCATCAAGGACGGCAAGCTGGACGGCGGCGAGTTCGCCCACATCTACTTCATCGACTGGGACCATGTCCGTGCCCGTCATCGTCAGTGCAACATCACCATCATGGGCACCACCGAGGACGTTGCTGACCGCAAGTACAACAACGGCGAAGTGGTCAACACTCTGCGTAAGTTCCCCGCTGAGGAGAAGGCTTACATGGAGCAGTACGACGAGTGGAAGAAGAGATAATCCACTTCATATAAAGCCAAAGGCAGATACTACCCGGTATCTGCCTTTTTCTATGGACAAATTCCTGTTTATCTGTGCGTTTTCGATTTCATAAATGCCGCACCGAAACCTTGCACAACCTACCGAAAGTGCGCAGGTGGGGTACATAGGGGAGGGGCGGTTTGTGCGCGGGAGCGCATCGCTCAGCCCCTCCCCTATGCCGCCTCTTTGGGTACTTTCTTGGCGGAACAAGAAAGTACCGCCAACCGCAGGTATGACAAGGTAACGGACGGCACCGGCTAACGACAATTCCGGAAAACGGATTCCTCGGTTTCCCCCTTGGCTTCGCTCGGGGTTCACTGGGAATGACACGGACGATCAACACCCCAGGGTGGCCTCTCTTGCCCCTTTGGGGCAATTCACCTTCTGGCCGCCCCTACATTTAAATATCTGCGCATTGACAAATTATGCAAAAAGTGTTATAAACAAAGCATATTAAAAGGGGGAGGATGTCCTTATGAAAAAAGTAACATTTGCCGTCCTTGGCATGGGCAACCGTGGCAAGGCATACGCATCCAAGCAGCTGAAATATCCCGAGGAGATGGAAGTGGTCGCTATGGCCGATGTCCGTCGGGATCGTATGGACGCTGTGAACAAGTACCTGCACATTCCCGAAGATCGTATTTTTGACAGTGCCGACGCCATCCTGGCCCAGCCTAAGCTGGCTGACATTATGATTATTTCTACCCAGGATGCCCAGCACAAGGAGCATGCCATCCGGGCAATGGAGATCGGCTACGATCTGCTGTTGGAGAAGCCCATCTCCAACAAACTGGAGGACATTGTGGTCATCGGGGAAGCTGCCAAGCGGCTGGGCCGGAAGGTGATCGTTTGCCATGTGCTGCGCTACACCGTGTTCTACCGCCAGATTAAGCGCCTTATCGACGAGGGTGTGATTGGCCGTGTCCGCTCCGTGGAAGCTGACGAGCTGGTCGGCTACTATCACTACGCCCACAGCTATGTCCGTGGCAACTGGCACAACGAGGCTGCTTCCAGCCCCATGATCCTTGCAAAGTGCAGCCATGATATGGACATTCTCCAGTGGCTCACCGGCAAGCGCTGCCGGAAGATCAGTTCCTTCGGCTCTCTGAGCTACTTCAACAAGGAGAACTGCCCTGCGGAGGCAACCGAGCGCTGCTTTGACTGCCCCCTGAAGGACTGCCCCTTCAACGCAGTCAACTTCTATATGTCCCGGATCCCCGGCTGGCCCACCCACATTCTGAATCCGGAACCCACCGAGGAGAACATTGCCCAGGCTCTGCGTGAGACCAACTACGGCAAATGTGTGTTCAAGATGGACAACGACGTGGTTGACCACCAGACTCTGAACCTGCTGATGGACGACGGTGTTACCTGCACCTTCACCATGACCGGTTTCTCCAACCGTCAGACCCGTACGATCCGTGTCATGGGTACTGAGGGCGAGATCTGGGGCGACTTCCACTCCAAGAAGCTGTATCACCAGCGGTTCAACAAGCCTGTGCAGGAGATCGATCTGACCACCCTGTGCGACGACTTTACCGGCCACGGCGGCGGCGACGCAGGCCTTATCTACGATGTGATCCGTCTGTACCGGGGCGATGATTTCGACACCACCTCCGTTACCTTCCTGGACCGCAGCGCCGAGAGCCATTACATGGCATTCGCGGCTGAAAAGTCCCGTGTCCTGGGCGGTCAGCTCATCGACATGGACGAGTTCGTTGCTTCCCTGTAAATTCATACATAAGAAAAAGGAGCGGCTTAGCCGCTCCTTTTATTTCGTCTCCTTGGGTTCCCAGGCGTGGATGTAATCCCAGGCATCCCGGCACATTTCCATTCGTTGGGTACTTCCGGACAGGGCAAAATAGATCCGGTCCTCCTCATCGTCCAAACGGATATTATCCTGCACAAAGGGCAGCTCCGTAATATCGATAGCCACCGCCCAGGCATCGGTCTCCCCTTCGCCCCGGGCAGTGATCACCCGGTCACCCAGTTCTTCCAACTCCTCCGGGGTAAAAAACTCCCGCAGGTCCAGATACACGTCCTGGATGATGTAATACTCCATGGCGAACTTGTCCAGGAGCATATAGTCTAACATTCTGCCTTCCACCCGGGCAAGGGTGATCATCATGGCATTGTAGTTATCCTCGCTGCTGGTGGGGTCCTCCAGACTCTTGAAGTTGGTGTAATCCAGCTCCACCTTCTGATTTTTGGGGTCGCCCTGGAGCTTTTCCATATAGTCCGTAGAAAGGTAGTCATAGCCCTCCTGGGAAATGGAGATGTTGACCATCATACCGCTGACCAGGGTCTGGTACTTCTGGTGGTTCAGCACCGTCAGTCCTGCCGCCAAGAAAATGCCCACAAAGGCAACGATCCACAGATATTCCTTATAATATGTCCACAGGTGATCCACCCGCTGCCGGAAGGTCATGGGCTTCATTTCTTCCCGCAGCCGCTGCAGTTCCTTTACGAAACCGCTGTTTTTGATTTTTTCCAGCATGTTCATTCTTCCTCTTTACAGCTTTCAGGAGGTTTCTTCCCCGTCCTCTTCCTCGTCGTATTCCTCTTCTTCGTAATCCTCATCCTGATCATCCGCAGGAGCAGGCTTTTCTGTTTTCTTACCCTCCTCTGCCAGCAGCGTGCCGTTGGCTCTGGCATCCAGCAGGTAATCGATCAGCGGTCCTTTCAGGATCATGGTGCTGCCCAGAGCAGCCAGGGTGAAGTACACCGCAATGAAGATCAGCGCTGCCAGGTAGAAAATATCAAACCACAACAGAGCCAGCACCGCCGGCGCCCAGAACAGCACCGCAGCGCCCAACAGGTACAGAGGGTACTTGAAGATCATATTCACCCCGTTGCGGATCCACTGCATGGGCTTGGTGGGGATATACACATTGAGCATCAGCAGGCTGACGCTGAGCATAGCCATAACGACAAACATCAGACCTGCCGCCACCATGGGGGCAATATTCTGGGTGGCCACAGTTTCTGCGGCGTAAAAAGCTTCATAAACGGTGTGGTTCAGGTCGCCGCCCAGGTACACCGCCGCTGCCAGCACGCAGAGCCAGGCGATGGTACCCCGGAGGAACCGGGTGGTAAATCCCTTCTTATAGCCTTCAAACCAGCTGTCGCCACGAATATTGTAGCGCACTGCACTGACCAGGGCGCTGCAGGCCTGGCCGATGGTTATAATGGGCAGGCAGCTTACCAGAAACAGCAGGTTCATCAGCACCGCTGTGCCTGCCATATTGATAACGCGCCCGATCTTCTCAAGCAAAGTTTCTTTTTGTTTCAAATCATTCTTCCTCTCCGGTTTTCTCAACATCACCAATTATAGCAGGCAATTATGACAAATCCAAACAAAATTGTGAACACGGGAAAATTCTGCATTTTACACAATTCATTATAATAAAAATTATGCACTTTGCAAGTCGTTTCCCAGTAAAGTTTACAGATTATTCTTGCATTTATAGGCTTTTTGTCTTACACTATACGATATACAAGGAGGATTAAATATGGGCAATCTTTTTTCTTACGAATCCAAACCGATGCAGATCCTGATGTTTATCGGCGATCTGATCATTTTGAATTTCCTGTTTCTGATCTGCTGTTTCCCCATCTTTACCATCGGCGCTGCCCAATCCGGGCTTTACACCGCCTCTAAGGTGATGCTGGACAAGGAGGACGATTCCTCCCTGGTGTCCGCCTTTTTCCGGGGCTTCCGCAGCGGCTTTGGCACTGTTACCCTTGCCTGGGGTCTGATAACCCTGCTGCTGGCAGTAGTCAGCTTTGTGGGTGTTACCGCCATCTATGTGGGCGCACCCAAGTGGCTGGTTGCCATCGGTATATGTATCTGCGCCATCTTCCAGTCATTGATCCCCTTGTTTCACGCCCGGTTTTCCTGCACCGCAAAGCAGCTTTTCCGGAACGCCTGGTTTCTGTTCTTCGCCCATCCCATCCGCTCCGTGGGCGTAACCCTGGCGGTGTGGCTGCCTGTGGGTGTGTTCCTGTTCGGCGGCATGTACACATTTATGGCTTTGGCCCCTGTGTGGGGCGCGCTGTATTACAGCACCGCCATGATGTTCGGCTTCAGCTTCACAAAGAAGCCCTTTGAAACGCTGATTAAGCATTTCAACGAAACACACAACGAGGACGGAACGGAAAAGACCCCGGAGCAAATCGCCCAGGAGGCAGACCAAAAGGCATTGGAAACCGCCGAAAACCAGGACGAATACGAATACGTATAAGCCACAAAAACCCGTCGGGAGGACCCTCCCGACGGGTTTTCTTTATTTCTTGTTGTACTCGGTGTAATACTTATAGTATTTCTTGCTGTAACGGCGGCCGTACTTCCTGCCGGAGCTGTCCATATCCCGGAAGGCAAAGCCCAGGATCCGCACACCCACCATTTCCAGCTGCCGCATGGCTTCTGAGAGCATCTGCTGTTCGGAAACACCGCCCCGGACCACCATAACCACGCCATCCAACACCTTGGACATGGCCACGGCATCGGAAACAACCGTTACCGGGGGTAGGTCGATGACGATATATTCATAAGCCTGCTTCAATTCCTCCATCAGCGCAACCATCCGGTTGGAGCTCAGCAGCTCCGAGGGATTGGGGGGAAGATCTCCGCTTGCAATCACATCCAGTCCCGGCGCCAGGGAGCAGTGCTGGATCACATCCCGGTAATCTTCCCGGGAGACCAGAAGGTTGGAAAGCCCCGGGGATTTTGCCAGCCCCAGCTTACCGGCTACCGTGGGCCGGCGCAGGTCCCCCTCCAGCAGCAGCACCTTGCAGCCTGCCTCCGCCAAAGCGTATGCGGTGTTACAGGCGGCGGAGCTTTTGCCCTCAGACTGGATGGCGCTGGTGACTCCCACCGCCTTGCCCCGTCCCTCTTCCGGGAAAGAGAACATCAGGTTTGTCCGCAGCAGGTTATACGCCTCGGCAGCGGCAAAGCTCAAATTGGGTCCGAACATAGTCTTGATGTTCCAGTAGTCGTTGTCATACCGCCTTCTGCGGCTAAAAAGATTCCAAGCCATCACTTCCCACCTCCGGTTTTCTTCACAGGCTGCTTCTTCCGGGTTTCGTAATAGCCCTTATAGTAGCCGGTTTTGGGGCTCTCTGTGCCGGGAATCACCGCCAGCAGCGGCACACCGGCATAGACAGTGGTGAGATATTCCTCGGAGGTTACGGTTGTGTCAGATAGATCGATCACAAATACGGCCAGCGCACTCAGCATTACGCCCACAAGGCCGCCGATCACCGCGTATTCCCGGTACACCGGGCCTTCCGGTATGGGATTCTCTACCGCCCGGTCAACCACCCGGACAGAGCTCTCTGCCACCACCTGGGCGATCCTGTCCGGCAGGATGTCGGCGATGGAATTGGCGATCTGGGCGGCATGCTTGTAATTTTCGCAGGTAACCGTTACCTGGAACACCTCCGTGCCGTTGACGGCGCTGGTGCTGACCATTTCTTTGAGCTGGTCATAGGTGTAGCCCAGGTTCACATCCTTACGGACCTCTTCCAGAACGCTGCGGCTTTCCAGGATGACCATGTAGGTATATGCCAGATCCTGTGCCGCCACGATCTGGGAGGAGGAAAAGCCGGGGCTGTTATAGGTGTTGTTTACATAAAACTGCGCATTGGCGGAATAAGTAGGCGCAACAAACAGTTTGGCGTAGCCTACCGCCACCACGCACGCCAACATTGCCGCCAGAAGGATGATCCACAGCCGGTGCCACAAAATTAGCAGCAGCCGCTTCAGATCTACCTCCATTACCTCTTTGTTCTCTTTTCTCATGTTAACTCCCTCGCTCATATATGCCTAACACTGCCGTCAATACGGACAGTATGCTTTTTTCATTCTCTTCCCGCAGAGACAAACCCTTCGCCAGTCAAAAAAACCGGCTCTGTTTCCTGCTGAATGGGGGTCTGCGGTTGCTTTGCCGCAGTTTCCTCTTGGGGCTGCGTTTCGGGATTATTTGGTCCTGATTCAAAAATCTCACCTACTCCGCCGGGTGTGGGCTGCTGTGCGCCTTGCGCAGGCTGGGTATGGGCCGCAGTTACATCCGTCTCTGGCTTGGTCAGTGGTATCTCCACTATTTCGCCGGTATTTCCCGGGTTCTGTGTGGGGCTTGTGATCTGCCCTTCAGCGCCTTCCTGTACCGGCTCACCGCTCTCTTCCCCACTGTACGCTTGGACAGCCGCGTTGAACCATTGCATATAAAGCTCCGGGTTTGGGAAAGTCTCATAATATGCCTGCTGCAGCTCGGGAGACAACTTTTTATAATCCTCATAGGTCATTAAGGTAGGATAGGCAACGCCTAATGTCTCGGCTGTGGTGGTCTGCCCCGTTTGGGATTCCCCGTTGCCGGTGTCGGGGCTGCAGCCGATCATCAGCGCTGCTACCGATAGGGTCAGTGCAATCATAAGAACCAGGGGAATCATCAGTCTTTTATTCATAACAGGAGTTTCCTTTCCTGAGAGTTTTCAAAGTTATGGTATTTGTCATTTCGACCGGAGCGACAGCGTAGTGGAGAAATCCGTTCTCTTTTGGGTGTCACGGATTCCTCCATGCGCCTTCGGCTTAGTCGGAATGACACAGAGGGGCAGGAAATACAGGGGCGATTTTACCGCCCCTGTATCCTTGGAACGAATTGGTATCTTACAAGCCAGCGTCAATAGCGCCCTGCAGCATAGTTTCGCTGCTGAGCTTTGCCGCGTCTGTGGTGGGGGTACATTCCAGCAAATATACCGGAATATCACGGATCAGCCTGTCAAGGTTGGTCAGCAAGTATGCCATATCTCCTGGGTCTTCCATAAAGAATATGGTTTGGTCTGTAATCCGGGGAACAACCTCCTCCGGTGTCAGCCGACGAATCCGATTTTCCGATGCCTGCTCCAAAAAGCAGATACCCCCTAACGAAACTTTCATATTCCGGTTGATACCGTTCTTGCCACACCAAGGTGTGCCATAGGCATACCACTTTTCATCCACAAACCGCAGCGCCGGCTTGTCATCATTAAATACTACAGCAGCATCTTCTCCGTATAGCTGCTGCCACATACTTCTGTGGGTGGACTTTCCTATGCCGCAGGGTCCGGAAAACAAATAGGCTTTTCCTTTCCATGCAATCGCAGAAGAATGTAGCCGTAAACCCGAATTGCGAATCAGATTGTGATTGAACTGATGCCCGGATTCCATATAGCAAACCAACTCATAGGAAGCTGTTTTCCAATAATCCCTGTCATACAGTTCCTCCCGGATGGTAAAAACCTCTGCGTCCGGCTTGTCTTCCCACAGGTATTCCTTGCAGCGGGGGGCCATGCCCCCCGCCTCGGGAACCTCGACATAGAGTTCTGCAATCTTACAGAGCATCTATCTCTTAGCCACGGCCTACCAGAGAACCCCGGCCGTCAACCTGATCGTCAGCGATTGCCTGCATAGCAGTCAGCTTAATGACTTCAACAGCAGGTGCGGTATAAGTCTTCATCGTGCATCTCTCCTTTTCAAGATTTTATTTGTAAAGGTACAGCTAGCGGATTAGCCGCAAACCTCAACAACATAATTGCCTACCTGGATGCGGTAGCATACAGCAGATTCAAAGCCGTTCAGGTTCTGAGTGCCGCTGATATAGAATCCAAACGCCACGCCACTACCCAGTGCAGCATCGGCATAACCGTGAACCAACCCGTCATTCAGGATGAAGTCCTGGGTTGCCTTATCGCCGGCACCGGTGGTCCAGGCTGCCCTTACGATAACATCC
>JAZOMH010000035.1:0-104615 GCA_045653785.1 Faecousia sp. | reverse complement strand
GGGCTTCTGAGCTGCGTGTGCATGCTCTGCACCCTTGTACAGATGCAGACGGGTCAGAGCGTTACGACCCAGAGTGTTCTTGGGCAGCATACCCTTGACAGCCAGCTCCATAGCATAGTCGGAGCGATTTTCCATCATGATACGAGCCTTGGTTTCCTTCAGACCGCCGATCCAACCGGATACACGGTAGTAGGTCTTCTGATCCAGCTTCTTACCGGTCAGAATAGCCTTGTCGGTGTTGATGACGATGACGAAATCGCCGCAGTCAACGTTGGGTGTGAAGTCGACCTTGTGCTTGCCACGCAGCAGGTTAGCAACGGTAACAGCGGTACGGCCCAGGGGCTTGCCGGCTGCATCGATGACATACCACTTGCGCTCTACGGTCTCCTTCTTAAGCAGTGTAGTGGACATTATGCGTTCCTCCAATTAGGTAAAATATTTTGACAAATTCTTGCGCAGGCATTACAATGTCTGCAAAACGCTTGATTTTTATATCATATAGGGGAATAAATGTCAACAGAATTTTGAATAATTTTTGCGAAAACAGATTTAAACTCTTAAAATCTCTCAAAAGCTCTTTAAAGCTCTTGAATACTAACTTGCTATTTTACTTATTACGGAGGTCCAATATGCAAAAACTGGTTGGTCTTGTCCGCAGATGTGTGGAGGACTATGAAATGATTTTACCCGGAGATCGGATTGGCGTAGGCGTTTCCGGCGGCAAGGATTCCGTTGCGCTCCTGGTGTTGTTGG
Source organism: Faecousia sp. (assembly GCA_045653785.1). Lineage (GTDB taxonomy): Bacteria > Bacillota > Clostridia > Oscillospirales > Oscillospiraceae > Faecousia. The sequence continues at coordinate 103,862 of JAZOMH010000035.1, read as the reverse complement.
CGGAATTGAGAAAGTATCATACCAAAGCCTTTGAATTGGAAGCGATTACCATTGATATGGGTCTTGGCATGGATTATGACGGTATTGCAAAGCTCTGCGAACAGATCAATGTACCGTTTACACTTGTAAAAACGGAAATAGGCCCTGTGATCTTTGACTATCGCAAGGAAAAGAACCCTTGCTCCATGTGCGCCAAGATGCGCCGTGGCGCACTGAATCAAGCGCTGTTGGATCGGGGCTTGAATAAGCTGGCTCTGGGCCACCATTATGATGATGCTGTGGAAACTTTTTTAATGTCCTTGCTATATGAGGGCAGGATCAGTTGTTTCCAGCCGGTTACGGACCTGGACAGAACCGGTATTACCCAGATAAGGCCCATGCTTTATATCCATGAGCAGACAGTTGATAACTTTGTCCGTCGGTGGGGCCTGCCTGTGATCGGGAATCGATGCCCGGTGGATAAACAGACAAAACGCGAGGAGATCAAGAGCTTGGTTTATGAGCTTAGCGGCAGATACCCGGAACTCAAGGATCGGGTGTTTGGTGCTATGCAGCGATTTCCACTTCCGGAGTGGGAGCCGAAGGGCCGTTATAAGATGCCCAAATATCAGGAGGATACATTACACGGAGCTTCTTAACTACCCCGAAGGATGAAGAATACAAAATGACGCTTTGCCTGTTACGGTTTTATGAACTATGTATTGCGGAAGGTTTTGGAATAAGAATTCTAAACAGTTTAATCAGCGCAGACTACTGCGTGACCTGTGCGTTCGTATAAGGTAGAAATGCATGGAAACTGTTGCCATTAAATTTGTGGTGGAGTAATAAAGAAACACATAATGCCTCTGTATGAAAAAATTTCCCCCGGGAAATACTGTTTGTGAGGAGGCGGTAAATATGGTAAAGGGAATTTCACGGCAGGTGATCGTCGTTCAGGCACCGGAACCGAAGATGTTTGAGCAGGCAATCTTTATCTTAAAGGATGAGGCACTGGGTAAAGAGGGAATCACGGAGGATGTGCTTTTGAAAGAGGCAAATCGTCTACTCAGTGCCAGTCGACCCCAATCACACAAAGGCAACTTTATTGCCGGACCGGTGTGGGCTTGCGGCGGTGCGTTAATTACAGGTATTGTCTGGTTGCTCTCGGTTCTGATTTGACTTGCGAAAAGAATGCCACCGTGTTATAATTTCCCGGGTAGGGAGGTGGTAGCTTTGCGCTTTGGAAATATCGAAGTGAATAATCCCTTGATACTAGGTCCTATGGCAGGTGTTACAGATTGGGCATTCCGGACCGTTTGCGCGGAGCTGGGCGCCAATATTACAGTAACGGAAATGGTGTCATCCCGGGCGTTAGTTTATAAGGATAAAAAAAGTGCCGCGCTGCTGCGAAAGAATGAGGGAAGCATCTGTGGCGCACAGATATTTGGCAACGATCCTCGTATTATGGCGCAGGCAGCGCAGCTTGCCTTGGAGATCTCCGTTTGTGATTTTATCGACATTAATATGGGGTGCCCCATGCCAAAGATTGCCAATTCCGGTGATGGCTGCGGATTGATGCGCACCCCGGAATTGGCGGGGCAGATCGTAGATGCTGTTGTAAAGGCGGTTCAGGTGCCGGTAACGGTAAAATGCCGTCTCGGCTGGGACAAGGGTTCCGTTAATGTTCTGGAATTTACGAAGCGGATGGAGGACAACGGTGCTTCGCTGATCACGGTGCATGGCAGGACCAGAAGTATGCTTTATTCCGGTGTTGCGGATTGGGATATGATTGCCAAAGTAAAACAGCAATGCACTGTTCCGGTGATTGCCAATGGGGACATTGTCAGTCCGGAGAGCGCCCTTCGATGTAAAAAGTGGACCGACGCTGACGGCTTGATGATCGGCAGGGCTACCTTTGGTGATCCTTGGGTTTTTGCGCAGGTGAAAAGCGCTATAAATGGTGAGACTATCCCGGAAAGGCCACCTCTCGCAAAGCGGGTGGATGTAGCTGTCCGTCAATTTGAATTGGCTTACGAGGATAAGGGAGAGCACATTGCCTGCCTGGAAGCCAGAAAGCATTTTGCGTGGTATCTGCGGGGTGTATCCCATAGCAATTACTATAAGGAACAGATATCATCCATACAGAAAATGGAGGATATTTACCGGATCGCAGAAGGAATTCGCAGAGATTTGAAATAATTACATTGTATAGCTTTTTTGCCGCTTCATATTCTAACCAGGAGGTGAGGATATGAAGCGGCGAATTGCGCTATTGTGCGGTTTAATTATATTGTTGGCAGCACCTGCGCGAGCTGAAACGATTAAATGGGTGGATTTCGGGGTGCCTTTTGAATCGTTGAAATATGCCATGGATGTGGATATTAAGACTTTTGAGCAGGAGAAACATATCAGTTGGATCGATATATTGGCACTGGCTGCCTGCAGGACAGGCGGTAAATGTGGGTTGCTGTCGGTAAAGAAGGCGGTAAACGCCTTGCAGACAGACACATCGCCGGAAGAACTATTGGGGGATCTTTATAAGTATTATGCTTACTATCATGCCGCTTATGAAGCAGCGCTGGGTGGTCTGTTGGGCTGTTATGCGATTGAAGCAGAAGGAAAGCAGAAACCCACCTACGGACTAAAGGCATTTTCACCCATAGCTGCCGGCTACGGCTACAGCCATTGCTCGGACTTCGGTAATCAGCGGTCCTTTGGCTTTGCAAGGAAGCATCTGGGGAATGACCTTATGGGTGGCTTGGGTACACCCATTGTAGCGGTAGAGGGCGGCGTGATAGAGGCAATGGGATGGAATCGCTACGGTGGCTGGCGGGTTGGCATCCGCTCCTTTGATTCCAAAAGATACTATTACTATGCGCATCTGCAAAAGGACAGACCCTTTGCTCCGGGGCTTCAGGAGGGTGATACAGTCCAGGTAGGAGACCTTATCGGTTTTATGGGCAGAACAGGGTATTCGGATAGGGAGAATGTCAACAATATCGAAACCGTTCACTTGCATTTTGGAATGCAGCTTGTGTTTGATGAAAGCCAAAAAGAATGCAATAGCGAGATATGGATCGATGTGTACAATATTGTCCGTTTGCTAAGCAGCCACAGAAGCAGCATCGTAAAAACAGCCGACGGTTGGGCGCGTAAATATCCCTTTGTGGATTTGGATACAGAGGATTATTTAATTTCGGGAAAATTTGTATAAAATTTGCTGGAAAAAATAAGCCACAGGGTTTGACAAAATACTGTCTCCTGTGGTATACTTACTCAGATAAATTTTTGCAGGAGGAATTCGTGATGATGAGCGCAACAGCAAAGATCAAGACCGTTGGCTGTACCGTTAATGATATTGTTTCCTCCGGTTCATTCGTGATGCAGGAGCTTGCTGTTTTTAATTCTCCCAGATATGTTGTTTTTCCCGGCTTTTGTGATGTGCATGTGCATTTCCGTGAGCCGGGTTTTTCTTATAAGGAGACCATTGAGACTGGCAGTAAGGCATCTGCCCGCGGGGGATATACCGCAGTGTGCACGATGCCGAATCTGAATCCTGTACCGGACAGCCGGGAACACCTGGATCAGCAGTTGCGGCTGATCCGTGATAACGCGGTGATCCATGTATATCCTTATGGCGCAATCACAGTCGGTGAGCTTGGAGAGGAATTTGCAGACCTTGAGGGGATGGCTTCGGATGTGATTGCCTATTCCGATGATGGCAAGGGCTTGCAAAGCGAGGATATGATGCGACGGGCAATGGAAAAGGCAAAGGCCTTGGGGAAGATGATCGTTGCCCATTGTGAAGTGAACGATCTGCTTTATGGCGGTTATATCCATGACGGTGTTTATGCAAAGGAACACGGGCATAAGGGTATCTGCAGTGCCAGCGAATATTTGCAGATCGAAAGAGATCTGAAGCTCGCTGAGGAAATCGGCTGCAAGTACCATGTCTGCCATATTTCCACAAAGGAAAGTGTGGAGCTGATCCGGCAGGCGAAGGCCAGGGGTGTGGATGTTACCTGTGAGACTGCTCCTCACTACCTGGTTATGAACGACACGCAGCTGCAGGAGCACGGTAGGTTCCGAATGAATCCGCCTATTCGCAGCGAGGAAGACAGAGTTGCTCTGGTGCAGGGGATTGTGGATGGCACCATTGTTATGATCGCTACGGATCATGCCCCCCACAGCGCAGAAGAAAAGGGCAAGGGATTGCCCGGCAGCGCTTTTGGTGTGGTTGGTATCGAAACGGCGTTCCCGGTGATGTATACCCACCTTGTAAAAACCGGCGTTATTACCCTGGATAAGCTGATCCGGTTGCTGGCGGTGAATCCCAGACAGCGGTTTGGAATTCCCCTGGGTCATGAATTTACAGTTTGGGATTTAGAGAAGGAGATTACAGTGGACCCTAAAAATTTCCTTTCTATGGGAAAAGCGACGCCTTTTGAGGGTTGGAAGTTGTTTGGCGAATGTATGTTGACGATCTGCGATGGCAAGGTCGTTTATCGGAAGTAAACAGGAGGATGTATTATGGCTAAGAGACCAGATATTAAAAAGGTTTTGATTATCGGCTCCGGACCTATCGTGATTGGACAGGCTGCAGAATTTGACTATGCAGGCACACAGGCGTGTCTGGCACTGAAGGAAGTGGGCTATGAGGTAGTTTTGTGCAACTCTAACCCTGCCACCATCATGACAGATACTACCATCGCGGATAAGGTCTATATGGAACCCTTGACCCTTGAGTATATTGCCAAAATTCTGCGCTATGAACGTCCGGACGCTATCATTCCCGGTCTGGGTGGTCAGACAGGTCTGAATCTGGCTATGCAGTTGGAGAAGAAGGGTGTTCTGAAAGAGTGTGATGTAGAACTTTTGGGCACCAGCAGCGCTTCTATCGAGCGCGCAGAGGACAGAGAACTGTTCAAGCAGATGTGCGAATCCATTGGCGAACCGGTTATTCCCTCCGAGATTACCTATTCTCTCGAGGAAGCCAAGGAAGCAGCAAACCGCATCGGTTACCCCGTGGTCCTGCGTCCGGCATTTACCCTGGGCGGTACCGGCGGCGGTTTTGCCTATAACGACGAGGAATTGATTGAGATTGGCTCCAATGCCTTTAAGTTGTCTCCTGTACATCAGGTCCTGGTGGAAAAGAGTGTTAAGGGCTATAAGGAAATTGAATTTGAGGTCATGCGCGATTCCAACGACCATGCCATTACCATCTGCGGTATGGAGAATATGGATCCTGTTGGCGTTCATACCGGTGACTCCATTGTTGTAGCGCCCATTATGACGCTCAACGCCCACGATCTGAAGATGCTCAACGATTCCGCCATCAAGATTATTCGTGAGCTGAAGATCGAGGGCGGCTGTAATGTCCAGTTTGCACTGAATCCCAATTCCAGTGAGTACTATTTAATTGAGGTTAACCCCAGAGTTTCCCGTTCATCTGCCCTGGCATCCAAGGCTTCCGGCTATCCCATTGCCCGGGTTACTGCAAAGATCGCTATGGGTATGGCGCTGGAGGATATTAAGATCGCAAATACCAACGCCGCATTCGAACCCCGGCTTGACTATGTAATCGCAAAGCTGCCCAGATTCCCCTTCGATAAGTTTACCGCCGCTTCCAATGCGCTGGGCACCCAGATGAAAGCCACCGGTGAGGTTATGGGCATTGGCGCAAATCTGGAGGAAGCTCTGCTTAAAGGCATTCGTTCACTGGAGATCGGCGCAAATCACATTTATCATGCAAAGTTTGACAATATGTCTGTTGAGGAACTGTTGGATTATATTAAAACCTTCCGTTCTGATAACATCTTTGCGATTGCCGAACTGGTTTACCACGGTGTTTCCATTGAGAAGATCCACGAGGTTACGCAGATTACACCCTATTTCTTGGAAGCAATCAAGAAAATTGTAGAGATGGAAGAGAAGCTGCGTGTAAGCGTCCGGGACCTGGATACGCTGGTGCAGGCAAAGAAAATGGGCTTCAGTGATAAGTATATTGCCCGTATGTGGAAGTGTACTGAACTGGATGTTTATAATCTGCGTAAGGAAAATAACATCTTCCCGGTATTTAAGATGGTGGATACCTGCCATACCGGTGCCTATATTCCTTACTTCTACTCCTCCTATACAGGCGAGAATGCATCCAGACTGACCAATAAAAAGAAGATCGTGGTTCTGGGTGCCGGTCCTATCCGTATCGGCCAGGGCGTGGAATTTGACTATTCCACCGTCCATGCGGTTACTACCATTAAGAACTCCGGCTATGAGGCCATTATCATCAATAATAACCCGGAAACAGTCTCCACGGACTACACTACGGCGGATAAGCTGTACTTTGAGCCCCTGACTCCCGAGGATGTTATGAACATTATCGAGTTTGAAAAGCCTGAAGGTGTTGTTGCGTCCCTGGGTGGTCAGACTGCCATTAATTTGGCACAGCCGCTGATGGATCGCGGCGTGAAGATCATCGGTACTGACTGCGCGGCAATCGAGCGCGCGGAAAACCGGGATGTGTTTGAAAAGATCCTGTCCGAACTGAACATTCCTCAGCCCAAGGGCAGAGCGGTTACCAAGATTGAGGACGGTATTTCTGCCGCAGCGGAGATTGGTTATCCCGTACTGGTGCGTCCCAGTTTCGTCCTGGGCGGCAGAGCCATGCAGATCGTTGCCAATGAGGCACAGCTGCGCCATTATCTGAAGACCGCTGTTGAGATTGATGAGGATAAGCCTGTTCTTGTGGATAAGTATATCCAGGGCAAAGAAGTGGAGGTTGACGCCATCTGCGACGGTATCAATGTCTTCGTTCCTGGTATTATGGAACTGGTTGAGCGTACCGGTGTCCACTCCGGCGACTCTATCAGCGTCTATCCCACTTTCTCCATTTCCGATAAGGTTAAAGGCACCATTTTGCAGTACGCAAAGAAACTGGGCCTGGGTATCGGTATCGTTGGTCTGTATAACATCCAGTTTATTGTTGATAACGATGATAATGTGTTCATTATCGAGGTGAATCCCCGTTCTTCCCGTACTGTTCCGTTCCTTTCTAAGGCGACCGGTTACAGCTTGGCAGACATTGCTACCGAGGTTATCCTGGGAAAGAGCCTGAAGGAGCAGGGTCTGTTCGACATTTACCCCGAGGAGAAGAAGCGCTGGTACGTTAAGGTACCTGTATTCTCCTTTAATAAGCTCCGCGGACTGGATGCCTACCTGTCCCCCGAGATGAAGTCCACCGGTGAAGCCATCGGCTATGACGACAAGCTGAACCGCGCTCTGTTTAAGGCGCTGCAGGCCTCCGGTATGCACCTGCAGAATTACGGTACTGTTTTTGCCACCATTGCGGATAAGGATAAGGAAGAAGCACTGCGCCTGATGCGCCGGTTCTACAATCTGGGCTTCAACATCGAAGCCACAGAAGGTACAGCCCGTTATCTTAAGAGCAACGGCATCCGTACGCATATTCTGGGTAAGATCAGTGAGGGAAGCGATGAGATTCCCGAGGCAATGCGCCAGGGGCACATTGCTTATGTGATCAACACCAGAGATCCTGGTGCTGACGGCACACGTAGCGACGGCCACCAGATCCGATTGATGGCAACAGAAAACAATGTTACGATTTTTACAGCTCTGGATACTGTCAGGGTGCTTCTGGATGTTCTGGAAGAAACTACGCTGACCATCTCCACCATTGATGCTTAAGAGGTTTGTATGAAACAGGGTCTCTTTAAAATTCTGGAAAATGCACGGCTTACGGAAAGTGTCTACAAAATGACACTTTCCGGAGATGTGTCTGCAATTACCGCACCTGGCCAGTTTGTAAATATCAAACTGGACGGGCTGTTCCTGCGCCGTCCTATTTCCGTTTGCAATGTGGAAGGGGATAAGCTGTCGATTATCTATAAGGTGGTTGGTAAGGGAACAGAGCAGATGGCTGCTATGAAGACCGGCACACTGGATATTTTGACCGGGCTGGGTAATGGCTATGACCTGTCTGTATCCGGTGACCGTCCTGTCCTGCTTGGCGGCGGCGTCGGTGTGCCCCCCATGTACCTTCTTGCGCGAAGACTGATCGGCCAAGGTAAGAAGGTGACTGTGATCCTTGGTTTTAACACCAAAGCGGAGGTGTTCTGCGAAGAAGACTTCCGGGCTTTAGGCGCTGAAGTAATCGTTACAACTGTTGACGGAACCTACGGCGTGAAGGGATTCGTAACGGATGCGCTGAAGAATGTGGATTATACTTATTTCTACACCTGCGGTCCTGAACCGATGCTCAAAGCTGTCTATAAGGCATCTGTAACTTCCGGTCAGATGAGCTTTGAAAAGCGAATGGGCTGCGGTTTTGGTGCTTGCATGGGTTGTTCCTGTAAGACCATTACCGGCTATAAGCGGATCTGCAAGGAAGGTCCTGTTATGAGGAAGGAGGAGATCCAGTGGGAAGACTGAGTGTTAATTTGTGCGGAATTGAACTGGACAACCCGGTGATCCCTGCTTCCGGCACTTTTGGTTACGGTTACGAGTATGCCGAACTCTATGACATAAATTGTCTGGGTACATTTTCCTTTAAGGGAACGACGAAGGATCCCCGATTTGGTAATCCTACGCCCAGAATTGCGGAATGTACGGCAGGCATGATCAACGCAGTTGGTTTGCAGAATCCCGGTGTTGACAAGGTTATTTCTGAGGAGCTGCCCAAGCTGAAGGCTTGTTTTAACAAGCCTGTCATGGCCAATGTCAGCGGCTTCAGTATTGAGGACTATGCCTATACCTGTGAGCGCTTGGATAAAGAAGAACAGGTGGGGTGGCTAGAAGTGAACGTCAGCTGTCCCAATGTACATGGCGGCGGTATGAGCTTCGGCACAGACCCCAAGGCTGCGGCAGAGGTTACCGCAGCAGTTAAGAAGGTAACTACCAAGCCTGTTATTGTAAAACTGAGCCCCAATGTTACGGATATAGTTTCCATTGCAAAAGCCTGTGAGGATGCAGGTGCTGATGGTATCAGTCTGATCAATACCATGCTTGGCATGCGCATTGATCTGCGCAGCAGAAAGCCGATTATTGCAAACAAAATGGGCGGTTTCTCCGGAAGTGCCATTTTTCCAGTGGCTGTCCGGATGGTTTATCAAGTGGCAAATGCCGTAAAGATACCTGTAGTGGGTATGGGCGGTGTTTCTACTGCAGAGGACGTGGTAGAGATGATGCTTGCCGGTGCCACAGCTGTTGAGGTGGGGGCGGCAAACCTTGTGGAACCTTATGCTTGCAGGGATATTATCCACGACCTTCCCCGTGTTATGGATAAATACGGGATCAATACACTTACAGAAATTATTGGAGGAGTAAAGTAATGGGTAAGGACGTAATTGTTGCTTGCGATTTTGCAAGCGCTGAGCAGACGTTTGCCTTTCTTGACAAGTTCACAGGCCGCAAGCCTTTTGTGAAGATCGGTATGGAGCTTTATTATGCAGAAGGACCCAGCATCGTGCGCCAGATCAAGGCACGTGGCCATAAGATTTTCCTGGACCTGAAGCTGCATGATATTCCCAACACTGTTAAAAAGGCAATGGCAGTCCTGCGGAACCTGGATGTGGACATTACGAACCTGCACGCTGCCGGTACTACCGCCATGATGATGGGCGCTCTGGAAGGTTTGACCCGCGAAGACGGTACCCGTCCATTGCTGATTGCCGTTACTCAACTGACCTCCACTGACCAGGAGAGCATGGAGCGTGATATTCTGATTAAAGAACCCATTGATCAAGTGGTCATGCACTATGCCAAGACTGCTAAGAATGCCGGGCTGGATGGTATTGTCTGCTCTCCTCTGGAGGCGGGCAAGGTACACGATACCTGTGGGAAGGAATTTTTGACAATTACCCCCGGTGTCCGTTTCGCCGATGGCGATGTGGGCGACCAGAAGCGTGTTATGACTCCTGCGCAGGCAAAGGAAATCGGTTCTGATTACATTGTCGTGGGCAGACCGATTACAGCCGCTGCCGATCCTGTTGCTGCCTATGAGCGCTGTGTTGCGGAATTCTGCGACTGAGATGAGCTTTCATACAATCTTATTTGACCTGGACGGAACATTAACCGATCCCGGTGAGGGTATTACCAATTCGGTCATGCATGCGCTGCAGCGTTATGGCATCCCGGTCCCGGAAAGAAAAGCGCTCTATCCTTTTATCGGTCCTCCGCTGGACGAATCCTTTATGAGGTATTTTCATATGTCACAGGATCAGGCGCTGGAGGCAATCGAGGTTTACAGAGAGTACTTTTCCACAAAGGGTCTGTTGGAAAACCGCATGTATGAAGGCGTGGAAGCGCTTTTGCGGGATCTCAAGGCTTCCGGAAAATGTCTGATGGTAGCTACCTCCAAGCCGGAGGTGTTCGCTGTACGGATTCTGGAACATTTTGATCTGGCAAAATACTTCGATGTGATCAGTGGTGCCGTACTGCACCCGCCTAGAGGCTACGGCAAGGCAGATGTGATCCGGGAAGCGTTGAACCGGGCGAAAATTACAGATCTTTCTGGGGTTGTCATGGTGGGCGACCGGAAACACGATGTTGAGGGCGCTCACAAGATCGGCATTCCTGCTATCGGTGTGCTGTACGGTTACGGCGACAGGGAAGAGCATCAAAGCTGCAAAGCAGACTACATTGCAGAAACCATTACAGAATTAAAAAAGCTGCTTAGCTGAGAAGATAAAGGAGATAATTATGGAAAGCTACAAGAGAGAATTTATTCAGTTCCTGCAAAGCGCCGGCGTGCTGAAGTTTGGCGATTTTACTGCAAAAAGCGGCAGAAAGATCCCATATTTCATTAACGCAGGTATGATCAAGACCGGCGAAGAGATTGCCAAGCTGGGCGAGTTCTACGCAAAGGCATACTTAGAAAAGGTGGGTAATAAGAAGTCTGTTTTGTACGGACCCGCCTATAAGGGAATATCCATCGCGGTCTCCGCCGCTGTGGCACTGAGCAAGAACGGTTTGGATGTTCCTTTCTTTTTTAACCGCAAGGAGGTCAAGGACCACGGCGAGGGAGGCGTGTTTGTCGGCTATGTTCCTCAGAAAGGGGAGGAAGTAGTCATTGTAGAAGACGTGATCACTGCCGGTACTGCTATTCGTGAGAGTATGGCGATTCTCAGCGATCTGGAAGGCGTTAAGGTTGCAGCAACCTTTGTTATGGTGGACCGTAAGGAAAAGGGCCAGGGCGAGAAAGGCGCAATGCAGGAGATTGAGGAGGAGTTTGGCTTCCCCGTATACTCTGTTGTGGATGTTTATGATATTATCGAGTATCTGGAAGAGAACCCTGCCAACCGGGAGAATGTTGAACGGATCAAGAATTATCTGGCAGTAAATGGTGCAAAGGCATGAGAAGTTTGATTGACATTACGGATTTTTCCGTGGAAGAGTTGGATGGGCTGCTAAAGACAGCCTGCGACATCAGTGAAAACCCCGGCAAGTACGCAGAAGCTTGCCGCGGCAGAAAGTTGGCAACTTTGTTTTTTGAGCCTTCCACCCGTACCCGGTTGAGCTTTGAAGCGGCAATGATGGAACTGGGGGGGGATGTGATCGGCTTCAGCGATGCCGGATCTTCCTCTGCGTCCAAGGGTGAAAGCGTTGCCGATACCGCTAAGATGATCAGCTGCTATGCGGACATTATGGCTATGCGCCATCCAAAGGAGGGTGCTCCCTACGTGGCAGCTAAGAGTGCTTCTATCCCGGTAATCAATGCCGGTGACGGCGGCCATTGTCATCCTACCCAGACCCTTGCTGACCTGCTGACAATCTACCGGGAAGTGGGTAGGTTAGAAAATCTGACAGTGGGCTTCTGCGGTGACCTGAAGTACGGCAGAACTGTCCATTCATTGCTCTCCGCTTTGAGCCGTTACAATAACAACAAGATTGTTCTGATTGCTCCGGAGGAGCTGCAGCTTCCCAAGTATGTCAAGTACGAAGTACTGGAAAAGTACGGCATGGAGTATATGGAGACCACATCCCTGGAGGAGGCTATGCCCCAGTTGGATGTTCTTTACATGACCCGGATCCAGCGGGAGCGTTTTGACAGCTTTGATGAGTATGAACGTTTGAAGGACAGCTACGTTCTCACCGTTGAGAAACTTGCTGCCGCGAAAAAGGATATGCGGATTCTGCATCCGCTGCCCCGTGTCAATGAGATCAGCGTCAAGGTCGACGAGGATCCCAGAGCGGCTTATTTTCGACAGGCTCTCAACGGCAAGTATATGCGTATGGCGCTGATTCTGAAGCTGTTGAAAGAAGCAGCCGAGGGCAGACGGATGCCGGAGCCTGTGGATGTGGTTCTGGACACACTGCACTGCGATAACCCTCGGTGTATCACATCTACCGAGCAGGAGATCACCCATGCGTTTAAGTGTGTGAGCCGTGAAAACGGCATCTATCGCTGTATTTATTGCGAGGCGAAAAAGAAACTGAATTGATAAGGTGCACTCTCTGGATAAACCTGCCAAATGTTTCACAAAAATGCTTGTTTGTCTAGGCGGTTTCGTGTCAAAAGATACGAAAATCACAAAAGGGTTTTGTTGTTCCTTGACACCACTTTAACGACATGATAAAATCGTGTCGTAATTTACAATACCGCTTTCTGCGACTGACGGAAAATGTGGAGCACCACAGGGGAACAGAAAGTGTTGATCCTTGGATCAATCAGCCGACCGTCTGGGCGCATTTAGCTGTATGGGCTGAGTGCGCCTTTTCGTTTTTTCAGGAGGTAATTTTATGAAAAAAGTTGGCATTATTATGGGCAGCGATAGTGATTTGCCGATTATTCAGAAGACTGTGGACATGTTGCGCTCTCTGGACATTCCTTTTGAGGTGCATGTTTATTCCGCACATAGAACGCCTGTTGAGGCCAGGGATTTTGCACTCAATGCAAGGTCAAACGGGTTCGGCGTTTTGATCGCTGCTGCAGGTATGGCAGCGCATTTGGCTGGTGCCATTGCCGCAAATACAACGCTGCCGGTTATCGGTATCCCATGTAAGTCCAGTGCGCTGGACGGCATGGATGCACTGCTGTCCACCGTGCAGATGCCCACAGGCATCCCGGTCGCTACCGTTGCTATCAATGGCGGCGGTAATGCTGCCCTTCTGGCTGCACAGATCCTTGCGGTGTCCGATGCCGAGCTGGCACAGAAGCTGGACGATAAGCGTGCGAAGGATGCCCAGGGAGTTCTGGAGAAGGATGCCGGCATTCTGGAAAGACTGTAATCACTTGGTTTAAACCATCAGAATATAAAGGAGAACTTGATTATGGAAAAGAAACTTGTATACACCGGTAAGACAAAGGATGTTTTTGCCTTGGAAAATGGCAACTACCTGCTGAAGTTCAAGGATGACTGCACCGGCAAGGACGGCGTATTTGATCCCGGTGAGAACTCTGTTGGCCTGACCATTGAGGGTGTTGGCGATGTGAATCTGCGTATGTCCATTTACTTCTTCGAGAAGATCAATGCTGCCGGTATCAAGACCCATTTTGTCAGCGCGGACCTGGAAAACACCACTATGGAGGTTCTCCCCGGCAAGGTTTTTGGCAAAGGCTTGGAGGTTATCTGCCGCTACAAGGCTGTAGGTTCCTTTTATCGCCGCTATTCCGACTACTGCACCGAGGGTCAGGACCTGCCCGCTTATGTAGAGACTACCTTCAAGAATGACGAGAAGGGCGATCCCCTGGTTACTAAGGACGGTCTGGTTGATCTTGGTGTTATGACTGCTGAGCAGTACGACGATCTGAAGGCTATGACCCAGGCAATCACCAAGATCGTTGCGGATGATTTGAAGGAAAAGGGCCTGGACATGTACGACATTAAGTTTGAGTTTGGCTACGACGCAGACGGCAAGGTCATGCTGATCGACGAGATTGCTTCCGGCAATATGCGTGTATACAAGGACGGTCAGTATATCGACCCCATGACGCTGAACAAATTGTTTTTTGCATAAAATTTTTAACAAGCAGTAGACCATGGGAGGCTTTTTTGGAATCACATCCAAGCGCGACTGTATGGTGGATGTTTTCTTTGGTGTAGACTATCACTCTCACCTGGGAACGCGCAGAGCCGGTTTGGCTGCCTACGACAAGGAGATGGGTCTGCAAAGAGAGATCCACAATATTGAAAATTCCCCATTTCGTACTAAGTTTGAACGCACTTTGGATGAAATGAAGGGTACAGCGGCGATTGGTTGTATCAGCGATACGGATCCGCAGCCTCTGCTGATTCGCTCCAAGCTGGGAACTTTTGCTATCGGTACTGTTGGTATTGTCAATAATGCAGAAGCGCTTTCCCAGCAGTACTTTGAAAACAGTGGCGGTCATTTTGATGCCATGACCAGAGGCAGAATCAACTCTAATGAGTTGATCGCCGCCCTGATCAGCTTGAAAAGTAGTTTTGTTGAGGGTATCCGTTTTGTGCAGGAAGCGATTGTGGGCACAGCCAACATTCTGATCCTCACAGATGAAGGCAAGCTGATTGCTGCCAGAGATAAGCTGGGACGGATCCCGGTACAGATCGGAAAGGACGAAGATGGGTACTGCGCATCCTTTGAGAGATTTGCCTATACAAAGCTAGGTTATGAGCATGTGAAGGAGCTTGGCCCCGGTGAGATCGTTGAATTGACTCCCGACGGCGTTACCCAGTTAACTGCCCCCGGTGATGAAATGCGTATTTGTGCATTCCTGTGGAGTTATTTCGGTTACCCTACCTCTACCTATGAGGATGTGGATGTTGAGGCAATGCGTTACCGTAACGGCGCTGCTATTGCTGAACGGGATATGGCGCAGGGCAGATCCATGGACATCGACTATGTATGCGGCGTTCCGGATTCCGGCACGCCCCATGCTATTGGTTATGCCAATCGTACCGGTAAGCCCTTTGCCCGGGCGTTTATCAAGTATACGCCTACTTGGGCAAGAAGCTTTACACCCGCTAAACAAGCAGACCGAAATAAAATTGCCAAGATGAAGCAGATCCCTGTTCATGAGCTGATCGTGAATAAGAACCTTCTGTTTGTAGACGACTCTATCGTCCGTGGTACACAGCTGCAGGAAACCGTGGAGTTCCTTTATAACAACGGCGCAAAGTCTGTGCACATGCGCTCTGCATGTCCTCCTATCATGTATGGCTGTAAATATTTGAATTTCTCCCGTTCTACCAGCGATATGGATCTGATTTCCCGGAAGGTCATTGTTGAACTGGAAGGTGAGGAGGGGCTCAATCATATACAGGAGTATGCCGACGGCAATACTGAGCGCGGTAAGAGAATGCGCAAGGTGATTTGCGAAAAGTTCAAATTTGCGTCCCTTGGTTTCCAAACCATTGACGGCGTGGTGAAGGCGATCGGCCTTGATCCCTGTAAGCTGTGCACCTATTGCTGGAACGGTAAAGAATAATTTTAAATAAGGAGCTTGATTCATAAATGGAAAAGAGCTATTCCGAGAGCTACGCCGCGGCCGGCGTGGATATTACCGCAGGCTATCGCGCTGTGGAATTGATGAAGAAACATGTTGCCCGCACCCGCAATGCCGGCTGCCTGGACGATGTTGGTGGCTTTGGCGGCTGCTACGGCCTGCCTGTTGCAGGCATGGTAGAGCCTGTGCTGGTGTCCGGTACTGACGGCTGTGGCACAAAGGTAAAGCTGGCGATTCTGATGGATAAGCATGATACCATCGGCATCGATGCTGTTGCTATGTGCGTTAATGACATTATCTGTGTTGGCGCGAAGCCTCTGTTCTTCCTTGACTATATTGCCTGTGGCAAGAATGTACCTGAGAAGATTGCGCAGATCGTCAGTGGTGTTGCTGAGGGCTGCGTTCAGTCCGGCGCTGCCCTGATTGGCGGCGAAACTGCTGAGCACCCTGGTATGATGCCTGTTGAGGATTATGATCTTGCCGGCTTTGCTGTTGGTATTGTTGACAAGAAGAAAATACTGGACAATTCCAAGATGGCAGAAGGCGATGTGGTGATTGCTCTGCCTTCTACCGGTATCCATTCCAACGGCTTCAGTTTGTGCCGTAAGGTGTTCGATGTTGACAACAATAACCCTAGTTTATATGTGGCAAGAGAGGAGCTTGGCGGTAAGACAGTTGCTGAGACTCTGCTGACTCCCACCAAGATCTATGTCAAGCCGGTTCTGGCTTTGTTGGAGAAGGTGAATGTGAAGGGTATCAGCCACATTACCGGCGGCGGCTTCTATGAAAACATTCCCCGCAGTATTCCCGATGGCCTGGGCGCTAAAATCCAGCGGGATGCTGTGGAGGTCCTGCCTATCTTTGATCTGATTGCAAAGACCGGCAACATTCCTGAGCGGGATATGTTCAATACTTATAATATGGGCGTGGGTATGAGCATTGTGGTACCTGCTGATGAGGTCGAAACTGCCATTGAGATATTGAAAGCAAACGGCGAGGATGCTTATGTGATCGGTCAGATCGTCAAATCTGACACAAAGATCGAAATCGTCTAAAAGGGGAGTTGTACATGAACAAGGCAAGGATCGCAGTTTTTGTGTCCGGTGGCGGAACTAATCTGCAGGCGCTGATTGACGCCCAGACTGCCGGCACCATCTCTAGTGGCGAGATTGCGTTGGTAATATCCAATAACACCCGAGCCTATGCGCTGGAGCGTGCCGCAAAGGCGAATATCGCATCTGCCGTTGTGACAAAAAAAGCATGCGGCAGTCAGTCGGTTTTTGAGCAGCGGATCAAAGATCTGCTGACCGAGAACAAAATCGACTTGATTGTTCTTGCCGGATTCATGTCCATCCTCAGTGAGAATTTTACCCGGGACTATCCCAAGCGTATTTTGAATGTGCACCCGTCCCTGATCCCGTCTTTTTGCGGTAAAGGTTTTTACGGCCTGCGGGTTCATGAGGAAGCCCTTGCCTACGGTGTGAAAGTTACCGGGGCTACTGTGCATTTTGTCAATGAGATTCCCGATGGCGGCGAGATTATTCAGCAAAAGGCAGTTTACATTGAGGAAGGGGATACCCCCGAGATTTTGCAAAAGCGAGTAATGGAACAGGCTGAGTGGAAGATCCTTCCCGAAGCTGTGGAAAAGGTCAGCAAACAAATTATCAGTTAAGAAAGGGTAGTTGATATGAACGTATATGAAATCGGTTCTCTGGAGGAGAAACTTTCTGCAAATACATACCCCGGCCGTGGTATCGTGTTGGGCGTTACGCCGGATGGCACGCGTTCTGTCGCTGCCTATTTCATCATGGGCCGCAGTGTAAACAGCCGCAATCGTGTCTTTGTGCAGGAGCCGGACGGTATCCGTACCGAGGCCCACGATCCCAGCCTTATGAAGGATCCTCACCTGATCATTTACCATCCCGTCCGCCAGGCAGGCTGTGGTCTGATCGTTACCAACGGCGACCAGACGGATACAGTTTGGGAATATCTTGCCAAGGGCGAGAGTTGGGAAGCTGCGCTGCGTACCAGAATGTTCGAGGATGACGGTCCTAACTGGACCCCCAGAATCTCCGGTCTGTTGGCTGGGGATGGCAGCTATAGGATGTCTATTTTGAAGTCTGCCGATGGGGAAGGTTCTGCTTGTGCAAGATTTTTCTATGAGTATCCTGCAATTGCGGGCCTGGGTCATTTTATCCATACCTATGTCTGCGACGGAAATCCCGTGATTCCCACATTCCAGGGTGAGCCGGAGCGCGTTGCTATGTGTGACGATATGGACGCGTTTACAGAAATGCTTTGGAGCAACTTAAATCCCGATAATAAAATTTCTCTGTTCGTTCGCTATACGGACATGAAGACCGGCGAATTTGAACAGCGTATTCTCAATAAGCATGAATAAAGAGGAGGACAAAAATGAAAGAGTTTGAATTGAAATACGGCTGCAACCCCAACCAGAAACCTGCCAAGCTGTACATGCACGACGGCAGTGAACTGCCCTTCACCATTCTCAATGGCCGTCCCGGATATATCAACTTCATGGACGCATTAAATTCCTGGCAGCTGGTCAAGGAATTGAAGGAAGCCACCGGTATGGTTGCTGCCACCTCCTTTAAGCATGTTTCTCCCACCTCCGCCGCCGTGGGTAAGCCTCTCAGCGAGGAATTGAAGAAAGCCTGTTTCGTGGATGATATTCCTGTGCTGGACCAGAATCCTCTGGCCTGCGCCTATGCCCGTGCCCGTGGCACAGACCGTATGTGCTCCTTTGGTGACTGGGTGGCCCTGTCTGATACCTGCGACGCATTGACTGCCAAGCTCATTGCCCGTGAAGTCTCTGATGGTGTCATTGCTCCCGGTTATACCGATGAGGCTCTGGAGATTCTGAAAACCAAGCGCAAGGGTAGCTACAATGTGGTAGCAATTGATCCCGATTTTGTGCCTGCGGAAGCGGAGAACAAGCAGGTCTTTGGCATAACCTTCCAGCAGGGCCGTAACAATTTCAAGATCGCTAATGCGCTTCTGACAAACATCGTTACCGAGAACAAGGACCTGCCCGAGAGCGCAAAAATCGATCTGATCGTTGCGCTGATCACTCTGAAGTACACCCAGTCCAACTCTGTGTGCTACGCAGTTGACGGACAGGCTATCGGTGTAGGCGCCGGTCAGCAGAGCCGCATCCACTGCACCCGCCTGGCAGGCAGCAAGGCAGATACCTGGTTCCTGCGTCAGCATCCAAAGACTTTGGCTTTGCCCTTCCGTGAGGACCTGGGCCGCCCTAACCGGGACAATGTGATTGACGGCTATATCAACGGCAACGAGGAAGATGTGTGCGAGGAAGGTATCTGGCAGAACTATTTCACCACCCGCCCCGAACCGCTGACCGAAGAGGATAAGAAGGCATGGCTGGCAAGCCGCCGGAATGTTGCCCTTGGATCCGATGCATTCTTCCCCTTCAGCGACAACATTAAGCGCGCTGCCGCTTCCGGTGTAAACTATATCGCAGAGCCCGGCGGATCTATCCGCGATGACCTGGTCATCGAAGAGTGCAACAAGCGCGGTATCGTTATGGCATTTACCGGCATGCGCCTGTTCCACCATTAATGGAGGGAATGCTATGAAGGTTTTGGTTGTTGGTGGCGGTGGCAGAGAGCACACCATCATCAAGAAACTGAAGGAAAATACTGCAATTACCCAGATCTATGCTCTGCCCGGCAATGGCGGTATCGCTATGGACGCCCAGTGTGTAGATATTGCGGCTACGGACATTGACGGCATTGTGGAATTTGCAAAGAATAATCCTGTAGATTACGCAGTTGTAGCCCCGGACGATCCGCTTGTTCTTGGTTGTGTGGACAAACTCAACGAGATCGGTATTCCTTGCTTTGGGCCCAATGCCAAGGCGGCGATTATTGAAGGCAGTAAGGCTTTTTCCAAGGACCTGATGAAAAAGTACGGCATTCCTACTGCCTCCTACGAGATTTTTACAGATATTGAAAAGGCCCTGGAGTATGTGAAGACTGCACCGATCCCCACGGTTATCAAGGCTGACGGACTTGCTCTTGGCAAGGGCGTGATTATTGCACAGAGCAGGGAAGAGGCTGTAGAAGCGGTTACAGATATGATGGCTAACGCAAAGTTCGGCAAGTCCGGCTCTACCGTTGTTGTTGAGGAGTTCCTCACGGGCCCCGAGGTGTCTGTCCTTGCTTTTACTGATGGTAAGGTAGTCAAGCCTATGGTTTCCTCCATGGATCACAAACGCGCTGGGGATAATGACACTGGCCTGAATACCGGTGGCATGGGTACTATTGCGCCCAATCCTTACTATACTGCCGATATCGCAGACGAATGCATGGAAAAGATCTTCCTGCCTACGATCCGCGCAATGAATACTGAGTGCCGTACATTTAAGGGTTGTCTGTACTTTGGACTTATGCTTACTCCTGACGGTCCTAAGGTCATCGAATATAACTGTCGTTTTGGCGATCCTGAGACGCAGGTAGTCCTGCCGTTGCTGGAGAGCGATCTGCTGACAGTCATGCAGGCTACTACTAATGGCACGCTGGCTGAGACGGAAGTTCAGTTTTCTGACAAGCATGCCTGCTGCGTGGTAACCGCATCTGCCGGTTACCCCGAGAGCTATCAGAAGGGCTTTGAGATTACTATGACAGAAGAAGCCTGTAAGCATACTTATGTCGCCGGTGCTAAGCTGGCAGACGGCAAACTGGTTACTTCCGGTGGTCGTGTTACCGGAACAACTGCGGTGGCAGATACTCTTTCTGATGCCATTAAAGAGGCTTACCGCATTGCTGACGGTGTGCAGTTTGAGATGGCATACCGCAGAAGTGATATTGGTCAGCGGGGACTGGCTGCATACAAATAAGGAGGAGTATCCCTCATGGTATATCGCGTATATGTAGAAAAGAAAGCGGGCCAGACCCACGAAGCGGACAGCCTTTTGAAGGAAATCAGAGAATTTTTGCAGATCAAGGGTTTGGAGTCTGTTCGTGTTCTGAACCGTTATGATGTACAGAAGATCGACGATCAGCTGTTCCGCTACGCAGTAAATACAGTTTTCTCTGAACCGCAGGTGGATAATGTAAGTTATGATATTCCTGTTGGCGGCGTTGTGTTTGCTGTGGAGCCCCTGCCCGGTCAGTTTGACCAGAGAGCGGACTCTGCTGCACAGTGCATCCAGATCCTCTCCCAGGGAGAGCGTCCCCTGGTTCGCACCGCAAAGGTCTATGTCCTGGAAGGCGAACTTTCCCAGCAGGATGTGGCAGCGATCCGCGGTCATGTGATCAATCCTGTGGAATGCCGTGAGGCTGCCCTGGAGGTTCCTGCAACCTTGGAGATGGAGGTTGCTGTTCCGGAATCCGTAGCTACCGTGGAGGGCTTTCTGGAATTGGACAGCGATGGCTTGGCACAGATGGTCAAGAGCCTTGGCCTTGCTATGGATCTGGATGATATTACATTCTGCCAGAGCTATTTCAAGACTGAAAATCGCAACCCCACTATTACCGAGATTCGCATGATCGATACCTATTGGTCCGATCATTGCCGACACACCACTTTTAATACAACGATTGACAATGTGACCTTTGAGGATCAATTGCTGCAAAAGGCTTATAAGGACTACATTGCTACCCGTAAGGAACTTGGCCGCACCAAGCCCATCAATCTGATGGATATTGGTACTTTGGCAGGCAAATATCTTCGCAAAAACGGCTACCTGGATAAGCTTTACGAATCCGAAGAAATCAACGCTTGCACAGTCCGTATGACGGTTACTGTTGACGGCGAGGAGCAGCCCTGGCTGTTGTTGTTCAAGAATGAGACTCATAATCATCCTACGGAGATCGAGCCTTTCGGCGGCGCAGCTACTTGTATCGGCGGTGCAATCCGTGATCCTCTGGCGAGCCGCGCCTATGTCTATGCTGCTATGCGCGTAACCGGCGCAGCTGATCCGCTGAAGCCTGTGAATGAGACCATCATGGGCAAGCTGCCCCAGCGAAAGATTGTTACTACAGCAGCTGCGGGCTATTCTTCTTACGGTAACCAGATTGGTCTCGCCACCGGCATGGTAGACGAGCTGTACCATCCCGGCTATGCCGCAAAACGCATGGAGATTGGTGCGGTTGTAGGCGCTGTTCACGAGGATCACTCCAAGCCTGATTTCCCCGCACCTGGAGATAAGGTGATCCTACTGGGCGGCAAAACAGGCCGCGATGGCTGCGGTGGTGCTACCGGATCTTCCAAGAGCCATACTGTGGAATCTCTGTCTTCCTGCGGCGCTGAGGTGCAGAAGGGCAACGCTCCTGAGGAGCGTAAGCTGCAGCGTTTGTTCCGTAATGCCGAAGCAGCAGTTATGATCAAGCGCTGTAACGACTTCGGTGCCGGCGGTGTGTCTGTTGCCATTGGCGAATTAGCTGACGGCCTGGAAATCGAACTGAATAATGTTCCCAAGAAATATGAGGGTCTGGATGGCACAGAACTGGCGATTTCAGAATCTCAGGAACGTATGGCCATCGTGATTGCAGCTGAAAATGTAGACCGTTTTATGGAATTGGCAGATATGGAGAATCTCCAGGCAACTGTAGTTGCCACAGTAACAGCCGAGCCCAGACTGAAAATGTTCTGGAACGATCAGACTATCTGCGACATTAGCCGTGAATTCCTTAACTCCAACGGTGCTGAGAAGCACGTGGATGTAGAGCTGGCTGCACCTGTTGATTTCACACCTGTCATTACCGGCAACTTTACAGAGAATATGATGCGGATCGCAACGGATCTGAACACCTGCTCTAAGCGTGGCCTTTCCGAGCGTTTTGACTCTACCATCGGCGCAGGCACTGTATTGATGCCTTTTGGCGGCAAGCACCAGCAGACACCGATCCAGGCTATGGTCCATAAGGTCAGCCTGGAAAAGGGCCATACCGATGACTGCTCTGTGATGAGCTGGGGTTACAATCCTTTCATTACCGAAAAGAGCCCCTATCATGGCGCATATCTTGCGGTCGTGGAATCTGCCTCCAAGCTGATCGCTACCGGTGCTAGCTATGAGGATGTGTATCTGACCTTCCAGGAGTACTTCCTGCGTGTTGGCAAAGACGCAAAGCGATGGGGTCAGCCTACCGCAGCTCTTCTGGGCGCGTTTAAGGCACAGATGGATCTGAAGATTGCGGCTATCGGCGGTAAGGACTCCATGTCCGGTACATTCGAGGAACTGGATGTTCCTCCTACCTTGGTTTCCTTTGCTATCACAACGGATAAGGTTCAGAACATTATTTCCAATGAATTTAAGAAGGCTGGCAGCAGAGTAGTTTGTCTGCGGCCTGAATACGATGAAAACGGACTGCCAAAGGCAGAATCTTTGTTGGCAGTGTTTGACCGTGTTACCAAGCTTATGCGCGCCGGCAAGGTCCTGTCCTGCTATACCCCTGGTCTTGGCGGTATCGGCGAAGCAGTGATGAAGATGTGCATCGGTAACGGTCTGGGCTTTGCGTTCGATAAGCTTTCTGTTGCTGATATCTTCGGCTATAACTACGGTGCCTTTGTTCTGGAAGTTACGGAAGATGTTGCAGACGCACAGGTTATTGGTGCTGTTACTGCTGACGGCGCAATCACTTGCGATGGCGAATCCGTGTCCCTGTGTGTATTGCAGAGAGCCTATGAGGATAAGCTTGAATCTGTGTATTCTTGCAATATTCCAGATGTGGTCACACCTATTGAAACTATTTCCAGCCCCGAAAAAGCAAGAGTTGCACCTGCCGTCAAGTCTGCAAAGCCTAAGGTTCTGATCCCTGTATTCCCGGGTACCAACTGCGAATTTGACTCTGCCCGGGCAGTAGCTGATGCAGGTGCTGAGCCTGAAATATTTGTGATTAAAAATATGTCAGCCGATGCCATTGCACGCAGTGTTGAGACATTTGCGCAGAAGGTCAGCCAGAGCCAGATGATCTTTATCCCCGGTGGATTCTCCGGCGGCGATGAACCGGATGGTTCCGGTAAGTTTATTACTGCATTCTTCCGCAATGGAGCAATCAAGGAAGAGGTTACTCGCCTGCTGGAGAACAGAGACGGTCTCATGTGCGGTATTTGTAACGGTTTCCAGGCGCTGATCAAGCTGGGGCTTGTGCCCTATGGCAAGATCATGGATACGAATGAAAATTGTCCGACCTTGACCTTCAATGTGATTGGTCGTCACCAGAGCCGGATTGTTCGCACCCGTGTTGCTTCTAACAATTCCCCCTGGCTGGCAAACACTAAGGTTGGCGATATTTACAATGTTGCTATCTCCCATGGTGAAGGCCGTTTCCTGGCATCCGAGGAACTTGCCCGTCAGCTGATTGCTAACGGCCAAGTAGCTACCCAGTATGTAGATTTAGACGGAAACGCAACTTCGGATGTTCGTTTCAACCCCAATGGCTCTATCTTTGCGATTGAGGGCATCACATCTCCTGACGGCAGAGTGTTCGGTAAAATGGGCCACAGCGAGCGTATTGGCAACGGCCTGTACAAGAACGTCCCGGGCAACTATGACATTCGTATGTTTGAGTCTGCTGTGCAGTATTTCAAGTAAGACGCTTGCGTTTTAAGCGATAATCGTATATACTGCATTTGTAGGATCATTTTGGAGGGAGTTTTATGAGTAAATTTATTGAACCCGCAAAGGAATTGCCTGTTTACGGTAAATATGACACTGTTGTTGTTGGCGGCGGTTTCGCCGGTATAGCAGCCGCTGTGGCTGCGGCCCGAGGCGGAAACAAAGTTCTGCTGTGTGAGAGAATGTTTGTTCTCGGCGGTTTGGGTACAGCCGGTCTGGTTACGATTTACCTACCTTTGTGTGATGGCAGAGGCAATCAGCTGAGCTTTGGTCTGGCTGAAGAGCTGCTGAAGGTATCCATTGAGTACGGCTATGAGCAGGGGTATCCCAGCGCATGGCTGGACGGCGGTACTCAGGAGGAGCGCGCAAAGCAGCGCTACCGTGTGCGTTATAATGCCAGCGCCTGCGCCATCGCAATGGAAAAGCTTTTACTTAAAGAGGGCGTTGAGATCCTTTACGGTACAACTGTTTGCGATGTGGCAGTAACCGATGGTGTGATCACCCATCTGCTGATCGAGAATAAGAGCGGCAGAAGCGCTGTAGAAGTTGGCAATGTTGTTGACTGTTCCGGTGATGCAGATGTATGCTACTTTGCCGGTGAGGATACTGCTGAATATGCCATTGGTAACAATTTGGCGGCATGGTATTACCACTGCGACGGCGAAGGAAACGCTTTGCGGATGCTTGGTTTCAACGATGATCCTGAAGCCCGTGCAAGACGCCCTGAGTCTGATAAGAAGGCAATTACCACATTGAAGCATTTCCGTGGTCTAGACGGTAAGGACCTTAGCGAATTTATGATTGAGTCCCACGCAACCATCTACAATCATTTCCTGAAGGATCAGAAGCTTTCCAAGGATCATATGCTTACCAGCATTGCTACGATTCCCCAGGTTCGCATGACCCGCCGACTTGACGGTGTAACCGTTCTTGACTGGTCTGATGATTATGTCCGTGTTGAGAATTCTGTGGGTATGTTTGGTAACTGGAACGGCAGCGGTCCTACCGCAAACAAGGGTAACAAGTGGGAGCTTCCTTACACAGCTCTGTATGGTCGCAAGATTAAAAACCTGGCTGCCGCTGGCAGATGCCTGTCCGTAACGGATAAAATGTGGGATATTACCCGCGTGATTCCTGTTTGTTCTGTGTCTGGTGAGGCCGCCGGTACAGCAGCTGCATTAGCAAAGAATTTCTGTGATGTTGATGTTGCGCTTTTGCAACAAACACTCCAGAAGAATGGTGTTATGATTCACTGGGATCGGTAAAGCAGTAAAAATCCACCGCCTAATGGCGGTGGATTTTCATACGATGTCGACGACTGTTAACGTTGATTTGTTTACTGTAAATCGGATATTATACCCGGCAAAGGTCATTCCATAGATCCTCTCGGAATCTCGCTGGTAAGAGGGTCTGGGATCGTGGGACAACACGTCCAGAAGCGCCTGCAGTTTGTTCAGGGGTATTTTAGCCAATAGCTGGGTCGGAAAATTTACGGATAGAATAAATTCGTCAACGTAGTCGGTAAAGCCACCGGTCGCGTCTGTATGACAGTCGCAGTAAGGAATGTAAGGCTTGATGTCAAAAATTGGCGTGCCATCCATCAAGTCTGCTCCGGCTACATGGATCACAGTCCCATGGTTTTCAGTTTTCTCTAACCCAAGAATCTTGACACTGGACAGACCTAATGCATTGGGACGAAAAGGAGAACGGGTTGCAAATACGCCTAAACGGGCGTTTCCTCCCAGACGGGGAGGACGAACTGTGGGAGACCACTGCTTACGAACAGCCTCTGAAAACTGCCAGATAATCCACAGATGGGAAAAATCCTCAAGCCCTCGCAGAGCATCCGGATTTCTAAAGGCTGGCTCAAAGACGATGGCTGCGTGTAGTGAATCCACAAGACCACTCTGTCGCGGTATCCCGAACTTACTGGGGAAATCGCTCTTCATTCTGGCAATAATGTTCATATTAACAGCATCCATTTCAAGCCCTTACCTTTCTGAGCAGGAAGGATATCATAAAGAAAAGCGTCAGAACAAGACAGATGGCAGCGCCGGCAGATGTGCCCAGGTAATAGGAAACAACCAGTCCTGCAATTCCGGCCACAAATGAGAATAGTAAAGAAAACAGATGGTATTGACGCAAATTCTTAGCAATGTTTCTGGATGCGGCACCGGGCAAAACCAACAGCGAATTAAGCAGCAACAGGCCAACCCAGGAAATAGATAGTGTTACGATTACTGCAATTGCTACAGTAAATAAGGTGTTGGTAGTGGTAACGTTGATTCCGCGGGAGGATGCCAGGTCTGGGTAGATCATGCAAAGCGTCAATTTGTTGGAGAAGACGACCCAGAATATGACAACAAATAGAACAACTGCACCTAACATAAGTAGTTCCGGCGTCGTAACCGATAATATATCGCCGATCAAATATTTGTTGTATTTTGTGAAGCTTCCTCCACCTAGTGTGGCAATAAAAATACCAAGCGCTACCGCAGTGCTTGAAAAAACACCAATCAGAGTATCGGCTGTCTGATTACTTTTACTGCGAACAATAGAAAACAGAAGGGCAAAAATTACCGAAAAAATTACAGCAATCCAGGTAGGGGCGGCAATGCCGCAGATACAGCCAATAGCGATACCGGTGAAAGCAGAATGACCCAGGGCATCGGAGAAAAAACTCATTTTGCCTGTAACGATCATAGTTGAGCACAACCCAAACAGAGGTGCGATTAATAGCACACCCAGCAGCGCATTTTTCATGAAGTCCCAATGGAGCATTTCCAGAGGAAGGGCTTCACATAAAGCATACCAAATACTCATGTTTTGCGCCCCCTTCCTGTGTGGAATATATTTGCGAAAACATCAGACTCCAGAACATCTTCTGCGGTGCCTTGGCAAAGGATGCTTTTGTCCATTAAAACCACCTGATCAGTATAGGCTTTCAGCATTTCGAAATCGTGGGTGGTCATCAAAACAGAAAGATCGTAGACCTGCCGAAGCTCATCAAGCATATCCATTAGGACGGCCATTCCCTTAACATCCACGCCGGAGAGTGGTTCGTCCAAAATCAGGATGTTGGGTAGCGGCTCTAAAGCTAAAGCAAGAAGCACTCTTTGCAGCTCACCGCCGGAAAGTGTACTAACACGCTTGTCGATCAGATCTTCGCCGTGTACCCTTTCCAGGCAGCCTAGTACCTTTTCACGCATCTTACCGGACAAACCAAAGAAGGCAGGGCGTCCGGCCATGCAGCAAGCGAAAAGATCTGCAACGATCACAGGATCTCCGGGGTCGAATGTGGGGCTTTGGGGAACGTAACCGATCTTGGGCTTCCGGTTCCTCTGCCCGGGAACAGAAAAGGAAATAACACCGGAATATTCCTGTTGACCAAGAATCGCCTTAAGTAGTGTACTCTTGCCTGCACCGTTGGGGCCGATCAAAGCGATCAGTTCACCGCAATGGGCGTGAAGGCTTATATCATGTAATATAGTTTGATTGCCGATCTTTACAGTAAGATCTTGTATACGAAGGCAGCAGGAATGACCGCATGCGCCACCGTGTGAACCCATATTCATCCCAATGCCTCCTTTAGTATATCGATGTTTTTGTACATGGAATCAAAGTAACTGTTTCCGGACATACACATATCCAGGATGTAGATCTTCGCGCCGGTTTCGCTGGCAATAATATTCGCAGCAGAAGAGCTGCCGTTGGATTCTGTAAATATCGCGGAGAGGTGATGATCGTTAATCATCCGGATTATGTGGATCAACTCTGCTGCGGATGATTCACTGCCGGATTCTTCCTCAATGGCATGAACGATGGATAGATCAAATGATTCTGCCATATAGGTGAAACCGTCGTGAAATGTGATCAGTTCACGGCAGTTCAAATGAGAAAGTTGTGATTGGGCATAGTTGCTAAGCTTATCCAGGTCACTAATTAACTCTGTTAGGTTGCTGTTGAATATATCTGCGTATTCCGGGTAACGTGCTGCCAGCCCCGAGTAGATATTGCGGCACATGTCTTTTGCCAGAGCAGGGGAGAGCCAGATGTGAGGATCTTCTTCATGGAGATGTTCGCGATGGCCGTGATCTTCGTCTGCCTCACTGCAGTGAAGTGTTAGACCGTGTGAAGCGTCAATAATTTTGTTTTTGTCTAATTGGAGATCTTCTAAAAACATCTCAAGACCTGCTCCGGAAATCGCAATAATTTCTGCTGACTCGGCTGTGCGCATCTGCTTTGTTTGCAGCGTATAATCGTGCAGACAGGAAACGTCCTCCGTGATCAATCGCATAACAGCCAAAGGGGTTCCTTCGCAAAGGCGTGTGGTGAACTCATAGACTGGCAGGGTAGTTGCTGCTATTTGAGCTGCCGGTTGGGTTGCGCATCCTGCTAAACACAGGCATAATAGCAACACAGCCATAAATCTTAAATAATACTTCATAATCATCCGCCTGAATCCTAATGTTTTTCTACCTCTAGAATACCACATCTGTCAAGAAAAACGGAGACTGTTATTCTTGACAGTCTCCGTAAAATATTAATGCTGTTCCAGCCATATATTTGCTTTGGCCTTACCCATTCTCTGGATGTCCTCGCAGGGATGAATGGATTCTGCGCCACCGTTTACATACAGAAAGTAATATCCATCGGGTGTTTGATACAGTATTTCCTCGTATCCCTGGGGATCACCAAAATTACCGTATGTAATTTTTTTTACAATAATTCCAATTTCGGTATCGTATTCTTTTTTACAAATGATCTTATTCATTCAATATGCCTCCTTTTAATGTAACAGCAACATTATATCGTAAAAAACTGCAAAATCAATAGAATTATGGGTTAAATATACCATTTTTACTTGTAAAGTTAAGGAAAGTGTGGTAAAGTCTGTAAAAGAGGTGTTTGTTCATGCGCAATATTCCTATTTTTACCACAGAAAACGGTGTTGCCGCCTTAACCCTTAGCGAGATTCCTTACAAAGCGTGTGCGTATATCCGACTGCAAAGTTCCTTGGAGCCGGAGGTGTTATTGCGGGAGTGCTGCGATTTTTGCCGTGCAGCCGGCGCTGAAAAAGTATATGCAACCGGACACGTTCTGTTGGATAAATATCCTCTTCACACAGAAATCTGGGAAATGTCAGTAATGCGGCAAAACATGGATGAAACGGATGCTGCATTATTTCCGGTAACCGGGGATACCGCCCAGCAATGGCGTGCTTATTATAATGAACGGATGGATGATCTTCCTAATTCGGTGACCATGACGGAGTTCAGAATGCAGGAATTGTTGAATAAGGGTTGCGCGTATTTTGTGCATCGGGAAGGAGAAATCCTGGGTATCGGTGTTGCTGCCGGCGGCAAAATTGAGGCAATCGCTACCGTAAAAAAGGGGAGCGGCAGAGAAGTGCTGCTGGCACTGAAGAATGCCTTGTCAGAAGATGAGATAACGGTGGAGGTTGCCTCTGCAAATCAGAAAGCAATAGATCTATACCAGCGTATGGAGTTTGTAAAAACACAGCTGGTTGCTTCCTGGTATAAAATTATCTAGGTGTAATGGAAAAATGCTTGACAACGCTGCGTGTGCGTGCTATAATACGGCAGGTATCAAGCAATAATGCTTGACAGGAGGCATTCGATGGACGCTACGGAACTGATCTTACTGTACGATTATTACGGTGATCTGCTGACGGATCGGCAGAAGGAATGCTTTGAACTGCGTTATAACCAGGACCTTTCCTTAGGCGAGATCGGTCAGGAGCTTGGCATCAGTCGGCAAGGTGTTTTCGATAATTTGAGTAGAACCGAGGCGCTTCTTCGCAATATGGAGAAGAAGACCGGCTGCGTGCGCAGGGATCTGCAATACCGAAAGGCGATGGAGCAAATCCGCAGCATTGCCAAGGAATTGATCGCCTGTTCTGGTGGAAATGCATCGGAATTGGGACAGAAAATCCTGAGCGCAGCTCTGGAATTTGAGGAGTAAATATGGCATTTGAAGGACTTACCGAAAAAATTTCATCAGTCTTCAAAAAGCTTAGAGGCAAAGGCCGTCTGAAGGAATCCGATGTAAAAGAAGCAATGCGTGAGATCCGCATGGCCTTGCTGGAAGCGGATGTAAGCTATAAAGTTGTTAAGGATTTCATCAAATCGGTTACAGAGCGCTGTGTAGGGACAGATGTTCTGGAATCCCTCACTCCTGCCCAGATGATTGTTAAGATCGTCAACGAAGAGCTGACCACCCTTATGGGCAGTGAGACCAAGCATATTACAACTAACCCCAATGGACCTACGGTGGTTATGTTGGTAGGCTTACAGGGCGCCGGTAAGACCACCAACGGCAGTAAACTGGCGGGTCTTATGAAGCGACAGGGGAAGAACCCGCTGCTGGTGGCTTGTGATATTTACCGTCCCGCTGCGATCCAGCAGTTGAAGGTTTGCGGCGAAAAGCTGGGGATTCCTGTTTTTGAAAAGGGTCAGTCCGATCCTGTGCAAATTGCAAAGGATGCTGTGCTCTACGCCCGTCAGCACGGACATGATATGGTTTTTCTGGATACCGCCGGTCGTCTGCATGTAGACGAGGTGTTGATGGAGGAGCTGAAAAGTATCAAGGAAACCGTTTCCCCAGACGAGATTATGCTGGTTGTAGATGCCATGACAGGCCAGGACGCTGTAAATGCTGCTCAGAGCTTTAATGAGTGGCTTAATATTGATTCTGTCATGCTCAGCAAGTTGGATGGCGATGCCAGAGGTGGTGCGGCTCTGTCTGTTCGTGCAGTTACCGGTAAGCCTGTAAAGTTTTCCGGTATCGGTGAGAAGCTGGAAGACATTGAACCCTTCCACCCGGACCGTATGGCTTCCCGGATCCTGGGAATGGGCGATGTGCTTAGCTTAATTGAAAAGGCAGAAAAGGCGTACGATGCCCAGAAGGCTGCCGAGATGGAAGAAAAACTGAAGAGCAACCGCTTCACCCTTCAGGATTTCTACGATCAGATGGTTCAGATGCGCTCTATGGGCTCTATGCAGGATATTCTTGCACAGTTACCCGGTGGCGGTGCGTTAAAAAATGTTCAGCTGGATGAAAAGGCATTGGCGCATACCGAGGCAATCATCCTCTCTATGACACCGAGGGAGCGGGAGAATCCAGGAATTATCGGCGCAAGTCGTAAAAAGCGCATAGCTGCCGGTGCAGGTCTTAAGGTAGAGGATGTTAACCGCCTGCTGAAATCCTTTGACCAGATGCGCAGTATGATCAAGCAGTTCTCCGGCCCGGGCGCGGGAAAGAAAATGAAGCGCATGCGTGGCTTTGGAGGTTTCGGGGGATTCCCCGGTTTTTAAACGTTCGCTGAAAGCAAAGAGCTTTGCGATATAGAAAAAGTTTTACATGGAGGTGAAAAACATGGTTAAGATCAGACTGAGAAGAATGGGTGCTAAGAAGAATCCCTACTACCGTATCGTTGTTGCTGACGCTCGCAGCCCCCGTGATGGCCGCTGCATCGAGGAGATCGGCACTTACAACCCCCTGACCGAGCCTGCCACCATTACCATCGATGGCGAGAAGGCACAGACCTGGATCAAGAACGGCGCACAGCCCACTGATACCGTTCGTGGCCTGCTGAAGAAGGCTGGCGTCCTGTAATTTCCCAAAGGAGTTGCATAATGAAAGAGCTTTTGCTGTATATGGCAAAGAATCTGGTGGACGATCCGGATGCTGTTACAGTAACCGAGACCTCTGATGAAGAGGGCAAGGTTCTGGAACTCCGTGTTGCCCCCGGCGACATGGGAAAAGTTATTGGCCGCCAGGGTCGAATCGCGAAGGAGATTCGCACCATCGTAAAGACCGTTGCACAGCGCACCGGTGAAAAAGTTGCGGTGGAGATTGTTGATTGATTGAGTATGCGTTGCCACAGGCAACGCATTTCTCTTTTTTGTCGATAGGGCTTGCTCAATTGTCGGATAACTGCTATAATACGCCTATAATTGCTTTGGAGGTTTCGTTATGAAGCTGCAATATTTGGAGGCTGGACAGATCGTTTCCATTCACGGTATCCGTGGAGATATGAAGGTCCTGCCTTGGTCTGACGGTCCAGATTTTTTATTGGATTTTAACCGTGTACGCATTGATAATGTGGACTATAAGGTGGAAAGCTGCAGAGTACAAAAGACCTGCAATCTTTTGAAGCTTGCGGGCGTAGATACGGTTGAAGCGGCGCAAAGCCTGCGGGAAAAGACGGTAATGGTATACAGAGAGGACGCTCCTAAAGATGTAATCTTTGTCGCCGAGTTAATCGGGGTTCAGGTCTATGCCGACGATATTTTGATCGGTGAGGTGTCCGATGTGCTGGATTACCCGGGAAATAAAGTGTATATCGTCAGTGGAGAGCATAGCTATATGATTCCTGCGGTCAAGGAATTCGTGTTGTCCACAGACCTGGATAATAACAGAATGGATGTTCATATCATTGAGGGAATGCGTACGGATGAGAGTTGATATTTTGACATTGTTCCCCGAGACGCTGGGCGATGTGTTGTCTGACAGTATCCTGGGGCGTGCTCAGGAGCGTGGGTTTATAAAAATCGAGACACATCAGATTCGGGATTATACTGCTAACAAGCAGAATCAGGTGGATGATTATCCCTATGGCGGTGGACGGGGCGCGGTAATGACGGCAGACCCTCTGTATCGATGCTGGGAGGCAGTTTGCGACCAGGTTTCAGGTCCTGTTCACACAATCTACATGTCTCCCTGCGGCAAGACTTTTACCCAGTCAGATGCTGTCCGGTTAAGTAAAATGGACAATCTTATTTTGGTTTGCGGGCACTATGAGGGGATTGATCAACGGTTTATCGACGAGTGCGTGGATGAAGAGATTTCTCTGGGCGATTTTGTTCTCACCGGCGGTGAAATTGCCGCCATGGCGGTTACGGACGCGGTTTGCCGTATGGTGCCTGGCGTGTTGGCGGATCCGGAATGCTTTGAAGACGAAAGCCATTTTAACGGCTTGCTGGAATATCCCCAGTACAGCCGCCCGGCTGTGTGGCACGGCAGGGAAGTCCCTCAGATCCTTCTATCCGGTAATCATAAGAAGGTAGCGCAGTGGCGCAGAAAACAGTCCCTGCGGCGCACCAGAGAGCGCAGACCGGATATGTATGAGAAACTGGACCTTTCCGGTAAGGCGGATAAGAAGCTTCTGCGGGAAATGGAGGAAGAAGACCGTGGAGAAGCTTGATACGCTGAAACAGTGGGTAGAGCAAAGCAGGAATATCGTTTTCTTTGGTGGCGCCGGCGTGAGCACCGAATCTGGTATCCCGGATTTTCGTAGCGTTGACGGACTGTATAACCAAAAGTTTGAATATCCCCCCGAGCGGATCATAAGCCATAGTTTCTTTGTGAATGACCCAGGGTATTTCTTCCGCTTTTATCGGGATAAAATGCTGCCATTGGGTTTTTTGCCCAATATTACCCACGAGACGCTGGCCCGGTGGGAGTGTCAAGGAAAGCTGAAAGCAGTGGTAACCCAAAATATTG
Source organism: Faecousia sp. (assembly GCA_045653785.1). Lineage (GTDB taxonomy): Bacteria > Bacillota > Clostridia > Oscillospirales > Oscillospiraceae > Faecousia. The sequence continues at coordinate 70,314 of JAZOMH010000035.1, read as the reverse complement.
ATGGACTGCACCAGAAGGCTGGCAGCAAAAATGTTCTGGAGCTTCACGGCAGTGTCTTAAGGAATTACTGCATGGAATGCGGAAAGTTCTATTCTGCGGAGTTTGTCCGTGATCACAAGGATGTTCCCAGGTGTAATTGTGGTGGTATTGTGAAACCGGATGTTGTTCTTTATGAAGAACAGCTAGATCATGAGATCATAGAAAAAAGTATTTCTGCCATATCCCAGGCGGATCTTTTGATCGTCGCGGGCACTAGTCTGACAGTCTATCCTGCCGCCGGTTTGGTAGAATATTATCGTGGTGATAAGATGGTTTTGATCAACCGTGATACCACCCCCTATGATTATCGGGCAGATCTGGTGTTCCATGATAGGCTTGGTGAAATCATAGCACAATTAATATGAAACAGCGCCCGGAGCTTTATCGCTCCGGGCGCTTCATTATACTGGCTTGTAATTTACAATAATACTTTGGTCAGTGAGCTTTGTTACATTTTTAACACCTGTCTCGTATACATTAACCTCAATCAAGACAGGACAATCAACAAGGGGTTCAATTGAGGTAATTCCTGTATTATAGTCCATATGGACATTATTTAAATGGGAAAGCCCTCTAAGATTCTCGAGACTGGAAATTTGATTATTCGATCCGTTAATAGTAACAAGAGAACATTCTCTTGAGAACTTTGGTATCTGGCTTACCTGATTATAGGAGAAATCGAGATACATCACGCTTGTCAATGAGGACAGCCCTTCAATATCTGTCAGGTTGTTGCTTGCCAGGTTCAACTCAGTCAAAGCGGTGCATCCTGACAATTTAGCAACCGTAGTAAGCTTGTTGTTATTCAGTGCCAGATATGTCAATGCTGTCAGTTTGTTGATCTCGCCGAGCTCTGTAATTTGATTTGTTCCGGCGTTGAGCCATTTCAGTGCTGCCAGCGTATTCAACGGGGCTAAGGATGTAACTGCGTTAGAGGAAATATCCAGTTTCGTCAGTGTCGAAGCCGCAGACAGAGCGGATACATCCGTAACCGTGTTATGCTGCAGATATACCTCTTGCAGGTTTGGCATAGCGCGCAGAGCGCTAATATCGCGGATCGTGTTGTTATTCAGATCCAGCATCGTAAGCTCTTTTGTATTCTCGAGCGCTGCGATACTTGATATACCGCATCCCTGCAATGTAAGTTTTTTGATTTGCGGCAAACCGGCAATAGCTCTCAGTGCATCCTGGTCCACAGCGGTACCGATAATTTTTAATTCACTTAAATTTCCCAGAGCGGAGATTACGGATAGTTCAGAACCCTTTCCGTTTTCGATCACAAGGGTTTCCAGGAATGGCATGTGTTTCAGGTCAGCATAGTTTGCGGCATTTGCAGGCATAGTGAAGTCCTTGATGGTCCAAAGGTCATTAGTCAGCAAAACTGTTTCGGCAGAGGCGTTTAACAGATGTCGTACTTCGGCCTCAACAGCAGGATCCGAAAATTCCATCGTTTCCACAACACCGCCTACAGTATAACCAAAGAACGCCAGGGGACTTACCAGACCATTATCGGCAACGGCAACTGCGTAGATTGCATTTTCTCCATCTGCAAGCTGGATAGGATCTGTGTAAAGATCCTTGGAAATGGAGGGATATTTTTCAGTAGTGCTTGCATAAACCGTACCGCTTTCCGCTGTGATTGTTGCAGATATATACTGATTGAAAAAACCGGGCTCGGGACTGGCAGTGGGTGCTGCAGGACGAAGTGTAAGCAGTTGTTTCTTGACATCTTCATTGGTAACATTGTTCAGCATATTTACCGCATCGAGAATCTTGTCCTGCTCCACATAAGTCTTACTTAAGGCAATGTACACATCAACGCCGCTGCCGTCTGCAATCGCATTGGAAAGGGTGTATTCGGCTTTGGTAAAGTTTCCGCTTGCTTTGTATTGCTCGGCAAGCTCAATAGCGACTGCTGCGTTGTCAGATGACTGGGAATATGCCTGATTGTAGAACCATGCGGCAACTGCGTGGTTACCATGGCTTTCGTTGAAGCGGGCAGCACTGAGCAGCATGTCCCTTGTGAAACTGCGATCGTATACAAACAGATACCATGTAAGGCATATAACAATAGACAAGGCCAGGACAATAGGTACCAGTACTTTTACAACTTTCTTCATTTTGAAATACCTTTCCATTAAATTCACTATTAAATTATACTTCCCGGCAGGAATGATGTCAAGCTTTGACACAAATATGGAAAAAATCCCCTGCATGAACTGCCAGATTATTGAGGTCTATACTGCTACAATAGCAGGGGGTGATATTATGAATTCTAAATGGAAGGATGTTTTGGTGGCACTGATTTTAGGGCTGATTTGTCCGGGAGTCTTGATGTCTATGATCCAAAATACGAATTTACCGTCCTTGCCAGGGGAAACAGAGGCAACGGTAGCCTCGACGGCAGCCGACACTGCCAATAAGGAATCCCATGTCGCTGTCTTAACAAACTCAGGTGAAATCGTATCTATGGAATGGGATGAATATCTTACCGGCGTTGTCCTATGCGAAATGCCGGTAGATTTTGAAATTGAGGCACTGAAGGCCCAAGCCGTTGTAGCACGTACTTATACGTTGCGTAGAATCAGCACAGGTGGCAAACACGCCGGTGCTGCTGTATGCACAGATCCGTCCTGCTGCCAGGGCTATCGTGATCCATCAGATTTTCTGGGATCGGGTGGTAGTGAAGCGCAGCTCAGAAAAGTGCAGGATGCTGTCTGCTCTACCGATACACAGGTGTTGTTATATAATGGCGAGTTGATTGAAGCAACATATTTTGCCTGCTCCGGCGGTAAAACGGAGGATGCATTAGCGGTCTGGGGGGCAGATATCCCATACCTGCGGGCAACAAGCAGTCCTGGTGAAGAAGAAGCCAGCCACTATACGGATACCGTTCATTTTAGTAGCGAGGAATTTCTAAAATGTCTTGGCCTGACAGCCTCTGGCAGACCGGAGACCTGGATAGAGGGAATTACTTATACGAATGGCGGGGGTGTGAATGAGATTCGTATATGCGGCCAGGTTTTTTCCGGAACGAAGATACGGCAGTTACTGGGACTGCGTTCCACCGCATTTATAATCTCCTTAATAGGGGAAAAAGTTACAATTACAACTAAAGGCTTTGGACACAGGGTGGGCATGAGTCAGTATGGCGCTGAGGCTATGGCTGTTGCCGGAAGTGATTATATAGAAATATTAAACCACTATTATCAAGGGACAAGCTTATCTGTTTATTTGAATTAAACCACACAGACTTATCATCAGAACCACACAGACTTATCATCAGAACATAATTGACATTGATTGGGATTTGCAGTACAATATACCAGTATCTTTAGGAAAGGGGGAATTTGCCGTGCCTATCCAAATCCCCAATGATTTGCCTGCTGCAGGAATACTTCACGAGGAAAATATCTTTGTGATGACTGAAAACCGCGCAACCACCCAGGATATTCGGCCCCTGGAGATCCTGTTGCTGAACCTGATGCCTACGAAAATTGCCACAGAAACACAGCTGACCAGGTTGCTTGGCAATACTCCCTTGCAAGTAAAGCTGGAGCTGATGCATACAACCACCCATGTTTCCAAGAATGTTTCTCAGGAGCATCTTCTTAATTTCTATAAGAGTTTCGATGAATTGAAGGATAGAAAATTTGATGGCATGGTTATCACCGGCGCACCGGTGGAAAATATGCCCTTTGAAGAGGTGGACTACTGGCAGGAGCTGTGCCAGATCATGGAATGGAGCAAAACCAATGTCCACAGCACGCTTCATATTTGCTGGGGAGCACAAGCCGGTCTTTACTATCATTACGGAATCCCTAAGTACGATCTCTCTGAAAAGTTATTTGGCGTGTTCCCCCATAGTGCGGACTACAAGCGTTCGATTTTGATGCGTGGATTTGATGATATTTTTTGGGTGCCACATTCAAGACACACTACTGTCCTGCGGGAGGATATTGAAGCAGTACCGGGCCTTAAGATCCTGGCATCTTCTGAGCAAGCAGGTGTCTATGCTGTCATGAATAAAAAGGGCCGCCAGATTTTTATTACAGGACATTCAGAGTACGATCCGGAAACTCTGGAGAATGAATATTTACGGGATAAGAATCAGGGATTTCCTATACATGTACCGGAGAATTATTATCCCAATGACGATGACAGCAAGCCGCCCCTGGTTCGTTGGCGAGGTCATGCGAATTTGCTGTTCTCTAATTGGCTCAATTATCTGGTCTACCAGACAACACCTTATGACATTATGACCATCGGCCAGGAAAAAGCTGAGTAAACATAACCCACCACCAAAGAAATTCTTTTGTGGTGGGTTTGTTCTATTTATAGGGCTGAAGAATATACTGTATTCTTACATGATCCCTTGGTTGCATTTTTTGACGTGATATGAGATAATATAAAAAGATAAAAACAACGAGGTGGTGTTTTTGTGCAGCTTCAAATAGACGGACATTCAGTTGTCGCAAAACCGGGACAGACGTTGCTGGATCTGATAAAACAGGAGAACCTGGATGGGCAGAAATTCTCCCAGAGACCTTTGGCTGCTAAAATTGCGGGAGAAGTGTTTAATCTGAATTACGTTCCTGTTCGTGAGGAAGCACTACACGGGGAACGGAGCTCCGTTCGGCGCGCAATGGCTGCGTCCAAGGGTGAGATTCGGCTGATCCGATATAAGGACTCTGCAGGAAAAGAGGTGTATACCCGTACTGCGCAGTTTATCCTATTTCTTGCGATAAGCTTACTTTGGCCCAAAGCAAGGGCAAAGATGAACTGCACAGTCGGCAAGGCGCTGTATATCGAAGTCAGAGCGAAAGATTTTTCTGCTGAAAGGCTTTCAGATAAGGTCAGACAGTTAGTGGCGCAGGATGTTCCGCTGCAGAGAAAAAGATTGAGCACATCTGATGCTGCAGCCTATTTTAAGACGACCAATCAAGCGGATAAAGCACGGTTGTTGCAGTGGCGTGATGCACCGTATTTTGATATGTATACATATGATGGTTTTGCAGACTATTACTACGGAGAGCTTGCACCCTCGACCGGGTATTTGCAGGTATGGAATATTTGTCCCGTGGATGGTGGTTTTATGTTCCTGTTTCCTGATGATAATGCGCCGGATACTGCGGCCAAGTATGAGCAAATGCCTAAATTTTTGAATGTGTGCCTGGAAGGTGAGCGCTGGTGTGAGCTGATGTGCTGCGAAACTGTTGCGGATCTGAATGAACTGGTAGGTAACGGCAAGATTAGAGAACTTATCCGTGTGAATGAGGCTTTGCATGAGAAGTGTTTTTCTCAGGTTGCTGATATGGTGTGTCAAAAAGGCGCGAGGGTCGTTATGTTAGCCGGTCCCAGTTCATCCGGCAAGACCACATCTGCGAACCGCCTGGCTACACAGTTGCGTGTCCACGCAAAGAAACCCGTACTTCTTAGTCTTGATGATTATTATATAGACAGAGACAAGATATTACCCGGTCCTGATGGGAAGTTGGATCTGGAACATATCGATACCATTGATACTGCGCTTTTCAGCAAACACCTGGCGATGCTGTTGCAGGGGAAAACGGTGCAGGTTCCTACATTTGATTTCAAACAGGGCAAACGAGTATGGAAAGAAAAAAACAATCTTTCCTTAGAAAAAGAAGCTATAATTATTGTGGAAGGCTTGCATGCGCTGAATCCCGTATTGTTACCCAAAAATGTAGATAGTTCACTTATTTTTAAATTATATGTTAGCCCGCTGATTCCTCTGAATTTGGATGACCATAACCGGATACCTACAAGTTTGCTGCGCCTGTTGCGCCGCATTGTGCGGGACTATGAGACCCGTGGCGCGTCTGTACAGCAAACCATATCTATGTGGGATTCTGTTAGAAAGGGGGAACGAAGATGGATCTTCCCTTACCAGGAAAATGCTGATTTGATTTTTAATAGTTCTACGCTTTATGAGTTGGCTGTATTAAAAGGACATATTTTCCCACTGCTTACGGCAGTGCAGCCGGAGGATAGCAGCTATGAACAGGTCCGTTCTATTGTGAAAATCCTTAACTACGTATTACAGGCAGAGGTAGATGATGAGATTCCACCTACCAGCATAGTGAGAGAGTTCATAGGTGGAAATACATTTTATCGATAATCGGGGATTATTATCCCCGATTTTCTTTTTATAAAATCTTTTGTGCAATCTTCACAAAATGGCGGTAAATAGCTTGCATTTCAAAATAGTACACTTATAATGTAAGAATGGAAAAGGAGGGTGTTCTATGAAATCTCATCGTAGTATGGATTTAACAACAGGCTCCGTTACCAAGAATCTAATTTTGTTTATGCTTCCGCTCTTGGCAACAAACCTTCTTCAGCACTGCTATCAGGCTGCAGATAATGCAGTTCTAGGTCAATTTGCTGGTAAGACTGCTTTGGCTGCTGTTAGCTCTACTGCAGCTGCCACCAACTTTATCCTTAATATGCTGATCGGTTTGGCGCTTGGTGCAAATATCGTGAATGCAAACCTCCTCGGCGCTAAGAAGCACATAGAATTGAGACGTAGTCTTCATAATTCTATTTCGTTGGCTGCGGTTGGTGGTGTAGTTTTGTCCGTGATTGGTTTTCTGTTTAGCAGGCCGATTATGGAACTAATCGACTGTCCTGCGAACATTATTGATCAGGCAGTCCTGTACATGCGTATTATTTTCCTAGGTACGCCGGCAACGATGCTGTATAACTTTTCTGCAGGCATCCTGCGTACGCATGGTGACAGTAAAACACCCTTGCTCATCATGAGTGCTTGCGGCTTGATCAATGTGGTTCTGAATCTGGTTTTTGTAATTGTGTTCCATATGACTGTAGAAGGTGTTGCACTGGCGACAATAATATCAAAGTATGTGTCTGCTGCGTGGGCCCTTTTAATTCTGTTTGATCCTAAGGGCGAATACAAACTTAGGATTAAGGAGTTACGATTGGAAGCCAAACCTTGCCTGAATATCGTAAAGGTTGGTGTTCCTTGCAGCATCAACAGTATGGTGTTCAGCCTTTCTAATGTTGTGATCCAGTCCAGTATCAACTCCTTTGGCGATACGATTATCGCCGGCAGCGCAGCATCCAATAATGTAACTGCCTTGACCTATCAGATTCCTGCTGCTATTTATTCGGCCAATCTCAGTTTTACCGGTCAGTGCTACGGTGCAGGTAGATTTGACCGTGTTGAAAAGCTTGCACTCAGAAGCAGTCTGCTTGCAACTGGTTCAACTGCAGTTGTTTCGCTTGTATTTACCCTATTCCCCATGACGTTTCTTGGTTTGTTTAGCTCCGAACAGGATGTTCTAGTGGCGGCTGTGCCCAAGCTTTTGATCGTATCCTGGTCATACCTTCTGTATGGTATTGCAGAAGCGATACTGGGTATTCTGCGCGGTCTTAAAAAGACAGCAGTACCCACTTCCATTAACATTGTGTGTGTTTGTGTTCTTAGGGTTCTGTGGGTTATGTTTATATTTCCGCTATCACCAAACAGCCCCATTCTGCTCTACTTGTGCTATCCTGCCACCTATATTGTTGAACTTATTGCGCTAACGATTTATTATTTCCATTGCCGCAAGCTTGAACATAATAAAACTCAGAAACGGACAGCAGTGCAGTAGGTGTTGTACATCAATTGTAGGGGTTCTTTGCACAAGTACAATACGGTACACTTTGCTGCTGAATCCTGTGAAGCAAAACGGATCAGCTACCACGTTTATTCCGTTACGCCGTATGGACCTTCTATTGTTTAAGTATAATTTACCCCCTCACTGCACAGGCAATGAGGGGGTGTTATGCTATTGGGCGACATCTTCAGTTACAGTATTGGCTTGATCTTGGTGTTCAGGTTCTTCCTGTACTTCAGCAACGGCGTAGGGATTCACTTGTTTAAGTGGGTTGGGAGAAGGAAAGTTCAGAATCAGTGAGAAGATTGTACACACAAGAATAGCCAGCGCACCTGCGACCATCCAAAGACTTCTTTGACGGTAGATCTCCTTGTTGAGATACAGAAGGGCAAGACAGAGAACACAGATCAGTATGGATAAAATTGCAGATATTGCTTTTAACCAAATAACAGCATTTCCTGCGGCGATGAGATAAATGATGAACAGTATCATTGCCACCAACAATGTTCCTGCGACATAGAGTTCCATTTGCTTATAACGGCTGCGTTTTGTCATATTTTCAACCTCCTCGTCATTTTACTACACTTATAGCACAAATTCGGCAAAAATGCAATCCTTACTATATTTTATCTTTACGCTTGCACGATTATAAAATGAGTGATATAATACCCATAATATAGTACAAAGATTTGAGGAACCGCTATGGGTGAACCGCAATATCGTCTGGAAGGCATCGTCCATACCCGGAATGAGGGTATGGAGGATTTTGAAGGTCCTCTGGATGTCATATTTCTGCTTCTTAGTAAAAATAAAATAGATATTCAAGATGTTTCCATTACTGCGATTCTGGAACAATATCTTGCGTATCTGGATGAAATGAAGCGACTGGATATGGAGATTGCCAGTGAATTTATTACCATGGCTTCTCACTTGATGCTGATTAAGACAAAAATGCTCTTGTCGGCAGCAGAGGCAGCTGAGGCAGAAAGTGAGTTGGATCAACTCCGCCAGTCTCTGCTCGAACGGCAGCGCAGGGAGGCAATGGACCAGATCCGCATGGCAATCACTGTTCTGGAACCTATGAATGATGTGGGCCGCTGTATTTTTACTAAAGAACCGGAACCGCTGCGTAAGGACCGGACCTACCGGTATCGTCATGTGCCTGAGGATCTACTTAGGGCTCTGGATGAGATCGCTGAACGCAATCAGCGAAGACTGCCTCCGCCCACGGTGAATTTCCAGGGTATTGTAGGAAAAGAGCCGTATCCGGTCACCAGGAAGGCTACAGAGGTGATTCGCACCTTAGTGCTACGTGGAATAGAACGGCTAAAAAACCTCTTCCGGGGCAATAAGACCCGCTCAGAGGTGGTAGCGACATTTTTAGCAATACTGGAATTGTGTAAGACAAATTCCGTTTCTCTTGAGGACGATAACTCCGGAGAGAACCCCAATGTAAGATTGATCAAAGAACCCGATGAAGGCGAAAAGGAGATGACCTGATGGAACAAACCGAATTACAAAGAGCCATCGAGGCGATCCTTTTTGCTGCCGGTGAACGTGTCGAGATTTCCCGTTTGGCGATGGCGTTGGAAACAGATGAGAAAGAAGTAGCAGCAGCTGTTGATGTCCTGGCAGACACACTCGCTTTTGAACGCAGAGGCATTCGTATCCTTCGACTGGAAGACGGCTATCAAATGGTTTCCTCCGGCGAGATGGCGGATTATATAACTAAGGCGTTGGAAACACGGAAACCGCCCAGGCTGTCTTCTTCACAGCTTGAAACATTGACGATTATTGCCTATTATCAACCGGCAACAAAGGCTATGGTTGAGCAGATCCGAGGTGTCGACAGCTCCTATTCCGTTTCGGCTCTAATCTATAAGAAGCTGATTGAGGAGGCCGGAAGATTGAATGTACCCGGAAGACCCATTCTTTATCGTACAACGCCGGATTTCCTGCGGACTTTTGGTATCAGCTCCCTGGAAGAACTGCCACCTATCGAGAAGGTTGCTTTCGGCGAGCCTATGATCCAGGAGGAGATTCAGGAGGTAACAGCTCCGGAGCAGGCGCAAGAGCCTTCTGAGGTGAACGGATAATGGGCTGGCTGATCGGTCTCGGTGTTGTCCTGTTGATTGCTATGCTTCCAGTAGGTATCCATGGTGTGTATAATTCTCAGGGCGCGGTGATAAAATTAGCTATTGGACCTGTACGCTACAAGTTATATCCGTCAGAGAAGAAAACTACAAAGAAAAACACAATTCAACAGGATGAAGAGAACTTTTCCTCCACGCGAAAGGCCACAGGCAAATCCGGAGGAAGTTTTTCTGATTTTCTGCCGTTTATAAAAACGGTTTTGGGGCTATTGCATGAACTTCGCAGAAAAGTCAAGGCTAACCGACTTGAATTAAAGTTAATTCTTGGAGGGAACGATCCTTGCGATCTAAGCATACGCTACGGTCGTGCTTGGGCTGTTCTCGGCAGCTTAATTCCTGTACTTGACAGCGTTTTTAATATAAAAAAGCGGGATCTGGAAGTGGAATGCGACTTTACTTCGTCGGACACCACAATTTATGCAAGGGCTGATATTGCTATCTCCCTTGCAGGACTTTTATACCTTGCGGCCCGGTATGGGTTACGTGCTCTCAAACAGTATATTGATTTCTTAAACAAACGAAAAGGCGGTGCAGAAACATGAGCCAGAATCTTCCCAATATGCTTGACAGTACCATTGCAAAGATCAAGGAAATGGTCAATGCAAATTCCGTAATAGGAGAACCTATTGTAACAACTGACGGTGTTACGATCATACCTGTTTCCAAGATCAGTATCGGTCTTGGCGGTGGTGGTTCTGATTTTGTTTCCAAAAATGCGAATCATCAGGAGAATCCCTTTGGCGGCGGAGTCGGTGCCGGAATTAAGGTCTCCCCGGTAGCCTTCCTTGTAGTTAAGGAGGGAAGCGTGCGCATACTTCCGGTTGCGGCACCGGCAAACACGACGATCGACCGTCTCGTGGATATGGTTCCGGACACGCTGGACAAAATTGTCTCTTTCGTTGACTCACACACTGAGCATAAAGGCGAATAATGCGTATTTCCCTGGGTAAACTACCGCAGGGTGAGGATAATGAAACGAATGATTGCCGGGATGGTGGCTGCATTGCTGGCTGCCATCCTGTTTTTTTCCAGTCCTGTGCAGGCACTGTCCGCAGACAAGGCGATACTGTTGGATGCGCAGACAGGCAGGGTGTTACAAGAAAAAAATGCGGATCAGCGGGCGTTGATTGCAAGCACCACAAAGATCATGACGGCATTGGTGGTGTGCGAACAGTGTAATGTTTTAGACAGGGTCCGAATTCCCAAGGAAGCGGTTGGGATAGAAGGCTCGTCTATGTATTTGCGCGAGGGCGAAATACTGACAGTACAGGAACTGTTGTATGGTCTGATGCTTCATAGCGGCAATGACGCAGCTGTCGCGTTGGCAATTTATTGCGGCGGAACGGTCGAAGGGTTCGCGCAGCTTATGAACGACAAGGCGCATCGCCTGGGGCTGTCCGGAACACATTTTGTAAACCCAAATGGCCTGGATGCGCCAGGACATTACTCAACAGCAAGGGATATGGCGACGCTGGCGGCATACGCCATGAAGAACCCCATTTTTGCCCAGACAGTTTCCGCAAAAACAGTAACAGCAGGCGCACGGCATCTTAGGAATCACAATAAGCTTCTGTGGCGTTATGAGGGTGCTGACGGTGTCAAGACAGGCTTTACAAAAGCGGCTGGCCGTATACTGGTTTCCAGTGCAACCAGGGATGGTCGGCGTCTGATCGTTGTTACAATGAATGATCCTAACGACTGGCAGGACCACGTCAATATGCTGGACCATGGGTTTGAGCGGTATACTGTACAGAAAGTACTGTCGATGGGCGACGTGATTGGCACTGTTGAGGTTGCGGGTGGCTGCTCCGGAGTGGTTGATCTGGTGGCAGCCGAAGATTTCTCTTATGCCCTTGCCGAAGACGAGAATGTGCAGATCATTTTGCAAGAACCTGGCTTTGTATATGCACCGACCGTACAAGGGGCAGACGCGGGGTGTGCCTATGTTTGTGTTGACGGCGCAGCTGTCGGGAAAGTGCCTTTGGTGTATGGACAGACTGTGGAGCAGCAGGTTACGAAGAAATACTCCCTTTGGGAGAAGATATTTGGAGCGGATCACAATGATTGAACGAATTCAAAAGATACTGGCTTCTCGTGGGGTGGCGTCCAGACGGCGCTGTGAGGAAATGATTGCACAGGGACGTGTCAGTCGCAATGGCAAAGTATGCACTCTGGGCGACAGTGCAGATGCGGATATGGATGAGATTCTTTTGGACGGTAAGCCCATCCCACAAAAGCAGGAGTGCGTTTATATCCTTTTGAATAAGCCAAGAGGGTACGTTACTACGTTGTCTGATGAAAAGGGCAGAAAGAATGTAGCACAGCTGGTTTCTGATTGTGGCAGGCGAGTTTATCCTGTTGGACGGCTGGATATGGATTCTGAGGGCTTGCTGATTCTTACAGATGACGGTGCCTTTGCGGATTCTCTAATGCATCCAAAGCATGAAGTGAATAAGGTTTATCGGGTAACTGTGGATAGCTTCTCCGATGAAAACCTCAAGCGACTTTCTATGCCGGTTGAACTTGATGGCTATCGGATTCGTACGCCGCAAGTCAGTGTGGAAAAACACACAGCCAAGGACAGAGCCGAACTGTTGGTTACGATCCATGAGGGTCGCAACCGGCAGATTCGAAGGATGTGCTCTCTTGCAGGAATGCAAGTTCGCAGATTGACACGTATTTCTGAGGCGGGACTGCAGCTGGGAGATCTTCCTGTGGGGAAGTGGCGTTATCTGAGCCGGGAGGAAGTTTTAGCATTGAAATAATTTTGCAATTTTAACCCTTTGTACTTGCAAAAATGTTGGAAATTTGATACCATATAACAACATTGTACGTGAGGAGGAATACATAATGAACGATGATCTATTAACGATCCTGCAACGGAAGGCATCATCCTTATCAAAGGGGCAAAGGTCATTGGCTAGATATATTACCGAAGCTTATGACAAGGCTGCGTTCATGACGGCCAGTCGGCTGGGGACAGCTGTAGGTGTCTCGGAATCCACAGTGGTTCGTTTTGCAGTGGAGTTGGGGTTTGATGGCTATCCCAGCATGCAAAAGGCAATGCAGGAGATGGTTCTGAATCGATTGACGGCAGTGCAGCGTATTGAGGTTGCTAATGATCGGATTGGTAATCAGGATGTGGTATCTATGGTTTTGCAGTCTGATGCTGACAAGCTGCGGCAGACCTCTGAAATGGTGAGCAGGGAATCATTTAACGATGCTGTGAATGCGATCCTGTGTGCTAAACGTATCTATATTCTAGGTTCCAGATCGGTAGCGGCCCTGGCAAATTTTCTGGGCTATTACCTGAATTTTATGTTTAATAATGTTCATATTGTTACTGCCTCCGGCGCAAGCGAAATGTTTGAAAAACTCATCGGCGTAGATGAAAACGATGTGGTTATTGGCTTCAGTTTCCCCAGATATTCTGCCGCAACAGTCAAGGGTGCACAGTTTTGCAGAACCACCGGTGCAACAGTTATTGGATTTACAGACAGTAGCCTATCTCCCTTGGGACAGCACTGCGATAATATCTTGCTGGCAAAAAGTGATATGCATTCCCTGGTCGATTCACTTGTTGCACCCCTTAGCTTAGTCAATGCGTTGATTGTTGCTCTGGCCTCCGGGCGGGAGCAAACACTTGCAAAGACCTTTGATGCACTGGAACGGGTCTGGGAGGAATATAATGTTTACGAAAAGCGGGTCGACACCACAAATGTATGACGGAATTGTGATCGGTGGTGGTCCTGCCGGAATGTTAGCCGCCATTATGTCTGCCAAACAGGGCGAGCGTGTCTTGTTGTTAGAGCGTAATGATAGGCTGGGTAAAAAACTCCTCATTACAGGCAAGGGGCGGTGTAATGTTACAAACCACTGCTCCCCGGAAGAAGTTCTGAGAAATATTCCCCGCAATGGAAGATTCTTGTATAGTGCTCTGAACAATTTCGGTCCGGAGGATATTATCAGTTTCTTTAACGACTACGGCTGTCCCCTTAAGACTGAAAGGGGCAACCGGGTATTTCCAGTTTCGGACCATTCATCATCAGTCCTGGAATGTCTGAAACAGCAGATGCAAAGCGCCGGTGTTAAGGTACGATGGGAACGGGCGCTTCAGATTATGACTGACGAAAACGGTGTTTGCGGTGTCAGAACCCAGTCAGAGACCATTCGTGCTAACTGGGTAATTCTGGCTACCGGTGGCGTATCCTATCCATCAACGGGATCAACCGGCGACGGCTATGCCATTGCACAGGAATTGGGACATACTATTGTTGAACCGGAGGGATCACTCGTTCCCTTGGAGACGGCAGGCGATGATTGTCAGCAAATGCAAGGGCTGAGCTTGCGCAATGTGGGGGTAAAGCTCCTGGATGCAAAGGGAAAGGCCCTCTATAAGGACTTTGGAGAGCTATTGTTCACACATTTTGGGGTTTCCGGTCCTACTGTACTTAGCGCCAGCGCACATTTGAAAGGGGATGGGTGCAAACTCATTATTGACATGAAACCGGCATTGGATGGGGGAAAACTGAATGATCGGCTTCTACGGGATCTCGATCAGTACAAGAACAGGACAATGGAGAATGCATTGACAGATCTTTTACCCCGTTCCATGATCCCGGTGATGCTTAAAAGATCCGGGATAGACCTTTTTTTACAGGCAAATGCATTACGTAGAGAGCAACGCCGTGCCTTGCTGGAAAATATTAAAGCATTCTCCATTGAGATTACAGGTAAGCGTCCGGTTGCCGAGGCAATCATCACCTCCGGCGGCGTGAAGGTGTCGCAAATCGATCCGAAGACTATGGAATCCAAGCTGATCCGCGGACTATATTTTGCCGGCGAAATCATTGACTGCGATGCTTATACCGGCGGATTTAATCTTCAAATCGCCTGGTCTACAGCCTATACGGCGGCGATAGCTGCCAAAAACTCTCATTGACAAATACTCTGCGGTGTAATAAAATAAACTAAGGTATCAAACATAGATAAATGATATTCTGGAGGAGAAGAGTATGTACGAAAAACTGGTTTCTTACGCTGCAAAGCAGCTGGAACTGAATCCCGATGAGATCACCAGACAGAGCACCTTTGAGGCTCTGGGCATTGATTCTCTGGACATCGTTGAGATGATCATGGATCTGGAAGCGGAACTAGGTGTTGAGTTGGACATGGAAGATCAGAAAATCACCACCTTTGGCGAACTTGCAGACTTTATTGAAGCAAAATTGAACTGATTACCTTGTTGTGCCGGACCGGCTTATAACAAGGTCGTACTAGTCGGGGAGATAGCGGTGCCCTGTAACCCGCAATCCGCTATAGCGGGGATGAATTCCCACACTCGGGCAAGCTTGGAGTGCCGACAGGACTGTGTAAGCGGCGTTGATGGAACGGTCTTACGCAATGAGATCCCGTGAATCATGTCAGGTGGGGAACCAAGCAGCATTAAGCGGACCGTCTCGTGTGCCGTAGGGTTGCCGTTCCTGAGTTGGCTGCACGGATACCGGGTATTCGGCTTGTTCAAATGTGGGTGTGCGATCTTGTTATGTGCCGGTTTGTATTTGGGAGGCTACTATGTACCAGGCGCTGTATCGAAAATATAGGCCCCAGACATTCGATGATGTGGTGGGGCAGTTGGCAGTTACCCAAACACTGAAATCCCAGCTTGTAAGTGGTAAACTTAGCCATGCATACCTGTTCACCGGCTCCCGGGGAACGGGCAAAACCAGCAGCGCTAAAATCTTGGCGAAGGCTGTCAACTGTGAAAATCCACAGGATGGCAATCCCTGTAACTGCTGCGCAAGCTGCCGTGCCATCGATTCCGGTTCCTGCATGGATGTACTTGAAATTGACGCAGCATCCAACAATGGCGTTGATAATGTCCGTGATTTGCGGGATGATGCTGCATACACGCCGTCTCAGGTGAAAATGCGTGTGTATATTATCGACGAAGTGCATATGCTGTCCATTTCAGCTTTTAATGCGCTTCTGAAGATCATTGAGGAACCGCCGGAGCATTTGCTGTTTATTTTGGCCACTACAGAGCTGCACAAAGTTCCTGCTACCATCCTCTCACGCTGCCAGCGGTTTTCTTTCCGCAGGATCAGCCAGGAGGATATTGCGTCCAGACTGCTGTATGTCGCCTATGAAGAACATATTGATATGGATGAATCGGCAGCCCGAGTTTTGGCGCGTCTCGCGGATGGCGGCATGCGTGATGGCTTGAGTTTGCTGGATCAGTGCGCTTCTGCAACAGATGGTACATTAAACGCAGAACGGGTTTATGCCTGTTTGGGAATTGCTGGTACCCGTCAGTGCGGAGATCTGATGCGATGTATTGCGGACCGTGATACCACCGGGGCATTAACTCTGATAAACCGTGTCTATGCAGACGGCAAGGATATGGGTGCGTTAATGGACGAGCTTGCATGCTTGACCCGTGACTTCTTGATTTTGAAGACCGCGCCCCAGGAGGGAATCAGCCTGCTGTCCGGTGTGGCTTCTGACCGGGAAACGGCTGAGTTAAGCAAGTGTTTTTCAACAGGAGAACTGGTCCGTATGCTCAATCTTATTCAATCTACGGTACAAGGCTTCACCAGAAGTGCCAGCAGACGAATGGATGCAGAGCTTTGCGTTGTCAATCTCTGCCATACGGAACTGGATACGGATAACCAGTCGCTGATTGCAAGACTTACCCGGTTGGAAGAGCAAATTCAATCCGGTGTTCCGGTACAGCAGATACAGTCTCAGCCCCAGACAGCAGAGACATTTCGGGAAGAAACACAACCGATAAATGTAACTGCAGAACCCCAGACAGCCATCCTGGAAGATCTGAATCCTCAAGAATTAGAGGATCAAGCCCCTGTAGGCTTCTGGACTGATCTGGCTGCAGCGATCCGCATGGAGGTCAGCCAGCCTATGGCAGGGTTCTTTAGTACCTCGTCAAACGCACCGTTAAGAGGTGTTTTGGCCGGTGATAAGCTGGTACTGGTGTGTGGCAGTAAGTTTACGATGGATATGGTCGATAAGCCGGATGTTTTGGCCCTTATCGCAAGGAAGGCATCCGCCAAACTGGGAAGACCTATCCGTGTAACAGTTACCGATAATAACGAAATTAACAATAGAAATGCGCAAATGGAAGAACTGTTGAACTTTGGCAGATCTCATAGTGATATTATTAAAATCCGAGAAACTGAGTAACAGGAGTGTATTATAATGGCAAAAGGTGGGTTCCGGGGTATGCCCGGTGGCATGAATCAGGCGGCAATGATTAAGCAGGCCCAGAAGATGCAGCAGGAAATGCTGCGCATGCAGGAAGAAATGGAAACCAAGACATTCTCTGCTGCTGCAGGCGGCGGTATGGTCAATGCAACAGTTAACGGAAAGCACGAACTGCTTGGCCTGGAGATCAATCCCGAAGCTGTAGATCCTGATGATGTGGAGATGCTGCAGGATATGGTTATTGCCGCAGTTAACGAGGCAATGCGCGCTGCTGATGCAGATTCTGCAAATAATATGTCCCGCTTGACAGGCGGCTTAAATCTGGGCGGCCTGTTCTAAGGAGGAGCTATGCATTATTTTCCCGCTGCACTGCAGGATCTTGCGGATCAATTTGCCCGTCTTCCTGGCGTTGGTGGCAAGACCGCTCAGCGCTTAGCATTTCATGTACTGGGGTTACCTATGGAAGATGCACAGGCATTTGCCGATGCGATTATCGAGGCGAAGAATACGGTCCACACTTGTCCGGTGTGTCAGAATTTGACTGATAGGGAAGTGTGTCCCATTTGTGATGATACTACTCGGGATGCAGGTCTTATCTGTGTTGTGGCAGAGCCTAAGGATGTGATTGCCATGGAGCGATCCCGGGAATTTATGGGCGTGTATCATGTGTTGCACGGCGTGATCTCACCACTGAATCATGTAACTCAAGACGACATTCGGGTCAAGGAACTGCTTCAAAGGGTTGCCTCAGGTAATGTCAGAGAAGTAATTATGGCAACGAACCCGGACACAGAAGGGGAAGCTACTGCGATGTACATTTCCCGACTGCTTCGTCCAATGGAGGTAAAGGTTACCAGATTGGCCTACGGCGTGCCTGTGGGCAGCCAGTTGGAATATGCCGACGAAGTAACCTTGTCACGTGCCTTAGAAGGCAGACAAGTGATATAGAAAAACAGCCCCGCGTTTTTTAAACGCGAGGCTGTTTTGTTTACAATTAAAGCCAGAATATTGGCTCAAAGTTATCGATTATTCAGGAGTGATGCGGTTGCCTGTGCTTACAATTCGAGCTTTAGATCATTTTCTTTAATCCAGCCCCATTTACGAAGGATTGCACAGAACACCCAACTCAAAATTGCCGGAAGGACAAAGCAAATAAGTATCAAGCCGATCCAGTCCATGGCAGTGATGGCTGCTTTTGCACCGGCGGCAATGTCGTTGACCCAACCTGTATACACACCAATTTGTCCTACCAGACCACATGTGCCCATGCCGGAGGAAACAGCAGATCCGTTCATTTCCAGCTTAAACAGACAGGTAGCAAGAGGGCCGGTAATTGCAGATGCCAGGGTAGGAGGGATCCAGATTCTAGGGTTTTTTACAATGTTAGGCATCTGGAGCATACTGGTGCCGATTCCCTGAGCAACCAGGCCACCCCAGCGGTTCTCCCGAAAGCTCATAACTGCAAAACCAACCATTTGTGCACAGCAACCGGCCACTGCAGCGCCGCCTGCAAGACCCGTGAGGCTTAATGCGGCACAGATTGCAGCAGAGCTGATAGGAAGTGTCAAAGCAATACCGATAATGACGGAAACCAGAATACCCATAATGAAGGGCTGCTGCAAAGTTGCCCACTTGACAGCATCGCCAACCGCACTTGCAGCCGCACCAATTGGTGCGGCGACTAACGCAGAAAAACCAATACCGATCAATACGGTAACAATCGGGGTAACAAGAATATCAATCTTTGTTTCTTTAGATACAAGCTTTCCGCACTCGCAAGCTACAATCGCAACAAAATAGACAGCCAAAGGACCGCCCGCTCCGCCCATGGCATTCGCCGCAAAACCAACAGGTATAAGAGAGAACAGAACTAAGGCCGGTGCGTGCAGCGCATAACCGATTGCGATGGCAATACCGGGTCCTACCATAGCGGAAGCCAGACCGCCAACGGTATAATGAACGGCCCCTTCTCCCTTGCCGATGGTGGCAACAATGGCGTTTAGGAAGCCGATATTAAACTGCTGACCGATGGTGTTCAGAATCGTTCCCACCAGAAGGGTGCAGAATAATCCCTGTGCCATAGCTCCCAAGGCATCAATTCCATACCGTTTCCCAGAGAAGATAATGTCCTTTCTCTGGAGAAATGCTCGAATTTTACTCAATTTACACATCTTCTTTCTATAGGTTAGAGTTTGGAATATGTTTTGTCCAAGAATTTTTGGACAGTAACGACAGCCCTCTTGTGTGTGCCTTCACCGATGACACCGGATTCGTCGAACGCCGTTAATTTAAAGGTAAGTATATTACCCTCTACTGCGGTCAACTCTGCCTCTGCACGCACTTCCATTCCAACCGGTGTAGCGGAAACATGCTTAATGAAAAGTTCAATTCCGACGGTAGTTTTGTCCTCAGGGAATACACTGCTGATAGCATTGCAGGCAGCGCCCTCCATAAGTGCAACCATGCATGGAGTAGCATAAACCAATAAACTGCCGGATCCAACCTCGTATGCGGTGTCCTCGCGCTCTACTTGTCCGGTGGCAAAACCCTTTAAACCAATGTTGATGTCCATGAAGTACCCTCCAATCTTGACTACAATATAATTCAAATAGGGTTTCGTGTCAATATTTTGTATTGCTAAATGGGAAGGAAAACTGTATAATAAACACATAAATAACGATATGGGGTGGTTATGTGACTACTGAGAAACTGAATTTGACCATGCTCTGCGATTTTTATGAGCTAACCATGGGTAACGGCTACTTCGAAAAAGGTTATAAGGACCGGATCTGCTATTTTGATGTTTTCTTCCGTCAATGCCCTGATGGAGGAGGCTTTGCTATTGCAGCAGGTTTGGAGCAGGTGGTTGACTATATCCAGAATCTGCACTTTGATGCGGATGACATCGCTTACCTCCGGGGTCGCAAGCTGTTTAGTGAAGATTTCCTGGCATATCTGCAAGACTTTCATTTTACCGGTGATATTTGGGCAGTCCCGGAGGGTACACCGATTTTCCCCAAAGAGCCTATTATGACCATCCGTGCTCCTGCTATCGAAGCGCAGCTGATTGAGACTTTTATTCTGCTGTCTATCAATCATCAGAGCCTGATCGCCACGAAGGCAAACAGAGTTGTTCGTGCTGCCGGTGGTCGGACAGTTCTTGAATTTGGCTCCAGAAGGGCACAGGGCGCTGACGCGGCAATTTTAGGCGCAAGGGCAGCTTATATTGGCGGTTGCAACGGAACGGCCTGCACCATCTCTGACCAGATGTTTGGCGTTTTTGCCGGTGGTACTATGGCACACGCCTGGGTGCAGATGTTTGACAGCGAGTACGAGGCGTTCAAGGCGTATTGTGAGTTGTATCCCAATAACGCAACACTTTTGGTGGATACCTACAACACCTTGAAATCCGGCATCCCCAATGCCATCCGGGTATTCAACGAAGTGCTAAAGCCAAAGGGAATCACGAAGTGCGGCATCCGCCTGGATTCGGGTGATATTGCGTATCTGTCCAGGCAGGCAAGAAAAATGCTGGATGAGGCTGGCTGGACTGAATGCCAGATCTCCGCATCCAATTCGCTGGATGAATATATTATTCAGGGACTTCTGCGTCAGGGCGCCCAAATCGATATGTTCGGTGTAGGTGAGCGCTTGATTACCGCAAAAAGTGAGCCGGTATTTGGTGGTGTGTACAAGCTTGCGGCTGTTGAAAATGACGACGGAACGATTATTCCTAAAATCAAGATATCGGAAAACACCGGCAAGATCACCAATCCCCATTTCAAGAAGCTCTACCGTTTTTACGGCAACGATACCGGAAAAGCAATCGCTGATTATCTATGTCTGCACGATGAAACTGTTGATGACAGCGGCGAGATGGAGATTTTTGATCCTGATGCAACCTGGAAGACCAAAACCGTCTATAACTTTACCGCAAAGGAATTGATGGTTCCTATATTTAAGAACGGAAAGCTTGTTTATCAATGTCCGGATTTGCAGCAGATCCGCGCATATTGCATGGAACAGATCGATACATTATGGGAGGAAGTCAAGCGTTTTGATAATCCTCACACCTACTATGTTGACTTGTCCCGTAAGCTCTGGAATATTAAGTTTGAATTACTTAAGGATAAGGGCCGCTGATCTGTGAGTGGGGACAATAAGAAGTGGGTAGTTTATATCCTGGAATGTAAAGACGCTACCCTGTATACCGGTATTACTGATAACCTAGAGAAGCGTATCGCTGCTCATAATAGTGGTAGAGGAGCAAAATATACCCGAGGAAGGGGCCCGCTTCAGCTTCGATATTTAGAAGAATGTGAGGATCACTCACAGGCATTGCGAAGGGAACGGGAAATCAAATGTTTAGACAAAACAATGAAGCTTCAGCTTTGTAAGACTTATGAAACAGAAATGGTAGGGTAACTATGCAATACTTTATGGACACGACGGAAACGATACCGGTAAATGTTGGATTTTCTCATTTTGATGTGATGCATATTGTGTGGCTTGTTATTTTTGCCATTATTGTTATTGCTAACTGCATTTGGTACAGAAAGCTTTCGGATACCGGCAAAGGACTTTGGAAAAAGACGGTTGCGATCCTGGTAGTTCTGGATGAATTATTCAAGGTTGTTATGCTGATCGTAGGTGGCCGTTATTTGCCCGGTTATCTGCCGCTGCATCTGTGCAGCATCAATATTTTTCTGATTGCGGTTCATGCCTGGAAGCCTTACAAGACTCTGGGTGGATACTTGTATACTGTGGGTATCCCCGGTGCATTGGCTGCTATGTTGTTTCCTACATGGACATCTCTGCCGCTTGGTAACTTTATGCATCTGCATAGTTTCACAGTTCACATCCTGTTGGCGTTGTATCCCATTGTCCTTGGCGCATCCGGTGAACTTGCCCCTCAGACAAAGGCACTTCCCAAGTATCTGGGTCTGTTGGTGTGCATGGCAATACCTGTATATGGTATTAACCTGCTGTTGGACACAAACTTTATGTTCTTGATGTCTGCAGACCCGGGAAACCCACTTTATCTGTTTGAGCAGATGTGGGGAAACCATTTACTTGGATTCCCGGTATTGATCACTGCAGTGATTCTGGTAATGTATTTGCCTATGGAACTAATGCGGTACTTCAAAAAAAGAAGGCGCACCGCCAGCTAATCCTTCATCTTACGAAACTGTTTTACAAATTCTGTTCCCGAAATTTTTTGAAAATTACGAAATCCCCCCCTGCATAACGGTAGGTAATGCAGAGGGGGATTTCCTACATATTATAAATAACTTTGATCAGAAAGCCGGTGAAAGTTACTGCAATGTAGTCGTAATGCTCCCGGCTTAGTGTTTTCTTATGGAGCAGCTGGTGCGGTTGATTTGAAGTTTGTTAGAGCTCTTCGCTTACCGCCAGCAAGAGAATGCCGATAATTACAACGGCTATAAAAGCATAGGTTTTCCAGGAAAGCTTTTCTTTCAAGAAAATACGGGAAAGCAGCAGGGAGACAATACAAACCGAGGAAATGATTGGTGCCGCAATTGCACCGTTCCCGCTTAGAGCATATACGTAAGTAAACTGACCAGCGGTTTCGAATACTGCTGCAAGAATTTTGTCTTTATGCTGGGGGATGGGGCCAAACTTAACCTTCTTGGCCTTCATAAAGAGAAACAGACCCATTGCGAACAGGGCAAAGGTCAGCTCATAGCTGGTATTGGCCACGTCTTCGATGGTTTCTTCCGTTACGCCGATCAGGGGCGTGCTCGCAAAGTCGTCCAGATAGAAAATATCAACAAAGGAGCCAAATGCATCCAGTAGGGCATAAACAAAGGGCATACAGAACGCCACAATAGCCAATTTTTTGCCCAGGCGCTTTTTTCTTTGGGTTTCGCCGCTGTTTTCCAAAAATCCAACACCCAGAACTCCAACCACGATGATGATAATGGCGAGCACAGAAAGGATAGATAGGGACTCTTTCAAAATAATCACGCACAGCAAGCTGCAGATGGCACCGGAGGTGTTTTCAATGGGGTCAGAAATGGATTCCTCCAAAAAGCGCATTCCAAAATAGGAAAAGGCCATGGAAATGATGTACAGCAGGGACACCGGCAGATAGATCAGCAGGTTTACAGGATTGTAACCGATATCCTTTGTCAGCAGAGTGAAAATGGCATGTGCGCCCATAACAGCGCCCACGCAAACACAGATCTTCAGATGAGAGTATTTCTCGTCAGGCATGGCACCTTTTTTATAAAATAATTCTGCAGTACCCCATAAAAGAGCTGTTGCAATTGAAAAGAAAAACCAAGACATATTATTTCCTCCTTATATTTCTACCAGACCTGCATCCACCATTTTCTGTAGGCTCATAAGGATGCCGTGCTTTGCGTGCAGCCAAGTCAATCCGCCTTGGAAGTAAACAGCGTAGGGGGGACGGATCGGACCGTCAGCAGACAGTTCGATGGAAGAACCCTGAACGAATGCACCGGCTGCCATAATTACCTTATCGTTGTAACCGGGCATATCCCAGGGCATAGGTGTTGCGAATGCGTCAACCGGCGCTGCTGCCTGTATTCCCTTACAGAAGGCAATCATGCCCTCCTCGCTTTTGAGCTCCACAGCCTGAATGATGTCATGTCTGCTCTCGGTTGCGTTAGGTACACAGCGGAAGCCAAGGGGTTCATACAGGTTAGCGGCGAAGATCGCGCCTTTTTCAGCACCTGCAACCACCGTTGGTGCCAGGAAGAATCCCTGATACAAAGCCGGCATCAGGCCCAGGTTAGCACCGACCTCCTGACCAAGACCGGGAGCAGAGAGGCGATAGGCACACCGCTGCACACATGCATTGGTACCGCAAATATAACCTCCTATAGGGGCAAGACCGCCGCCGGGATTTTTGATCAGTGAGCCAACCACCATATCTGCGCCTACATCGGAAGGTTCGATTGTCTCCACAAACTCTCCATAACAGTTATCGACCATGCAGATCACATCCGGCTTGATTCCTTTAATAAAGGAGATCAATTCGCCGATCTGGCTAACGGAAAACGTGGGACGTGTGGCATATCCCTTGGATCGTTGAATTGTAACCAGCTTTGTCTTTTCGTTAATGGCATTTCGGATGCTGTCATAATCAAAGTTGCCATCATTCAGCAGATCAACCTGTCGGTAACTAACTCCATATTCTGCCAGGGAACAAGGACTCTCCCGGATTCCGATGACTTCCTGCAGTGTATCATAGGGCAGACCAACAGGGGAGAGCAATTCATCACCCGGAAGAAGGTTGGCAGACAGAGCTACTGTCAGGGCGTGAGTACCGCAAGTGATCTGAGGGCGAACGAGGGCGGCTTCAGTGTGGAAAACATCGGCATAAACGCGTTCCAGATTATCTCTACCCACATCGTCATAGCCGTAGCCGGTGGTTGCAGCAAAACAGGCGGCAGATACACGGTTCTTCTGCATTGCAGACAAAACTTTAGCTTGGTTATATTCTGCGATCCGGTCGATTTCCGCGAACCGCTCAGTCAATTTAGAGATTACTTTTTCTCCGTACTCATAAACGGCAGGGGAGATACCCATGCTATTATAAAGCTCCAGTAAATGTTCCATTTTATTTATCCTCTTTCTTTACAGTATCAAAAATTTGGTTCGCAATATCGCTCAGGATCTCCGGCCTGGATACGATCAGTCCCGTGTCCTCTTCGCCGAGGATCAGCAATGTATCACCTGGTTGGATGTTAAACAATTCACGGGCCTCTTTCGGTATAACGATCTGCCCTCGGTCACCAACCTTGGCTGTACCAAAAACCCTGCGGGAATGGCCTTTTCCGAGTATATGTTTACCTCCTGCCACTGTATCCCTTCTTTCCCATTTTTCATACTTTTCACACTTGGAAAGTATAAACAATTCCGCTTCGAATGTCAATATCGAAGCGGAAAAAGTTTAATTTCTTCTGCGGCGGCCGCCAAATATCGAAAGCAGGCGAAGAAGTTGGGCAAGGGAAACGGCTGTAGCCGCCACATAGGTCAGCGCTGCCGCAGACAGCGTTTTTCTTGCGCCCCGCTGTTCTTCTTTTGTTAGCAATTCGCTGTCCTCAATGGCTTGTATTGCCCTTCGGCTTGCATTGAACTCAACAGGCAGGGTAACCAGTTGGAATACAAGGGAGAGCGCAAAGCAACCGATCCCCAAATAGATAATCGTATCGGAAAAACTGCCAAAAACAGAAAACAGCATACCAAGCAGGATCAATGGCATGGCCAGTCTCGAACCGATGTTGGTGATAGGAATGATTGCGGCACGGACATGAATGGGAAAATACTTGGATGCATACTGTACGGCATGACCGGCTTCGTGACAAGCTACACCGATGGCAGCGGTAGATGTGCTGTCATATACGCTGTCTGACAACCGTATCACCTGTGACTTGGGATCGTAATGATCCGTAAGATTGCCGCTGATTCGCTCAATCCGGACGTTATTAACACCGTTGCTGTTCAAAACCCGTTGAGCTGCCTGTGCGCCTGTAATCGTTCTGGATGACAGCTGCGTTGAATACTTCTTAAAGGTACTATTGACCCGTGCGCTTGCCCACAGAGACAGAAGGATACAGGGCAGTACCAAGATCAGGTAGCTCCAGTCGAATCCGTAATAATAGCTGTAATATGGCATAATACCGCTCCTTATTCTAGGGGTTCCATGGCATTGTGCAGGGTGTCTGTGATAGCCCTTCGGAATACGGGAACACCCTGGTCATGTAATGTCTCCAAAGCGCCAGCTGCATAATTCACAGGTATATTTCCCGGCATATATAGATCCTGATCAAAAATAAATTTTACCTCATCATCCTGCTTGCCGTTTCTGCGAACCATACCCGGTCCTGCGTGCAGCTTCAAATGACAGCCTCCAGCCAGTGATACTTCAGCATCTACGCTACTGCGGTTGACTTCCTGTTCAGACAATCCTTCCTGTGCCAGGATACCCAGATAAGGCGGGTGAAACAGCAGAGAAAAGGGCATATCCTCAAGCCCCAGAGCGTTTCTTGAAATAACATTCAGATACCGTAGACCGATCCGTTCAAAATATGCCGGCTTGTATATTCTGATGAAGGCTGCCAAGGGCGCATCTAACCGTCTTGCAAAGGTTTCCCAGTTAGTATATTGCGCGCAAGATAAGGAAATAAACTTACTGGTTAAATTTACACGCCAGATCCCGTCCTGGGAACAAAATTGATAATTAACAGTTGCCGGTTGGGTCGCAACCTGCAAGTTACCGGGTGTACCTACAATTTTTGGGGGAGAAACCTCGTGATTTGTGGCAAATTGGGGATATTGAACGCGGATCTGTTCCTGAAATTCCGCGGGTGGTGTTGCGTTGATCGATAATATCTCCGGAAAACGAAGCTGGCAGATCACATCAGCTAACTGGTTATTCCTGTATTGAATATGTTTTGGATCCATGTACCATCCATCCTTTCGTACTGATATTATAGACCAATTCTATATAAATGACAAGTGTCCTGTGTAAAGCCAGCATGTTGTCGGGATGTGTAGATTATTTAGATATGGGAAAACTTTACATTCCGTTATTTTGCGTGTATAATGTATACAAAAGATTTGCGGGAGTGATTATATGGGCCTGCTATATTTCCTCGAGAATATCCGCGTACCTGTATTGAATGAAATTATGCTGTTGATCACCCAGTTGGGCGAAGAAACAGCGTTCTTGGTTGCTGCACTGATTATATTTTGGTGTGTGGACAAGCGTGGCGGATATTATATTCTGGGCGTAGGCTTTATTGGAACGCTTGTCAATCAGTTTATGAAGCTCTTCTTCAGAGTTCCCCGTCCGTGGGTGATAGATACGAATTTTACGATTCTGGAACGGGCCAGGGAGGCAGCCAGCGGATACAGTTTCCCCAGCGGACATACACAAAGTGCTGTTGGAACTTTTGGCGCAATTGCGTACCTTACTGAGAAACGATGGATTAGAATCGCGGCCGTTTCCGTTGCGGTTTTGGTACCGTTATCCAGAATGTATATTGGTGTCCATACACCCCTGGATGTTCTTGTGGCCGCATTGTTAGCTATCGTTTTGATCATTGTCTTAAAGCCTTTTGTATTTAAAAACAACGGAAAGATGATTCCGTTGTTGCTGGCGGGGATGACTGTACTGGCGGTTCTGTTTATGTGCTATGTGGAATTTTACCCTTTTCCTGGGGATATAGATTCCCACAATTTGTCCTCTGGCGTCAAGAATGCATACACATTAATTGGCGCGCTGATGGGGTTGCTTGTAGTGTATATTGCAGATAAAAAGTGGCTAAATTTTTCTACAAAGGCTTGTTGGTACGCACAGATCATCAAAGTCGGAGTTGGTTTGCTTCTGGTATTAGCGGTAAAGAGTGGTTTGAAAACGCCGCTAAATGTTCTGTTTGGTGAATCCTTTGGCAGAGCCATACGTTATTTTCTTGTTGTAATAACCGCAGGAATCGTTTGGCCCTTGACCTTCAAGTTCTTTGAGAAGCTTGGCTGCAAGGAGTAGTAAATGTCGTTTTTGTTGTTTATACTTGTAGGATTGATTTTGCTTACCGTTGTGAGCGGTGCATATGTGTTTATTGTCGGTTGCGTAAGAAAAAAGGAACTCTCCTGGCTGATCGAGGATGAAATTAAGGAAACACCCTATGGTAAATATTACGCCTACATTATCGCATCCAATCAATGGCTGCTGGACCATAAGGCGCAGGATGTGTATATAACCAGCGATGATGGGCTGAAGCTCCACGGATTGTGGGTTCCTACTGAAAATGCTAGGGGAACGGTCTTGTTTGCCCATGGTTACAGGAGTACCATGCTTGTGGATTTTGGCCTTGCTTTTGAACTCTATCACAAACTTGGGATGAACCTGTTAATACCGGAACAGAGAAGCCACGGCAAGAGCCAGGGGCGTTATATCACTTTTGGTGTAAAAGAAAGTCGGGATATGAAACGGTGGCTCCAGTATCATAATGACGAGCTTAGCTGCAAACCGGTTTTGCTAAGCGGAATTTCCATGGGTGCCTCCACCATGATGTACCTTGCTGACGAAGAGCTTCCCGAAAATGTAAAGGGCATTGTTGCTGACTGCGGTTTTACATCACCTAAGGAAATTTTGAAGCATGTATTTCAAAGCGTTATTCGCCTGCCTGCGGTGCCTACTCTTTTTGTTACTAATATCCTGACAAGAATGTTTGCGGGTTTTGGTTTGTGTGATAAAGATAGTAGAAAAACGCTCAAAAAGAACAAGCTTCCCATTATCATGGTACACGGTATGGATGATGATTTTGTTCCGTGTAGCATGACGCAGGAAGGCTTTTCTGTTTGCGCAGGCCCAAAACAGCTGCTTCTGGTGGATGGAGCGGAACACGGTGTAAGCTTTCTGGTAGAACAGGAACGGTATACCGCAATGATTAGTGAATTTCTTGATAAATATATGAAAGAGGAATGAGTTATGAACCCTATTTGTGTGAAGCGCTTACGATCGAATGCTGTCCTGCCCACTTATGGGTCACAAGAGGCCGCAGGCGCTGATTTATATGCCTGTCTGGATCAGGACATTGTGGTGGAACCCGGTTCATCCGCATTTATCCCTACCGGTCTTGCTATGGAGATTCCTAAAGGTTGCGCAGGCCTTATTTATGCGCGCAGCGGTCTTGCATGTAAACGCGGTCTGGCACCGGCAAACAAGGTTGGTGTTGTGGACAGCGATTACCGGGGGGAGTTCATGGTTGTTCTCCACAACCATAGCAGTGAACCCCAGACAGTTATTCACGGGGACAGGATTGCACAGCTTGTCATTACACCTGTGCTGACACCTGCATACTGTGAAGTAGAAGAGTTGTCGGATACAGAACGTGCAAGCGGCGGCTTCGGCTCAACTGGGAAATAACAAGAAACAGCCCTTCAGCAAAAAACTGAAGGGCTGTTGTTTTAGTAGAAGAGCAGATCGGAATAGGTAGGATAGGGCCAGTAGGATTTTGCGGTAAGTTTTTCCAAAAGATCCGCGTCCTTGCGCACAGCCTGCATACCGGATACGATCACATCAGAATAATAATGGGATGCCTCCTCACTGCCAGCTGGTACTTTCTTAAGATTCGCATAAAGTTCCTCGCTCTTGGTGTACAGAGAATCACAGCAATCGGAAATACGTTTAGTCAAAGAGGTTTCTGCCAGTGCATTTACAGACTTTCCGGCTGCATCTCGTTTGCGGTTAATGCTCGCGGCCAGGTCGGAGGAGTAAGCTAGCGCAGCAGGGAGTATTTGATGCATGATCATATCCACCATGGTTCTGGCTTCTATGTTGATCATTTTGTTATATGCTTGCAAGTGGATCTCATGTCTTGCGCGGAATTCAGCTTCCGTAAAGATGCCGTGCTTGGTAACAAGCTCTATGTTCTTCTTGCTGATGTATGCAGGCAACGCCTTGGCGGTAGAGTTGAGATTGCTCAGCCCACGCTTTGCGGCCTCCTCCTGCCACTGCTGGGAGTAGCCGTTGCCGTTAAAGATAATTCTCTGATGGGCTGACAGCGTGTCGCAGACGAGTTTTTGCAGAGCAGAGTCAAAGTCGTCTGCTCTTTCTAAAATGTCCGCAAAGCGGCTCAGTTCCTCTGCCATGATAGTGTTAAGCGCGATGTTAGGACCGGCAATGGATTGGGAAGAACCAAGCATACGGAATACAAATTTATTACCGGTAAACGCAACGGGGGATGTTCTGTTACGGTCCGTTGTGTCCTTGGGAATAGCGGGCATAACATCCACGCCGATCCGCATTACACTCTTCTTGGGGTCGGTATAGTTGGTTCCGTTAATGATGGATTCCACAACGGCAGTCAGTTCATCACCAAGAAAAATTGAAATGATTGCGGGAGGTGCTTCGTTTGCACCAAGACGGTGATCGTTACCGGCAAAGGCAACTGTACAGCGAAGAAAGTCCTGGTATTCATCAATCCCCTTAATGAATGCGGCTAGAAACACCAGGAATTGGGCGTTTTGCCGCGGTGTCTGCCCCGGTTTAAAAAGATTCTTTCCGGAATCAGTGCATAAAGACCAGTTGTTGTGTTTACCGGAACCATTTACGCCGGCAAAGGGTTTCTCGTGAAGAAGACATACCAGATCGTGCTTAGCAGCGCACTTCTTCATAACCATCATAATCAGCTGGTTTGCGTCGCAGGCATTGCTGGCGTCAGTAAAGATTGGTGCCAGTTCGTGCTGACAAGGTGCTCCCTCGTTGTGCTTAGTCTTGGAAAGGACACCAAGTCTCCAAAGCTGTTCATCCAGATCCCGCATAAAATTGGACACGCGGGTACGGATGGTGCCGAAATAATGATCGTCAAGCTCCTGACCCTTTGGGGGAGCAGCGCCGAACAAGGTACGGCCTGTCAGACGAAGGTCCTCGCGCTGCGCATAGATAGCCTTGGGAATCAGAAAATATTCCTGTTCAGCACCTACAGACACCTGCACACGCTTTGTTTCGTGGTCGCCAAATAGGCGAAGGATTCTGACAGCTTCCCTGGAGACCTCGTCGATGGAACGCAAAAGGGGGGTCTTTTTATCAAGAGCCTCTCCTGTGTAGGAAAAGAAGCAAGTAGGGATGTAAAGACTTCCGTCTCGGACAAAGGCAAACGCGGTGGGATCCCATGCTGTATAGCCGCGGGCTTCAAAGGTAGCACGCAATCCTCCGGAGGGGAAGGAGGATGCGTCCGGTTCCCCCCGGACAAGCTCCTTACCGGAGAATTCCATAATTACTTTTCCCTCACCGGCAGGGGAAATGAAGGAATCGTGCTTCTCAGCGGTAATTCCTGTCATGGGCTGGAACCAGTGGGTATAATGCGTAGCACCCTTTTCAATTGCCCACATCTTCATTGCTTCTGCAATCTCGTTTGCGACATCCAAGGGAAGTTCGTTTCCGTTGCGAATGCATTGTTTCCAAGCGTCATATATATTGGCAGATAAGCGTTGCTTCATGGTCGATTCGTTGAACACATCGCTGCCGAAAATCTCAGGGATATGAATATAGTTATTCATAATGATACACCCTTTCGGAAATTTTTTCGCAAATTTACACATAGTAATTTTATGCCAAAGCATTAAAAAATGCAAGAAGGAAAAGTTAATAAAAAATATGCAGAACCTATTGCGTGGTTGTACAACTCAACGAACAAAAATTTACTTTTATTAACAAATAATTGTTGTATTTTTGATCCATTGGATGTATAATGCTCATAACGAAAGTGAGAAAGGGTGTTTTATATGCGTAAATACATAGAGCTGTCTGAGGCGGAACTGAATACAGAGCTTCAGAAGGTCACGGAAGATTTTTTGTCGTGTAAGGCCAAGGCACTTAAGCTCAATATGGCTCGCGGAAAGCCCTCTAAGCTGCAGCTTGATGTGGCAGAAGGCGTACTGCAGTCGGTTACTACCGCGCAGGATTGTATGTCTGATGGCGTGGATGCCAGAAACTACGGTGAGATTTCCGGCTTAAAGTGTGCCAAGGTGTATTGGGCAGATATGCTTGGCTGTAAACCAGAGGAAGTCTTTGTGGGTGGCAGCTCCAGCCTTACCCTTATGTTTGATGTGATCAGCCGCGCTTACAGCCATGGTCTGCTGCACAGTCCGCGTCCATGGAATAAGGAAGAAGCTGTGAAATTTCTTTGCCCGTCCCCTGGATATGACCGGCACTTTACAGTAACGGAGTTTTTTGGTGCTCAGCTGATCACAGTACCTATGACCGCAACCGGTCCTGATATGGATGTGGTTGAGGATCTGGTAAAGGATCCCGCTGTAAAGGGGATTTGGTGCGTTCCCAAGTACTCTAACCCTGACGGTATTATCTACTCCGAGGAAACCGTCCGGCGTTTTGCGTCCTTGAAGCCGGCTGCACCCGATTTCACCATCATGTGGGACAACGCATACTGTGTCCATGAGTTTGAGGGTGAATTCGTACCTTTCCCGGATATTATCTCCCTTTGTGCTGAATGTGGCAACCCAGATATGGTCTATGAATTTGCCTCTACATCTAAGATTACCATTGCGGGTGGCGGTATTTCCGTGATCGCATCCTCTGAAGCAAACATTGCGTATCTCACCAAACTGTTTTCTGCCAGTATGATCTCTTATGATAAAGTGAATCAGCTTCGCCATGTTCGCTTCCTAAAGGATAGAGCCAACACACTGACACTGATGAAGCAGCATGCTGCGATTCTTGGACCTAAGTTTACAGTCGTTGCGGATATTCTCGACCGAGAGATCAAACCTCTGGGGTTTGCACAGTGGAACCGTCCCAAGGGTGGATACTTCGTTAGCTTTAATACTATGCCGGGTACGGCAAAACGTGCTCTGGAACTCTGCAAGGAGGCTGGTGTTGAAATGACACCTGCCGGTGCAACCTACCCCTATGGAAAGGATCCCCATGACAGCAACATTCGTATTGCGCCCAGTCTTCCGCCCGTTGAAGAGCTGGAGCAAGCAATGGATGTATTCTGTACCTGCATAAAGCTGGCAGCTTTAGAGAAGCTGTTGGCTAAATGATTTAATATTAAGATGCAGGGGAGATCCTGCATCTTCCTACAAAAAGCTACCCGGCTGTGTTGCTGCAGCCGGGTAGCTTTTCTAGTATTTAAATGTTACATTGGGATTACTGAATTCTTTTAATCTTTGCTGGTACGCATCCATAGCTGCATCCCTGTAGGCTGCATCTGCCTCAACTCCGCAAAGACGAATCAGATATTCGCAAAACAGCGGGTTTAGAGGAAGGATCGGCCCGAGGGTATGTGTGCAAATTAGATTTTTCTTTCGCATACCCTCCAATGTGCTTTCGGGATTGATGCCAATTCCACGAATGCATTCGGTAAAAGGATACCCGCTGTTATCTCCGTAAAGGAAACTGAATTGGGATCGGAATCCCGTGATGGTCATATCATCAAATTTACCGAAAACCTTTCCGTTATAGCGGTTAAACAGATCTGTTTTTACCGTGAGGTCAAATAAACCAAGTCCATCTACGCTAATTTTTTCCGTTACATAATGGATGTTTTTTGTGAATATCTCGCCGGCGTTACCGGTTGCAAGAATCACAGTACCATTTTCAATCAGTTCTTCAATCCGCTCTTTTAGCGGTGTCATCTTTTCAATCACCCGCCGCTGGGTGGATTCGCTCATGCAACCAATATAGATCATATCGGGTGTCTGATTAACAAAGTAAGGGGTATCAGTGATCGGGGTGTTGATAATGGTTGCATCCGGAAGTGTTGCCTGTAGATAGGTGGGATTCTGGCTGTCGCCGAACAATCCGCAAACCTCGGGGAACAAGATCTCTATTATCATTGTTGTTCCTCCGATCCGGCCGTTATCAGCCTGTTCTTTACAGTATCTGCTTCCCGGAGCAGATAAGGGTCGTACAAAACATAAATGTCTTTGCTGATGTTTAGGTCCAAAAGCTCTGCACCTTTTGTGGGGTCTTCGGATAGCTTTATTTTATCAGCTGGAACACCTGCCAGCTGCGCTCTAAGGAACTGATCTTTGCAGCGAGGACCGGCAAATACAATCTGTTGAATTGATGGATCTGTTAGATACCGGTAATCACAGTCGTAAAGCCAACAGGTACTTTCAGAGTTGTTGGTGTTGTCACCTTTGTCATCCACCATGATTACAAGACCTTTATTGTCTCCTGCGCATTTGGAAACATAACTGTAGCAGCGGGCGCATGCGATGGGATTCTGACCCTTGGCAAGCTGCATTGTGATCCGTAAATCACCGGAGATTACCTGGTCAAAACGGGATTTTACGATTTTAGAGCTTTCAAAGCCTGCAAAAATCTGCTCATAGCTCAGACCAAAGGTGGTTAACAGAGCGATTGCGCCACAGAAATTATAGACATTTACAATATTATCGTTGATAAGACGATATTCTTTTTCTTCACCGCCATGCAGGACTGTAAAAGACTGATTATTGTCATTAATGTCCGTTACGAGGAAATCGGGGGTGGGGGAGTGGAAATCACAGCCGGTGCAGTGCATTCTGCCGATATGGTTGTAACGCAGGTATTCAGCCTCCAGCTTTTCACCGCACTTGGGGCAGTACACGATATCCTGTACATACTGGGGTTCTGTAGTCTGGGGACGTAGCGCATCCACACCAAAGTAGACGCGCTTTCTGTTATTTGGGCCCAGGGAGGAGCAAATCATATCATCCGCGTTCAGCACAAGCGTTGTGCTCTCAGGAAGCGCGCTGTTGATAATATAGCTGATAAACTCTGTGTGGGCATTGCGCTTCAGGGAATCCCGCATAATGTTGTTGCATACAAGAAAATCCGGCTTTAGGTATGGGTAGATACGAAGGGAACTTCTCTCGTCTACTTCCAGAACAGCAACATCTTTCTTTGCTTTGCCGGACAAGGTCGAATCCTGAAGTAGGATGGTTGCGATACCAGCCTGTACATTAGAGCCAAGGTCGTTATTGGTGACACTGTAACCGTTTTGTCGCAAAATGGACGTGATTAGATTACTTACGGTCGTTTTTCCGTTGGTGCCTGTAACTGCGATCACGGTTTTAGGCGGTTTTAACCCACCAATAAAGCTGCTATCAATAGCCAAGGCAATCTTGCCTGGCAAATAGGATGCATTCCGTCCAAAGATCTTAAGACCCAGAATGGAAAGCTTTGCGGCAAACATTGCAATATAGAAACGAATTCTTTTCATAATAGTCTCTTCCTGTATTTTAGTTTATAATTAAACTATACCACGCGAGGCCAATAAAATCAAGAATGCTGAGTTTATCTTTAGTATATCTCAAAAATTAAGGCCGTGATCGCAAATCATCGATCACGGCCAATGGTGCGAGAGATGGGACTCGAACCCACACGGCGATAACCACACGCACCTCAAACGTGCTTGTCTACCATTCCAACACTCTCGCGAATTCCATAGCATTATAACCCGTACAGTTGTTTTTGTCAATAGGCTTTCTTACGTGAACAGAGCGCTTTTTGGTTGCTTTCCGACGCATTTCCTGTTATAATATGCAAAAATCCGTATTGAGGTGAGATTGTGGTTCGCTTCTTTGTTGATCCGGATGAAATGTCCGGTAATATTGTAATTTTGACAGCGGAAAATGCGGCGCACGCAAGGGTCCTGCGCTTAAAGCAAGGGGAGAAGATTTTGGTCAGCGACGGGCAGGGGAATGAATGCCAATGCACGATCAGCGATGTCAGTAACGGACAGGTTAGCGCTGTCGTTGACAGCCGTGGCAGATCTGATGCGGAGGCTGGGATTTTTGCCAGTGTATATATGGCATTCTCTAAGGGAGATAAATTTGAGCATGTGGTACAAAAGGCAACTGAGCTTGGAGCTGCCCGGATAATTGCATTTCCCTCTGGCAGATGTGTGTCCAGACCTGATGAAAAAAGCCTAAAAAAGAAACTGGAAAGATGGCAGAAGATTGCGTCCGCTGCAGCTGAACAGTCGGGGAGAGGTGTGATCCCCGAGATTGCGGTCATGCCCAGCTTTGAGGAGGCGCTGAATGATGCGGCTAAGGCAGACCTAGGAATATTATTTTATGAGAACGAAAGCTCTGTAACGCTGCACATGGTTTTGCAGGAGAATTCTTATCAGAGTATAAGCATTCTTACCGGACCGGAGGGTGGTCTGGAGGTGCCGGAGGTTGAGCAGGCTATAGCAGTCGGTTTGAAGGTATGCACCTTGGGGAAACGGATCCTGCGTTGTGAAACTGCACCCTTGTGCGCCCTTTCCGCAATCATGTATGCATCCGGAGAATTCTAAGAGAAGTCCGGTCGTTGGTATTGCCAACGACCGGCTGTAATTATTTATGGTATTTACTTCCTGCCTGGATTGCTTCTGCCCGATAAAGCTGTTCCAACACCATGACCCTCGCCAGGTGGTGAGGGAAGGTCATAGGGCTCATAGACAGCTTCATATCTGCCATATCCTTCAGTCGCTGTGCAATGCCGAACGAAGAGCCGATCAAAAAACAGGCGCAGCTTTTACCTGAGAGTTTGACATCCGACATTTTCTGTGCCAGGGCCTCTGAACTCAGCAGTTTACCCTCCGGTGTTAACGTGCAGAACCACGCGCCCTTCGGAATTTTAGAGAGTATCAGTTCCGCCTCTTTCTCAAGGCCCGCCTGAATAGTTGCGGGAGAAGGATCGTCGGGCAGTTTGGCTTCCGGCAGTTCGATTAAATGAAGCTGACAATATCCCTTTAAGCGCTTTTCATATTCGGCAGCGGCTGTAATATAAAATTTTTCTTTTAATTTGCCTACTGTAATCAGTCGAATTTCAAACAACGCGATCACCTCTTAGGGAAAAGTATAACACCTAAATTTATGAAAATCAATGTTGGTTAAATATTGCTGTAAATGGAATCATAATAACGGGGTGATAGAATGTACAGCAATGATAAAGAAAAGAAAATTAATACAGATCCACAGGGGAGTTATACCGGCCGTGGGGATGATCCTTATGAGAAACCTGTTCAGGATGCGGATGATCTCTAATAATTTCAGCCCAACCAAATGGTTGGGCTGAAGCCTATTTTGCCTGTCGCTTTTGTTGATATTTCTCTTTTGTGGCAATCCCGCCGCGTATATGACGCTGCGCCTTGTTGTTTTCAAGGATACACCGCACCTGCGTATATAGGGAATGATTGCAGTGAGGCAATCTTTGTGAAATGTCCTTATGTACAGTTGATTTGGAGATTCCGAAATGCTGAGCGGCGGCACGGACAGTTGCGCCGGTTTCGATTATGTACACAGCCAGTTGGCAGGCTCTCTGCTCGATGGTGTCAGGCATAATACTCCCTCCCTGGTGTGTGCTGCCATGAACATTCTATGAATGGAAACACATTTGTATGCCTGCTTGACAGAAGACTGGGAAATCGGTAAAATAGACTTAGTTCATAATACGGAGAGTTCTATATGTATCTATTTCACAACGACTATAATGAGCTGTGCCATCCGGCGGTAATGACGCACATTGAAAAATACCGCAGAAGTCAAATGCAGGGATACGGTCTGGATCAATGCAGCCATCAAGCTGCTGATTTGATCCGCAGGGAATGTGGCAGGGATGATTTGGATGTACATTTTCTTGTTGGCGGCACCCAGACAAATCTTACGGTGATCGCCGCTGCACTGCGTCCCCATGAAGCGGTTATTTGCGCGCACAGTGGACATATCAATGTTCATGAAACGGGCGCTGTGGAGGCTACCGGGCATAAGATTATTCCGGTTTCCTCTGATGACGGAAAGATCACTGCATTACAGGTTGCCCGGTTGGCTGCAGCACAGGAAGCGGATGAAAACGCAGAGCATAATGTACGGATCGGCATGGTCTATATTTCGCACCCTACAGAGTTGGGAACAATATATACCCATGCCGAATTAAGCGAACTCTCAGATGTTTGTAAACAATACGGTCTTTCTCTATTCATGGATGGCGCGCGTCTAGCTTATGCACTCTCGGCGGAAGGAAATGATCTTAACCTGGCGGATATTGCCATGCTTTGCGATGTATTTTACATTGGCGGTACGAAATGCGGCGCTATGCTTGGAGAGGCTGTTGTCATTTCCAATCCTGAAATCAAGAGGGGTTTTCGCTATATCATCAAACAGCGTGGCGCTATGTTGGCGAAGGGCTGGCTGATCGGCATGCAGTTCGAGGCTTTGTTCCGGGATGGGTTATACCAAAGTCTTGCTACCCGCGCGAATCATTTTGCTGATAAGATTCGCAGCGAGGTAAAGCGTTTGGGGTATGATTCTTTGCTGATCAATCAAACCAATCAAGTTTTTCCTATCTTACCCAACGGTCTGTTGAATCAGCTATCCAATAACTTCACATTTCTGATCCAGGAAAAAATCGATGATACACACCAAGCTGTACGTTTCTGTACCAGCTGGTCCACGACAGAAGCAGCTGTCAAAGCTCTCTGTGCTGAGCTGGAACGGCTGACCAAACACCGGGAGGGATGAAATTGCAAATCGATAAAAAGACATTACGATATATCTTCTTTGGCGCGATTGGATGTATCCTGCTTTATTGGTTGCTCCATGAAACGGAACGGGTAAAAAGTGTCTACACACTGCTTAAGAGTGTGGTCTCGCCGTTTGTTCTCGGATCTGCCCTTGCATTTATTATAAATGTACCTATGCGTGGTATAGAGAACCTTTTGAAAAGCGTTGCCAATATAAAATTGCGTCGTTTAATTGCAATTGTTCTCACTTTTATAGCTGTTCTGCTTGTTTTGACGGTGGTGTTCCTTTTGCTGATTCCACAGCTTAGTGAAACAATCCAATCCATGGTCCCGAAACTCTATACCTTTGTGATCAATACGGAAACTGTTGTTAAGAATTTTCTTAATGACAATCCGCAGGTAATGGAATGGCTGGCGGCTAATACAGATTTTGAGAATCTGAACTGGGCAGAGTTGGCGCAAAAGGCAATCAGCATGGTTGGTAATAGTGTTTCCACTATTGTTAATAGTGCTTTTTCTGCTATCGGAAGCATCACAAATGCAATCATGGATGCATTTATTGCGATTGTATTTGCGGTCTATTGCTTGTTTCAGAAGGAGCAGCTTGCCAGACAGGGAAGAAAACTGCTGTATGCATTCCTGCCCGAACGCTTCAGCGATCACATTGTGCGGATCCTGCGTTTGACAAATGCCACTTTCTCCAATTTCCTGTCCGGACAGTGCGTTGAGGTTTGTATCCTCGGCTGCCTGTTTGCCGTCTCTATGGCGATCTTCCGGATGCCCTATATCCCGCTGGTCAGCGTTCTTGTTGCGGTAACGGCGTTTATTCCTGTTGTAGGCGCATGGGTCGGCTGTGTCTTTGGCGCATTCTTCATTCTGGTGGCAAATCCGATCCAGGCGGTCTGGTTTGTGATTATGTTTGTTGTGCTGCAACAGATCGAGAATAATCTGATCTATCCCAGAGTGGTTGGTACCTCCATTGGTCTGTCTGGTATGTGGGTGCTTGTGTCAGTTGCGGTTGGTGGTGAGCTGATGGGTGTTGCCGGTATGTTCCTGATGATCCCGGTAGCTTCTGTGATCTATACACTCTTGCGAGAGGTCACCGCTAAAAAGCTTGCAGGCAAAGGTATTGCCGAGGAAAAGCTTGTGGATCAGCCTCCGCTGATGCGGCGCAGAATAATTAAAAATAAGACTAAGACCGAAAAGAAAATAAAAACCGAAAAAGAGAAGAAAGCATAATTCTAGCGGCATCTGACCCATACAGATGCCGCATTTTTAAAGATTAAAGGCCCGCTCCCGTAGGAGCAGGCCTTTAATTGTTAAATTAGTCCTTGTACATTTCGACCAGCTTCAGCAGGTGCTCGTAACGCTCCTTAGCAGCAGCTTCGTTCTTTGCGAACAGTTCGGTTGCACGCTCGGGGAACTCACGGGTCAGCCGGCTGTAACGGGCCTCGTTCATCAGGAACTCCTGGTAACCATCCTTGGGCTCCTTGCTGTCCAGCTGGAACTTGCCGGTCTCCTTGGAGGGATCAAAACGGAACAGGTTCCAGTAGCCGCAGTCAACAGCCTTCTTCATCTCGGCCTGGCAGTTCATCATACCGCCCTTGATGGAGTGCATCTCACAGGGAGCGTAGCCGATGATCAGAGAAGGACCGTTGTAGGCCTCGGCCTCGCAGATTGCCTTGATGGTCTGTGCCTGGTTGGCGCCCATAGCGATCTGTGCGACATAGACATAGCCGTAGGACATTGCAATCTCAGCCAGGGACTTCTTCTTGGTTTCCTTACCGGAAGCAGCAAACTGTGCGACCTGGCCGATGTTGGAAGCCTTGGAAGCTTGTCCACCGGTGTTGGAATAAACCTCGGTGTCGAATACGAAGATGTTAACATCTTTGTTGGAAGCCAGAACATGGTCAACGCCGCCGAAACCGATGTCGTAAGCCCAGCCGTCACCGCCGAAGATCCAGACAGACTTCTTGGACAGGTATTCCTTCTTGCTCAGGATGTCAGCAACGGTGTCGCAGCAGACCTTAGCTTCCAGATTTGCGATCAGCGCCTTGGTTGCTTCCTTGTTTGCAGCGCCGTCCTCGTAGGTATCCAGCCAAACCTGGCAGGCAGCCTTGCGCTCCTCGGAAGCTGTGGTCTCCATAACGGTACGGACCTTGTTTGCCAGGGATTCACGAATCACAGCCTGTGCGGTATACATACCCAGACCGTGCTCAGCGTTATCCTCGAACAGGGAGTTGGACCACGCAGGACCATGACCCTCAGCATTGACGCAGTAGGGGGAGGTGGCAGCAGGACCGCCCCAGATGGAGGAACAACCGGTGGCGTTGGAGATATACATACGGTCGCCGAACAGCTGAGTTACCAGGCGAGCGTAGCTGGTTTCAGCACAGCCTGCGCAAGAGCCGGAGAACTCAAGCAGAGGCTTCTTGAACTGGCTGCCCTTGACAGTTGCGTCTTCCATTTCGGGCTTCTGAGCAACCTTGGAAACCATGTAGTTGAAGACTTCCTGCTCAGCCAGCTCCTGCTCCTGGGGAACCATGGTGATGGCCTTGGTGGGACATACGCCGACACAAACGCCGCAACCCATGCAGTCCAGAGGAGAGACGGCCATGGTGTAGCTGTAGACACCCTTGCCCTTGCCTGCCTTGATAGGTACGATGCGGGTGCCAGCGGGTGCGGCAGCAGCTTCGGTCTCAGTCAGAGCGAAGGGACGGATTGTTGCGTGGGGGCATACATAAGCACAGTTATTACACTGAATACACTTGGTCTCGTCCCAGTGGGGAACAGTAACGGCAACGCCGCGCTTCTCGTATGCAGAAGCACCCAGGGCAAACTGACCGTCGGCATAGGGCTCGAAGGCGGAAACAGGCAGGCTGTAGCCGTCCATCTTGCCAACAGGAGTGAGGATGTTCTTGACAACTGCGACAGTATCTGCATTGCCTTCCAGCTCAAGCTCGGCATGGGCTGCCTCTACATTAGCCCATGCGGCAGGAACGTCAACCTTAACATAAGCGGTAGCGCCGGCGTCAATAGCATTCCAGTTGGCATCAACAACATCGCGACCCTTCTTCAAGTAGGATGCCTCAGCAGCAGCCTTCATGTAACCGATCGCCTCCTCGCTGGGCATAACTTTAGCCAGAGAGAAGAATGCGGACTGCAGGATGGTGTTGGTACGCTTGCCCATGCCAACCTTGATTGCCAGGTCAATGGCGTTCAGGGTGTACAGCTGGATGTTGTTGTCGGCAATGTAGCGCTTGGAAGCAGGGTCCAGATGATGCTCCAGTTCCTCCAGAGACCACTGACAGTTGATGAGGAATACACCGCCGGGCTTAACGTCCTGAACAATCTTAAAGCCCTTGGTAATATAAGAGGGGTTATGGCATGCCACAAAGTCAGCCTTGTTGATGTAGTAGGGAGACTTAATGGGCTTGTCACCGAAACGCAAGTGGGAAACAGTAACGCCACCGGTCTTCTTGGAGTCATACTGGAAGTAAGCCTGAACGTACTTGCCGGTATGGTCGCCGATGATCTTGATGGAGTTCTTATTTGCGCCAACGGTGCCGTCGCCGCCCAGACCCCAGAACTTGCACTCAATAGTGCCTTCTGCAGCGGTGTTGGGGGAGATGGTCTCTTCCAGGGACAAGTTGGTCAGATCGTCAACAATGCCGATGGTAAATTCGTGCTTGGGAGCATCCTTCTTCAGCTCCTCGAATACGGCAAAGACAGAAGCAGGGTGGGTATCCTTGGAACCCAGACCGTAACGGCCGCCAATAACGCAGATATCATTCTTGCCGGCCTTAGCCAGAGCCATGACCACATCCTGGTACAGAGGCTCACCCTGGGAGCCGGGCTCCTTGGTGCGGTCCAGAACAGCGATCTTCTTTGCGGTTGCGGGGATGGCAGCCAACAGATGCTCAGAGCTCCGGGGACGGAACAGACGAACCTTAACCAGACCGACCTTCTCGCCGTTAGCGTTCAGGTAGTCGATAACTTCCTCAGCAACGTCGTTGATAGAACCCATAGCCACGATGATACGATCAGCATCGGCAGCACCGTAGTAGTTGAACAGCTGATAGTCGGTACCCAGCTTCTCGTTGACCTTGTGCATGTACTTCTCCACAACTGCGGGCAGCTCGGTGTAGTACTTGTTGCAGGCCTCACGGTGCTGGAAGAAAATGTCGTCATTCTCGTGGGAACCACGCATGGCGGGACGCTCGGGGTTAAGGGAATGCTTGCGGAACTCCGCAACAGCTTCCATGTTGGTCATTTCCTTCAGATCTTCATAGTCCCAGATGGCGATCTTCTGGATCTCATGGGATGTACGGAAACCGTCAAAGAAGTTGATGAAGGGAACACGGCCCTCGATAGAAGCCAGGTGAGCAACTGCGGCCAGGTCCATAACTTCCTGCACGTTGGTCTCGCACAACATGGCAAAACCGGTCTGACGGCAGGCGTAAACGTCGGAATGATCACCGAAGATGTTCAGAGCCTGGGTAGCTACGGTACGGGCAGATACATGGAACACGCAGGGGAGCAGTTCGCCGGCAATCTTATACATATTGGGGATCATCAGCAGCAGACCCTGGGATGCAGTGTAGGTGGTAGTCAAAGCACCGGCAGCCAAGGAACCGTGAACAGTACCGGCAGCGCCGGCCTCAGACTGCATCTCAACGACCTTCACAGTATCGCCAAAGATGTTTGTACGACCTGCAGCGGACCACTGGTCAACATTGTCGGCCATGGGGCTGGAGGGGGTGATGGGGTAGATGCCAGCAACCTCAGTAAAGGCATAGCTGACGTGGGCGGCGGCAGTGTTGCCATCCATTGTTTTGAATTTTCTTGCCAAAATAAATACCTCCTAAAGTATTCAACATTCAACACGTGTATCATAACACTTTCCTGCTTATTTGTAAAGCGGTTATCATTAGAGAAATCCGAAAAATTATAGATTTTGTCGTTTTGCTTAGGTTGATTATGGCTGATACTAGAATAATTGTAAAAACGCTGGAAAAAAATATTTGTATTTTTACAGCTGATAGAGTATGATAACCCTGTGTAAAGGAGTGAGGAAATGATCTGTAGCGTACACACTCTGGGAATTAACGGCATACAGGGCAGTGCAATCACCGTTGAGTGTTACATTTCAAACGGCCTGCCAGGGTTCGATATTGTCGGTTTGCCGGATGCCGCGGTTAAGGAGGCACGGGAACGGGTCCGTGCTGCTGCCAAAACCAGCGGACTGCGTTTTCCAACAGGACGCATTACCGTTAATCTATCTCCTGCCAGTCAGAAAAAGACAGGTACGCACTACGATCTGCCGATCTTGTTGGGTATTATGTCTGCTTTTGGCAGTGTTCGTCGTTCCCGGTCTACCAGTGCTTTCATCGGTGAATTAAGTCTTGACGGACAGATACGACCTGTCTCTGGTGTTCTGCCTATGGCAATCGCTGCAAAACGGGCAGGCTTTGAAACAGTATATGTACCTGCAGAAAACGCCGCTGAGGCGACCCTCGCCCGCGGCCCGGCTATAATACCTGTCCGTACTGTTGCGGAATTGATTTCAGCACTTAATGGACAAACGGTACTGGAGGAAGAACCCATATGGGTACCGGATCGTTCTGAAGTAAATGTGCTGGATTTTAAAGATGTGCTTGGACAGGAAAATGTCAAGCGTGCCATGGAAATCGCAGCGGCAGGCAGTCATAACATCTTGCTGATCGGCCCACCGGGTTCCGGAAAAAGCATGCTTAGCAAACGATTGCCGTCCATATTACCGGACATGACGTGGGAAGAGTCACTCCAAGTAACTCAGATATATTCCGTTTTGGGGCAGGTGTCTTCCAAATCTCCATTGGTAATGCAACGACCTTTCCGCTCACCCCACCATACGATTTCTAACATGGGACTAACTGGTGGCGGAACAAACCCAAGGCCCGGCGAAATATCTATGGCACATAAGGGCGTGCTATTTTTGGATGAATTACCGGAATTTAAAAAGGATACACTGGATTTAATGCGGCAGCCTCTTGAAGATGGTATGGTAACCATTGCCCGGGTATCCGGGACGGTAACCTATCCGTCAGAATTTATGCTGGTTTGCGCTATGAATCCGTGCAAGTGCGGTTGGTACGGTGATCCTTCCGGTAAATGTACCTGCACAGAAAATTCTGTTAATGCGTATCGCAGCCGAATTTCCGGACCAATGTTGGATCGAATCGATATTATCATCGAAGTTCCTGCGGTTCATTTTGAAGAATTACGCGAAAGAAAAGAAGCAGAGCCCTCGGTGAATATTAAAGAACGGGTCAATGCTGCGCGTCGTCAGCAGCATCTGCGATACGGTGAGGGCGGCATGTGTAATGCCCGTATGGGTCCGGAGGAATTGCGTCGATTCTGCCGGTTGGATAATGAATCTGCCGAGATGATGCGTCAGGCATTTGACGTATTTAGATTAACGGCAAGAAGTTATGACCGCATATTGAAGGTCGCCAGAACCATC
Organism: Faecousia sp.; assembly: GCA_045653785.1. Taxonomy (GTDB): domain Bacteria; phylum Bacillota; class Clostridia; order Oscillospirales; family Oscillospiraceae; genus Faecousia. The sequence goes on along the minus strand of JAZOMH010000035.1, from coordinate 25,733 downwards.
GCTGATCTGGAAGGCAGCCGTCAAATCACCAGCGACCATATTGCAGAAGCTATACAATACAGAACAGTGAATATAAATTGAGGTGCATATACTTTGAAAGAGATCTTTTTGCTCAAGTTAGGTGAAATTGTGCTAAAAGGCGCAAATAAGCGCCAATTCGAGGATAAACTACGGCAAAATGTTCGCAGACGCATGAAGCCCTACGGCAATTTTGATGTGTATTTGATGCAGTCTACGGTCTATGTAGAACCTATGGATGATGATGCAGACCTTGACGGTGCATGGGATGCGTGTCGCTGCATCTTTGGATTGGTCAGCTTGTGCCGCTGCCGCGCCTGTGAAAAAAATCTGGACAACATTTATGATACTGTCGAGGAATATCTGGGGGATGAGCTGGATTGCGCTACTTCCTTTAAGGTGGAGTCCAAGCGTTCTGATAAGGCGTTTCCCATGACCTCCATCGCTATTTCCCAGGAAATTGGCGGCAGACTTGCGGAGGCGCATCCCCGCTGCGCCGTTGATGTTCATAAACCTGCCTACACAGTTTATGTTGAGGTCAGAGATCTTGCTGCCTATGTGCATGGTCCTGCAGTGCCTGGAGCGGGCGGTTTACCTACCGGTGTTGGTGGTCGTGCCATGTGTCTGCTCAGCGGTGGTATCGATTCTCCGGTAGCCGCGTATATGATCGCAAAGCGTGGCGTAGAGGTGGAAGCCGTCCATTTCTTCTCCTATCCTTACACCTCTCAGTTGGCCAAAGATAAGGTTATGGAGCTTGCCCGTTTGGTTACCAAGTACTGCGGTAGGATGACGGTGAATATTGTTGGCTTTACCCAGATCCAGGAAGCAATTCGCGATCATTGCCCCGAAGAGTTTTTCACCCTCATAATGCGTCGTTTTATGATGGAGATTTCCCAGCGCATTGCGAAGAATGATGGCTGCAAAGCGTTGATCACCGGTGAAAATCTGGGACAGGTTGCAAGTCAGACCATGGAAGCAATGGCTGTTACCGGTGCTGTGGTGGATATTCCGATCTTCATGCCCTTGGTCGGCATGGACAAAGAGGAAATCATTACCATTGCAAGAAAAATCGGCACTCTGGACACCTCGATTCTCCCTTATGAGGATTGCTGCACGGTGTTTACTCCGAAACACCCCAAAACAAAACCTACGCTGGGGCAACTGCTCAATGCTGAGAAGAATCTGGACAGGGAAGCGCTGATCGTGCAGGCGCTAAGCAGCATCGAAAAGATCGCGGTGAAATACGATGATGAGCCTTTTATGTGATATGATCTCGGCATTGGCAGGCCGTACGCTTGTTACAGCGGAAAGCTGCACCGGCGGAGGGATTGGGGCTGCGTTGACATCGGTGCCCGGTAGCTCAGCGTTTTATAAAGGCGGTATTATCTGCTACACAAACGAGATTAAGATCTCACAGCTTGGTGTTAGTACTGAGCTGCTCGAGAGTGTCGGTGCTGTTTCTGCGGAGGTTGCAAAAGCTATGGCTTTTGGCGCACGAAACAGGCTGAACGCAGATGTTGCTGTTTCTGTTACCGGTCTTGCAGGACCCGGTGGGGATGATTTTGGCAATCCGGTCGGTACGGTCTTTGTTGGCTATTCGGATGCGAATATGACGCTATCGGAGGAATTTCATTTTGCCGGAAATAGGGAAGATGTGCAACGGCAGGCAATCGAAGCTGCCTTGCAGTTAGTATTAAAACAAACTATATAAAAAGACCTCGTTCAATCGAACGAGGTCTTTTTTGGAGCTACTGGCCGGACTTGAACCGGCGACCTGCTGATTACGAATCAGCTGCTCTACCGACTGAGCCACAGTAGCATAGCTCCAATATTATATGTAAGATTCTTAAGATTGTCAATAAGATTTTGTGATGCTAACATACATTGCTGTACCGGAATTTCAACGATATTGGCCCCAAACATCCTGGGTATGATGCTTCACTGCTGCTTTCTATATGGAAAAGCGAGGCTCACTGAGCCTCGCTTTATGGCGGAGAAGGAGGGATTTGAACCCTCGATACCCTTTTGGGGTATACACGATTTCCAATCGTGCGCGCTCGGCCAGCTACGCGACTTCTCCAAACATATATCTGTCTTTCGGACAGCTAGGTTATATTACAGCATTTATAATCGTTTGTCAAGACCTAAAGATGCAAATTTCCGTAAAATATCATGTTTTGGGCGGCTCTTCTGAGCCGCCCAAAGAGTCATTGTGCATAGTTGATTAAAGTGACGGTTTCCAGCTTGTCATAGCCGGAGAGGAATTCAGCAAGCTCCTGCGCGATCTTCTTTGCGCCACCGGCACTGTTGCTTTCAATATTCAGAGGCAGCAGGGGATCGTGTAGGGACAGTCTGAGCAGGAACCAACCGTTGCCGTGATCTCCGTCCAGATTTACTCGCACGCCCTCAAAATTATCGGGAGCAAGAGACCAACCGTTTTTGCTCTGCGAATAGGCATTGAGATCGTTAATTACTCTTTGACCGTAGCTCTTAAAATCCTCCTCCAGAATGTTCATACGGAATTCAATACTCTCGACAGGCTCTTCCAAATCTGCAATCATGGAGGCAAGGGTATAGCCTTCTTGTCTGGAGCGTGCGAGCTCAATGAGCAGCTTGGTAACCAGGTAAGCTCCGTCATCCAGGAAGTAGTTTTCTTTCAAAGCGCCATGACCGGAGGTTTCGATAGCCAGTTGGCTATCCTGTCCCTGGGCATTTAGACGAATGGATTCGTTGATAACATTTTTATATCCACGCTTAAAACGATGATGAACGCCGCCCTTCTCGGTGATGAACTTAGCTAGACCGGTAGAAGTGATGGAGTCTGTTACGATTGTGGTACCGGGATACTCCCGCAAAAGGATTGCAGAGAGCATTGCAATAATACGGTTTCTATTTAACTCACTTCCGTCAGAAAGGACTGCACCGGCACGGTCAACATCGGTATCAAATATGATACCCAGATCAGCGTTGCTTTCCAGGACTGCATCGGTAATGCTCCGCATAGCTTCTTTATCTTCGGGGTTTGGAATATGGTTAGGGAAACTGCCGTCGGGCTCCAGGAATCGGCTTCCGTCCGTGTTGGCACCCAGGGGCTTCAATACCTTATCCGCATAAAAACCGCCTGCGCCATTGCCTGCGTCTACAACAACACGAAACCCTTCAAGAGGCTTCTCGTCGCCGGTAGCTGTCCGAATTTTATTGGCAAGAATTGCAGCGTATGTATCCATAAACTCGCAGCAGGACCGGTTGCCAGGTTCATAACCGGTGCAATCATTACTGCCTGCGTAGGCGAGGATTTCTTTAATATCAGAGGATTCCAGACCGCCTTCTACGGTAAAGAACTTAAAACCGTTTCGGTTAAAGGGGAGGTGGCTGGCAGTAATCATAACTGTACCGTCATACCGGTAGCCTTCGGTTACAGTTGCCATAAACATAGCAGGGGTACTGGCCATACCAAAGTCAGTAACCTGCAGACCCTGCTGTACCATTGCCTCACAGATCCAGGTGCAAAGCTGCGGACCGGACAAGCGGGAATCCCTTCCAACTGCTACACGCAGATCGTTTTTATTTCCGAATTTCTTGCTGAGCCATACCGCAAAGCCTCTGCCAATGTCCCGGCAGGCGCGCTCTGTCAGGTTAATTTTCTGGCCTTCGATGCCCTCAAGGGCGACACCGCGAATATCGCTGCCGTTTTGAAGCTTCTTGTAATCCATTGCGTACCTCCTGTGCATGCTCAAATTGGCATTTTGTATATTGTAGCATGAATAATAAAAATTATCAATGGCTTAGTTTTGATAAGGAATATTTCAGCGTATATACGCATATGCTTCATAGAGTGCCGTTGCTGCGAGCGCAGGGTGTAGTGAGGCAGGTGGATGCCGCGGAAGAATTCGCGGATATGGCGACCGCCTGTACAAATTGCGCCCTTTATAAGAGAACCTCCCGGGATTTTCTCCCGGGAGGTAATTTTTATTCGGATGACTTATCCAGAGTCTGAAACTTATTTTCTCTGCGGGAGTAAGTTATCAGGTAATCACAGAAGGAAATTAGCATAAAGACTGTATCTGTTATGGTTATTGCGAGAATAGCTATTTCGTCAAGGCCGGGTAGCATCACCATCACGATCAAACTGATAAATAATACAGTCGTGCAAATTTTTCCAGACAAAAGCGCACCTTTGAGCATTTTTCCTTTTTTAAGATTTATGCTGCCCGCAATCAGCTGAAAGCCTTCTTTTACGACAAACAAGCCAACCAGATTCCACAATACCGGGTATTTCAACGCAAGACAAAGGATCAATGTAAATTGTGTGGTCTTATCTGCTAAAGGGTCCAGAATCTTGCCCACAGTTGAGATCATATTAAAATGGCGCGCTATTTTTCCGTCAATCATATCTGTTAAGCAGGATACGGCCAAAATTCCTGCCGCAATATAGTAATCAGCATCACTACGTGCATTCTGATAGATGATCACGTACACAGGTATCAGTATCAGACGAAATAAGCTCAAAAGATTTGGGATCGTCAGTATTTCTTTTTTCCAATCTTTGATAAACATAGGTTTTCCTCCGGAAATCTTCCGTATAGATTAATTATAATTATAGGTAATTTCTCAGTTTGAATCAAGTCTATTATGGAAGATTTGGACAAAATTATTAAATTGTTAATAATTTGGCTGATATAAGGTTCGGGTATGTCCCTGTGCAGCATTGTGGTGAGCGTTTAGTGTGAATTGATGCACTAGATTTTTCCATGTAAGGCGGTCAAATTCACCGGTGGCAGGCAAAGCTGCTAATTTCTGGAAGGCTATTAGTGCTGCGACAGTATCCTCATCCATAGTTCCCTGTGTTCCGGGAACGTTGATGGTGGGATGATCGTTTGAAAGCTGTGCAAGCATACCTTGAAGCAGATAGATATAAGGGCTGCTATCGCCACGGCGGAATATCTGCCCCGGCTCCAACAGAATTTCAATAGGCTCAGCTTTTCCCACGCGAACAATCGCAGCTTCATATAATTCGGAAATTATATCCCAAGTAGCATTATCAACAATACCGGTAACAGGGATACCTTCACGGCGTTGTACCGCTGTTACCGCTGTCATTGTAGTGGGGCCGTAAATACCATCCGGAACAACAGTCGGCAGCCTGCTGTCGTCCTCTGCCAGGACCCGCAACATTGTCTGTAGGCTTCTGATTGGCTGTCCAACGAAAGATTCACCGGGTCTCATCTGACCACCTCCTGTCGAACGGGATCCTGGGAGCCGATACTTAAATTACGGCCCGGGAACTGTGTCAATGTTGTTGTTCTTGCATAGTTTGCCCTGCCGTTACCGTTACTCCGGGTTGTTCCGTTTCGATTTGGGTTGCTTCCCTGACCGGGGAACGTTTCCCCGCTTCTCAGGGTTGTATTTTCGATGCCGGAGTACTGATCGTAAATTTCATCCCAGGTTGCTTCTCCTACGGTTCCTGTTTCCGGAAGGCCAAATCTGCGCTGTGCTGCCAGTACCGCCGAGCGGGTTGCTGGGCCGTATATGCCATCCACATTGACCGGGGGGATAGTAGAGATATATTTGGAAAGTACCGAGAGCATGTATTGCAGCAGTCGGACCTTTTCTCCGGTATCTCCCACTTCAAGTCCTCCCGGTGGGGACCAGTTAATTGCATAGAATTGCTGGCCTAGACTTCTCAGCTCAGAAAGTGCGTTGACACCTGTATACAAACGCACCAGTTCATACCATGTACCGGGGCCCACAACTCCGTCCGGAGTCAGTCCGAAAATTTGCTGGAATGCAATGACTGATGCTTCCGTTCTGCTGCCAAAAATCCCATCCACTGTAGGTATCTTAGGGATAGCAGGATAGTTCTGCGAGATGCGGTTTAATTCCGTTTGGATCACAACCACGCTGGGACCGGTACTGCCTCTGCGCAGCGGCGTACCGGGATAGGAGTTAGTAATGCCGCGTATCGGTGCATTCAGGACGGTTTCCACATCTCCGTAATAGCTTTGGAGGATTTGATCGGATGTCAAGCCCTGTTGCGCCAGATTCTGACTCCCCCATTGACTAAGACCTTCACAGGTTACTGTGGTTCCGTTGCAGAATTTTGCGGCTAATGGTTCTACAAAGCCGGGTCTGCGGAGATAATCGTTAAACAATTCGTCTACTAGCCTGGATATATTTTCAAAGTAGCTTCTTCCGTTGACAAATGCCTGATCGAAGGCTGTGGAGCTTGTGATCTCAAAATCATAGCCCCTGCTTCTGTAAAATTCTGTATAAACACGATTTAGTGCGAACGATGTTATTGCAAGAATGTTTGCACGAAGGGCACTTTCGTCCCATGTAGGGTAAATTTCGCTGGATGCGACATTCTTGACATAGTCAGAAAAGGGAACGGTAACATTAGCTGCGTTTGAAGAGGGTGATCCAAGATGTACTGTGATCTGCTGAGGTACATACGGTGTTACCGGAGGCATAGCACCACCCCCTAAAGATTTTGTGTCATGGTGTTGAACACCTCGGATTTATTAAAACTCTGCGGAAACTCTGCTAACGGTATCAACTCAAGGTTTTGGTCTGTTACCGTGTCGGCAAAAACCTGGAGTCTTTCAATATGTATTTCCTCAAAATTTTCGGCACGGGCGTACAGATCTACTACCGCATAAGGAATGATACCCGTGTTTGGACTCTGACTTGCCGACAGGTCCGGCACAGAGATCGGTATTGCTTCGTCCAGGCGTCCACTGCGGTTTGTCAGCCGCATCGCGAGCGCTGCTCCATCAGTATCTGTTACCGTTATAGCAGCATCCTTTAGTGGAATCTGAGCATTGCTCGTGTATGCGTGGACTTGAATGTAACCGGTTGCGCTCAGAGCGATCCCCCCTTAAATATGATTCGATATATTATATGCAGGGGATAACAGAAGGTGCAGGGATCATAAAAACCCCTGCATCTGCTGAATATTTTCATTCTCGTGATCAAGAAGCTTTTGCGCCAGTATAGCTACGCTGGCATCCGGATCCATAGCATGATGGCTGTTTTTAAGGCTTTTTATCATGCCGCGCGTATTTCCTTGTATCATCATTGCCGCAATTTTGGAATCCGCTCTGTCAAAGGAAAGGTTTGCCTGGGCATAACGCATGGCCATGAATTTTACTATCGGATCCAGTTCGGATACTTCCCATCCACGGGATGCGGCGATTGCGTGAGCCTCTTGCTCAATGGAATCGTATTCCTGCAGCTGTTGTTTCAGTGCGCTTTTTAGCTCCGGTCTTACGGCATGTTTCATAACAGCCCGAATGCCGATCTGGCCCATTTGTGTGGTTTTTAAAATCGATGATAAAAGGTCTTTGTTGTTCTTCATTTAATAATCACCCATAAGGAGTATGTCTGGATTGATGAATTCTATACACAAATTATTGATCGCATCATAGAATAAGATGCTTGAAAGGGGATGTGTATATGTGCGGGATCGCCGGAACTGTAGGACTGGAATCAAATCAAACCACAATAGAACGCATGCTTGCTACCATGCGCCGCAGAGGGCCGGATGCTGCCGGTTCCTTCATACATAGCAACTGTTGTTTACTGCACAGTCGTTTGGCTATTATCGATCCACAGAGGGGGCAACAGCCGATGACTGTAAATTGGGAAGGGGAGACCTATACAATCGTTTACAACGGAGAGCTCTATAACACACAGCAACTGCGGGCCATCCTGGAGAAAACCGGGCACCGCTTTAGCAGTCATTCCGATACAGAAGTGGTATTGCATGCCTACGCGCAATGGTCTGAAGAATGTGTTTTAAAATTCAACGGAATATTTGCCTTCGGGATTTGGGAACACAAACGTAAAAAACTCTTTCTTGCCAGAGATCGAATGGGTGTAAAACCGTTATTCTATAAGCACGAGAATCACGGAATTGTATTTGCTTCTGAAATTAAAACGCTATTAGCCCATCCGCAGGTTTCGGCTCAATTGGATGCCGAGGGAATCGCGCAAATTTTTTTGCTTGGTCCGGGTAGGATACCGGGATCTGGTATATTAAAGGGTATACAGGAGCTTGAGCCGGGGTGTTATGGCTATTTTTGCTGCGGAAAATGGAATTGGAAGCGATACTGGAAACTTCTGGACAGAGAACACACAGAATCCTTTGAAGAAACAGCAGAACAAGTAAGGTTTTTGGTAACAGATGCAATTCAGAGACAAATGATCTCTGATGTACCGATAGGAACTTTCTTATCCGGCGGTCTGGATTCCAGTATCATATCCTCGGTTTGTGCGCAGAAATTAAAAGAATCCGGTGCGGTTTTACCGACTTTTTCTGTGGACTATAAGGATAATGATATTTACTTTACACCCGGAAAGTTTCAACCAAACTCTGACGGTGAATACATCAGACAGATGCAAGCCTATCTTTCAACGGACCACCATTGGACGATTTTAACGCCAGAGGAGTTGGCAACGGCGTTAGAGGATGCAACCAACGCAAGAGATCTGCCTGGGATGGCGGATGTGGATTCTTCATTGTTGCTTTTTTGCAAGGAAATACGAAAAAAGGTAAAAGTTGCTCTTTCCGGAGAATGTGCAGATGAGATATTTGGCGGTTACCCCTGGTACAGGGATCCAAAGATCAGAGAGTCAGACGGCTTTCCGTGGTCACAAAATATTGAACAACGAAGCGTTTTTATTAAGAAGGCTGTATACGGTAATATTAATCCGCAAGAATATGTACAGGATCAGTACCGGCAAACATTGGCACAATGCGACATCCTTCCCGGAACATCTCCCCAGGAGCGGCGAATGAAGGAAATGGTAAACCTGAATCAGCGATGGTTTATGCAGACACTGCTGGACAGGAAAGACAGAATGAGTATGTACCATGGGCTTGAGGTACGGGTCCCATTCTGCGACCATCGGATTGCGGAATACCTTTATGGTGTCCCATGGGAATTCAAGGACAGAAACGGGCAGGAGAAGGGGCTGCTTCGATATGCAATGCGGGATTATTTGCCGCAAGAGGTGCTATACCGTAAAAAAAGCCCCTACCCCAAAACCCATAATCCTTTATATTTTCAACTTGTCAAGGATCGCCTTCGCGCCGCTCTGGATCAAAAGGGAACGCCGCTTCTTGAGATAACTGACAGGAAGGCCTTAGAGAATCTTTTAGAATCTGAATATGTATGGCCGTGGTATGGGCAATTGATGCGAGTACCACAAACAATTGCATATATGCTCCAGATAAACTGCTGGTTAACCCAGTATAATGTCAATATTGTTTAATTGACGATTGACACATGATATGTTAATATATATACTGCTGAAAATTTGAAAAATGAGGTCACTCAGAATGAGAAAAACAAAGATTATATGCACAATTGGGCCTGCCTGCGAGCGGGAAGAAACCCTTATTGCTATGTGCAAAGCAGGTATGAATGTTGCAAGGCTTAACTTTTCACACGGATCCCACGAGGAACATAAGCATAAGATCGAACTTGTAAAGAAGGTTCGCGAAAAAATGAACCTGCCTATTGCGATTATGCTTGACACCAAAGGGCCTGAGTACCGTATCCGGACTTTTGCCGACGGTAAAATCACGTTGAGCGAGGGGGATAGCTTTACATTTACCACCGATGATGTGGAAGGAGATCAAACAAAGGTTTCTGTAAACTATAAGGGACTTATCGAAAACTTAAAAGTAGGCGATAAAATCCTGGTTAATAACGGACTTGTGATCTTTGAGGTTAAACAGCTAAAGGGAAATGATGCAATTTGTACCGTATTGATTGGAGGAGAGTTAAGCAATCGCAAAAGCATGTGCTTTCCCAACAAGGTGATGACCGGGCCGTACTTGTCAGAACAGGATAAGGCGGATCTTTTGTTTGGCATTGAAAATGATGTGGACTTTGTCGCCGCGTCTTTTGTTTCTACCAAGCAGGATGTTAGGGAATTGAGGGATTTCCTGGCAGCCAATGGCGGCGAAAATATTGACATCATTGCTAAGATTGAGAACCGGGCCGGTGTGGAAAATGTAGAGCAGATCTGTGAGCTTTGTGAGGGAATCATGATCGCCAGAGGCGATCTGGGCGTTGAAATTCCCTTTGTCGAGGTTCCCTCTGTTCAAAAAATGCTTATCAGCAAGTGTCGCCTTTTGGGCAAGCGCGTGATTACCGCTACGGAGATGCTGGAATCCATGATCTATAACCCCCGTCCCACCAGAGCTGAGATCTCTGATGTAGCCAATGCTGTTTATGACGGCAGCTCCGCCATCATGCTGTCCGGTGAATCTGCCGCAGGTAAATACCCTGTTGAAGCAGTGCGTAACATGGCGCAGATTGCGGAATATACGGAATCTCATAATAGCTATAAGAGTCTTTTTCTCACATCGGAATTCCGTATTCAAAATAACCTGGATGCGATTTCCCACGCCACCTGTGCAATGGCTATTGATGTAGATGCCAAGGGTATTGTGGTTTGCTCTACATCCGGTAAAACCGCAATGATGGTCAGCCGCTTCCGCTGCCCTGTGGACATTATCGGAATGACGATAATCAAGAAGGCATGGTATAAGCTGTCTCTGAGCTGGGGCGTAACCCCTGTGCTTGTGCAGGAATTTTCCTCTATGGATGTGATGTTCTTTCACGCTCTTGCCAGCGCAAAGGAATATCTATCACTGTCAGCTGGTGATAATGTTGTGCTTACCGGTGGTCCTATCAACGGGAAAACCGGCAACACAAATACGATCAAGGTTGAACAGATTCAGTAATCATATTGCGCCACTTGTCCGCTTGGGAAAGTGGCGCATTTGGTTAGCGGTTTTCCCATGATACAGAGAGCTGTGTTTGGAGTGCATAGGTGGTCAAACGGCTGTTGTCTAGATCGTGTTTGAATAGATCAACTGCGGTTATCTGGGGGTTACTGTAAGTCGTGTAGTAATATAAACCCTTGCTTGTGTTGCAGCAACAGGAGTATACGGTCTTTTCAAAACCTTTTCCAACCTGAACACAGCCCCTCTGCTGCGAAACTGAACCCAGAATGTGAAAAAATTGGCAGACAGCATCGTTTTCTGTCCCGTCGTCCAGTGAATTAAATTTTGTAAATACAGCCCGGACAAAGCGTGAAGAAGATGACAGATCTCCGGGCAGTCCCATAGCTCCCATGCCCCTACTGTAGGGAACAAGGTCAAGCTGGTCTGATATGCGGCATGAAGGTTCTCGGCTCGTCAAATTCAGGTAATTTGTTATATTGTGCAGATGATACGGAAAGGGTGGATTGTTGGTCAATACACCTATCGGATTGTTGTAAATACAAAGTCCCTCTGCTGTAGGCTCAGCGACAATCGATTCCTGTTTATCTGAAATCAGCCAATGAAGAGGAGACAAGGGGTAATCCTCATTAAACGGGATATTAATAAGGTTGATTTCTTTCAGATATTTTCTCAACTCCGATACAGTTTTAAATTGACTAATCACCCATGGAATAAACTCAAAAGGCGCAATATTGATCTTGTTTTGCTCCACCGGAAGATATACAGCATTTCCCGGGAAATTCAGACCTGCCATGCTTAATCCATGTTCGTTTGTTGCTTCATAATAAAGTGGGTAATTATCCACAACTGTAGCCATACCAATCATGGCATTATGCGCTGAAAGGGAGTCTGCAGCGCGGAAATGAAAGGGAAATTTGCGGGGTGTTACGGTTACGGTTTCGTTATAGTGGTATTCCAAATCCAGATTTCTGCCAAAGTAATGATCCTTTGAAACGTAGCTTATAGCTGTGCACATATCAATTCCTCCTTTTGACTAGTATTACCGGTAAAATTGTGTTATACTTACAAAAGAGGTGATAAGATGCTTACTTATGATGATGTTACAAAAAGCGAGGCAATCCGCACATATATCATTTGCGCGGATGAATCCCTTATGGCCCTTGGTTTTACGGAACACAGTTTTTCTCATGTGGTCCATGCGGCACAGACTGCCGGGTATATTTTGGAAACCCTCGGCTACGATGCCCGTACAGTAGAGCTTGCGAAAATTGCCGGCTACCTTCACGATATTGGTAATCTTGTAAACCGCAAGGAACACTCCCAGTCCGGAGCGATTATGGCGTGGAGTATATTGAATGATATGGGCTGCGAACCCTCGGAAATCGCTACCATCGTTACTGCCATTGGTAACCACGATGAAGGAACGGGCGTCCCGGTAAACGCGGTTGCCGCAGCTTTGATCCTTGCGGATAAGGCAGATGTTCGCAGAACAAGAGTACGGAATATTGACATTTCGTCATTTGACATTCACGACAGGGTGAATTACTCTGTTAAAAAATCCTTGCTAAAGATCAATGAAGAGAAAACGATTGTAAAGCTTAAGTTAACAGTTGATACACAGTACGGCTCTGTAATGGATTACTTTGAGATATTTATGAATCGAATGATCCTTTGCAGAAAAGCAGCTGAGAAGCTTGGGTTGCAATTTAAGCTTATTATTAATGAACAGCAGTTAGTATAAAGCAAACCGGAGATTGCAACGCAATCTCCGGTTTGCTTTATTAAAGGTTGTAATACTTATCAAATTCAGCGGGGTGGGGGATCTTAGACAATTCCGCACACTCAGCACGCTTGCTCTTGATAAAATTCTTCAGCAGTTCCTCGGGGAATACACAGCCGACGGTCAGGTAGTCGTGGTCAGCCTCCAGCGCATCGAGAGCGGCATCCAGGGAGGTGGGCAGACCTTTCAGCTTTGCCTTTTCCTCGTCGGGCAGGTTAAACAGATTCATATCATAGGGACCCCAGCCATTTTTGTGGGGATCAATCTTGTTCTTGATTCCGTCCAGACCAGCCATGAGGATAGCAGCGTAGCAGAAATAGGGATTGCAGGTAGCATCCGGGTTGCGCAGCTCGAAACGGCGCAGTTCGGGAGATTTTGCGTAAGCGGGAATACGGATAACAGCGCTTCTGTTGGAGGTTGCATAACCAATGGTAACCGGAGCTTCAAAACCGGGCACCAGACGCTTAAAGGAGTTGGTGCTGGGGTTAGTAATAGCGCACAGGGAAGCAATGTGTTTCAGTAAGCCACCCATGAAGTAGTGCGCAGTTTGGCTCAGGTTAGAGTAGCCGTTATCATCAGAGAAAACAGGCTCGCCGTCCTTCAACAGCAGCATATGAACATGCATACCGGAACCGGCTTCACCATAGATGGGCTTGGGCATAAATGTGGCAGACTTGCCGTATTTTAGGGCAGTATTGTGGATGATATATTTAATCATCATTGTGGCATCAGCCATGTGCACAACTTCGCCCAGCTGCGGCTCGATCTCAAACTGACCGGAAGCTGCAACTTCGGGATGGTGGTAGTTGATTGCAATGCCCATGTCCTCCATCAGCATACACATTTCGCTGCGGCACTCGTAAGAAACATCGAAAGGCTTGGCAATGTGGTAGTTCTTCTGCTTGGGTACAATCACGCCCTTGCCTTCTACATCGGAGTTCCAGTAAGACTGCTTAGCATCTACAGCTGCACTGATGTGGTCGCCGGCAATTCCCCAGGTTACATCATCGAACAGATAGAATTCGAACTCGGGCAGGATCTTCATGGTGTCGGCAATACCCAGATCACGCATATACTGCACAGCAGAGCGAATGATATTCCGGGGATACTGAGGCAGGGGGCGATTATTAGGGCTGTCAATGATCATAGCGTTACCGGTCATAGACAGGGTAGGGATCTCACAGAAAGGGTCGATAACCGCTGTGTCAGGATCGGGAATGAATACCATATCACTCTTTTCAACAACAGCATATCCATAGTTGGAAGCATCAAAACCAATGCCGTTCTTCATGGTTTGTTCACTAAAATTTTTCGCAGGAATTGTAACATGGCGATACTGGCCGTTTATGTCGACCATCTTAAAATCCACCATTTCGATGTTTTCTTTACGGATCAGTGCCATAATATCCTTTGCGGTTCTGGACATACTCTTTCTCCTCTCAAGTTTGAAATATATCAATATTATAACAATATTTACCTGATGCGTCAATGATTAGTATTGCGATTCTGTCTCTAACATGTATTTTCTTTTGCTTTTTGGAAGGATTGTGATATAATCAAAAGACAGAGATTTTGCGAGGTATAACTATGAATAAAAAATACAGGCTGTCTACGGCGCTGGACATAGATGATTTGTTGATGGAATGCATTCCATACGCTATTCGATTGGCAAATGAAAAATATCAGTTCGATCCTCCTTTGACGATTTATGAGGTGGATAGGTGGGGGAAGTTAGGTACCCGCGCTGATGTTATTTTTGATTTCTTTCAGGATCCGGATTTCTACAGAAACCAGCCGATTCTTCCCGGTGCAAGGGAATTTGTGAAGAAGCTGTCTCAAATTTCCGAGGTGTTTGTTTCCACATCTGTTTATCCTCAGTTTATGAGCATCCGCGCACAGCGTATTATTGAAGAATTTCCGGAAATTTCTGCGGATCATATCTACATGGGATCCCGGAAGGATAAGATCGATGTGGATATCCTGTTCGATGACGGCATGCACAATGTTACAAGATCAAATGCAGCCTATCCCATTCTTATGCGCCGTCCCTGGAACCATGATGCGACCGGTATGCTGTCGGTGAATAATTACGATGAGTTCTTGAAACTTGTGGAAGTGATAGCGGATAGCTATAATCCAAAGAGGGGAAATAAATCCCTGCAGGAACCTGGCGTGATCGTTCTTGTTGGCCCTTCCGGCAGTGGAAAAAGCGAGATCGCAAAGCAGCTCATAAAGAAATGCGATAAACTGGAAAAACTTATTAGCTACACAACCGATGCTTCCGTAGGAATACACGGAGGGGAATGGTATCACTACATTTCTGTGGATGCATTCCATGACCTATGCGAAAGTGGAGAGATTTTTGAATCTACTACCTATGCCGGCCATTACTACGGTTCTTGTAAAGCGGATGTTGCGTCCATATTGACAAAGGGAAGATATGTGCTGACAGTTATGGATATTTGCGGCGCAATGGCGATGAAGACCAATTTCCCCAATGTTACGACCATATACACAAAAAGGGATAAAAGAGCGCTGCTTGAAGATATATTGAAAAAAAATCTCAGCATTGATGAAAAAGTGCGCCGTTTGATTGCGTTGGAAGACGAAATGCGAAATGAAGCGATCTGCGATTATGTTGTGCAGGCAGATAACTTTTCCAATGCGGCCGACAGTATTCTTTGCCAATTGGGAAAATAACGAATATTAAAAACGAACCCACACTTGTCATTGACAAATGTGGGTTCGTTTTGTCGCAAAAAAGAGCGGATGCTCTCCTCTGCCTTTTGGTCGGAGTGTCGGGATTCGAACCCGAGGCCTCTTGGACCCGAACCAAGCGCGATACCAAACTTCGCCACACCCCGATTGCTCAAACATTATAAAGAAATATCGGCAGAATGTCAAGCCTTGGAATTGTTTTGTTGTAAAGTATTTATTTTGTTAAACGCAGCGTAAACTGCAGCAAGGGAGTGATGTTATGGCTTATTGTATCCATTATAACTCTATATGTTTCAAAACACCAATACGCGAAAAGAAGCGCGTCATATTCCCAAGAGCTGCTACGGCGCTGGTGTTGGTATTTGCTATTTTGGCAGGCGTTGTTTTATGTTCAGGAAACAGTCTCTGCAAATATCTTCTGCCAGGAGACCCAAAAGTAACGGAGGAAGCGCTCTGCGGTTTTACGGAAGATATACGAAACGGAATTCCTTTGGCAGATGCTGCGGAGGTGTTTTGCCGTAAAATCTTGGACAACGCGGTACTTATGTATGAATAGGTTTCATATTTCAGGACATTTTTACTTGTTCGTAGCAATTAGTGTATACCTTCTGCCGATTCGATGGCTTTGGGGCTGGCTTGCGGCGGTTGCGTTGCACGAAGTGTCGCATTATCTGGCACTGAAGGCCTGCGGTGTGGGGGTGCTTTCCTGTGAGATTGGACCGGTAGGTGCAGTGATCGAAACAGACTCCATGAAATGGTGGCAGGAATTTCTGAGTACCCTGGCCGGACCTCTGGGAGGTAGTACACTTATCCTTGTGGCAAAGTACGTTCCGCAGGCTGCGGTATGTGCCTTACTTCATTCTGTGTATAATTTGTTGCCGCTATATCCACTGGACGGAGGCCGCCTGCTTAGGTGCATTATCGGAGCAATATTGAAGCCAAATACTGCATCCAGAATCTGTAAAACCGTCGATTGGACCGTTCTTACATTGATCCTAACAGCTGCGGCATATTTCTCTTTAGTGCGGAGAATGGGCCTTATTTGGCTGGCCGCGGCAGGGATTCTTTTTATAAGAACTACCATCGTAAAATTATCTTGCAAACAAGCTGAACAGATAGTACAATAGTCTGTAAATAACTGCACTCAATGAGAGGAATAGCAGACTATGACAGATAAATTGCAGAGAATTCTTCCCAAAGTCCAAAAACCGTCCAGATACACCGGTGGGGAATACAATGAAATTATAAAAGATTCTGCCCAGGTTCGTGTGCGGGTAGCTTTTTGTTTTCCCGACACTTATGAGATCGGTATGTCCAATGTAGGTATGCGAATTCTCTATGGTGTTATGAACGAAATGGATGGCGTGTGGTGTGAGCGGGTGTTTGCACCCTGGTCTGACATGGAAGAGCAGATGCGCCAAAACAACTTGCCCCTTTGGGCACTTGAGAGCCAGGATCCAGTCAGGGATTTTGATATGATTGCCTTTACCATCGGCTATGAGATGTGCTATTCCAACATTTTGAATATGCTAAATCTTGCCGGAATTCCGCTGCGGTCCAAAGACAGACACGGTTTGAAGAATATCGTTTTTGCCGGTGGTGTATGTGCCTTCAATCCAGAACCGCTGGCGGACTTTATTGACTTCTTTTCTCTTGGTGAGGGCGAGGAGATTACCGAGGATATACTTCGCCTATATGACCACGCAAAGACTGAAGATTGGGATAAGCCGAAGTTTCTCAAAGAAGTTTCTTTGATCGAAGGAGTGTATGTTCCTTCTTTTTATGAGCATAGCTATAACGACGATGGTACTCTGGCTGCAGTTACTCCTTTAGTGGATGCACCGGCTAAAATTGTCAAACGAATCATTGAAGATCTCGACAATGCCTATTATCCCACAAAAATGATTGTTCCTTCCACAGAAATTGTCCATGATAGGGCAAATCTGGAAGTTTTCAGAGGCTGCATCCGTGGCTGCCGTTTTTGTCAGGCAGGATTTTCTTGCCGCCCAGTACGCAGGAAGAGCGCATCCGTACTATACAAGCAAGCGCTGGAAACTATGACCGATTCCGGCCATAATGAAATTACCCTGTCAAGTTTGTCCACATCGGATTATCGTGAGCTGAAAGAATTGACAGACCAGATGATCCCGTACTGCGCGGATAATAAGATCAACCTTTCTGTACCGTCGCTGCGTGCGGATAATTTCTCCCGGGAACTGACCCAAAAGCTGCAGTCTCTCCGAAAAAGCGGTCTGACCTTTGCGCCGGAAGCCGGTACACAGCGGCTGAGAGATGTAATTAACAAAAATTTGACAGAAGAAGAGATCCTTACTGCCTGCAAAAATGCGTTTACCGGTGGATGGAACAATGTAAAGCTCTATTTTATGTTGGGCCTGCCTACCGAGACAGACGAGGATGTGCTGGGTATTGCGGAACTGGTGCATAAGATCATCGAGACTTGGAAAGAATGCGCATCCAACAAGAAGCGAGGTCTGCGTGTTCATGTCGCTACTGCGTATTTTGTTCCTAAGCCCCATACCCCTTTCCAGTGGGAAAAGCAGATTACTCCGGAGGAGTATCTGCGCCGTACACGGCTGCTGAAAAGCCATATGTACGCGAAATCTGTTGAATACAATTACCATGAGCCAGATCTAAGCAGACTGGAAGCCGTTATGGCAAGAGGCGATCGCCGGCTGGGTGCTGTGATCGAAGATGCTGTTTACAGAGGAGCAAGACTGGATGGCTGGGATGAACATTTTTCCTATCAGACCTGGCTGGACGCGTTTGGCGCCTGTGGCATTGATCCTGACTATTACACCGTGAGAGGTTTTGGTGAAACAGAGATCTTACCGTGGGATATGATCGATGTGGGTGTTGCAAAAAAATTCCTGCTTTCCGAAAGGAGTCGCGCCTATGCCGCGCAAACCACGCCGGATTGCAGACATGGCTGCAGTGGCTGCGGTGCCAATAAGTTGCTTAGGGAGGTGGTGTGCGATGCCTAGACTCTTGTTTGAAAAGTCCGGTAACGCCATCTGGATCTCCCACTTAGATTTGATGCGTCTGTTTCAGCGGGCATTCAAACGCGCAGGCTTGTCTCTGAAGCATACCCAGGGGTATAACCCGAGACCTTCTGTCTCAATCGCATTGCCCCTTTCTGTCGGTATCGAAAGCAAATGCGAGCTGCTGGATTTTGACCTGGATGGAGAACCGGTGAGCTGTGATGAGATTTGCTCCAGATTAAACAAATGCCTTGTCAAGGGTGTTACGGTACTGGAAGTGTATGACGCAGGGATGAAGATCCGGGATCTTGCATATCTGCGCTGTCGTGTTTTACTGGAATATGATGCCGGTATTCCTTGTGGTGCTGAAAATGCTGTTGCGGAACTGTTTTCAAGAAGCTCTCTGACGGTTTCGAAGTCAACAAAAAGCGGTGTCAAGGAAATCGATATGATACCGATGATTCGCAGTATCGGCGTCAATAGGGAAGGGGACAATCGAGTTCAGATCGAAGCGGTCATTTGCTGCCAGAATCCCACGTTGAATCCTGCGCAGCTGGTGCAGGCTATGTGCCAGTATCTTCCCCGATACAGTCCGGATCACAGTGCGTGCGTCCGAATCGAAATTTATAATAAAAACGAAGAGGTCTTCAGATAGGAGCATGATATATGGAGATTAATCCTAATTTTGAACTGGAGGATTGTCCTGTTTGCCGGGGCAGTGGCTTTATGGTCCATGAGGGTGGTTGGAATGTACAGGTAGAGTGCATCGATTGCAGCGCCCATACAGTATACGTTGCCTACAATTCACCGGAGGAGAAAGAACAGGCTGAAAAGAAGGTCGCTATGCTATGGAATATGGGTAAAGTGATTAAATCCGACTCCAGCGGTTAAATTTTTCAAAAAAACAAAAAATAATGCTTGCATTTTTCGAAACTGTGTGCTAATATAGCGAAGCGGTCGCAAGACGCAAGCAAAATCCGGGTGTGGCGAAGTTTGGTATCGCGCTTGAATGGGGTTCAAGAGGCCTCGAGTTCGAATCTCGACACTCGGACCAAAAAACAGGAAAGAACTGATGTTCTTTCCTGTTTTTTCTTTTATATATTGGGTAACTCGTAAGTTCTTGATGCAATTTCAAAGCGGTTTAGGTGGAGCTGAGAATAAGTGAGGATATTAACAAATTGGTGTTTGCACTAATATTGTGGTAATATCTTGATTTTAGAATATTTTTATTTTATAATTTAAATATGGATTGAATAAGACCTTCTGGACACCAGCGGCAACAAGGTTGTGGAATACACCTACGATGCCTGGGGCAACATCCTGTCCATTACCGGCAGTCTGGCGAATTCCATAGGCAAACTGAACCCCCTCCGCTACCGGGGCTATGTCTACGACAACGAGACTGGACTGTACTACCTGCAAAGCAGATATTATGACCCGGAGTTGGGGAGATTTATTAGTGCTGATGGATTTACATCTACCGGCCAGGGTTTCATCGGCAATAATATGTTCGCATATTGTGGGAATAATCCCGTTATTTCTGCAGATTTTACAGGGCATAGTCCTATTGCAGTTGTGTTAGAAGCCGTTGCATATACTGCTTGCGCGGTGTTGGCGTGCACGCTTGTTAATGGCTTGATTAACGAAATCTCCGAACCGAAAGTTCAAACGCAATTATCGAACGCAATTGCGGATGCCAAAGACCTCATTGAAAGTGCAGCAAGAGAAGTATATGAGTTCAGCCGTTCTGTGGCACAATCGCTTTTAGAGACACGCGACAAGACACCGCAAGTGCATCACATCGTTCCTGTTGGTAAGTTCTCGACTAGATCATATGAGACACAACAGAAAATTAATGAAATGCATGATTTGCTGAGTAGTGTAGGAATCAATCGCTATATAGACCCAGCGAACCTAATGCTGGTTTCAAAGAAAACACATTCTCGTCTACATACAGATGCATATATAACGCATGTTCACAGCTATATCATGGGTGCCGGAGAATCAAAAAATCAGATATACTTAGCTTTATTTGCTTTGCGAATAGAAATTGCTGCATGGGACATCACTGCGGCGGGATATTGATTTGTGAGGAAGTGTTGGATATGGCAGCTGTCTCTAATACTGGCAAGATATTTTCTATCGTTCAGAAAAATCAGCATATCGTTTTGATTGGTGGGAGACTTTGGATATACAGAAATAATGGTAGGATTGTTTCCTGCCATCGGGACATAGTAAATCCGCACAAGGTCGCTTTTTTGTCGAGTAATCGTTTGCTTGTCGAGTGTGGACGCCTAAAAGCGTATATTTTACTTTCTTTGGAAGATCGTTCAGAAATAACGCGCATTGCGCAACCTAAGATGGATATATCTTCAAACAGTTTTGTAATATCTAAAGATGAAAGATATATTTATGATTGGTTTGAATTAAAAGGTAATCGGTATCTAGTCCGTATTGACACATTGTCTTGGGAAAAAGAGATTTGTGTACTACAGTATGGATTGCGCGTCGTATCAGATATGTGCTGTGATAACAACGGAGAATTATGTCTGCTTGAACATCATTACGAAGAAGTTGGAGGCAGGGCTTTTAGTTGCAACGGTATTCGCTATGCGTATCGAGATGAATTTGTGCCCGGAAGTGCATATTTCTGGAAACATAAGTGGAGCTTTTCCTTTCCTCAAATCTCCTCATTTTTTCTTGGAGATACAGAGACAGTTCTTACAAATGATTTGCATATCTACAAGCCTGCTACAAACGAAATATACAACCTACTGGAGAGAGAAACGGAATGGGAAAGACCACTCAGAGCACCAAGTAGTATCCAACTAAGCGAGGACGGAAAATTTCTCGTACTATGCTATCCCACAATGAATGTCGTTGTTGATATGATTGACAGAAAGATAATTGCTCGGTACGCGACCGATAATTCTTGCGGTTGTTTGGTAAATGATAAGTTTTGGGTGTATGACGAGTCCGGTGTTGTTAAAAAACCGTTTCCGTTGATTGAACAGATCCCACAATGTAAGTATAGGTTTTGGAAGCCATAGCACAGGTAGCACACAGGTAGCACAGGGGACGGTTCTATGTGTTAGTACAGGGACAAGGGGGCGGTTCTACCGTCCCCTTGTTTTACTGCCTACAGCTTCAGCTACGGCGATTTCGGTCTCGTACCGGGGTTGGTATCGAGGGTTATGGACAGCTTGCAGGCTATGAATACACAAATGACGGAAATAATTTGCTGCAAAGGCTTGCATACGGCAATGGTGATAGTGTAGAATATGAGTATGACAGCAAGGGGCGTGTAACAAAGCAGACCTACGAGGACGGCGAATATGTTCTCTATACCTACGGCAATGACGGCACCCTTGCCACGGTTTATGATTCCGCCACAGGAATCACCGCTACTTACGGCTATAACTACATGGGTCAGCTTTACCGGTATGAGGAACGCAGCCCAGGCTATAGCTATGTACTGCAATACTTCTACAATGGCAAGGAGCAGGTAAAATCCGTCCGGGAGAGCGTAAACGGTCACGACCGCTACGGTGAGATCACCTATGACGACGATGACCGCGTGGCATCCTTTACGAAGGTGCACGCCACCCGGGAGTACACCTACGACAAGCTGGACCGGGTCAGCTCTACCAAAACCATAAACAAGGGTACCACCGAGGTATTTAACACCAGCTATACCTTCGGTGCAAACAGCAGCCAGGTTTCCGCCCTGCGCCACGCCGGTACAGGCTATGATGTAACCTACAGCTATACCTACGACGGCAACGGCAATATTCTCAGCGTCAGCGACGGCACGAACACCACTACCTACGAGTACGACAGTGCCAACCAGCTGCTCCGGGAGAACAACCAGGCAGGGGACTTTACCCACACCTGGACCTACGACAACGCCGGCAATATTCTCACCCGGACAGAGTATGCCTACACTACCGGAAGTCTAGAGAACGCAACGCCCACAGACACGGTTGCTTACACCTACGGCAACAGCGCCTGGGGCGATCTGCTGACAGGCTACGATGGGAACACCATCACCAGCGACCAGCTCGGCAATATGCTGTCCGACGGCACTTGGAATTACACCTGGGAGCATGGCAGAGAGTTAGCCATCATGACCGACGGCGAAACCACCTGGCGGTACAACTACAACGCCAACGGCATGCGTAACTACCGTTCCGACGGCTCTACCTACTACAGCTATGCGTACAACGGCAGTGAGCTGGACTGTATGTATATCCGGCGGGGTGACGACGAGACCCGTGTAAACTTCACCCATGCCCCCGACGGAACACCTATGGGCTTCGTGATCGGCACCACCACTTACTACTATGTAACCAACCTGCAGGGCGATGTGGTGGCACTGCTGAGTCCCAGCGGCAACAAGGTTGTGGAATACACCTACGATGCATGGGGCAATATCCTGTCTATTACCGGCAGCCTGGCGAATTCCATAGGCAAACTGAACCCCCTCCGCTACCGGGGCTATGTCTACGACAACGAGACGGGACTCTATTATGTATCCAGCCGTTATTACGATCCTGAGGTCGGCCGGTGGATAAATGCAGATAACGGATTTTACCTTGAAGGTAACGGAGACCCAATTAGTTTCAACCTTTTTGCATATTGCATGAATAATCCTGTTAATAGAGTGGATCCAACTGGAAATTGGTCTGTTTGGGCAACAGTTGGTGTAGTTGTAGGAGCTGCAATATGCATAGCAGCAGTTACTGTTTTAACATGTGGTGTAGGTACTGCAACATTGGCTGGAGCCGTAGCTGTTGGTGCTGCGAAAGGAGCATTGATAGGGGCGGCTGCAGGTACACTTGTTGGCGGAGGAATAGGATATGCTGCAACAGGAACCATAGAAGGAGCGATTGAAGGAGCAGCAATAGGATTTGGCGTAGGTGCAGTTGTGGGAGCTGTTGCTGGAGCAAAAGCTGGTGCTGGGTCATGGTATAACTCTATGGCTCAAGAATTTACTAATGCAGGATCAAATGAGGTTGTTTTAGGTAGATCTGGTACTTATGAAGCTGTTGCAGAATCTAGAGGTTCAACTTATTTTCATACAACTGATGCAAGATGGACGGAAGTGCATGATATGTTTGGTGTTGGTGATAAAGGAATGTGGAATATTAACAAGGCATTTTTGAATCAACAGATCTCTTCCGGAAGCACATTTGCATTAGCAAATAATCCAGCCACATCAGGTGGATACTATTTTATGAAAGAGGTTGCGTATCTAGCATCAAAGGGAATTTCAATGTTGCCGATTTTTTAAAGGAGACCAGCTATGAATAAAAAAACAGCAAGGGAAATCTATTTTGATAACTTTGGTAATTTCTCAACAATGAAGCAAAATGGAGAGTATCGCGAATACATAAAAAGCAAAATTTCTGTTGAATTTGAATATCAATGGAGCGTTGAGATTAAAAACAACCTTATAAATGACATTATCGGCAAAGAAGAATTTTTTAAAATTGTTCCGTTATCTCGTGTTAATTTGCCTGAAAGCGAAATTATAGAAGCATTTAAGGTGCTATCTTTGCGGTGTTCGAAAGATAAGCTTAGAGACAATTTAAAAAAATTGCAGAAACTTATATCGCCTCAAATTTATGAACATATTATTTCTTTGCTGTAGGAGTAATTGATTATGACATAGCATAGCATAGCACATAGCACAGGGGACGGTTCTGTGTGTTGACACAGGACCGTCCTTTTGTTATAATTAAATCGGTGATGCAATATGCCAAGACAGGCGCGAATGAAAAGCCAAAGCGGGATTTATCATATTATGCTGAGAGGGATCAATCAGCAACAAATCTTTGAAGAAACGGATGATTACGATAAATTTCTGGATATTTTAAGAGAGTGTAAGGAAATATGTAGATTTGAATTATTTGCATATTGTCTTATGGGGAATCATATTCACTTACTTGTAAAGGAAGGCCAGGAGCCACTGGGGCAGATGTTTAAGCGCATTTGCGGCAGATTCGTGTATTGGTACAATATCAAGTATCGGCGAGTCGGTCATTTGTTTCAAGATCGGTTCAAGAGCGAGCCGGTAGACTCGGAGAAGTATTTCTTGACTGTAGTACGGTACATCCATCAAAACCCAACGAAAGCCGGACTATGTAAGAATATTGAGGACTATGCATACAGCAGCTATTCGGAGTATTTATACGATAGTGATCTGATTGACACGGAATATGTTCTGGGACTATGCACGATTGATGAATTTGTTGGGTTGAATCATGAAGTAGTCGAGACGAGTTGCATGGATATTCCGGAGAAGGTCATTGCGCGAGTAACAGACGAGCGAGCGAAGATTCTGATCAGAAAAATATCGAAATGTGAGAATGTATCTGAATTTCAGAATTTGGAGATAGCAAAACGAGATAAGTATTTGAAAAAGCTTAAAGAAAAAGGCGTTTCGATTAGGCAACTAAGCAGACTGACAGGGGTTAGCTTCAGTGCCATTAGAAAGTTCTAACGACACACAGAACCGTCCCCTGCGCTTTTTGCTTTCATGCTTTCATGCTTTCATATTTGCATTAAAACGAGGGATTAACATGATAGAATTTAATGGATACCTTACTGGCTTTGCTGAAAAGCATTTTTTCAGAAAATCGAGAATACTTGGGCAAAATATACTGCTTGTTAGTAGTTTTATTATTCTACCTGCTATCGTCAGTGTAGCGATTAGAATTCAAAACTGGACACCTATTCTTATATGGTTGTTCGCATTTGCTGGCATTCCCCTAATAGTCATGATTCCTAAGGGGAAGAAAGAAAAAATCCAAATAACCCCGAAAAGAATATATGTAGAAGACGAGTATATTGTATGTGTTGCGGACAGATATACGGAATCCAGGCTGGTCAGTGAGGTTAAAACAGTTCGTGATTTTGGCGAATTCTACGAGATGATATTTCCATTTGGAAGAATTAGCGACAAGTTTATCTGCCAAAAGAGTTTGCTGACGAAAGGGTCAATTCAAGATTTCGAAGCGTTATTCTCCGGGAAGATAGTTAATAAGACAGAGGACGGTTCTGTGTGTTAGTGCAGGGATAAGGGGGCGGTTCTGCCGTCCCCTTGTTTTACTGCCTACAGCTTCAGCTACGGCGATTTCGGTCTGCGTACCGGGGTTGGTATCGAGGGTTATGGAACTATTGCAGGCTATGAATACACAAATGACGGAAATAATTTGCTGCAAAGGCTTGCATACGGCAATGGCGATAGTGTAGAATATGAGTATGACAGCAAGGGGCGTGTAACAAAGCAGACCTATGAGGACGGCGAATATGTTCTCTATACCTACGGCAACGACGGCACCCTTGCCACGGTTTATGATTCCGCCACAGGAATCACCGCTACTTACGGCTATAACTACATGGGTCAGCTTTACCGGTATGAGGAACGCAGCCCAGGCTATAGCTATGTACT
>JAZOMH010000034.1:0-49246 GCA_045653785.1 Faecousia sp. | reverse complement strand
TTATCGAAACTTCAAAATTGCGGAGTTTGATACAGAAGATGGGCAATTGATTCATCGGTCCATTGCAAGACTGTAAGTTGTGTACTATGTCCTTGCACTGGTGTGTACCATGTTACTCTTGACACAATGCTCGCCCCTACGATTTCTAACCAGCAAACTCACCGAAAAATCGGAATTTAATGGAGTGCATACAACAAAAACCGGCTTTCTCACACCAAGAAAGCCGGTTAATTATTTGTCCTATAGGATTAAGCCTTGCCGGCGCAACCAGGGGTGGTCCTTACACATCAGGATTCTCCAGCCCGGCGAAAAATTCATCATAGCTACATCCATAGAATTCTCTTAGTGTTATAATCACGCTTGCACGGATGTTCAATTCACCGGATTCGTATTTTGCGTAGGTAGTTCTGCCGATATCACAGCCACGCCGTTGCAACTCGGCACAGATCTTCTCTTGTGAAAGTTTGCTTGCATTTCGCAGTCTTCGCAGATTATCGCCCATATTACGATCTCGCCTGATTTTCTGTTCCACACAATCACCTCAATATATTTGACCAGCATTGGTTGCAATTACTGATATTCTATGTTAAGATGACAGCGGACATTGCCCGCTATACTGGTCAACACATAATATTTAGGAGGATTGTAATGACACAGAAGGAATTATTGGAGATTATTGAACAGGCGGATGATCTGTTTGTCAGTAAGATAATAGACGCTGTAATCAAAAGGTATTCGCTGATGTTCCCAGACTGGGAAGTAATGTTTTTGTCATATCACAAAGAACCAAAAGTCCGGACAAGGGACATTGATGGGCATATTCGGTTTTTGGAGAAATTAAAAGAAATGGACCCCCTTGAGTGAGGAGGTCCATTCTGTTTTCTGGAATTATGCCTTGCCGGCGCAGCCCAGGACGTTGATCAGTTTATGGCGGACCAGCTCCTTGATGTTGGCACGAGCGGGCTTCAGGTACTCACGGGGATCGAACTTGGAAGGCTCGTCATTGAAGAACTTACGGATGGTGCCGGTCATGGCAAGACGCAGGTCGGAGTCAATGTTGATCTTGCACACAGACAGCTGGGCGGCCTTACGCAGCTGCTCCTCGGGAACACCGATGGCGTTGGGCATCTTGCCGCCGTTGGCGTTGACCATTGCCACGTAGTCCTGGGGAACGGAAGAAGAGCCGTGCAGAACGATGGGGAAGCCGGGCAGACGCTTGGTTACTTCTTCCAGAACGTCGAAACGCAGAGCGGGGGGGACCAGCATACCCTGCTCGTTGACGGTGCACTGCTCGGGGGTGAACTTGTAAGCGCCGTGGGAAGTTCCGATGGCAATAGCCAGGGAGTCGCAGCCGGTGCGGGTAACGAACTCTTCCACTTCCTCGGGACGGGTGTAAGAGGCAGCCTCAGCGGAAACATTGACCTCGTCCTCGATGCCAGCCAGAGAGCCCAGCTCAGCCTCGACCACAACACCGTGATCGTGAGCGTACTCAACGACCTTCTTGGTGATCTCAATGTGCGCCTCAAAGGACTTGGAGGAAGCGTCGATCATAACGGAGGTGAAGCCACCGTCAATGCAGCTCTTGCAGGTCTCAAAGCTGTCACCGTGGTCCAGGTGCAGAGCAACGGGGATGTCGGGGCACTCCAGAACAGCAGCTTCCACCAGCTTCACCAGGTAGGTGTGGTTGGCGTAAGCGCGGGCACCCTTGGAAACCTGCAGGATAACGGGGGAATTCTCCTCACGGCAGGCCTCGGTGATCGCCTGAACGATCTCCATGTTGTTGACATTGAAAGCGCCGATGGCGTAGCCGCCGTCGTAGGCTTTCTTGAACATTTCGGTTGTAGTAACAAGTGCCATAATGTATGTATCCTTTCTTCACGGGAAAGACCCGAATTTTTATATTTATCATTATAGCACAAAATTTTGGCATTTCAATATGTTTTGGAATAGGGAATTGTACAAATATAAGGATTTCACGCCAATAAAATTATAAAAAATTACTATTTACCTTTGGGGTTAAATGGCGTATAATTTACAAAGCAGAGTTTAACTTACTACATTTAAGGAGTGTTTTTTCATGAAACTGTCCCCCCTTCAGCTGGCAAGATACCAGTACAACCCCAAGCTCCCGGGTATGCTCAGAAACGGTATTTCTGAGATCTGCGTGAAAAACGGCGGCGCTACCGAGAGCGTTGCGGACCAGGAGAAGATCAAGGCCTTGTTCCCCAATACATACGGCAAGAACGAGATCACCTTCCAAAAGGGCACCAATACTGCCGAGGCCAAGAAGCAGGTGGTGGGCGTGATCTTGTCCGGCGGCCAGGCACCCGGCGGCCATAATGTTATCTGCGGTCTGTACGACGCGCTGAAGGCTACCGATAAGGAAAATGTTCTGTACGGCTTTAAGGGCGGCCCCAGCGGTCTGCTGGAGGACGATTATCTGATCTTTGATGACGAATACATCAACCAGTACAGAAACACCGGCGGATTCGACATTATCGGTTCCGGCAGAACAAAGCTGGAGACCCAGGAGCAGTTTGCCGTTGTGGCAGAGGTGTGCAAGAAGCATGGTATCAATGCTATTGTGATCATCGGCGGCGACGATTCCAACACCAACGCGGCGGTACTGGCAGAGTACTTTGCTGCCCACAACACCGGCATCCAGGTGATTGGCTGCCCCAAGACCATTGACGGCGACCTGAAGAACGAAGACATTGAGTGCTCTTTTGGCTTCGATACCGCTACCAAGACCTATTCCGAGATCATCGGCAACATTGAGCGTGATGCCAACTCCGCCAAGAAGTACTGGCACTTTGTGAAGGTCATGGGCCGCTCCGCTTCTCATGTGGCGCTGGAGTGCGCTTTGCAGACCCGTCCCAATATCTGCCTCATCGGTGAGGAAGTGGCTGCCAAAAAGATGTCTTTGGCACAGATCACCGACTATATTGCCGATTCCGTTGCAAACCGCGCAGCCAAGGGCTGGAACTTCGGTGTTGCCGTCATCCCCGAGGGTATCGTGGAATTTGTTCCTGAGTTCTCCGTGCTGATTGCCGAGATCAATGAGCTGCTGGCAGGCGCTAAGGCGGATGCTTTCAACGCTCTGCCCACCTGGCAGGATAAGTACGCCTTTATCGAGGCAGGCCTGACCAAGGAATCCATGGCCGTATTCGCCATTCTGCCCCAGTCCATCCAGCAGCAGCTGTTCCTGGAGCGGGATCCTCACGGTAATGTGCAGGTTTCCCTCATCGAATCCGAAAAGCTGTTCTCCGAGATGGTCAAGGAGAACCTGGCTGCCCGCAAGGCAGCCGGCGCTTACAGCGGCAAGTTCTCCCCGCTACACCACTTCCTGGGCTACGAAGGCCGCTGCGCGTTCCCCTCTAACTTTGACGCTGACTACTGCTACAGCCTGGGCTACAACGCCTTTATGCTGATCCACTATGGCTATACCGGCTATCTGTCCAAGGTTTCCAACCTGTCTAAGCCTGCCGAGGAATGGGTGGCTGGCGGTATGCCCATCACCAAGATGATGAACATTGAGCGTCGCCATGGCGCAGACAAGCCCGTTATCCGCAAGGCTCTGGTGGAGCTGGAGGGCAAGCCCTTTAAGTTCTTTGAGGAGCACAGAGAGCAGTGGGCGGTGCAGACTGCCTATGTCTACCCTGGCGCGATCCAGTACTTTGGACCCAGTGAGGTCTGCGATGTAACTACCGTTACCCTGGCTCTGGAAAAGGGTAACTGATCCATATAGTGAAAGGCACCGCTTGGGAGGAAACCAAGCGGTGCTTTTTGACTTCATTACAGTTCTTCCAGATACACAACACCGGGAATGTCACGGATGCGGTCCAGAACATCTCCGTGCTTCTGGCGCTTCTGTAGCCGCAATTTGGAGAAGTAGGCGCGGGTGCCGTTTTCTGCGTCCGCATCGTGCTCCCGGATGGTGTCCCGGACATCGATGTCCATGGCACGGACTTCCCGGAGGAAATCTCCCAAGGCGCAGTCGTTGGTCAACTCCACATAAACCTCCAGCACCTTAGTGTTCCGGTGCATCCGGTTGTCCATTTTCTGAAGCAGGGTCATAACGGTGAAGATGGCTACACCGCCAGCCAATGCCGCTTCATAAAACCCAATGCCGATGGCAAGACCAACACCTGCCGCAGCCCAAAGACCGGCGGCGGTGGTCAGACCCTTGATCTGGTTGCGACGGGTGACGATGGTGGTGCCCGCACCCAAAAAACCAATGCCGCTGACTACCTGTGCGCCCATACGTACCGGGTCGCCGGTGCCGAACACTTGGAAAATATACTGGTTGGTGAGCATGACCAGGCAAGCGCCAACGCAGACCACCATATAAGTACGCAGGCCGGCGGGGCGGTGCTTCAGGCCTCGTTCCAGGCCAATTAGACCGCCGATAATCACAGCGGCAACTACCCGCAGGACAACAGCCAATAATGTAACTTCTCGAATCGTCAATTCCAATGAAATCTCCTCCTTATAATAAATTCAGTTCCCGTTTTTGGCAGGTAAACAGGATCACCTGCTTTTGAGATGCGGCTTGTTTCAAAATTTCTATTGCCAATTCCAGGCGGTCATCGTCAAAACGGACGAATACATCATCCAGTACCAGGGGTGCTGCCGGGGTCAGTTCCTCAGCTACCGCAAGGCGCAGGGCAAGATACAGCTGGTCAATCGTTCCGTCGCTGCGCCACAAAGCAGTACGGAGGGTGTCCTCTCCCGCAGCGCCGGCATGCAGCGCCAACTCCTGGGTCAACAGCAGCCGATCATAGCGTCCCTGGGTAAGCTTGCTGAAAAGCGCCTGCGCCCGTTGGGCGATCCTGGGTGCAAATCGGCGCTGCAGCTCCTGGGATGCGGCTGTGAGGGTGTCCATTGCCAGAACCGTTGCCGCGTAAATATCCTCCAGCCGGTCGATCCGCTCTTGAATGGCGGAAAGCTGCCGGGTGAGGCTTTCCTCACTGCCTAAGCTTTGCATCTGGCCCTGGTACTGACCCAGGCTTAACTGCAGGTGCCGCTGCTGGGCAGCTGCGTCCGCAAGGAAACGGTCCGTTTCCTCCCGGGACAGGGTCAGTTTGTCAGGAAATGCGGGGGGCGGCGCTACCTTTGCCACTGCCGCAAGGGCGGTTGCGTGCTGCCTTGCCTGGGTAAGATCCCTCTCGGCAAGCTGTAGATTGTCGAAGCGGGAAAGGGTGTCCCGCCACCCATCCAGACATTGGACAAGGGGCAGGCCCTGGGTGGCAAATTCGATATTTTGCCACAGCTGGTCTTTTCGTTTCTGTAGATCCGCTGCACGGATCGTCCAGGCAACCTCGGCAGCAGTATATGCAGCCATGATGTTGCTATATTCCCGGGCGTTGGAGACCCATGTTTCGGGGGATAAGCCGCCATACTTTGCGGCGACGGCTTCCCGGTCCCGGGTTTGCCGCTTTTTATTTCTGAAATGGGCGCAAAGGGTAAAAACTGCCAGCGCCAGCAGGGGGATGGCAGCATAGGGGAGAACAAACAGCGCACCGATACTTGTGGCAAAGCCCAGACCACTAAGAATCAAAAGGAAAGGGGACAGGGGCTTGCACAGCATGGTATAGGCGGAAAAGTCGCTGTTTGCCTGCTGCAAGGCCTGTTCCAGGGTCAAACCTGCAAAGCATTGGGGCGTTTCCGGCTTTTCCGGCATAGGGGGGAGTACCTCGGATTGCAGTTCGTCCCACTGCATCCGCAGCTGCTCCAGCTGCACGATGGTCTGTTCGGCGGTTTCCCGGGGGGGGAGCGTCTCGCATTGCGCCGCAAGCTGACGGTATGCTTGCTCTGCCCGATCCCGGGCTTCTTCGGCAATCTCTACCTGTCTGGCATCCTCCTGGGATGCTTGGTGGGCCAAAGCGGTGTGATGGTTTTCCAGATCCCGGATCTGCCCTGACAATACGGCCTGACGCTGTTGGATCTGACCGATCTGGCCCTGCAAGGTATGAAGCTGGTCCAGCTTGGCAGCGATGCTGCTGCGTTCTGCTTCTGCTTGAGGCAGCAAGCCGGTGCGGTTGTGCCGGCATTTGTTTTTCAGATCCTTTAGTTTCTGGGCAAGGTCATCGCCGGCGTCATTTTCGTCGCCGGTGGTCACCAGGGCGTTGAGTCTGCGCCGCAGGGCATCATCCTGGACCACGGGAAGCTCGGTCATGCGGATAAAGGCAGACCGGGTGAATACGGATTTTTCCACTCCAAACAGCTTTTCGCCGCAGTTGTCGGCGGTCAGCTCTGGCAGAGAAAGACCGCTCTGTGTCTCGTATGCCTGGAAATCTCCAAAAACAGAACGGCCCTTGGTGCGCCGCTCAATGGTGATATCTCTGCCGTTCCAGTTCAGTTCTATCTTACCGGACATAGGCTCTCCGGACCAGGGGGCGTAGCGCTCCTTGTCCGCAAGGGAGGTCTGGGTGGTTCGTTCCCGGGTGTCGATGCCGTAGAACATAGCCACCAGGAAAGCACACCAGGTACTCTTGCCCCATTCGTTGGGGGCGTGGATCACGTTCAGTCCCGGCTCCAGGGTCAGGGTCTGATGAGAAAGCTTGCCGAAGGTGGCGGTCATGGAATAGATCTTCACGGCAAAACCACCTCCTGCCCGTCCAGAAGCTGACGGGAGATCTGCGCCGCTAACAGGGCGTGCTTCTTGGTATCTTCATCTCCAGCATCCATAGCATCTCGGAGTTTCTGAAAATAGATGCCCTCGAAGGTGTCCGAACCGGCGCTGCCCCAGATATCCACAGGGGGGGTAGTCTTGTCCCGCAGCTCCAGGTTGGGCAGATGGGGGAATTCTGTCTTCAACTTATCCAGATCCACAGGTTCGCTGGGACCGGTGAGGGTGATCCGGTAGAAATCTTCATTTCCCACAGGGGGCAAAACAGAACTAAGGGACTGGGCGGCTGGAATTTGAATGTCAAAAAATTTAGGGGTGTCCAGAGGAATAAAACGGGCAGTGGCTGTTTCGTCAACGGTTACCACCAGAACGCCCTTTTCTCCCAATTCATCGAAGCCACGGCCCATGGGACAGCCAGGCCAGGCGCACAGGGTTTTGCCTGCCCGGAAGGAGTCGCCCTTGTGGATATGGCCCAGGGCAAGGTAGTCGAGCCCGGACAGCTTCACCTGCTGGGCGGTAATGGGGTTGTAAGGGGATGCGGACTGGGTTGGATCGCCGTGTAGCACACCGATAGCATAACGCTCTGTGTGCGCCGGGTGGAAATCTGCTAATAGACCCGGGCAGTCCATGGAAGCAAAGCCTGCGCCGTATACCCGGCAGTCAAGCTCCGGTAAGGCTACGGATTCCATCACAGGGTGCTTGAAAATATACACATTTTCCGGCCAGCGCTCTGTTAGCCAGGGACTGCCGCTTCCTACAAAATCGTGGTTGCCCGGTGAAATAAATACCGGCACAGCAGCATCTTCCAATGCCCGGCAAAGAATCTGCATGGTGTCTGCGGCATAAGCGCCGTCAAACAGATCGCCGCTAAGCAGCATCACATCACATTGCTCTGCTTTGCAAATAGAAACAATTTTCTCCGGAATCTGCGCCATGGCGTCCCGGAGCAGACGGGTCTGCTGCGGATCCCGGAAAACCATGGGGGAATCCAGGTGCCAGTCGGCGCTGTGGAGAATTTTAATCATAAATATCCACCCTTTCCGCCTTTCGGCACAGGCCGGTGTCAGCATCAATGGTAAACAATACCGCTTCCAGCTTGGTTTCACCTTCTGCCCAGCGGTAGCGCTCTGTCAGATCGCCACGGAATTTGGCGATGGACAAATCCGGGCGAATGCCCAGTACTGAATACTTGGGGCCGGTCATTCCAAGGTCCGTTACATAGCCCGTACCCTTGGGAAGCACCTGGGTATCGGCGGTGGGAACATGGGTGTGCGTGCCCCAAAGAGCACTGATCCGTCCGTCCAGCATATAGCCCATGGCAAGCTTTTCAGAAGTGGCTTCTGCATGCAGCTCCACAAAAATCAACTTAGTATCGATCTGCTTCAGGATCTTTTCCACAGCCAGGAAAGGATTGTCCGGGCCGTAGTCCATATTACACCGACCCTGCAGGTCGATGACTGCCACTTCCCCGGCGGCGGTTTCGTAAATGCCCCAGCCCTTTCCCGGTGCCTGGGGGGCATAGTTGGCAGGTCGCAGGATACGGCTGGTGTCCTCCAGGTACTCCACAAGCTCCCGCTTGCCAAAGGTGTGATTACCCATGGTGATCACATCCGCACCGGCATCAAAAATGTCCTCCGCCTGGTTGGGGGTCATGCCCACCACCGCGGCGTTTTCACCGTTGACGATTACAAAATCCGCGTTTTTCTGCCGCTTGAGCCAACGAAGGGATCTGCCGACCCGGTCCATACCCGGCTTGCCTACCACATCGCCTACTGCCAACACCCTAAAATCCATAGCTGTACCCTTTCAAATTCCAATTTATCCAGCAGTCTGTCAATTCACATTGTAGGGGCAAGCTGTAATTGCCCCTGCCGATAAACGCGGATTTAATTTATATATTATACAATAAAAATCCCTCCAATGCAACATTGGAGGGATAGAAATTCAGCGTTGGTATTCAAACTGCATATCGTAAATGTCTACGGTGTCGCCATCCTGAATACCCATTTCTTCCAGGCGGGCAAACAGACCGCACTTACGAAGCTGCTGGTCAAAGTAGTTCCGGGATTCGTAATCGTCAAAGTTGATATTCATAACCAGACGCTCCAACCAGGTGCCGGTAACCAGCCAAGTGCTGCCCAGATGCTCAATTTGCAGCTCCTTGGGGTCGCCTGCGGTCTCAATGACTTCCACATACTCCGGCTCGTAGATGGTAACCGGGGGGAGGGAACGAAGCTTTTCTGCCACAATCCGCATGAGATTCCGAGTACCCTGCGTGGTGCCTGCGGAAATCTCATACAGCTCACAGCCAGCTTTTTCCACATGTTCCCGCAGCCGCTGGAGGTTATCCGATTCGGGCATCAGCAGGTCGCACTTGTTAGCTGCCACGATCATGGGACGGTCGCCCAGGTCCACACTGTAGTTGTGCAGTTCCTCGCAAATGGCGTCGAAATCCTCCACAGGATCTCTGCCCTCGCTGCCGGAAACATCGATCACATGCACCAACAGACGGCACCGGTCAATGTGCCGCAGGAAATCGTGGCCCAGTCCTGCGCCCTCGGCAGCGCCTTCGATAATGCCCGGAATGTCTGCCATGACGAAGGACACGCCCTCGTCCACATAGATTACGCCCAGGTTGGGGAACAGGGTGGTGAAATGGTAGTTGGCAATTTTTGGCCGGGCGTTGGAAGTAACGGACAGTAGGGTAGATTTGCCTACGTTGGGAAAGCCGACCAAACCTACATCTGCCAGAAGCTTCAGCTCCAGAATCACATCCCGCTCCTGGCCCTTCAGGCCTGCCTTGGCAAACCGGGGGACCTGGCGGGTGGCTGTGGCATAGTGGGAGTTACCCCAGCCGCCTCTGCCGCCCTTGGCGATGATGTGATCTTCACCGGTGGACATATCCACGATAATCTGGTTGGTCTCTGCGTCCCGGACGACAGTACCACGGGGAACCTGAATGATCAGCGGTTCGCCTCGCTTGCCGCTCATGTTCCGACCCTGACCGTTCTGACCCGCCTGAGCAGCGTACTTGCGCTTATAGCGGAAGTCCAGCAGGGTAGTCAGATTGTCATTAACCCGCAGGATCACGCTGCCG
Source organism: Faecousia sp. (assembly GCA_045653785.1). Taxonomy (GTDB): domain Bacteria; phylum Bacillota; class Clostridia; order Oscillospirales; family Oscillospiraceae; genus Faecousia. The sequence continues at coordinate 39,518 of JAZOMH010000034.1, read as the reverse complement.
CCATGGCCGCCATCGCCGCCGTCAGGGCCACCGGCTGCCACGTATTTTTCCCGGTGGAAGGCAACAGCACCGTCGCCGCCCCGACCACCGCAGACAGTAATGCGTACTTTATCTACAAACATGGTAAAACCTCCTATGCTAGGATGCGCTTATGCAGTCATAAATTCCGATTTGTAAAAGGTCTGTTCGTAGGGGCGTGCATGGCACGTCCGCTGACTTTACAGAATCATTGACGGACGACCAATGGTCACCCCTACAATGTTTTGCTATAGTTGATCCAACAAATCAAAATTTATCACAACACAAGGAAAAAAGGGGCTGCTGCAAGTAGTATGCAGCAGCCCTTTGTAAGCGATACGGTGATCCGTGATTACTGCTCGACGGCGTAAACGGAGCACTGACGGCGATCCTTGCCCTTGCGCTCGAATTTGACGGTACCGTCAACCAGAGCAAACAGAGTGTCATCACTGCCGATACCGACATTGACACCGGGATGGATGTGCGTGCCTCTCTGGCGAACCAGGATGTTGCCAGCCAGAACGAACTGACCGTCAGCACGCTTCACGCCCAGACGCTTAGCCTCGGAATCACGACCGTTCTTGGTAGAACCGCCGCCCTTGTGGTGAGCGAAAAACTGAATACCAATCTTCAGCATGGTATTACACCTCCAAAACTTCGATATAATCTGGATAATCTTCCCGCAGGCTGATCAGTGTCAGCATCAGACCGGAGAGTACTGCCTGAACGGTTTCCTCTTCGTCGCAGGAAGCGGGGAGGGTCAGAGTGATGCGGGCATCCTCTTCTTTGACCCGAACCTTAGCCTTTGCGCCGCACACATCATTGATGGTGGCTTCGGCCATGGTTACAGCGGCAGAGATGGCAGCGCAGACGATATCGGCGCCTGCCTCGGCATAGCCGCTATGACCGCTGACGGAAAATCCTGTGATTCTCTCGTCTTCAGTAAAGAATTCACATCTTGTCATAGTTACTGAGCCATCTTGGTGATTTCCACCTTAGTGTAGGGCTGACGGTGGCCCTGCTTCTTCTTCTCGTTCTTCTTAGCCTTGTACTTGAAGACGGTGATCTTCTTAGCCTTGCCGTTCTTGACGACCTTGGCCTCGACACAAGCACCCTCCACAGTGGGAGCGCCGATCTTGGAGTTCTCACCATCCAGCACAGCCAGAACCTGCTCGAACTTCACAGTAGCTTCAGCCTCAGCCTCCAGCTTCTCGATGTACAGGACATCACCCTCGGAGACGGTGTACTGCTTGCCACCGGTAACGATAACTGCTTTCATTTCTTTTTCACCTACTTTATATTGTGTAGTCTCGCTCTTAAGGCGCGGGCGTTTTGGGCGCACCGACTTAAGCCCATTCAATGCGGCTGGACTATTTTAGCAAACCATCCATGAAAAGTCAAGGGGTTTTTCTATAAAAATGTTGCCTTTTTCATGGCTTTTTGGTATACTGACCGTAAATCATTAACTTTTAGGAGGCAGAGCATGAGAAAACGCGGTTTATGTTTGATCCTGGCGTGTGCCATGGCCTGCCTTTTTGCCGGTTGCGAGCAAAAACAAAGCGCAACCTTCTTTGCTATGGATACGGTGATGGAGGTGCAGATCTGGGGCGCAGAGGGGGCTGTGGAGGATGTGCAGTCCCTGGTGCGGAAGCTGGATGATCGGTGGTCTGCCCACAGCGGAAATTCTCTTTTGGGTCAGCTCAACCGTGGGGAGGATGTGCAGATCAGTGTGGATGAAGCGGCGCTTTTGGAAGAGGTGGAGCGTTTGTCCGCGCGTACCGGCGGCGCTTTTGATCCCAAGATGCGCTGCGCCAGCCTTGCCTGGGGCTTTACCAATGGCGGGGAATATATCCCTACGGAGCAGGAATTGCAGACAGCCCTGGCAGACCCGCAATGGGATCTGGGCGGTGCGCTGAAGGGCTACGCCGGGGACCGGGCGGTTATTCTTCTGGAAGAAGCCGGAGCAAAGTGCGCCCTATTGAATCTGGGGGGCAATATCCAGACCTATGGAACAAAACCCGACGGTACACCCTGGAGCATCGGCATCCAGAATCCGGAAGGAGGCGACCCGGTGGGGATCGTTTCCGCGGTGGGGACTATGGCGGTGGTAACCTCCGGGGATTATCAGCGGTATTTTGAAAAGGACGGCGTCCGCTACCATCATATCTTAGACCCGGAAACAGGCAGACCCGCGCGGTCCGGGCTGACCTCTGTTACGGTGATCTGTGGGGATGGCCTGACGGCGGATGTGCTGTCTACGGCGCTGTTTGTAATGGGGTTGGAACGGGCAACAGAATTCTGGCGCGCAAGCGGCGATTTCGAGGCGGTGTTCATTACCGATGACGGGCGCATCTATGCCACCCAAGGGGCGGCACTGTCTGGGTGCCAATATGAGGTGATCGCCCATGAAAACTAAAACATGGATTGGGATTTTGGTGGCCCTGGTCCTGGTGTGCCTGGGGCTGAGCCTGTGGCTGCTGCAGCCGGGTGGAAACGCGCAGACGGTGAAAGTGATTTCTCAGGGGGAAGTGAAATATGTACTTGCACTAAATGAGGATACCCAGGTGGAGATCACCACGGAACTGGGGACCAATGTGGTTACGGTGAAAGACGGAAAGGTGGCTGTTACCCACGCCGATTGTCCCGACGGCTATTGCATGGCGCGGGGCTGGTGCAGCGGTGGCACCCAGATCGTGTGTCTGCCCAATCGGCTGGTGCTGGAATTTACCCATGGCGGTGCTTTGGATGCCGTGGCGGGGTAAAAAGAAAAAATATGCAGAAAGTACTTGACAAATGGCAGAGCTTTGGCTATAATCACTCATGCGTTCGGACGATTAGCTCAGCTGGCTAGAGCATCCGCTTGACGTGCGGAAGGTCATAGGTTCGAGTCCTATATCGTCCACCACAAAAGTCATCCCAATCGGGATGGCTTTTTCTTTTTTGTATGGTATTCAGGCATAGGACCCGAACCCATAGCAGTGCGAAAAGTGGCGGCAGGGAGAATTCTCCCTGCCGCCTTCATGCTTTGGTTTTGTGGAGATCAGTCGTTGCAGTCAGACAGGCAGCGAATCAGACAGCCGGCACCACCGAATGTCAGAGCCAGGAATGCTACAAGAAGCCCAACCAGGATCGCGCTGACTACGCTGGTGGCGGTAATGCGCACTGCCAGCAGGATCACTGCCAGCAAAATGGTTCCCAGAGCGCCGGTGAGAACGGTGTCCACACTGTTACACAGGCAGCAACCACTTCCCCGACCTTGCGCCAGGGCTACGGTTAGTGCCAGAATACCTACCGATACCACGCCGATGCCCAGAGCAACCCACAGGAAAGCTGTGGTTACAGTGATGACCCCTGTAATCTGCAGGAAAGCCGCCACAATGCCCAGAATCACAGCGGCGATTACCGCGATCAGGGTGCAGTCCCGTTTGCAGCAGCAGTTAAAAAGTGCCATATACTTATCACCTCCGCAGTATCCTATGCCCAGGAGGCGAAAAGGTGCGCACCTTGTCGAATATCATAGGTAAAAAAGGAAATTTGGACAAGTAAATGATGGACAGATCGAAAAATTGTGGTAGGATAAATATGTTAAATTGCAGAAAGGCTTAAAAAATGAAACAAAAAAACAGGAAAAGCCCGGAGTGGCTATGGCCTGGGATCATAAGTGCGGTACTGCTGGTTGCTGCTGGCATAGTGCTGGGCTTGGTGTTTGGATTTGGCGGCCGCGGTGGACAGGGTGCAGATGATACTCCTGACGGCAAGCTGTACTGGAATGTAGACGGACAAAAGTTTCAGATACCCGGGGATTCCAGATTTTCAGCCCGTGAAGCCGGTGAAGATGGTCTGTATCACATCCGTTTTTCGGCAGATGGGGGGCAGATGGAATTTACAGCGGCGGATAAAAAACTGGTCAACGTAATTGACGCTGCCCAGGTGATGGGGTTGGAATTGGATGGCAGCGGAAATATCATTGACGTGATCCCGGTAGACAGAATTGCCTCCAAAATTGCAGCTTCATTCTTTGTGCAGGACATCAATGGCAGCACCTTGACTTTGAATTCCAGTGCCGCGCTGAACGGTATGAAGCTGATCGTCACGCTGGATGATACTGCCGGTGTGTATGATGTTACCTCTGAAGCAGAGACAGTGGGAGCTAAGGCTGACTGCGAGCTTTTGGATAAAGTAATGGTCTACGGCGACCGGAATGGCAACCCCACCCATGTGTACATTGTGGAGCATACACCTGAAGCCGATGTTTACTGGCGCATTGCCCGTATGTATGATTCCAAGACCAAGGGAACTTCCCGTGTACCCGACGAGAACGGGGGTTACACTGTGCTGGCTGCAAAGGACGGTGTCCAGGTAGAGGTGAAATTCCGCGCTGAGCAGAAGGACCTGGTGGACCTGATCGATAGGAGTGGCCGTTACGACGGCACCTTTGCACCAATCTTTGATGAGGAAGGCTATGTGGTGGATCTGATGGCCGTGGCAAAGGCCCTGCGGGGCAAGTCTGCCGCCGCTAGCTACCACATCACATCCCTGGATGAAAACGGCTTTGCCTGTGAGTACCTGATGGCCGATAAGGCCCAAAGTCGGACCTGGACCGGCAAGTACCATCCCAAATGCAGGATCTACAACGTCAGCGATGGCAGTACCGCCGATGTGATCGGCGAGCCCACCAAGCTGCTCATGGGCGACCGTGTGGTGGTGTTCACCAATACCAGAGATGAGGCTATCCTGATCTATGTGGTCAACCGTCTGGTAGACAGCCCGGTTTACTGGAATTATACCCGCAAGTATAGCACCAAGACCCGGGAGACTACCCGTGAACCCGATGAGAACGGCTACTATGTGTTTCGTGTTGCAGCCAACGGTAAGGAAATGACTGTCAGGACCAAGAGTAAAGCACTGGCATCCCAGATGGATTCCTACAGTCCCCAGTGGTTTGCCCTGGAGCTCAGTGGCGATGTGGTTGAGAAGGTGTTTCCTGCAAAAATGGCTACCGGCGGCAACGTAAAGGCTAGCTATTTTGTGGTTGAGAGTATCTCCGGTGAAGAAATCGTTACTTGTTCCCAGACAGGCAGCAGCACCGCCGTTCTGAAGCCTGCGGATGATATGAGGGCATATAACGTCAGCCCTGTTTTTGACGACCATTGGGGCGAGCAGACCAAACTGAAGGTGGGCGACCAGATCCATGCGCTGACGGACCGAAGCGGCAGGATTGTTGTAATCTTTATCCGCAGCCGCAAGGTTGACAGCCCCCTGTATTGGAATGCAGCCCGTAAGTACAACACCACAACCAAGGAAACCACCCGAAGGCCCGATGGGGAGGGCTACTATGTTTACGATTTGGCAGTAAACGGCGAGGTGAAGAAGTTCAGGACCGATGACAAGGAACTGGCCAATCTGGTTGACAGCTACCGTGTCGCTTTTGCGCTGAAGGTGGAAGGCGACATTATCAAACAAGTCTATTCTTCTACCGCCGCCAAGGGTATCAAGGGCGCTACCGCCAGCTGGCTGGATGTGATGTCCATTAAGGACAATAAGGTCTATGTCCAGCAGAACAGCGGTACTGCATCTGACTACGGCAAGGGCTATGAAATTACCCTGGCAAGAAATTATAAGGTCTACGATGTCTGCGGATATGTCAATGCCTTTGGCAGCGCTGTTTCACTGGACGTGGGCGACCGGATTTATGCATTGACCAATGACGACGGCGAAGTTGCAGTGGTCTATGTTGTTTGTGATAACACCCGGGCAGCCGGCGCAATCGGTCACTGTGACCACTGTAATAAGGATGTATTCTGGGCACCCTGGTCCGGCGAGGACTTCTATGCCCCCGACGGACACTACCACCTGACCCACGATCTGACGGCTTCCGGGCAGTGTTCCGTGGGGAAAGAGAAGGGTGGGGAAGTATACGACATCGTTCTGGATCTGAACGGCAAGACGCTCACCACCGGCAGCCGTGGCTTCCTGGTATGGGGCAGTTCTGCCTTTAGTCTGATGGACAGCGCGGGCACCGGTACTGTAGCAGCCAAGGGCGCCGCCGGTAACGCCGGTAACATTCTGGTTACCGGCGGCGGTAAGTTCAATTTCTACGGCGGCACTCTGACACTCCGTGAGGATGCTGTGAGCATTAAACGCGGCGGTATCATACATCTGTCCGGCGCTGAGTCTGTGGTCAATATGTACGGCGGCACTGTCATCGGCGGCAAGGCCAACGAGGGCGGCAACGTCTATGTGGAGGGCGGCACATTCAACATCACCGGTGGTACTGTTACCAAGGGTATTTCCGGAAGCGTAGGCGGTAACATTCATGTTGCCGGCAGTGGTGTGCTGAACGTCTCCGGCGGCGTAATCACCGCAGGTGAGGCGAAGTGCGGCGGTAATATCAGTGCGCTGGGCAGTGGCACTGTGGTGATTTCCGGCGGCAAACTGGATCAGGGTAACGCAAGCCTGTACGGCGGTAACATCTTCGGTTATGACAGTGCCAACATCACCGTTTCCGGCGCGGCTGAGGTCGCCAAAGGCACAGCGGTTACCTCCGGCGGTAACATCTACATTTCCGGGGGTAGCGGAGATCAGAGCGGCAAGCTGCCCGGCCTGACTGTCTCCGGTGGCAGGATCTCCGGCGGTAAGCTGGCCTCCGGCACGGGCAGCAACATTCGGTCCTGCCGCGGCGGGGAGATCACCATATCCGGCGGTAACATTGCAGGCGATATTCTGCTGAATGCGGATGATGATGGCTCCGCCCGCAAGGTGGTTCTGTCCGGAACGCCTGTGATCGGCAAGGGTTTGAACAATGGTTTGAGCCTGGGCCGCAGAGCGGCTGATGTGAGTGGTCTGACCACAGGCGCAAATATCAGCATTTCCACTGCCGGAACATTCACTACCCGGATGGAGAACCCAGACTCCTATACGAGTTACTTCACTCCCTACGATTCCGAGATGCGCATCGTTGTGGAGAACGGGGCACTGGTATGCGGTGTTGTGGCAGCTTGTGCACACTGTAACGGTGCCGACGCTATCTGGTCTGGATGGACTGGCGAAGCGCTCCCCGAGGCAGGGGGTCACTACCGTCTGACTAAGAACACCGCGCTGAGCCAGCAGCTTGTTGTGGGCCTGGAGGGCGGCGGGCAGGTATTTGATGTGGTTATTGACCTGAACGGAAAGACCCTCGCTGGGGAAAAGCGCGCTTTCCTGGTATGGCACGGCTCCAAACTGTCCATTATGGACAGCAAGGGCAGTGGCACAGTGGAAGCCAAGGGCTTCTCTGATACTGCTAACGCAGGTGCTATCCTGCTCCAGGGAGGCGCTGAGTTCAACCTGTACAGCGGCACTCTGAGGTCTGCCACTGAAGATATTCTAGCGGGTAGTGGCGGTATCATCTATATGTCTCACGCAGCCACTACTGTAAATATGTATGGCGGCACCATCCAGGGAAACAGCGCTGCCTACGGCGGCGCAGTCTTCATAGAAAACGGTACTTTCAATATGTTCAGCGGCACTGTAACCGGCGGTAGTGCTACCAAGCACGGTGGCAACTTCTTCATAAAGAGCGGTAAGCTGAATGTAACCGGCGGCTTGATCACCGGAGGACAGGCAACTGAGATGGGCGGCAACATTGCAGGCTTGAATGATGCGGTTGTTGCCATTACCGGCGCTGCTGCCATCACTGATGGCACAGCCACCTCCGGCGGTAACATTTATATTTCCCAGGAGAAGGGCGATACCAGCGGTAAGCTACCGTCGCTGACTGTCACTGGCGGCACCATCTCAGGCGGTAGGTTGGTAAGTGGTAAGGGCAGCAACATCCAGTGCTGCCGTGGCGCTGTGGTTACCATCTCCGGCGGCAAGATCGCAGGTGATGTAGTCATCGGCGACGATCTGGACGGCTTCGTCCACAGCCTGTCCATCACCGGCAAGCCCATCATCGGCAAGGGTATCACCGGCGGTCTGGATCTGGGGGGCAGAAAGATCGATCCGACGTTGCTCCACCCAGATGCACGGATCACCATTTCCGGTACCGGTGTGTTTACTGAGGTACTGACCAATCCTGCAGATTACCTGGGCGTGTTTCAGACATACTCGGATGATCAGAAGGTTGGTATCCTGAGCGGAGCCCTGTTCTGCGACAGATACACCTACTGTCAGCACTGTAAGACAAAGATTCTGTGGACGCCTTGGGAGGGTGGCGAAAGCATCCCCGAGGGGCACATCTACCTGCCCAGGAACGCTGTCTATACCGGCAACCCGGAGATCAAGGGCACAGCAGATAATCGGAAGGATATTGTTATTGACCTCAACGGTAATAAGCTGACCTCCAATGCCACAATCAATATCCGGCACCTCACCTTATCTGTGTTCGACACCAAGGGTAACGGCATATGGGGGAGCAAAGGCGTTGCCGGTGTAGGTTGTGTTGTCTGCATCAGCTCCGGCTCTGTTCTGAACCTGTATGGCGGCACGATTGCTGAGCATAAGGGTCATACGGCATGCGCCGGCGGTGTCGTCTATATGGGCGCAGCCGATGCTGCCTTTCATATGTACGGCGGCAGAATCATGGGCGGCGATGATGTGGGTGCCCTGCTGATGGATGCAGGTACCTGCAATATAACCGGCGGCATCATCGACGGTGAGAATCCCAATGTCCACAACATTACTGTGAAGGGGGTCTCCAATGTTACCATAGGCGGCGACACCAAAGTTCACGGCGGCATCCTGGTAGAAAACTGTGACACCTTCACGCTTACCGGCTGCCCCGTCATTGACAAGGGCAGGGAGTTCGGGCTGAAGCTGCCTGCGGAAAAGAAGCTGACCATCGAGAATCTGGCTGCTGGGGCAAAGATCAGTATTACCGCACCGGGCGCATTTGTTACCGGTAATGACACCGCTGTGCTGGAGGCTTGGAAGCTGAAAAACTTCATCTCTGATGATCTGACCAAGGAGATCGTGGTGGACGGACAGCAGCTGACCTTTGCTGCGGTACAGTCCATTACCCGCTGCGCCTTTGGACATACTACCCATGATGGTATGACCTGCCCCGCGGAGATCGTTGCGTGGAAGCCGTGGACTACTAACAATGCTTTGCCCTGTGAGGGTAACTACTTCCTGACTGCAGACCTGAGCATCCCCAACAATACAGCGATTACCGGCAATGTGCAGATTGATCTGAACAGCTTCAAAATCATTAACAGCCAAAAACTTACCGGCTCTACTGCCTGGGAGAAGCGCCGGCTTCTGAACATCCATGCCGGCGCTTCCCTGTGCATTACCGATTTGTCTGCCAAGGCTGACGGCACAGTGGCGCTGAACAACAGCACCACCTGCGGCGCAGGCGCGCTTGCCATCGTCAGCGGCACGATGAAGCTGTATGGCGGCACCATGGACGCAACCGGCTTGCGCTCCGAAACGAAGGAGGCCGCAGCGATCCTGGTCAAAGGGGAGGGAGCGAGCTTCACCATGTACGGGGGTACCGTGGAGGGGGTTGCCGGCGCACAGGGTACTTGTGGCTCTACCATCCATGTGGCAAAGACCGGCACTGCAAACATACATGGCGGCAAGCTGATCGGCGGCGTTGCCATGCGCGGTGCCAATGTTTACACCGAGGGCGCGCTGAACATTACCGGCGGTACATTTGTTGCCGGGGATCTGAAGGTCAATAGCTCCGGTGATTCCTTCGGCGCAAATATCTATGTGGGTGTTGCTGCGGCTGGCGATGATGCCACAGCAACCCTGTCTATCTCCGGTGATGCCAATTTCAACGGCGGCATCTGGGTAGAAAAGTGTAAGTCCATCACCCTGTCGGGCAAGCCTGTTATCGAGAAGTCCGACACGGAAAAGATCGGTCTGCGGCTGCCTGCCTGCGTCAGAGTAGATGTAAACCGCCTGTCAGCGGATGCTCGGATTGGTATTACCCTGGCAGCCGACGGCGCATTTGCCACCGCAACCCATGGGACTGTCCTGGATGCCCTGCGCCACAGCTTCATTACCGATGTGGCGACCAAGGAAGTAGTCGTTGTGGATAACCACCTGGTCCAGCAGGATATTCCCTGTGTTAGCAAGTGCCTTGTGGGACATGAGACCCACCATGGCGCTTGCTCCGCAGGTGAGATTCTTGAGTGGGTTCCCTGGAGAGAGGAAAATACACTGCCCACCCAGGCCGGCAACTACTATCTGATGAACGATGTTACTTTGACTGCAAAAACCACTTTTGTCAACGATGTCAACCTGGATCTGAACGGCAGCGATATCATCTACACTATTCCGGCCGGAAAAACTACCCGGGCATTCAATGTTGCTAGTGACGCAAATGTGTCCATTACTGATCTGTCCGGGCATGCTACTCCCGGCAGAATCGTGGTTAAGCACAGCGATGCCAACGGTGAGGTGCAGGCCGGCGCTGTAATGTATGTTTACGGCAATGTGTCTTTATACAATATTACTGTGGACGCCTCCACCCTGACATCTACCCAGAAGGGCAGCGCGGCCTTTGCCGTGGAAGGTGGTACGCTGAATATTAACAGCGGTAAGATCCTGGGCGTGAACTGCCGGCCCAATGCGGATTATACCAAGGATCCTCACGGTTCTACGATTGTTGCCTGGGGCGGCAATGTGGGGATCCACGGAGGTGAGCTCATCGGCGGCAGCGGTGTCCTCAGCGGCAATATCTACACTACTGGCAATCTGACCATCACTGGCGGTAAGCTGGTGGGCGGTGAGAATCAGCGTGACGGCATTGCCTCCAATATCTTTGTCAACGGCACCAACTCCCAGGTTGTTATCTCCGGCGATAACATCAATATTGACGGGGGCGTTTTCGTAAACAAGGCTAAGAGTATCCTTGTGGGCGGCAAAGCTGTGATCCAGACAACTATGCAGAGCAAGGCTCAGTACAATCTGCGCCTGGGCGCAGGCATACCCATCGTGGATGCTGACAAAAATATTCTGGCTATCTCTGTGGACGGAGACTACACCATAGTCTACGATGCTGGTAGTGTGGTCAGGATTGCTCCCGTAACGGAAGTGGTTAGGTTGGGCGGCCATGGCTAAATGACACCTGCTGACGCTTGCGATTACCAGAGCTACGAAAGCACAACCTGTAACTTTGCAAAGGGTATCGCGGAAGACCTGGCTGATATCTATGTGAAGTTGCTGTTTCCTCAGAAGAGAACCGTTAACAAATTTGCTTATTTCCCCTTCCAAAGCCTGAGGGCGGGCGGTAGCCCATCCCAGGCCAGAAGGGGAGAAAATATAAAAAACACCAACCTTTGCAAAGATTGGTGTTTTATACTAAGACATGGATTTATCGATTCACTGGCATGTTATTTACAAGACTGGTTCTGAAGAGAAATGTTAACTAATTTGCTTCGATGAATTACAGAATGTTGCAGCTGCCGGCACTGACGGGGATCCACGGCGGTGAGCTAATCGGTGGCAGAGGCGTCCTCAGCGGCAATATCTACACCACCGGCGGCAAGATTGTGATCCAGACGACTATGGAGAGTAAGTCGCGGTACAATCTGCGTCTGGGCGCAAGCCCATCCCATACAGCGAGAAGAAATAGAAATCACCACCCTTTGGTTGATCCCGAAGGGTGGTGATTTTTGTTGTATGTACTTTTGCGGGGAATCAGCCCGAGATGCTTCCTCACGGACGGAGATCCGTGGGGTGACCGTGCAGATACCGCCTGCGCCGATGACAGCGTTTCTTCGGGGTTTACTTGCCAGCGTTGACGGGGATCCACTGACCGCTGAGGTAAGAAGCACGCTCGGAAGCCAGGAAGCAGATGACCTCGCCCATCTCAGAGGGCTTTGCCAGCCGCTTCATGGGGCTGGCGTTTGCCATAGCTTCCTTCACATGGTCGGGCACTGCCAGGAACATCTCGGTCTCGGTTGCGCCGGGAGCCACACAGTTGACAGTGATATTCTTCCTGGCGGCTTCCTTGGCCAGAGTGGTGGTGAAGCCAATCAGAGCGCCCTTGGCAGCAGCGTAGTTACACTGGCCGGGGTTGCCGCGGACAGAGGTGGAGCTCATGTTAATGATGCGGCCATACGCATTGTCCCGCATCTGCTGATACACACCGTGGGTCCAGTAGAAAACGCTGTTGAGGTTGGTGTTGATAACCTGGTGCCACTGGTCGGCGGTCATCTTGTGGAAGATGGCGTCCCGGGTGATGGCAGCGTTGTTCACCAGAATGTCGATACGGCCAAATTTCTCCATGATCTGAGCAATGGCGGTTTCCACTTCCTCGGGCTTGGAAACGTCGCACTTCACGGGGAAGGCGACTTCACCCAGTTCCTCAGCCACCTTGCAGGCAGCCTCGTAGTTGTAGTCGACGATAGCGATGCCGGCCACATTCTCACGGACGAAGATCCGTGCGGTAGCGGCGCCGATGCCGCTGCCGGAACCGGTAATAACGGCAAATTTGTTGCTAAGCATATTCTTTTCACCTATCCTTATGTATTCCAGGGCGCTCACAGTCCTGTTATTATGATTATAGGATGTTTTTTGTAGATGTCAACCCATAGAAGCGTTTCTGATGACAAAGGATTCGGGTTCGCAATATAATTTATTTGTACGGGAGCAAGAGGGGGAGTTATGAAAAGGCTTTTTGCGGCCCTTTTGCACCTGTGGACGGCGACAAGTGGGATATGCTGAATGTGGTCGCCAGTTCAAATAGGCATGTGGTAATAAAAATCAGCCATCCCAGTTGGGATGACTGATCTTTGGAGCTGCTAGCCAGATTTGAACTGGCGACCTCATCCTTACCAAGGATGCGCTCTACCGACTGAGCTATAGCAGCATTTTCACAGCTTTGCCATTATATCGCACAGGCTAACAAAAGTCAAGTGCTTTTTACAAAAATATTGAAACGAATTAAGGTTGGCAGCATTCCTTTTTGTCGTGCTGTTTAATGCCCGACAGATCGGAATGGACAGCTTTTTTGTTGCAGGGGACAGGAAAAGGACGGGTACCGAGGTGCCCGTCCTTACACAGTATAATATATATTATACTTCCTTGCTCTTGGTGGCGATCTCCAGCAAGCACTTTGCGGTGAATTCCGCGGGGGTCATAGCGCCCAGGTCGTCGCCCTTGCGGGTACGCACGGACACGGTGCCGTTTTCCATATCCCGGTCGCCGACCACCAGCATGTAGGGGACCTTCTGCAGCTGTGCTTCCCGGATCTTGTAACCCAGCTTTTCGCTGCGGTAGTCGCCCTCAGCGTGAATGCCGGCGTTCTTCAGCTCCTCCACCAAGCCCTTGCAGTAGTCGTGGGCCCGGTCAGTGATGGGCATAACCCGGACCTGCTCGGGCATCATCCACAGAGGCAGCGCGCCGGCGTAGCGCTCGATCAAGTATGCCAGAGTCCGCTCGTAGCAGCCAAGGCTGGTGCGGTGGATGATATAGGGGGTCTTCTTCTGACCGTCCGCGTCCACATACTCCATGCCGAACTTCTGCGCCAGCAGCATGTCAATCTGGATGGTGACGATGGTGTCTTCCTTGCCGAATACGTTCTTGTATTGGATATCCAGCTTAGGACCGTAGAAAGCGGCTTCGTCAATGCCGATCTCGTATTCCACACCCAGATTGTCCAGGAACTGGCCCATAACACGCTGGGCCTCCTCCCACTGCTCGGCAGTGCCTTCGTACTTGATACCGGCACGGGCGGGATCCCACTGGCTAAAGCGGAAGGTGCAGTTTTCCAGCATACCAACCGTATCCAGAACATACTTAGCCAGCTCCAGGCAGCCGCGGAATTCTTCCTCCAGCTGATCGGGACGGAGAACCAGGTGGCCCTCGGAGATGGTGAACTGACGGACACGGATCAAGCCGTGCATCTCACCGGAATCCTCGTTACGGAACAGGGTAGAGGTCTCACCCAAACGCATGGGCAAGTCGCGATAGGAACGGGCGCGGTTCAGATAGACCTGGTACTGGAAGGGACAGGTCATGGGACGCAGGGCAAAGCATTCCTTCTCGTCGTCATCGGGGTCGCCCATGATGAACATACCGTCCCGGTAATGATCCCAGTGGCCGGAGATCTTATACAGATCGCTCTTTGCCATCAAGGGGGTCTTGGTCAGCAGGTAGCCGCGCTTCTGTTCCTCGTCCTCGATCCAACGCTGCAGAGTCTGGATAACTCTTGCGCCCTTGGGCAGCAGGATAGGCAGGCCCTGGCCAATCTCTTCCACGGTGGTGAAAAATTCCAGCTCGCGGCCCAGCTTGTTGTGATCCCGCTTCAGCGCTTCTGCCTGGGCCTCCAGGTAGGCATCCAGTTCGTCCTTGGAGGGGAAGCCGATACCGTAGATCCGCTGCAGCATCTTGCGATTGCTGTCGCCGCGCCAGTAAGCGCCGCAGGACTTGGTCAGCTTAAAGCCGTTGTGGCGTACTCTGCCGGTGTGGTCCAAGTGAGGCCCGGCGCACAGGTCGGTAAACTCGCCCTGGGTGTAGAAGGAAATGACAGCGTCCTCGGGTAGGTCCTGGATCAGCTCTACCTTATAGGGCTCATTCAGGCGCTCCATGTAGGCAATTGCCTCAGCGCGGGGCTTTTCGCTGCGCTCCAGTCGTATCCGTTCCTTGCAGATCTTCTTCATTTCCGCCTCGATCTGGGACAGATGCTCGGGGGTAAAGGAGAAGGGAGCGTCAAAGTCGTAGTACCAGCCCTCGTCGATGGCGGGGCCGATGGCAAGCTGCACCTCCGGCCATAGGCGCTTGACTGCCTGCGCCATAATGTGAGAGCAGGTGTGCCAAAAGGTTTTGCGGTACTCGGGGTTTTCAAAGGTGTACAGGTTTTCGTTTTCCATAGTGATACCTCCACATAAAGGTGTTTTCAGAGGGGGCAAAAATAAAAATCCCACCCCTGACATAATCAGGGGTGGGATACAATAAGATATAGTATTCCACGGTTCCACCCTGGTTGCGGACAAGTCCGCCACTCATTGGCTCTGTAACGGGAGCGCCCGGACGGTTATTTCCCACCGTCGGCTCAGAAGTGGTATCGTTCCGCGCAGGGGTACAGAGCCTTTGCACCAACCGGCTCCTCTCTTGGTATCCTGCAGCAGACGCATGTCTTCTTCGCAGCCTCTGACAAGGGGAATATACCATAGTTTTCTTACCCTGTCAATCCCCGCAGTGGAGGAAAAACTCAGAAAAACTGCCGCAAAATACCGCCCAGTGGTTTACCATAATTACAAACAGGCGTAAATTGGTCGAATGTTACATAATATGTCGAGTTATGTAAACAGATGTAACCAAATCTACCATTGGTTGTGTCACTATTACAAAAAAGACCGTATATTTTGCATGAAAGTTTACATAAAATTTTGGAGATAATTATGCAAAAAGTTGTCAATTTTGGGTGTTTTGGTGCAAAGACTTGACTTTTTTGAAATAAATGTTATAATGTACCCAAACTCCTGTTAGGGAGTTGTCTTTTTGTTACCGTTTGATACCACCTGTTTTCGGTGGTGAATACCCCCAAAATTATGAAAGGAGGTTCGTTCTATGCAAGCAATTACAGCGTTTATAGAGAAAAGAAAAAGTCTTTTCCTGCGTGTGGTAGCGATGGTGCTGCCTGTGATCGCCCTGTTTGTTCTGTTGGCTACTACAGCCTTTGCCCAGACAACTTATGTGATCACCGACGGCGACCATGTTCGGGTGTATACCACCTATGCTACCAACCCTGCTGAGGTACTGGACCAGGCAGGCTTCCGGTTGGGAGAAGACGATACCTATACCACGCAGCCCGGCGACGGCGTTTCTGAGATCACCGTGCAGCGCAGTCAGTTAATCAATGTAAACTACTGCGGGCAAATGCATCAACTCACCAGCTATGGTGAGACTTTGGAAACTCTGCTGAACCGCGAAGGCTTCAATGTCTACGGCGAGTACACCGTGTCTGCGCCCCTGAACACCGAAACCTATGACGGTATGGAGATCAGCATTGATAGTGTTGTGGAGATGAAGCAGACCTATACTGTGGACATTCCCTTCGAGACTACTTACTGCTACGATCCCACCTTGCCGGAAGGAGAGGAGGAGGTGCTGGTGGCCGGTGTAACCGGTCAGCTGCTCAGGACTGCCAATGTGGTATATGTGAATTCTGTGGAGAAGAGCCATACTGTGGTGGAGGAACACGTGGCGCTGCAGCCTGTGAATCAGATCATCAAGGTAGGCACAGGTACCCACATGGAGGTGGACTCCAACATGCCCGCCATCGGCGACGGCGTGATTGTTACCGCCGAGGGTGAGATCCTTACTTACAGCCGCAGCGAGCAGTTCCTGGCAAGTGCATACACCCACACCGACGAGGGCTGCAACATGATCACTGCCACCGGTACTACCGTCCGCGTAGGTACTGTTGCGGTTGACCCCACTGTAGTTCCTTACGGAACCCGGATGTTCATTGTTACCAACGACGGCAGCTACATTTACGGCATCGGCACCGCAGAGGACTGCGGCGGCGCCATTAAGGGCAACCGCCTGGACCTGTACTTCGAGACTGACCCCGAGTGCTGGACCTTTGGTATGCGAGGCTGCACAGTTTACTTCCTGGACTAATAATTTCATTGAAAAATCGCCTTTCTCTTGCTATAATAGCTGCAATAGCGGCTGTACAGCATGGGGGAGGCGATTTTTATGATCGATGTATGCAATATTCAGGTGATGAAACCGCTGCTGGCGGAGCACGGATTCCATTTTTCTAAAGCAAAGGGGCAGAATTTTCTCATTGCAAAATGGGTGCCGGAACAGATCGCGGAGGATGCAGGGGTGGATAACACCGCCGGCGTTCTGGAGATCGGTCCCGGTATCGGGCCACTGACCCAGCAGCTTGCCCTGCGGGCAGGGAAGGTCTGCGCTGTGGAGGTGGATCATCGGCTGAAGCCCATTCTTGCCATGACGGTAGGGGAGTTTGACAATCTGGAGATCCTGTGGGAGGATGTGCTGAAGTTGGATGTTCCTGCTTTGGTAAAGGAAAAATTCCCGGGACTGCGGCCCATGGCCTGCGCCAACCTGCCTTATTACATCACTTCGCCTATCCTGACGGCACTGCTGGAGGCGGAATGCTTTGATTCCGTAACGGTAATGGTCCAGAAAGAAGTGGCCCAGCGGATCGCCGCCAAACCCGGCACTGCAGATTACAGCGCATTTACCGTTTTTTGTCAGTTTTACGCAGAGCCGGACCTGCTGTTCGATGTGCCTGCCCACTGCTTCATACCGCAGCCCAAGGTTACCTCGGCGGTGATCTCTCTGCGTACCCGCAAGACCCTGCCCTGGCAGATCGACAGCAAGGAGACCTTCTTCCGGACAGTCCGGGCGAGCTTCGCTATGCGGCGCAAAACACTGCAGAACGGTTTAGCCGCCGGTTTCCCGGAGTTGGGAAAAGCGGGGGCGGCAGAGGTGCTTGAAGCCTGTGGGTTGCCTGCCACCGTTCGGGGCGAGACTTTGGATATCGCTGCCTTTGCAGCGCTTTCCAACGAGATTTACAGGAGAAAGAACCATGTTTGACATATTGCTGCTGGATCTGGACGATACCATTTTTGATTTTCAGATGCAGGAAAAAGTGGCGATTGCAAAAACCCTTGCAGCCGCCGGGATCGACCCAACCCCGGAAGCTTGCGCCTTGTACAGCCGGATCAACGACGAGCATTGGAAGCGGCTGGAAAGAGGGGAGATCACCCGTGAGCAGGTGCTGTTTGGCCGGTTTGCCCAACTGTTCCGGAGCTTGGGGGTAGAGGCAGACGAAAAGAAGACTGCCCATGCCTATATGGAAAATTTGGGAGAGGGACATTATTTTCTCCCCGGTGCGGAGGAAGCGGTAATTTCTTTAAGCAGGAAATATCGGCTGTTTCTGGTGAGCAACGGCACAGCCAGCGTCCAGTGCAGGCGGTTGGCAAGCTCGGGCATTGAGCCGTTTTTTGAGGAGATTTTCATTTCCCAGGATGTTGGTATCAACAAGCCGGACAAGGGGTATTTCGATTACTGCTTTGCACGGATTCCTAATTTTCAGCCGGAGAAAACGCTGATCGTTGGCGACAGCCTGAGTTCGGACATCCTGGGCGGTAAAAATGCTGGGATCGCCACCTGCTGGGTCAACCCGACCCATAAAACCTGCGACCCGGACCGGAAACCGGACTATGAGATCGAGAGCATTACCCAACTGGAAGCACTACTGAAAAAGTGCGCCCAATAGGGCGTGCTTTTTACAACCTAACATCCACAGGGGTGTGGATGGTCATGGAATCTTCCGTTACCCGGCAGTCCATAGCAAGAATTTGCACACCGGCTGCGGCAGCCTGGCGCAGGGCTTGTCCAAAGGCAGGATCGGTTGCGTCGTTGGGGTGCAGATATTTTACATCTGCCATCTGGATTACGAACAGCATATAGGCGCCGTATCCTTCCCAGGCTGCCCGGGTAAGCCCCTGCAAATGTTTGACGCCCCGGGTGGTGGGCGCGTCGGGAAAGGCACAGACCCCGTCCGTTTCCAGAGTTACCCCTTTGACCTCCAGAAAGCACAGTTTTCCGTCCTTGATAAAGGAAAAATCAAACCGGGAATCCCCGTGGAAGGTTTCCGGCCGAAGCTCTGTAATCTCTCCCACACCGCCGCTTGAGAGCCACTCCCGGACGGCTGCGTTGGGTGCCTGGGAATCCATGTTGATTATGCGGTCACCTTTTTGAACACAGATCAGATCGTATTTTGTTTTCCGGGTAGGCACATCTGAAAACTGACACCATACCCGGCAGCCGGGAACCAGCAGCTCCTTGCACCTCCCGGTATTTTTTACATGACAGATCTCTTCTGCACCGGCAATGTCAATGTGGGCGATAAACCGGTTGGGACGGCTGCGGAAGATTCCCGGGACCATATTGCTGTAGCGCATATTATCTCCGCCTTTCGGGAATATCATAGCAGATAAAAGGGAACTTGCCAACGGTAAAATTGGGCAAATTGGAATTGGAAAAAGGGGTTGACTTTTTGCGCAGGTGTGATATAATTCAATAGCTCCGTATGGAGGCTTAGCTCAGCTGGTTAGAGCGCATGCTTCACACGCATGAGGTCACAGGTTCGAGTCCCGTAGTCTCCACCAAAAAAATCCGCACACGCATGTGTGCGGATTTTTTTGATTTTTAGATGTTTTCTCTTGGCTTTTTGCTGATTCGCCGCGTATGGAATTTAGGTAAGAGGTAATAGTGAATACTGGAAAAACAAGGTTGCGTGGATGGGGATTTCGTTTTATCTGTTCCGTGAGGGGCGCGGAAAGCGGCGTGCCTTTGGGTGTCGATGGGGCTGATAGGTTTTTTGAAATTATTTACATAAATCCCTTGACAAGACACAAAATCTTAATTAGAATGGTCATACCTTGAGGGAGTAATTCGGCACCTTTCGGTGTTGGGCCTTTTCGTCATACCGGCAGACACCTGCCCGGGAAGGTTCTTTCGGAATGAGACTCATGCGCAGACCGTTCTTTGCGATCGCGTATGGGCTTTTTTTATTCCCCAAAATAGTAAAGGAGAATTGCAATGGACAGAGAGTACAGTCTTTCCACAGAAGATGTGCTGAAGGAATTGGACACCAACGAACAGGGCCTTTCTTCTGCACAGGCGGCCCAGCGGCTGGAAAAGTATGGCTTCAACAAGCTGAAGGAAGCGGAAAAGGCCACCTGGTTCCAGAAGTTCCTGGCGCAGCTGAAGGACCCCATGCTGATCATTCTGATGATCGCGGCAGGCGTCAGTGCCCTGACCGGTATGTTGTCCGGTGAAAACGAGTGGGCGGAAGTCATCATTATTCTAGCGGTTGTCCTGCTGAACGCCATTCTGGGCGTGATCCAGGAGAGCAAGGCAGAGGCGGCTATCGAAGCCCTGCAGACTATGACGGCAGCCACCTGTAAGGTCCTTCGGGACGGCAAGATGGTGGTCCTGCATTCCGATGAGCTGGTTCCCGGCGACGTGGTCCTGCTGGAGGCGGGTGACGCCGTGCCTGCTGATGGACGTCTGCTGGAAAGCGCTTCTCTGAAGATTGAGGAAGCTGTCCTCACCGGCGAAAGTGTCCCCGTCAATAAGGTTATTGAGATTCTGGGCGTGGAGAGCGAAAATGACGTCCCTCTGGGCGACCGGAAGAACATGTGCTACATGGGCTCCACCGTGGTCTATGGCCGCGGTAAGGCGGTGATCACCCGCACCGGTATGGACACCGAAATGGGCAAGATCGCCGGCGTTCTGGCTGCCACCGAGGATGAGCAGACCCCCCTGCAGCGGAAGCTGGACCAGCTGGGCAAGGCGGTGAGCTGGATCGTTCTGGGTATCTGCGTGTTTATTTTTGGCTTCAATCTGTTTATGGCACGGTCCCAGCTGGCGGTGGAGGGACATACCCTCAGCGTGATTCTGGAGACCTTCATGGTTGCGGTCTCCCTGGCGGTTGCTGCTATCCCCGAGGGACTGGCAACGGTGGTTACGGTGGTGCTTTCTATCGGTGTTACCAATATGTCCAAGCGTAACGCTGTGATCCGTCGGCTTACTGCTGTGGAGACCTTGGGCTGCACCCAGGTGATCTGCTCCGATAAAACCGGCACTCTGACCCAGAACAAGATGACTGTTGTGGAGCATCTGGGCGAAACCGAGCTGGTGGCAAAGGCCATGGCGCTGTGCTCTGACGCAAGCCTCAACGAAGAGGATCAGGCAGAGGGTGAGCCCACCGAGTGCGCCTTGGTGAACTTTGCCTGCAAGGAAGGCTATAAGAAGCAGGATCTGGAGAAGGCTACCCCCCGTGTGGACGAAGCCCCCTTCGATTCCGGCCGTAAGATGATGTCCACGGTCCATGACCTGGGCAATGGCAGCTTCGTGCAGTATACCAAGGGTGGTCCCGATGTGGTCCTGGCCCGGTGTGCATATTACTATGAAAACGGCGAAGCCAAGCCTATGACCGAGGAAAAACGTACCGAGATCATGGCCACTAACAAGGCGATGGCAGACAAGGCACTGCGTGTGCTGGCTGCCGCTAAGCGGGATTGGAGCGCTAAGCCCGAGAATAACACCCCTGAGTTCCTGGAGCAGGAGCTGGTCTTTATCGGTCTGACCGGTATGATTGATCCTGTCCGTCCCGAGGTTAAGGCCGCTATTGAAGAGTGCCGTGCCGCGGGTATCCGTCCTGTGATGATCACCGGCGACCATAAGGATACCGCCGTTGCCATTGCCAAGGAGCTGGGTATCATCACCGATGCTTCCCAGGCGATCACCGGCGCAGAGCTGGACAATGTCTCCGACGGGGAGATCTGTGAATTCGTCAAGCAGTACGGTGTGTACGCCCGTGTACAGCCGGAGCATAAGACCCGTATCGTCACCGCGTGGAAGGCAAACGGTGCCATCACCGCCATGACCGGTGACGGCGTTAACGACGCTCCCTCCATCAAGTCTGCCGACATCGGCGTGGGCATGGGCAACACCGGTACCGACGTTACCAAGAACGTGGCGGATATGGTTCTGGCGGACGATAACTTCGCCACCATTGTTGCCGCTGTGGGCGAGGGCCGCCGAATCTACGATAACATCCGCAAGGCCATCCAGTTCCTGCTGGCATCCAATATGTCCGAGGTTCTGGGTGTGTTCTTCGCTTCTATCCTGGGCTTTATCCTGCTGAATCCTGTGCACCTGCTGTTCATCAACCTGGTAACGGACTGTTTCCCGGCGCTGGCGCTGGGCATGGAAAAGGCAGAGCCGGATACCATGACCCGTCCTCCCAGAAACTCCAAGGACGGTATCTTTGCCGGCGGTCTGGGTTTTGATGTGATCTACCAGGGTGTGCTGGTTACCGTCATCACCATTGCCGCCTACCTGATTGGCTCCGCTATTGAGTTTGGCAGCTCCGGCGATTGGTTTGCCGCCCTGCGGGCAGCCGGTACTTCCGGTCACGGTATGACCATGGCGTTTTTGACCATGTCCATGTGTGAGATATTCCACAGCTTCAATATGCGCTCCCAGCGCAAGAGCGTGTTTACCCTCAAGGGTCAGAACATGATTCTGTGGGCAGCAATGCTGGGCAGTCTCCTGCTGACCACCGTAGTCATCGAGGTACCCTTCCTTGCCAACGCCTTTGGCTTCACCATCATCGGCTGGACAGAGTACGCCATCGCTATGGGGCTGGCGGTTCTGGTCATTCCCGTCGTGGAGGTTGTCAAACTGCTTCAGCGGCTGTTTGCCAAGAAATAATTCTACAGAAAAAGCAGGACCGGCTAGGTCCTGCTTTTCTGCTGAGGATTTCCACAGACTAACAAATTCCTATTCATTCGGCAATTGCTTGTAATGCAATGTAGTGCGAGGCTCCGCCCTGCACTACTACCCGACAAATCGGGATTCGGCAGGATGGAAAATCTTATATAAATCTTAGGAATTGACAGGTTGTTGCAGATTTTTATCTGTGCTAAAATGGTCAAAAGGTTTTTATGGGAGGTTTTTCCTATGCAATTATGGACAAAGGATCATGCAGTTACCTTGCTGCCGGCGGTGGTGGTGATGGTACTGATCGGACTTTTGCTGCGGCGGCTGCTGAAGGGGAAATCGGAAACGGTTCGCCTGATCCCCTACCAGGTGATTGCCTGCCTTTTGGTAGTTATCGAGATTGGCAAGCAGGTGATATCCTTTCTCCAGGGGTACGAGCTTTATCATCTGCCGTTCCATTTTTGCTCCCTGTTTATTTTTATGGTGCCGGTAATGGCGTTCTACCGGGGCAGGCATAAGCAGACGGTCCGGGGCATTTCCGCGGCGCTGTGCATGGCGGTTTTTCTTATGATGATGATCTACCCCTGTCTGATCTACGGAGACTGGAACATCCGGGCATTCTTTACAGAGTATATGTCCTTCCATACGGTTGCCTTCCACAATCTGGTGGTCTTTGTGTCGATTTTGACGGTGCTGCTGCCGATCCACGAGCCCACACCTAAGGGGGAGACCAAGACGACCGCTTTGTTTACAGTCTGCTTCTGCGCTGTTTCGGCTACTATGGCGCAGCTGCTGAAGACCAATTTCAATAACTTCTACACCTGCAATATTCCACCCCTGGAAACAGTCCGGCAGACGGTAGAGACGGCATGTGGCACGGTGCCGGCGATGATCCTGTATGTGCTGATCGTAACGGTGCTGGATATTCTGTTTGTGCAGATGTCCTATTGGACCTACCGGCTGCTGCGAAGGCTGGCAGTAGAAAAAGCAAAAATAGCACAATAATTCCGAAGCTCCGTGAGGTTCACACCCGCGGAGCTTCTTGGTTTTTAGGGCTATACGGGTGGCGGTAAAACCGGGAGATAGCAAAAATATCGTTGGTCTATAGTGGGAATTCAGGGTTAATGTTGACGAACAGCAAAACTTTGTTATAATTAGGAGGACAGGAGGTAATATTATGGCTTTTTTCAAAATGAACTATCATTCTGATGTACTTAAGGCCGGTGTTACGGTCCATGTGATCCTGCCGGAACAGGCCAAGACTCTCATTGGTATGGATACCAAAGGGGACGGCACCTATAAGACCCTATTCCTGCTTCACGGACTGTCGGATGACTATAGCTGCTGGATGCGCCGTACTTCTATTGAACGGTATGCCGCGGAACACGGCATTGCGGTGGTGATGCCCAATGTGGGCAGAAGCTGGTACACGGATACTGCTTACGGCGCAAAGTATTTTACTTTCGTAACCGGGGAACTGCCTGCGGTGTGCCGCAGCTATTTCAATGGTATGTCCCACAAGCGGGAGGACACCTTTGTTGCCGGCCTTTCCATGGGTGGCTACGGCGCGGTAAAGGCGGCGCTGCGGTGTCCGGAGACTTTCGGCGGCTGCGCATCCCTGTCCGGCGCTTTTGATATTACAGATATGCGCCGGGTGAATATGATGGACGAGTGGAAGGGAATCTTCGGCTTCGAGTTGGAAGACCCTGCGGAACTGGCAGGCAGCATTCACGATGTATATGCCCTGGCGGAAAAGAACCGAAAGGAAGGAATCCCCTTCCCCAAAATGTACCTGTGGTGCGGCCAAAGCGACTTTTTACTGGATGCGAACAGGAAGTTCCGGGATCTTTTGGCACAGCTGCAGGTGGATCACCATTATGCAGAATCCGAAGGCAACCATTCCTGGAAATGGTGGGATATGCATATTCAGGACGCACTGAAATATTTGTTAGGCAAGTGATTCCTAAAATGCGTATTTTTAGAAAAAACAAAGAAAAACCGGAAGGAATAGTTGCAAAACAGGGCGAAATAGTGTACAATCTAAACTAGAGCGTTTTGCGAAATCCTTAGTTTTCGGGAGTTTTTTATGAGAAAAATGCACAAATTCAGGCTGGCCCATTGGCACAAGGTTTCTGTGCTGCTGATCCTGTATGATATGGTGGCGGTAACCCTGGCGTTCTTTCTGGGATTATGGTTCCGGTTTGACTGTACATATTCTGAGATCCCCTATGAATATTTGGGATCTTTCATCCGGTTTGCGCCTATCTACGCAGTGGCGTGTATTCCCATATTTGCCTGGGTGCGGATGTATAACAGCGTCTGGCGTTACGCCAGCTTTACGGAACTGGTTCGTGTGGTCACGGCAACAGCGATCACAGCGGTGCTGCATACTGTGGGCATTACCCTGCTTTTCCGACGGATGCCTGTTTCTTACTATATTATCGGCACCGGCATCCAGTTCTTGCTGCTGCTGGGGGTGCGGTTTTCCTACCGGTTTGTCCTGCTGGAACGGAACAAAGCCTACCGCAGCACCAGCCAGAGAAGCCGGGTTATGCTTATCGGTGCAGGCAATGCCGGTCAGATGATTCTGCAGGATGTTTCCCGGCTGACAAAGGACAATCTGGAAATCTGCTGTATTATTGACGATAACCCCAACAAATGGGGCAGGTATCTGTGCGGTGTGCCTATTGTGGGTGGCAGAGAGGATATCCTACTCCACGCCCGGAAGTTCGGTATCGACAAGATATTTGTGGCGCTGCCCAGCGCCCGGGAAGAGGATAAGCGGGACATACTGAATATCTGCAAGGAAACAGGTTGCGAGCTGAAAAATCTGCCTGGTATGTACCAGTTGGTCAGCGGCCAGGTGTCTGTCAGTGACATGCGGGATGTGGCAGTAGAGGATCTGCTGGGTAGAGAAACCATCCGCGTTAATATGGATGAGATCTACAGTTATATCAGCGGCAAGACCATTCTGGTAACCGGCGGCGGCGGATCTATCGGCAGCGAACTGTGCCGTCAGGTGGCGGCCCATAAGCCCCGACTGCTGGTGATCTTCGATGTGTATGAAAATAATGCCTATGACATTGAGCAGGAGCTGCGGTCTAAGCACCCTGACCTGAATCTGAAGGTGCTCATCGGATCTGTGCGGGACAGCCGATGTGTGGACAGCGTGTTTTCCGCTTATAAGCCGGACATCGTCTACCACGCGGCTGCCCACAAGCATGTGCCGCTGATGGAGACAAGCCCCTGTGAGGCGATCAAAAACAATGTGATTGGCACCTACAAGACCGCTTATGCGGCTATGACCCACGGTTGTAAGCGCTTTGTCCTGATTAGTACGGATAAGGCTGTCAATCCCACAAATATTATGGGCGCAAGCAAGCGACTGTGCGAAATGGTTGTCCAGTCCTTTGACAAGGCGGTGAAGGAGGGAACGGCCAAGTATCTGCCTCGGCTTTATACCCACCGGGCGGATGAGGAAATGATGGGCCTTGGAGAGAAGATCGTTACGGAGTTCGTAGCGGTGCGCTTCGGCAATGTGCTGGGCAGCAACGGTTCTGTGATTCCTCTATTCAAAAAGCAGATCCTGAAGGGTGGCCCGGTTACCGTTACCCATCCGGATATTATCCGCTACTTCATGACCATTCCGGAGGCGGTGAGCCTGGTAATGCAGGCGGGTGTCTATGCCAAGGGCGGCGAGATATTTGTTCTGGACATGGGCGCTCCGGTGAGGATCGACGAACTGGCACGGAATCTTATCAAGCTTTCCGGCCATACCCCCGACGTAGACATCAAGGTGGTCTACACAGGTCTTCGTCCCGGGGAGAAGCTGTACGAGGAGAAGCTTATGGCAGAAGAGGGTATGCAAAAGACCCCCAATGAGCTGATCCACATTGGCAACCCCATTCCCCTGGATACAGAAGTATTTTTGGAGCAGCTCCGGGAACTGATGGAGGCGGCCTACCAGAACGATGAGGCTATCCGGGAGGCTGTGGCGGCTATGGTTCCTACTTATCAGCCTGCACCCAACGGTGCGGACAAAAAGGATGCCACCTACGAATCCCTCTATAAGCAGACAGCCAACAGCGTTTAAGATAAAGGCGTGCCGATTCCGGCACGCCTTTTTGCGTAGGAGGGGCATTTCCCCTATGCTTCCTCCGCATTTGCTGCCAGGAGGAAAAGAGTAGCCCCGGACATCCAAACGACGTTGACATTAAAGTTGATATGTGATAGAATAATGCAATAAAGTCTGGGAGTGTGCCCGCTTGCAGAAAACGGGTTTTTGCCTATTAAACCAGGCCAAGGTTAGATGGATCGGAGAGAAATGGAAATGGAACAAAATCTGGAAATTAATCTGCGTGAGGTGTGCAAAGTGCTATTGAAACGGCTGTGGATCATTGCACTCTGCGCGATCCTGGTAGGTGGTTCTGTGCTGATGTACACGGTGAATTTCGTTGTGCCGATGTACCAGGCCAGCGTTACCATGTATGTTAACAATAACTCCGGCAACAGCAACAACAATATCACTTCCGGTGATCTGGCAGTTGCCCTGCGTCTGGTGTATACCTATGTGAACATTATTCAAAGCGATAAGGTTCTGGAGCGTGTAATCGATGAAACTGGGCTGATGCTTACCGCCGGTCAGATTCGCGGCATGCTCTCTGCAGAGCCAGTGGAAGAAACGGAGATGTTCCGGGTAACCATTACCAGCCCCAACCCCCAGATGTCTGCGGATATTGCCAATGCCATTGCCGCTATTGCGCCCAGTGAGATTGCGCAGATCATTGAGGGAAGCTCGGCAAAGATCATTGACGCGGCCAGAGTTCCCAAGGGCCGCAGCTCCCCCAGCTACACTGTCAATACTGTGGTTGGTGCTATGGTGGGCGCTGTTCTGGCGGCATTGGTGTTTGTGGTGCAGTATTTGCTGGATGTTCGGGTTAAGAGTGAAGAGGACCTGAAGATCATTTGCGATATTCCTGTGCTGGGTGTGATTCCCAACCTGACAGACGATGCGAAGAACACCGGTAAGAAAGCAAGGAGATAAGAAGCATGAAGAACAACCAGAATAAGAATCCGGAACAGAGCGGGTTTATGAGCGCCCGCCGAAAAATTTTGAATCAGAACAGCGCCTTTGCTGCGCAGGAGGCCTATCGCACCCTGCGTACGAATGTGCGTTTTGCGCTCCAGGGTAAGGGCTGCAAGAAGATCTGCATTACCAGCGGCGCCGCCGGTGAGGGAAAGAGTATCACCCTGCTGAATTTTGCCATCTCTATGGCAGAGGCAGGACAGAAGGTTCTGCTGATCGACGCAGACCTGCGCCGTCCCGCCTTGGCGCGGCTGCTGGTGGAAAAAGCTGCCCCGGGTCTTTCCAATGTGCTGGCGGGCCTGGTGGGAGTGGAAGATGCTATCCATAAGAACGTCTACCAAAATTTGGATATTATGTTTTCCGGTGATATTCCTCCCAATCCCTCTGAACTGCTGAGCAGCGATGCTATGCGTCAGCTGGTGGAGCAGATATCCCAGAAATATGACTATATTCTGGTGGATACACCTCCTGTGAACCTGGTTTCGGATGTCTGTGTGGTGGCAAACCTCTTGGACGGCGTGCTGCTGCTGGCCCGTCAGAACAGCTCCAGAAAAGACGAATTGAAGCGAGCAGTCTCCCGTCTGCAGCTTACAGGTGCCAAGATCCTGGGCTTTATCCTGAACGATGCAACCCTAAGTAAGAGTAAGTCTTATTATTACCGCGAGTGATCTGGGGGTGTTAAGATGAAAAGAAACACGGATTTCCTGCTGCGGGATGTGGCAGGCACTATGGTCATTGTACCTGTAGGCGCAGCAGTCAACGACTTTCCCGGCATGATGACCGTAAACGCCACAGGCGCGTTTTTGTGGGAACTGCTGGAAAAAGAGCAGACGGTGCAGACTTTGGTGGCAGCACTGCTGGAAGATTATGAAGTCAGTGAGGAAACAGCCCGGGCAGATGTGGAGGCATTTCTTGAGAAGCTGAAGCCTACCGGGGCAATCCTTCCGTAAAGGGTTTTTATGAAACATTATCACATTGCCGGCCTTACGGTACAGATGGATGTGATCGGTAAGACGGAACAGCGTGCCGCGGCCTATGAGATCCCCATGGAGGGACCTGCGGATATACTGATCCAATGTAATGCCCAACAGATCGCGGAGCTGAATCCCCATTTGCAAAACCTCGACAGCGCACTGTACATGGGTACGGGTATTCTGTTTGCCCGGGAGTTGCTGGCCTTTGACGGTACCTACCTACATGCCTCGGCTGTGGAACTGGACGGAAAGGCATACTTGTTCTCTGCGGACAGCGGCGTGGGTAAATCTACCCATACAGAAAAATGGTGTCGTCTTTTTGGAGCGGCTTACTTAAACGATGACAAACCGGCACTGCGCC
The DNA here is from genome assembly GCA_045653785.1 of Faecousia sp. Lineage (GTDB taxonomy): Bacteria > Bacillota > Clostridia > Oscillospirales > Oscillospiraceae > Faecousia. The sequence goes on along the minus strand of JAZOMH010000034.1, from coordinate 10,864 downwards.
GGCAGAACGGTCAGTGGATCGCATACGGGACGCCCTGGTCCGGTAAGCACGACCTGTCCAGACCCACAGGCGCGCCTTTGGCTGGCATTGCCCTTTTGAAGCGCGGCGAGCAGAACCGGATCGTTCAGCTTTCTGCCAAGGAAGCGATCCCCCAGCTGATGCACCAGTCCTTATGGCGGCTGGGGTTGGAGCAGATGGAGCGCCAGCTTGCGCTTTTGGATGATCTGCTCCGCAGAGTGCCTGTTTGGGAACTGACCTGCCGCAATGAGGATGCAGCGGCGATTCTGGCCAAGGAGGCCATGACGAGCATTGACCAAGAAAGGGCTGCGGAGAATTAAGATGCAAACAGTTATCATGCCAATGGAATCTCTGGCAGAGGTCATTTTGCTGCAGCTGCAGAATGGCGGCAGAGCCAACCTTACAGTAACCGGCAGCAGCATGATGCCCATGCTGCGGCACAGGAAGGATTCTGTGTTGCTGGTACCAGTAGCGGGACGGCAAAAGCCGGGAGATATCATTTTTTACCGAAGGGATAACGGACGATATATTCTGCACCGGATTATCCGCATGGCTGGAGAGGGCTACATCTGCTGCGGCGACAACCAATACCAGCCGGAGCTTGTGGAGCACAGACAGCTGATTGCTGTGGTTGAGGAATTTACCCATAGGGGGAAGCATTACGGGGTGGAAGCAGTCGGTTACCGGCTTTATACAGCCCTTTGGATCAGGCTGTTTTTCTTGAGAAAACCCTATATCGCTTTGCGGCGGCGCTTGGGCCGTTTGCGGAGTAAGCGTTGTAAATAACAGGAGGATTCATCATGAATATGAAAAAGGCAATTCTTACTGCCTTGGCATGCCTTTTGGGCGTTGCCCTGGTTTGTGTCGTGCTGGTGGGCATGATCAACGGCACTTGGCCCTGGAGCAGTACCGTGGGCAGTGACTATACCGGTGTTAAGGACAAAGAGCCCACCGTGGTAACAGGTGATCCTGTCCAGACTACGGCCGACACTACATCCGGTACCCAGGATACCACAGTACCTACCACTGCGCCCACCACCGGGGGTAATACCGGCAGCGGCTCCGGATCTTCCGGCAGTGGCAGCTCCGGTCAAGATTCTGCCAAACCTACCGTTGGTGTGATCGTTCAGGAAGAGACTAAGCCCACCACCGGTTCCAATACTACCACAGATGCTACCACCGGCTCCGACAATGAGAAACCCACCAGTTCTTCTACGGGAAATAAGAATGAGATCGATTTCCAGGAACTTCTGGATAAGGCAAATAAGAAAAATGGCAAGTAGAGGACTGCAGGTGTCTTTTCGCAGGATTCTTCGACCCTATCGGTGGCGTGTCATTGGATTAAGCTGCCTGACAGTGATCCAGGCCATGCTGCAGGTGTTTTTGGCGTTGCTGTCCCGCTTTGTGATTGATGCCGCGTTGACAGCGGATGAAAATCTTTTGTTCTGGGGTGTTGCGCTGGCAGCGGACATAATGGCTTTGGTTGGTGTGCATGGTTGGGTTTCCTGGACTGCCAACAGCACGGCGGATCGGCTTTCAGCTCGGCTGAAGCAGGATATTCTGCGTACAGCGCTGTTCAGCCGGGATGAAAAGCTTTTGAAACACCACAGCGGACAGCTGCTGAGCCGTGGCATTGAGGATGTTGCCATCGTATGCGACGGTGCGGTTGGCACATTGCCCTCTTTGGTAGGGCAGGTTACACGGCTGGTTGCCACCTTTGCTGCTATTGTGTTTATTTATCCCCCGGTTGCCTGGGTAATGGCCATTGCTGCGGTGGCGGTATGTCTGGTTACCACAGGCCTTCGCCCCATGATTAAGGCAAAGCAGAGACAGGTCCGTGCTACGGACGAAATAGTTATGGCAACTATGCAGGAGGATCTGCAGCAGCTGGAATTGATTCAGAGCTTAGATGCCCAAGAGCAGATCACAGGTAGATTTTCTCAGCGAATCAAGGAAAATTTACGTGCCAGATTCCAGCGGCGCCTGTGGTCGGTTGGCAGTAATGTGCTGATTAATACCGCGTCCCAGGTTGGCTCCGGTGCGCTGCTGTTGTATGGTGCTGCCCAGGTGGCAGCCGGTACGATGAGCTATGGTTCTTTGACAGCAATGGTGCAGCTGTTTGCGCTGTTCAGGGGCCCTGTTATCGGTCTCTCCGGTCTTTGGACCCGGCTTGCAGGTGTAGAGGTGGCCGCGGAACGGCTGGAAGAACTGTTGGAGGATCACCAGCCTGTGGGGAAGAGTACAGACATTGCCCAAGTCAAGGCAATTGTTTTTGAGAATGTTACCTTTGCCTATCCCGGGGATGAGACCCCTGTGGTGGAAAACTTCCATTTCCGGATGCCCTTGGATGGATGGACTTGTCTGACCGGCATTTCCGGCAGAGGTAAGACCACCCTGTTTAAGCTGGTCCTGGGTCTGTACAAACCCCAGGCGGGCAGAGTGTATCTGGAAACCCAGACGGAGCAGATTCCTTGCTCCGAACAGACCCGGCACTTGTTTGCCTATGTTCCCCAGGATTATGCCTTGCTTTCCGGCACGATTCTGCAGAATATGCAGATGGTAGCGCCGGAGGTGTCCCGGGAAGCGTTGGGTGATGCGCTGGAAGTTGCCCAGGCGGGTTTTGTCTGGGAATTGAGCGACAAGGAGAATGCCCAGGTCAGAGAAAATAATGCCGGTCTTTCCAAAGGTCAGCTACAGCGGTTGGCCATTGCCAGGGCGGTGCTCATGGAGCGACCCATTTTCCTGTTGGATGAATGCACCTCCGCACTGGACGCGGGAACGGAGGATGCGGTGCTGCGGAATTTGCGGAAATTGGCGAAACAGGCTGTGGTGGTGACCCACCGCCCGGAAGCCCTGGCGGACCTGCCGGATGTGACATCTGTTTCCATGGAACAATAAGAAAAGCCTTCGGTACGCACCGAAGGCTTTCTTGATTTGTCAGGGTGGGTGTTATCCCTTCGTTGTCGGCATTTCGCTGTACAGGGCACTGCCCAAAATCAGAACCGATCCCACCACACCCCAGATTCCTATGGGCTCTTTAAGTAAAAATGCCGACAGCAGAACCGCAATCACCGGGTCCAGGTAACTGAAGATCGCCACAGTCTGGGCGCTCAGATCCTTCATAGAACCAAAATACAGAGTATAGGCAATGCCGGTGTGGACAATGCCCACAACCGCCAGAAGTACCCACTGTCCAGCTGTCATGGCAGGAAGTGGTGCGGGTTGCGTCAGCAGCAGGTAGGGCAGAATCACTACCGCGGCGCTTCCCAGCTGCAGGATGGTTTTGTCATAAGCCGGGATAGGGGAAAGCTTCCGGTTCAGGAACATAACAGTGGCATAAAGAATGGCTGCGCCTACACCCAGCAACACCCCCAGTAATTCCTCCAGCGGGGGCAGACCGCCCTCCATCACACCGGATACACAGGCAAGTCCCAAGAGAGCAGCACCTACGCACAACAGTTTCTTTACCGTCAGCTTTTCGCCCAGCAGGGGAGAAGCCAGCAATAGCAGCAGCGGCGCCAGATAGTAGCACACTGTAGCGGTGGAAACAGTGGTGTGCTTGTAGCTTTCAAACAGCAATATCCAGTTAAAGCCGATAGCACCGCCGGATATCACCAGAATGGAAAGATTTTTGCGGATGGCAGCCCAATCCGGCCTTTTTCCGGTGAGCAGTATAACGGTTACCAAGAAAATCACGCCCAAAACACCCCGGAAAAAGGCAACGGCAGCGGAGGGCAGAGGAATATAGCGGATGAAGATGCCGATCGTGCCGAAGATGCCCATGGCACCAAAAAGTTTCAGTTTTGCAGTATTCATAGTGGACTCCCCATGTCATAATATGCTTGATAGTATCAAAAGCAGGGGCGGTTGTCAAACAAAATCCACCATGGGACTTGACATCACCGCTTTAGCGTGGTAGTATATTGAAAATTGAATCGCTCAGATAGAGGTGCGGGTTTCATCAGTACCCTCCGCAAGGCCAGGCAGCCGCGGCAGGGGAAAGGGGAAGCCGCCGAAGCAAGGAAAATGCCTGAATTTTCCACGCTGGGCCGTCAGAGAATATCTGCCGGACTGTCACATCTAGGCATTATCTTAAATGTCTTTTTGTGTTTTGGCTGGATTTTTTGCTCCAACTGTGCGCTATGAAAACTTGAAATACACAAAGTATTCCTTCGTTTTCAGAACTTCACTTGTAGCAAAACTCCTCAGCCAGTCCAACAAAAATCCATTTTGCGATAATGCCGCCTTTGTGAAGCGCTATCGAAGCAGTGTCGCAATATGTATGCTATTGCTGTTACTGTCGGATCGCTTTCCAAGGCGGTTCGATTTTTTATTTTACTATTGAAAGGAAGAAAAGAAAATGAAGAAGATCTTAGCAGTTTTGATGGCTGCGGTTATGCTGCTGACCCTGGCAGCCTGCGCTCCCGCTCAGTCCGGAGACCAGGGCAAGGTAAACCCCGAGGATTACCTGAAGAATGTTCCTGCCGTTGAAGACCTGACCGGTGTTGACACCAGTAAGATCATCGGTGTGGAGGACGGCGTTCTCACCGTCGGTATGGAGTGCGCTTACGCGCCCTACAACTGGACTCAGATGGACGACAGTAACGGCGCTGTTCCCATCAAGGGTATGGAGGGCACATACGCCAATGGCTACGACGTGATGATCGCAAAGCGCATCTGCGAGGCTTACGGCTGGGAGCTGGAAGTGGTTTCCTCCGCGTGGGATTCCCTGTGCCCCGCTGTTCAGTCCAAAACCATGGATGCCAACATCGCAGGTCAGTCCATGACTGCTGAGCGTATGGCAGAAGTTGACATGGCAGGCCCCTACTACTATGCTACCATCGTCTGTGTTGCCAAGAAGGGCACCAAGTTTGCAGAAGCCAAGTCTATTGCTGACCTGGCAGGCGGTAAGTGCACCTCCCAGTCCGGTACCATCTGGTACGATTCCTGCCTGTCTCAGATTAAGGACGCCGAGCTGCTGGCTCCTGCGGAGACCGCTCCTCAGATGATTATGCAGCTGCAGACCGGCACTGTGGACTTCATTTGTACCGATATGCCCACCGCTATGGGCGCCGTTGCCAAGGACGATAGCCTGGTGATTCTGGACTTCTCCCAGACCCCCGAGGCCGACTTCCAGTTCGAGTCCGAAGAGGTTAAGGCAGAGAATGTGAACATCGGCATTTCCGTGTTGAAGGACAACACCGAGCTGAAGGAAGCCATGGACAAGGTGCTTTCTGCAATGTCCGAAGCTGATTTCAATGCGATGATGAACTACGCTATCGCTGTTCAGCCCGAGGTCTAATATCCCACAAGCAACTTCCTCCGGTCCTGCGATCGGAGGAAGTGTGCGCGAAAGGAGCTTTTTATGAATATGCTCATGGAACTGGTGCAGGATATTACCCGGCTGTGGAGCAAGTATTATCCCATGTATCTCAACGGCATTAAAAACACCCTGATCCTGGCACTGGTGGCAACTTTTATTGGCTGCGTGATCGGCCTGGTGTGCGGTATTCTCAATACCATTCCTACTAACAAAAACGACAACATTGTAAAGCGTTGTTTCCTGCGATTGATCCGGATTCTGGTGCGGATCTATGTGGAAGTGTTCCGCGGCACGCCCATGGTGCTCCAGGCAGTGTTCATTTATTATGGCCTGCCGTACTTTACCAATAACGCCGTCCGGTTTTCCGATGTGTGGACGGCGGCGATTTTGGTTGTTTCCATTAACACCGGCGCATACATGGCAGAGTCTGTCCGTGGCGGTATTATTTCCATCGATCCCGGCCAGACAGAGGGCGCTAAGGCCATCGGCATGACCCATGTGCAGACCATGACCAATGTGATCCTGCCCCAGGCGCTGCGGAATATCATGCCCCAGATTGGCAACAACTTCATTATCAATGTGAAGGACACTTCCGTGATGTTTATTATCAGCTTTACGGACTTCTTCGCTGCCCACCGGTATATTGTGGGCGTAAACAATATGTATTTCCCCTCGGCAACCATTGAAATGATCGGCTATCTGACTATGACGCTGCTGGCATCCTTCCTGCTGCGGTGGGTGGAGAAGCTGATGGACGGCGCTTCCAGCTATGAGCTGGTGCAGGTGGACAGTCTTACTATGTCCGCCGGCACTTACAGCCACCCGGACAAGGGCTCACCCTTTGACGAGCGGAGCAAGGAACGCAGAGGACGCATCAGCCAGGAGCTGAAATTCGGCAGAAACAGAGGTGATCGCTGATGGGTGAAATGATTCTGGAAGTGAAGCATTTGTCCAAGAGTTTTGGCAAAAATGAAGTGCTTAAGGATATCGATTTTACGGTGAATAAGGGCGACGTGATCTCTATAATCGGCGCCTCCGGCTCCGGTAAATCCACTCTGCTGCGTTGTATTAACCTTTTGGAGACACCAACTGCCGGTGAAATTCTCTACCACGGCACCAATGTGGCGGACCGGAAGGTGAAGGCCCACGAATACCGCTCTCATGTGGGTATGGTGTTCCAGTCCTTTAACCTGTTTAACAACCTGACGGTGCTGCAGAACTGCATGGTTGGTCAGATCAAGGTTCTTAAAAAGAGCAAGGCAGAGGCAAAAGAGGCGGCGATGTACTATCTGAACAAGGTAGGCATGGCGCCCTACATCAACGCGAAGCCCCGGCAGATTTCCGGCGGACAGAAGCAGCGTGTTGCCATTGCCCGGGCGTTGGCAATGAACCCCGAGGTACTGCTGTTTGATGAGCCCACCTCCGCTCTGGACCCGGAAATGGTTGGCGAGGTGCTGACCGTTATGCAGAGCCTTGCCCAGGAGGGGATGACCATGTTGGTGGTTACCCATGAGATGGCCTTTGCCCGGGATGTAAGCAACCGGGTGGTCTATATGTCTGACGGTGTCATCTGTGAGCAGGGAAGCCCCGAAGAACTGTTCGGCAACCCCCAAAAGCAGGAAACAATGGATTTCCTTGCCCGCTTCCGCAATAACTAAATATAAAGGGCGCGTTGCAAAATATTGCAACGCGCCCTAAAACTGTTCAATTCCCTACATCAACAGAATAAAGGGGGGATATTATCCGCCTGCGGGCGACCGATAGTCGCCCCTGCAAAAAGTTTCGGCTGCATGGTACGTCATCTTTGCTAATTGGCGGGGATTGATTATCGAACCTTGCCCTCCAGAATGACGGTGTGTACATTCATCTTCTGGTCCACCAAAATCAAGTCAGCCCGCAGACCTTCCCGAATCTCGCCGCGGTCGGTAAGACCCACCACCTGAGCGGGGTTGTAGGAAGCCACCTTAAAGGCGTCAACGATGGAAGCGCCGGTGTGCTTCATGTAGTTGCGGCAGGCTACATTCAAATACAATTTGGAACCGGAAATGTCGATGCCACCGTTTTCCATCAGAGAGAAATTCAGATCCGTTACATGCTCAAAGCCCTCGGGGTTCATGGCAGGGTGAACGGTCTGGTCGGAAATGAGAATGATCTTGTCGTCGGTCTTGATCTTCCGGATCAGCCGCTGCATATAGGGATCTACATGGATGCCGCAGCTGTCGGAGATCAGCTCCGCGTAGATGGCGTTGTTGAAGTTAACAGTCTCGTCCACGCAGACACCCCGGCACTCGGGATACTTGGGCAGATCGCCGGTGGCGTTGGTGTGGTGGGTGCCGATGCACAGACCGTATGGGATCAGCTTCTCGATCTGGTCGGGAGCGGCGGCGGAGTGACCTACAGTAAACTTTACATCGGGATTTGCCTTCTTGCAATCCTGGACAAATCGCTCGATGCCCTCACGCTCGGGACCCAGAGTCCAGACGCGGATTAGATCCTTACCAGACTCAATCACCGGCATGTAGTCCTCCGGGAGAATGTCGCCGGTCCAGGGGTTCATGTGGCGGTTGGAGCCGAACAGGGGGTTGATGTAGGGGCCTTCCATGTAGATGCCGGCGATGTTGACACCGTCGGGAGTAGCCATGACGGCGCGGATCCGGTCAATGTATTCCAGGTATTCAGGGGTGGTAGTAGTGTAACCCAGGGTTGCCAGCACAGAGGTGGTGCCCATGGCAAGATGACCCTTCGCGGCCCGGGCGGGGTCGTACTGGAAGCGGATACCGTCGCCTGCGTGGGAGTGGATGTCCACGAGACCGGGTCCTACATACAGACCCTGGGCATCGATAATCTCACAGCCCTCGGGGATGGGGGTGGTGCGCATCTCGCCGAAGCCAGCAATTTTACCGTCCTCGATAAAAAGCACTGCCTCGGGGATCAAATGATCCCGCATAACTAATTCAGCATTGATAATAGCAAGCATTTTATAATACCTCCGTATAATTATTACCTTTTTTATTCTACCAAAATAAGCCAGTGGTTGCAAGTATAAAATTTGGTTTTGCAGGGGAATACCGCAACTATAAACCGCAACACCATGCGTCAGCACGATAAATTGGATTTTCCGAAAATAAGGGCGTACCGTTTGGTACGCCCTTAACAGTAACACAATATTATCTCTGAATCCGACCGGAGCCGTCGCCGCCGGCCAGCTTATCCACTTCAGCAACCGTAACCATATTGTAGTCGCCCTCGATGGAGTGCTTCAGCGCAGAAGCGGCAACGGCAAACTCAACAGCCGCCTGGGTGTCCTTGCCGCTCAGCAGAGAGTAGATCAGACCGCCGCCGAAGGAGTCGCCGCCGCCTACACGGTCGATGATGTGCAGGTCGTACGTTTTGGAGAAGCAGTATTCATCCTTTGCTACATTGTACAGCATAGCGCTCCAGCCGTTGTCAAAGGCACTGTGGCTCTCCCGCAGAGTAATAGCCACCATCTCAAAGCCAAACTTGTCAGCCAGCTGCTTGGCAACAGACTTATAGCCCTCGTGGTTCAGTTCGCCGGCGTAGATGTCGGTAGCCTCGGCTTCGATTCCGAATACGTCCTTGGCATCTTCTTCGTTGGAGATGCAAACATCCACATACTGGCACAGCTCGGTCATGGCAGTCCGGGCCTGCACACGGGTCCACAGCTTGCCACGGTAGTTCAGGTCACAGGAGATCTTGATGCCCCGTGCCTTAGCTGCCTGGCAGGCTTCCTTGCAGATCTGCACCAGGTTCTCACCCAGAGCCGGGGTGATGCCGGTGAAGTGGAACCAGTCAGCGCCCTCAAAAATGGCGTCCCAGTCAAAGTCTGCAGGCTGGGCCAGCTGAATAGCGGAGTGAGCACGGTCGTAAATGCACACGCTGCCCCGCTGGGAAGCGCCCTTCTCGTTAAAGTAGATACCCACGCGGTCGCCGCCGCGAACGATCTTGGAGGTGTCCACGCCGTAGCGGCGCAGGGAATTCACGGCAGCCTGGCCAATGGAGTGGGCGGGCAGCTTGGTAACGAAAGCGGCATCCATGCCATAGTTTGCCAGGGAAACGGAGACGTTGGCTTCGCCGCCGCCGAAGGTGAATTCCACATGATCGCATTGAACAAAGCGCTCGTAGTTATAAGGCTGCAGACGGAGCATCAGCTCACCGAAAGTAATGATTCTTGCCATTTTGGTTACCTCCTATGATTACACGCCGGAGTATGCGGCAAAGCCTGCGTCCACAGGCAGCACAACGCCGGTAATGGCGGATGCAGACTTGTCATCGCACAGGAACAGGGTAGCACCGATCAGCTCATCGGCATCCACAAAGCGGGCAGTGGGAGTGCCGTTGAGGATCTTTGCGCTGCGGGCGGTGGGAGTGCCGTCCTCGTTGAACAGCAGAGCCTTATTTTGGGCGGAAACCAGGAAGCCGGGGGCAATGGCGTTGCAGCGGATGCCGGTGCCGGCAAAGTGAGTGGCAAGCCACTGGGTGAAGTTGGAGATACCGGCCTTGGCAGCGGAGTAGGCGGGGATCTTGGTCAGGGGTGTGTAGGCGTTCATGGAGGAAATGTTTAGGGTCACGCCGTGCTTCTTTGCTACCATGTCCTTGGCAAAAGCCTGGGTGGGCAGCAGAGTGCCCTGGAAGTTCAGCTTGAATACAAAGTCCACGCCGGCAGCGTCCAGATCAAAGAAGGTCTTGCTGCCTTCCTTGGCTTCGTGCTGATACTCGTTGTCGGTGGTAGCCCGGGGGTTGTTGCCGCCGGCACCGTTGACCAGAATATCACAAGGACCCAGATCCCGCAGAACAGCCTGGTGTACTTCCTCCAGAGCAGCCGGCTCCAGAACGTTGGCTTTGTAGCCCTCCATGATGAAGCCTTCTGCCTTGACTTCCTGGGCCAGCTTCTTTACCGCATCCTCATTCAGGTCCAGAGCAGCGACCTTTGCGCCGCTGCGGGCGAAGGCGGCAGCCATAGCGCCACAGATCAGGCCGCCAGCGCCGGTAACAACCACTACCTTGCCGCTATAATCAATGTTCAGGGGAAGAATTGCCATGATAATTACCTCCAAATTTCTTTGTAGGGGCGTGCATCGCACGACCGCGGACCACCAATGGCTGCCCCTACGGTTTGTGAATGTGTTGTTTGATTTATTATTTACCGTTTAACTTGACCAGCATATCCCAGACACCCAGCATGTACATAATACCCAGAGCGCGGTCGTACAGACCGTAGCCGGGGCGGACATTGCCGGGGCCTTCGTTCCACAGGTGACGGCCGTGGTCGGGACGGATGTAGCCCTCGAAGCCGCAGTCGTGGTATGCCTTCAGGATTTCCAAGATACCGGTGTCGCCGTCGCAATCCCGGTGGGAAGCCTCGGAGAAGTCGCCATTTTCAAAGTGCTTCACATTGCGGATATGGGCAAAGGCGATGCGGTCTGCGTACTTGCGCACGATGGCAGGCACGTCGTTGTTGGGGTCAGCACCCAGGCTGCCGGAGCAGAGAGTCAGGCAGTTGCA
>JAZOMH010000033.1:0-4475 GCA_045653785.1 Faecousia sp. | reverse complement strand
ATCCGCTTCTCGCGGGGCAGGTCAATACCAGAAATACGAGCCATATTCTTTCAGCACCTCCTATTAGCCTTGTCTCTGCTTATGCTTGGGATTTTCGCAAATTACCATAACGCGACCCTTGCGCTTAATGATCTTACACTTTTCGCACATGGGTTTAACGGACGGTCTTACTTTCATACTGTTTAACCTCCAATATGAGAATTTCTATCTCAAATGTCTTACTTGCTTCTCCAGGTGATCCGGCCTCTGGTCAGATCATACGGAGACATCTGCAGTGTTACCTTATCACCGGGCAAGATCTTAATGAAGTTCATTCGGAGCTTGCCGGAAATGGTTGCCAGAACGGTGTGGCCATTGCCGATATCCACCTTGAACATTGCGTTAGGCAGGTTGTCGGTAACGATGCCTTCAATCTCGATTACGTCGTCTTTTGCCAAAGCTATTAACCTCCAATGGCATTACTTTGCACTATCTGTCCCAAATAGGCCAGATCTCTTCGTAATTCGCTGTTGAGCACCTTGTCGCCGTTACGAAGCTTCTGGGCGACTCTGGTCTCAGAGCGAAGGACCTTCTGCGCGTGTTTGCGCTTCTTACGTTTGGGTCTTTCTAAGGAGCGGTCTTTTCCGTTCACCAGGGTCAGATAGGTGTCGTCAGCATCTATTACATAGAACAAGCTTCCCATGTCCCGCCCCGCGGTGGAAACGACCACGTCAGCAATCATGAATTCTAATATACTATCAGGGTCCATAATTAAAGTCCTTCGGCGACGGTGAGTATTTCCGGCTCCCCGTCGGTGATGAGTACAGTATTTTCATAGTGCGCCGAGAGCTTTCCGTCGGCAGTAACCGTAGTCCACTTGTCCTTCAGGACACGGACATCGTACACACCTGCATTGACCATGGGTTCAATGGCAAGGGTCATGCCTGGGATCAATCTCGGCCCACGACCGGATTGGCCGAAATTCGGCACCTCCGGCTCCTCGTGAAGCTGTGCGCCTACGCCGTGACCCACGAAGGTACGCACAACTGAAAAACCGTTAGACTCCACATGCGCTTGAATGGCGTGGGAGATATCGGATACGCGTTGACCGCGTTTAGCGAAGCGGATGCCTTCAAAAAAGCTCTGCTTCGTTACCTCGATCAGCCTCTGTGCCTCGGCGCTGATGGCGCCGCAGGGAAAGGTCGCCGCACAATCTCCATGGAATCCCTTGTAGAAAGCACCAACATCCACTGATACAATATCCCCTTCCCGCAGCGCATAGCTGCCGGGGATACCGTGGATCACTGTGTCATTGACACTGATGCAGGTACTGGCGGGAAAGCCGTGATAACCCAGGAACGACGGTTTTGCGCCCTGGCTTACGATATAATCGTGCACAGCCTTGTCAATTTCTCCAGTAGTGATGCCGGGTCTTACCATTTCCCCTGCCAAAGCACGGGCTGCCGCGGTAATTTTACAGGCCTGACGCATATACTGAAGCTCTTGTCCATTTTTGATTGCGATCATTCTGTTACCCCTATAGCTTTCAGAATGTCGGCATGGGTACCTTCGATAGGCTGATTTCCATACACCAAACGGAGCTTTCCCTGTTTGGAGTAGTAGTTCTTCAGCACCTCGGTAGTCTCGTGGTAGACTTCAAGACGATGCATAACCGTTTTCGGGTCATCGTCCTTGCGAATAGCCACAGGACCGCCGCACAGATCGCAGACACCCTCGACCTTGGGAGGATGGTTGACGATGTGGTAGCTGGAACCGCACTTGGTGCAGACCCGCCGACCGGTCATACGACCTGCAATCTCAGCGTCATCCACCTCAAGGGAAACTACATGGTCGATCCGCACGCCCTTGGCATCAATGGCTTCGGCCTGGGGTACCGTACGGGGCACACCGTCCATAATGAAGCCGTTTTTGCAGTCGGGCTGGGCTACCCGTTCCGCGACGATGTCGAGAATCAACTCGTCGGGAACAAGGGAGCCTTCGTCCATATACTTTTTCACCCGCAGCCCCAGGGAGGTCCTGTTTGCCATAGCCTCCCGGGGCATATTCCCGGTAGAAATGGTAGGGATATTGAGACGCTTAGAGATCATCTCGCCCTGTGTTCCCTTACCGGCGCCGGGCGCGCCTAACAGGATAATATTCATGGAAAATCGCCTCCGGCTTAGTCCAGGAAGCCCTTGTAATGCCGCATGAGCATCTGAGCCTCCAGTGCCTTCACAGTCTCAAGCGCAACGCCAACAACGATAATAACGGAGGTGCCGCCGATGGCCAGGTTCTGGACACTGGACAGCAGGTTGCCTGCCACGATGGGCAGACCCGCCACGATAGCAAGGTAGACAGCGCCAAAGATAATGATCTTGTTGATGACCTTCTGTACAAAATCGGAGGTGGGCTTGCCGGGACGGAACCCGGGAATGAAGCCGCCGTTCTTCTTCAGGTTGTTGGAGATCTCCACGGGATCATACTGGATGGTGGAGTAGAACCAGCTGAAGAAGAAGATCATCAGCACGTATGCTACGAAGTAGGGCCAGGTCTGGTGGCCGAACAGGTTCTTATTTGCCCAGCTGTCAGACCAACCGGGGACAAAAGCGCAGATCGTAGCAGGGATGGAGCAGATGGAGGAGGCAAAAATGACAGGCATAACACCGGACATTGCCACCTTGATAGGCAGGTTGGTTGCCTGGCCACCGTAGATCTTACGACCAACCACACGCTTTGCATACTGAATGGGGATGCGGCGCTCAGCATCGTTGATGAATACAATGAAAATCACCAGCAGTGCCATGCCGATCACAACGATCACAGCATGCCACCAGGTCATACCCAACAGTCTGGACAGGGTGCCGGGCAGGCCGGAAACAATATTCGCAAACAGGATCATAGAGATGCCGTTGCCGATACCGAACTCGGTGATCTGCTCGCCCATCCACATAACAAAGCAGGAACCTGCAGTGAAGGCCAGAATGATCACCAGAGCAGGCAGGAAGCCTTCGCCAGTAATCAGGGTCAGCCCCTGGGACTCGTAATTATGCATCATGGTGTAATAAGCGAAGCCCAGCAGCAGGCCCAGGCCCACAGTGGTGTAACGGGTAATACGCTCAATCTTCTTCTTACCGATCTCGCCCTCTTCCTTTGCCATACGCTCAAGAGCGGGGATGGCAACGCAGAGAAGCTGGATGATAATGGAAGAGTTGATGTAGGGCTGGATGCCCAGGGCCAGCACCGTCGCCGTAGAGAAGGCGGAACCGGACATGGCATCATACAAGCCCAGAATAGTGTTGGACAGGGTGGATTCAAAGTAGCTGGCCAGCTGTGCCGCATCAATGAAAGGAACAGGAATAACACTACAGATCCGGTAAATCAGCAGCATCAGCATGGTGAACATCAGCTTCTTACGCAGCTCAGGGATCTTCCAGGCATTTGCCAGCGTACTAAACACTTAAACCACCTCGGCCTTTCCGCCTGCCTGCTCAATTTTTTCCTTTGCAGACTCAGAGAAGGCCGCTGCCTTAACAGTAACTTTCTTGGTCAGAGTGCCGTTGGACAGCACCTTCAGACCGTAGGGACATTCGGAGATGATGCCCTTTTCAATCAGCGCAGCAGCATCGACCACAGCACCATCCTCGAAGCGGTTCAGCACAGCCAGGTTAATGGCAGTCAGAGGCTTTGCGAAGATATTGTTGAAGCCGCGCTTAGGAATGCGACGCACCAGGGGCATCTGGCCGCCTTCAAAACCAACACGGGTCTTACCGCCGGAACGGGCATGCTGACCCTTGTGTCCACGGCCACCGGTCTTGCCGTTGCCGGAACCGGCACCGCGGCCCTTACGCTTACCCACAAAAGTGGAGCCAGCGACAGGAGCAAGTTCATGCAATTTCATACTTGTCTCCTCCTTATTCTACTTCGGTAACCTGCAGCAGATAGCCGATCTTGGCGATCTTGCCGCGGGTCTGGGTGTTGTCGGGCTGAATAGTAACCTGGCCGATCTTACGCAGGCCCAGGGACTCAGCGGTAGCAATATGCTTTACCAGACGGCCGTTCAGGCTCTTAACAAGCTTAATTTTCAGGTTTGCCATGTTAATTGCCCTCCTTGTTATACGATTTCTTCAACGCTCTTACCACGAATAGCAGCAATCTGCTCGGGGGAGCGCAGGGACTTGAGGCCCACCATGGTAGCCTTAACCACGTTCTGGGGGTTGTTGGAACGCAGGCACTTAGCACAGATGTTGTGGATACCCACAGCCTCCATGACAGCACGGACAGCGCCGCCGGCGATCACGCCGGTACCCTCAGGAGCGGGCTTCAGCATAACGGTGCCGGCACCGAAAATGCCGATCACATCGTGGGGGATGGTGCCGTTCATAACAGCAACCTTGACCAGGTTCTTCTTGGCATCGGCGATGCCCTTCAGGATTGCTTCGGAAACTTCCGCAGCCTTACCCAGGCCATAGCCCACAGTGCCCTTGCCGTCGCCAACG
>JAZOMH010000032.1:0-23193 GCA_045653785.1 Faecousia sp. | reverse complement strand
CTCCTGAAACCAGTTATGGTAAGCTTTGGTACAGTCATTAAACTCCGGAAGATCCATTACTTCGACAGAGAAAAGCCAGTCTACAAGTCGTTGCTTTCCTTCTGCGGAGGATTTAGAACGAATCACGGAAAGGAAGTCGTTTTTAATACGGTAGGCGTCTGCAAGCCTTGGGGCAATCTCGAACATAAGGGCAAGCCGATCCATTTCTTCTGGTTTTAGTTTCTCAATTCGCTTCATCAGCAAGTTTCTTGATTTTTTGAAATACTTTCTGTGTCTCTTTGGTAATTTGTTTTGCTCGTTTTTTCTAACCTTTTCCATGGCCCAGTAGACTTGGCGTATTACATGGTATTTGTCCGCAACAATAGTTGCTTGAGGGAAACAGATTTTTGCAACCTCCCGAAAATGCGGATTCATGTCACAAACAAAGTATTTTACCTTTGCTTTGTTGGGGAATTGTGAGAAATATTTTACCAAATCACCTTCAAAACGATTTGGAAGAATATCCAAAACCACCTTTTCCCTGGGATCCACGATAATACTGTTGTACTTCTGACCACCGGAATTGCCCTTGAACTCGTCTAGGGAGATGATCTCAGGTAGTGCGGTGAGTTTCTTGTTGAAATAATTAAAATATCGCATAGCAGTAACTGCTGACACATTAAAACGGCAGCCGATTTCCTTAGCGGACACGACTTTCTTAAAGGCAAAGATAATTTCCGCAAACAACCGGCTGGTAACTCTATAATAACGAGGCAGGAAGGTGTTTTTCTCGAAGAAACGCTTTCCGCAGGAACAGCGATAACGGCGCTTACGAAGGTGCAGAAAGGTATCTCTGGCGAGCGGAACATCCTTTATAACCTGCATACGATAGTCGTGTATACAGTCTGTGACGGCACCACAAGCCGGACAAATATGCTGATTCCGGGGCAGTTCAAGATAGATGTGGAGCTGATCCGAAATATTCTCTACATTCGTAATAATAACATCTTCCAAATTTAGAAATTCTGCGGTATAATCTTTGGTGAGCATAGGGAATCTCCTTTGGATGGATTGGTGGTACTTTTTATTCTAAGGATTTTGTTCTCTATGCTCAACTTTTATTTGTGACAATGGGGCCAGGCTCATCGCCTGACCCCAACATTTATTATAGAACCTCTTTTTATAAGCAACTAAGTAGGGCGTGGCGGCCTTTTTTCCCAGCCGTGCGTTTTGATGGCACCCATATACACAAAGTATCATGTGAGCCATCAACTTTCGCCTGAAGGAAAATCCTTTGCCAGTCCCTTACCGGTTTCTTTCAAGGAAGCAAAATGCCACTATCGATCCGTCCCTTGGCAGGGGACGGATCTTTTTTGTTTTTTGCAGATTTTTCTTGCTAAAAATGTTGTACATGCTTGCTTTTATGTGTTATAATAAAGAGTAAAGTAAAATAAGGGGAAGTATCACTTCCCCGGAGGAAAGTATGGAAACGAATTTTGAAAGCACTGTGCAGGAGCGGGCGGTTCTGGTGGGACTGAACGCAGACTGTTTCAAAAAAGAGCAGACAGCAACAGACGAAACCCTGGAAGAGCTGGAGGCGCTGTTGGAAACAGCCGGTGGTTTCTGCACTGGCAAGGTCCTGCAAAACCGTCATGCGCCGGATTCCCATAGCTTTATCGGCGAGGGCAAGGCCCAGGAAGTGCGGATGCTGGTGGAGTTTACCCAAGCCACCATGGTGGTGTTTGATAACGAACTTTCTGCCGGTCATATCCGGGCTTTAGAGGAAATCCTGGGCGTTACGGTTCTGGACCGAAGCGCACTGATCCTGGACATTTTTGCCCAACGGGCAAAGACCAGAGAAGGTCGCCTGCAGGTGGAGCTTGCCCAGTATAAATACCTGCTGCCCCGGCTATCCGGTATGGGTACAAGTCTGTCCCGGCAGGGCGGTGGCACCGGCACCCGGGGCCCCGGTGAAACGAAGCTGGAATCTGACCGCCGGCACATCCGGGAGCGGATCGCCCGGCTGCAGACAGAGCTGGAGCAGGTGCGCCAGGTCCGCGGTGTGCAAAGAGAGCGGCGAATGAAGAACTCTGTTCCGGTGGTAGCTATCGTAGGTTATACCAATGCCGGAAAATCCACCTTGCTGAATCAGCTCACCGATGCGGGAATTCCCGCCAATAACCGCCTGTTTGATACCCTGGACACCACCTCCAGGCAGCTTCATGTATCAGATAATTTGGATGTGGTGCTGTCCGATACTGTTGGTTTTATTGCAAAACTGCCCCACCATTTGGTGGATGCCTTCCGGGCAACGCTGGAGGAACTGGAATACGCGGATCTGTTGCTCCATGTAATCGATTCGGCTGATCCCAACCGTGAAGAGCATATCCAGGTAGTGGATAGTCTGATCGGCAAGCTGGCAAAGCCCGGCACCAAAGTGCTGCGCTGCTATAACAAGGCAGATTTAGTCAGCCCGGAGGATATTCCCGTTGGGGAAGCGGTGGTAAAGATTTCCGCAAAGCAGGGAATTGGCATGGAAGAACTGCTCCATGCCATTGAGGCGGCTCTGGGTCACAGCCGCCATCATGTAACGGTTACGCTGCCCTATTCCATGGGCGGTATGGTAGAAACCCTCCACAGCGGCGCACAGGTGCTGAATGTGGAATATACCGGCGAGGGGATCCTTGTGGAAGCGATCCTGGATCCCATTCTGTACGGAAAACTGGGCGATTATGTAACGAAGGAGCATTGACGTGGACGAATACCTGGTGCCTACCGGTTACGGTGAGGATGAATTTACAGAGAAAAAATCCCGCTTCATCGGCAGAGTCTGGTATGTGGAGACCGAAGAAGAAGCCCTGGAACGGATTCAGGAAATGAAGAAGCAGTACTATGACGCCAGTCATAACTGCTGGGCTTATGTGATCCGGGACGGCGCTATGCGTTTTTCCGACGACGGCGAACCGGGAGGTACTGCGGGCAATCCTATGATGCAGGTTCTGCAGCGGGAAGAGCTCTATAATGTGGTCTGCGTAGTTACCCGGTATTTTGGCGGTGTTCTGCTGGGTGCGGGCGGTCTGGTCCGCGCCTATACCAAGGGCGCGAAGATCGCCATTGATGCCGCCGGTAAATCCATAAAAAGGGTGTGGACGGTTTTGTACATACCCTGTCCTTATAATTTCTACGAGCGTGTAAAGCTGGAAACAGAAGCCTTTGGGGGCATCATCCGAGATACCCAATTTGGTGCGGAAGTGGAGCTGGAGATCCTGGTTGCCCGGGAACGGACCCAGGCATTTTTGGATAAGATTACGGATATGAGTGCCGGTACTGTGGAGGGAATGGAGATCGGTCAGGAGTACCGGGCATTTCCGGTGGATAAGGCGGGTGAGGAATCATTATGACCATACATGAAGCGCTGGAACGGGATGAACATAAACGCCTTGACCCCAAGGCAGCGTTTTCCGATGCCAGCAAGGGAAGACCCTGCAATGAAGCACCGGAAGAAAATGATGTACGAACCAATTTCCAGAGGGATATCGACCGGGTGGTCCACTGCAAATCCTTCCGCCGGTTGATGCACAAAACCCAGGTGTTTTTGCAACCCGAGGGCGATCACTACCGTACCCGCATGACCCACACACTGGAGGTGGCGCGGATCGCCAGCACCATTACCCGGGCATTAAGACTGAATGAAGATCTGGCAGAGGCCATAGCCATGGGCCATGATCTGGGACATACCCCATTTGGTCATGCCGGTGAGCATGCGCTTTCCGAGTGCATCGGCAGACCCTTCCGACACAATGAGCAAAGCCTGCGTGTGGTGGACTTGCTGGAAAATAACGGCAGAGGCTTGAATCTGAGTTATGAGACCCGAATGGGTATCCTTGGACATACCGGCAGCAGAATGCCGGAAACCATGGAAGGACAGATCGTTCGCCGGGCAGACCGGATTGCCTATGTCAATCACGATATTGACGATGCCATCCGGGCAGGCGTGCTGACCGACAGGAATATTCCCCGTGAGATCACCTCGGTTTTAGGGCAGTCCCACAGCCAGCGGATCGACACCTTGGTGTGCGATATGATCGTAGCATCTCAGGAAGCACAGCAAATCAGCCTTTCTCCCAAGGTGGAAAAGGCGCTGGATGATCTGAGAGCCTTTATGTTTGAACATGTCTACTTTAACCCTGAGGTAAAGGGGGAGGAAGTAAAGGCGAAGGATATGCTCAAACGGCTGTATGAGCATTATTATAACCACCCGGAAGCGCTGCCGGCGGACTACCAGCCCCAGCTGTCCTTTGACGGAATGGAGCAGACGGTATGCGATTATATTGCCGGTATGACAGACAATTACGCGGTAGACAAGTACACAGAACTATTTATCCCACTGGGCTGGACGGTCCGGGGATAATGGGGTTTTTATTACCCACATCATATAGGATACTATAACCGGAAAGGAGGCGGGCAATATGGCTTTTCCCCCGTCATTTATTGATGAACTGATCGCAAGAAATCCCATCGAGGATGTGGTTGGACAGTATGTGAGCCTGAAGCGCTCCGGAAGTAATATGTTTGGTCTTTGCCCGTTCCATGGAGAAAAAACAGCATCTTTCTCCGTGGCACCGGATAAGGGGATCTATTACTGCTTTGGCTGCCATAAGGGCGGCGGTGCTATCAATTTTACCATGGAGATTGAAGGGCTGAGCTATCCCGATGCGGTCCGGTCTCTGGCAAAGCGCGCCGGTATGGAAGTGCCGGAGGACGAGCAGTATCAAAGCCGTTACCGTAAGCAGGAGAGGCTGTGGGCGCTGATGAAGGAAGCAGGAAGGTTCTTCCATGCCCAGCTATATACTCCTGCCGGCGGGGAGTGTCTTGCCTATGTCCAGAAACGAGGTCTTACCAAAGCTATCGTTACCAACTTTGGCATCGGCTTTGCGCCCAATTCCTGGAATGCATTGACAGATGCTATGAAGAAAAAGGGGTATACAGACCAGGAACTGATCGATGCAGATCTGGTAGGTGAAAAGAATGGCCGCATTTATGACCGATTCCGTAATCGGTTGATGTTCCCCATTATCGATGTGCGGGGGAACGTGATCGGCTTTGGCGGCCGTGTGCTGGACGATTCCAAGCCCAAGTATCTTAACTCCAACGAAACAGCGATCTTCAATAAGCGGAAGAACCTGTTCGGACTGAATTTTGCCAAGAAAACCAAGCAGCCCAACATCATTCTGGTGGAGGGCAATATCGATGTGGTTACCCTGCACCAGTACGGCTTTGACAATGCGGTGGCATCCCTGGGAACTTCTCTGACGGAGGAACAGGTTGCCCTTTTGAGCCGCTACACAGAGCAGGTAGTGCTGACCTATGACGGAGATGAGGCTGGTCAACGGGCAGCGCAGCGGGCAATTCCTATGTTGGAAAAGGCGGGGATCCAGGTGAAGGTCCTGCAGATGAAGGATGCCAAGGACCCGGACGAATTTCTGCATAAGTTCGGCGCGGACCGGTTTAAGCTTCTGCTGGAGGAATCCTCCAACCGGGTGGAATATCAGCTTAATGCTATTGCGAAAAAGTATGACATGAAGATAGATGACCAGCGGATCAAGTTCATCCACGAAGCGGCAGAGCTCATTTGTACGCTGGGCAGCGCTGTTCAGCGGGAGGTGTATGGGCACCGGGTGGCAGAAGCTGGGAAGATCAGTTTTGAAGCCATGGATCTGGAAGTGAAAAAAGCATACAAACGCCGCGTGAGCCGGGAGAAGAAAAAACAGGAAAAGATTGACCTGGCACCAGCCAGAAACCGCCAGCCTGCCAGCCGGACCATTCGGTACGACAATGTACGTTCCGCTGTGGCAGAGGAGGGCGTGATTGCCATGGCATTGCAGGAGCCGGCACTGCTGGACCTGCGGGAAAATCTGAAGGGAAGTGATTTTTCTGTGCCGCTGCTGGGCAAGGTCTATGACCAGTTGTTGGAGCGGCATACCCAGGGCCTGCAGATCAGTCTGGGCGTGCTTTCGGAGATTACACCGGAGGAAATGTCCCATTTGTCAGGGATCAGCCAGCGACAGGAAGGGCCGGTAAACGAGGCGGCGTTCAAGGACTGTGTCCGGACGGTACGCAGTGCCAACCAGGTAAAAACCGTGGACAGCAACGACGATCTGTTGGCATTGCGTAATAAGCTTAGAGAAAGTAAAGGAAAGAACACATGACACAAACTCTTCTTGAAAAAGAGAATAGTGTTCCGGCAAACCACGAGGATGATGTGGGCCAGTACCTGCGGGAGATTCGCCGCTATCCTATGCTGACCCCGGAGCAGGAAAGGGAGCTAGCCATGAAATGCGCCGACGGAGACCCGGAGGCGATCCGCACCATGGTCAATTCCAACCTGCGATTGGTGGTCTCCATTGCCCGGGAATATGCGGGCCGTGGCGTTCCGCTGCTGGATCTGATTCAGGAGGGCAGTATCGGCCTTTTGGCAGCTGCCAAAAAGTTTGACTATACTTACGACTGTAGGTTCTCCACCTATGCAGCCAAGTGGATTCGTCAAGGTGTTAGCCGTAGCATTATCAACCATGCGGGGGTCATCCGGGTGCCTGTACACACCATGGAGCGGATCAAAAAGCTGCTGTGGGTCAAGGGAGAGCTACAGAAACAGAACGGAAAAGAACCTACCGCGGAGGAACTGGCCGAACGTAGCGGTATAACCGTGGAAAAGGTGCGGCAGCTGCTGCAGCTTTTACCGCAGGTCTGTTCTTTAGACGCTCCGGCAGGAGATGCGGAAAACGATACGCTACAGGCGTTTTTGGAGAATATTCAGGCTCCTCAGCCCCATGAGGAGTTGGTGCGCCGGGAATTGAAGCAGACCATGGACGGCCTGCTGGGAATGCTGGATGAGCGGCAGCGGCAGGTCTTGCGGCTGCACTTTGGTATGGATGACGGCGTGTGTCGTTCGTTGGAGGAAATCGGCAGGGTTTTAGGTGTGTCCAAAGAACGGGCGCGGCAGATTGAGCAGCAGGCGATGGCAAAGCTGCAGAAGCTGGGCGCTGGCCTGGGATTGGAGGATTTTTTGAATGAATGAACTGGAATACTTTTTTGAAGAACCTGAGGAAAAGGTTATTCTGGAGGAAGTTCAGCCCGGAATGCCTTGTTCGGCAGTGGAACTGCTGACCCGGATGGAGGACAGTAATGTGGAAATGCTGCAGGCGGTTCTGGAGGCGCTGACAGAAAAGGGGATTTCGCTGGATATATCCGCATTGCCCAAGGTACCGGGACTGGGGGAAACTGCCCAGCGGCTTCGCTTAGAGGAACAGCTTGTGAAGAACGGCGGTCTTCCGGAAACATTGCCGGAAAACGATCCTCTGCGGCTTTACATGGAGGAAATTGCGGCACTACCGGTTTCCGGCGATCCTCAGGCGCTTACGCTGAAGCTGGAGGATAAGGAAAGTCCCGAGGCCTATAGATTGGCAGATATGATGTTTGCCAGGGTGATCGAACTGGCCAAGGAATATGTAGGCAGAGGCGTGCTGCTAATGGATCTGATCCAGGAGGCAAGCATGGGGCTGTGGCAGGCAATCCAGTCCTTTGAGGATGGGGATTTCCGGGAGCATTGCGACTGGTGGCTTCGTCAGTATCTTGCCCAGGCGGTGACCGTTCAGGCAAAGGTGTCCGGCGTTGGCGAAAAGCTTTGCCAGGCAGTCAAGGACTATCGGACAGTGGATGAAAGGCTTTTAACGGAATTGGGACGCAATCCTACCCTGGAAGAAGTGGCTGATGGGCTTCACATGAGTGTGGAGGAAACCGCCGCGATAGCGGAAATGCTGGAAAACGCCAGAGCACTGCAGCGGGCCAAAGAACCGGAACAGACAGCCTTGCCTCAGGAAGAGGAACAGGCTGTGGAGGATACGGCATATTTCCAGATGCGTCAGCGGATATTGGAGCTTTTGTCCGGTCTGCCTGAGGAGGATGCCCGGCTTTTGACTCTGCGCTACGGTCTTGAGGGCGGACTGCCTATGGATGCAGCCCAGGTGGGCGCCCGGTTGGGTATGACAGCTGAAGAAGTAAACAACAGGGAAGCGGCAGCCCTTTCCAAACTGCGGGAAAATGATTGATTTTACGAAAGAGGTATAATTATGGCCAAGACATATTCTATCGCTATTGACGGACCTGCTGGGGCAGGCAAAAGCACTATCGCCAAGGCTTTGGCAAAGGAACTGGGGTATCACTATGTGGATACCGGTGCGATCTACCGCACTGTGGCGTATTTTCTGGACCTGCTGGGTGTCAGCCCCAAGGATGTGGACGGCGTCAGCCGCTACATTGATGAACTGACTGTGGATATTGAGTACGATGAGACCGGTAAGCAGCACATGATTATGAACGGACAGGATGTGTCCGATGAGATTCGCACCCAGGATATTTCCCAGAAGGCCTCTCTGGTGTCTGCCCACGCCGTGGTTCGGGATGTGCTTCTGGATATGCAGCGGGATGTTGCAAAAAAGCACAATGTGATCATGGATGGCCGGGACATCGGCACCGTGGTGCTGCCCAAGGCAACGGTGAAGATCTTCCTTACTGCTACCCCTGAGGTCCGTGCCCGGCGGCGTACAGAAGAACTGATCGCCAAGGGCCAGCAGACAACCTTTGAGCAGACCTTGAAGGATATCAAGCAGCGGGATTACCAGGATACTACTCGTCCCATCGCGCCGCTGAAGCAGGCAAAGGATGCAGTTTTGGTAGATACATCTGAGATGGATATTGAGACTGTTCTGGCAACGATCAAGAAGCTTCTGGAGGAGAAGATCTCTGTATGAGCATAAAGGTAGCCAAAAGCGCCGGGTTCTGTTTTGGTGTTAACCGGGCGGTGGAGCTGGTGGAACAGGCTGTGGCTGAGGACAGACAGGTGGTAACCCTGGGGCCTATCATCCACAACCGTCATGCGGTGCGCCATTTTGAACAGATGGGCGTTCGGGTGATCGATTCGCCCGACCAGGCACAGCCCGGTATGACAGTAATCATCCGCTCCCACGGTGTATCCCGCCGGGTGTATGAAGCTTTGGAGCAGCGTGGCGCGGAGATCATTGATGCCACATGCCCCTTTGTGAAACGGATTCATAGCATTGTCAGCAGTGCGCAGGAAGAGGGACGCTTGCCTGTGATCATCGGTACACCCGACCATCCTGAGGTGGAAGGAATTGCCGGTTGGTGTGGGGAATGTAAAATTTTTCAGTCCCTGGAAGAGTTGCAAAGTTGGGCAAATACCCTTGAAAACAGGGCGGATTTGCCAATTTGCATGGTTTGCCAGACCACTTCTACGGAATCTTTGTGGAAATCGTGCGGAGATTTTGCAAAAAAACAGTTTACTAACTTGAAAATATTTGATACAATATGTAAAGCTACTGAATCCCGACAAAGTGAAGCGGCAGAATTAAGTAAGATTTGTCAAGCTATGGTCGTTGTAGGAGATACCCACAGTTCCAACACAGGCCGCCTTGCCATGATTTGCCGGGAGCATTGCGATAGGGTCGTTCTGGTGGACAATGCGTCGGAACTGGATCCCGATTTCTTTCGCGGTGCGAATGCTGTTGGAATCACGGCTGGAGCGTCAACTCCGGCGTGGATTATAAAGGAGGTCAACAAGACTATGAGCGAAATTACGAATGTTGAGGCTGTACAGGAGGAGAACTTTGCCGAGCTTCTCGAGCAGTCCATCAAAACTTTAAATACAGGAGATAAGGTTATGGGTATCGTTACCGGTATCGGTACTACCGAGGTTCAGATCGACCTGGGTACCAAGCATGCCGGCTACATCCCCTACGACGAGGTCAGCAACGATCCTTCCGTCAAGCCTGAGGACATCCTCAAGGTCGGCGACGAGATCGAAGTGTTTGTTGTTCGCGTTAACGACCAGGAAGGCACCTGTCAGCTGTCCAAGAAGAAACTGGACGGTCTTAAGGTTTGGGACGACATGGCTACCTGGTGCGAAGAGAAGGCTACCGTGGAAGGCACTATCACCGAGGAAAATAAGGGCGGACTGGTTGCCAATATCAAGGGCATCCGTGTGTTTGTTCCTGCTTCCCAGTCCGGCGTTGCCAAGGGCGGCGACATGGCTGGTATGGTAGGCCAGACTGTGCAGCTGAAGATTACTGAGGTCAACCGTGCCCGCCGCCGCGTGATCGGCTCTATCCGTGCGGTTACTTCCGAGACTCGCAAGGCCGCACAGGAGAAGCTGTGGGCTGAGATTCAGGAGGGTGCTAAGTACCATGGCACTGTCAAGTCCCTGACTTCCTATGGCGCATTTGTGGACATCGGCGGTGTGGACGGCATGGTCCATGTTTCCGAGCTGAGCTGGAACCGTATCAAGACTCCCGCTGAGGTTGTCAGTGTTGGCGACGAGATTGATGTTTATGTCATTTCCTTCGATCCCGAGAAGCGTAAGATCTCTCTGGGTTACAAGACTGCTGAGATGAATCCCTGGAATCAGTTCATGACCAACTATCAGGTTGGTGATGTGGTGGATGCCAAGATCGTCAAGCTGATGACCTTCGGCGCATTTGCTGAGATCATCCCCGGCGTGGATGGTTTGATCCATATCTCTCAGATCGCAGACAGACGCATCGGCAAGCCCGAGGAAGTTTTGAGCGAGGGCCAGGAGGTCCAGGTAAAGATCACCGATGTGGACGCTGAGAACAAGCGTATCTCCCTGTCCATCCGCGCTCTGCTGGAGGATGCCCCTGTTGAGGAGGCTGAGCAGGAGGAAGCTGCTGAGGTCGAGGCCGAAACCGAGGCTGAGTAATCAGGTAAAATACATACCGGGGTCGGCTTGGCTGACCCCGGTATGCGCATTTTAGGAGGTCATGTATGGTAAAGCACATTGTCATGTACACATTTAAGCCCGGTGTTGATAAAGAGGAAGCCATTGGTGTCATCCGGAATGCGCTGACACCTTTGCTGGGAAGGATTCCCGGACTGCGGCATCTGGAGGTGCAACTGGCTTTTCAAGGAATGGATTACGCCCTGTATTCGGAATTTGACAGCCGGCAGGACCTGGCTAATTACGCTGTGCATCCTCTGCACCTGGAGGCAAAGTACAAATTCTCCCATTATATCGATACCCGCGTAGCTGCGGATTATGAACTGTGAGGTAACAACATGAAAGCAATCGTTACGGTAGTTGGCAAGGATAGAGTAGGCATTATCGCGGAGGTCTGCACGCAGCTTGCTTCTTACAATGTAAATGTGCTGGACATCAGCCAGACAGTTATGCAGGGATATTTCACCATGATGATGGCGGTAGATGTTTCTGCCAGCCAGATCCCCTTTGCGCAGGTTGCCAAGGAGCTGGAGCAGAAGGGTAAGGAAATGAGCCTGTCCATCCGCCTGCAGCGGGAGGATATTTTTGAAGCTATGCATCGGGTGTGAGGTAGCTATGTTGAATTTAAATGACATTTTATATACCCAGGATATGATCGATAAGCGGCATCTGGATATCCGCACCATCACCATGGGTATTTCTCTTCTGGATTGTACCGATACGGACATTAAGGTCTGTGCCCGGAAGATATATGACAAGATCACCCGCTGTGCTGAGAATCTTGTAAAGGTCGGCCAGGATATCGAGTGGGAATTCGGTATTCCCATCGTGAATAAGCGGATCTCCGTTACACCCATCGCCCTGGTAGGCAACAGCTGCAATGCGGATTCCTATGTACCCCTGGCGATTGCTATGGATGAGGCGGCAAAGACCTGCGGCGTCAACTTCATCGGCGGGTTTTCCGCGTTGGTGCAGAAGGGGTGTACCAAGGGTGACTGGATTTTGATGGATTCCATCCCCGAAGCCCTGGCAAGTACTGAGCGTGTCTGCTCCAGTGTCAATGTTGGTTCTACCCGTGCGGGTATCAATATGGACGCCGTGGCCAAGATGGGCCAGATCATAAAGAAGACCGCCGAGATCACAAAGGACAATGACGGTCTGGGCTGCGCCAAGCTGGTGGTATTTGCCAATGCTGTGGAGGATAATCCCTTTATGGCAGGCGCATTTCACGGCGTAGGCGAGCCGGAGTGTGAGCTGAATGTAGGTGTTTCCGGTCCAGGTGTGGTGTACCATGCGCTGCAAAGCGTCAAGGGAAGACCCTTTGACGAGGTGGCGGAGACCATTAAAAAGACTGCATTCAGGATCACCCGGATGGGACAGATCGTGGGCGTGGAGGCATCCAAGCGGCTGAATATGCCCTTTGGTATTGTGGATCTGAGTCTTGCGCCCACCCCGGCTGTGGGCGACAGCGTTGCCCGGATTCTGGAGGAAATGGGTCTGGAGGTCTGCGGTACTCACGGTACCACAGCTGCCCTTGCCATGCTCAATGACGCGGTGAAAAAAGGGGGCGTTATGGCTTCCAACCATGTGGGTGGCCTGTCCGGCGCATTTATTCCCGTGTCTGAGGATGAGGGAATGATCGCCGCAGCAGAGAACGGCACATTGTGCCTGGACAAGCTGGAAGCAATGACCTGTGTATGCTCTGTTGGTCTGGATATGATTGCAGTGCCCGGCGATACCTCCGCAGCAACGATTTCTGCCATTATTGCCGACGAAGCGGCCATTGGCATGGTCAACTCCAAGACCACGGCGGTGCGTATTATCCCTGCTCCCGGCAAGGTAGTAGGCGACCGGGTGGAAATGGGCGGTCTGTTGGGCAGCGCCCCGGTAATGCCGGTGCATCCGGAGTCCAGCGAATCCTTTATCGCCAGAGGCGGTCGGATTCCTGCGCCCCTGCAGAGCTTGAAAAATTAAAAACCACAAAGACCCTCTTGACAACGGAGGGTCTTTGCTGTATACTACAATTAACAATTAGGTTAAATGTTAAAGGAGGAGAGAGCTATGGGATTGCAGCATACACTAAAGGCACTGTCTGACCCCATCCGCCGGGAGATATTGAATCTTTTGAAACGGGGAAGGCTGTCAGCAGGAGAGATCTGTGAGCATTTTCCTGTAACCGGCGCGTCCATCTCCCGGCATCTGTCGGTGCTGAAGGACGCGGATCTGATCCGGGATACCCGGGAAGGTAAGTTTATTTTCTATGAACTCAACACATCTGTTCTGGAGGAGATCATGCTGTGGGTTCGGGACCTGAAGGGAGAGGATAAGAATGATTAAGAATCATAAATGGAAAGCGATCATTTCGTCTGGTGTTATTTTATTGCCGATTCTGTTCGGTTTGGCGTTGTGGAATCAGCTGCCCGCCACTATGGTCAGCCATTGGGGCGGCGACGGCGTAGCCGACGGAACAGCTTCTAAGGCGTTTATGGTATTCGGAATGCCGCTGATCTTGTTAGCACTGCACTGGCTTATACTGTTGGTGGAGGCACTTGTGGAAAAGTATACCAAACCGCAGAACAATAAGATAGTCGGGATGCTTTACGGCACGATCCCTGCAACTTCTTTGGTGGTTCATGTGTTTATGTACAGTGTCGCGCTGGGAAAAGATTGGAACCTGTTTGGGTTAATTCCTGTGTTTATCGGTGCTATGTTCCTGTTTATCGGCAACTATCTGCCTAAAACCACCCGTAACCGCACCATGGGTATCAAGCTGCGCTGGACAATGGGCAACGACGAAAACTGGAATAAAACCCACCGCGTGGGCGGCAAAATCTGGTTCTGGGGTGGCTTGGTTATTATGGTGTCCGCGCTGCTGCCCATTAATTTTACCATTGCTGTGATGATGGCAATGATCCTGGTTTCTATTGTTGTGCCCACCATCTATTCCTATTCAATCTATAAAAAGCACAGAGCAGAGGGCGTGGAATATGAGCCGGTTTTCAACAAAAAGAGCGACAAGATCGCCCTTCGGATCACCCAAATCGTTGTGCCGCTGATCCTTGCTTTTGTTGCAGTGCTGATGTTTACCGGCGATATTTCCGTTACCTACAATGAGTTGGATTTTCAGATCACGGCGTCCTATATGGAGGATATGACTGTCCTGTATGAGGATGTGGAATCCATTGAATACCGGGAATCTTTTGACCCTGGTTTCCGGGAAATGGGCTTTGGATCTCCCCGGCTTTCTATGGGCACTTTCAAGAATGACGAATTCGGCAGATACACCCTTTATGGGTATACAAAGGCTGAAGGTGCTGTGGTGCTGAAAAAGGGCAACAATGTGCTTGTGATCGTGGGAAAAACAGAAGATGAAACGAAAACGATTTATAATACACTGGCAGAAAAGATAGAACGATAAAACAGAAGGCAGACGCGAAATGCGTCTGCCTTTTAATAATGTTACGGTTTTGCGGAGAGATCCATCGCCCTGCGCAGAATGGTGTATGACGGCACCGGCTGGGGAAGCTGCATATAAAACCGCATCTGGGGGGCTCTGGGTTCTTCCAGAGGATTGCCCTCTGTGTCGGTCATTCCCTGGGCGATTACCGGGAAGGGACGAGTGTCGGGACCTACTGCTTCCAGCGCATCTCCCTGGGCAAATTTATTCCGCAGGCTGCACAGGGCGAGGCCCTTTTCGTTGCAGCTTTCCACAATTGCGCATACCTGCCACTGACGGATATAGCGGGAATTTTCTATGTACTGACCGGGCTGACCGAAGTAGAAGCCCGTGGAATACACACGGTGGGAAACATGCTCCACCTCGTTTCGCCAAATGGGATCGATCTGCCGACCTGCATATACATCGTCAATCACATGGCGGTAGGCACCGGTAACGATGGCTGCATAGTACGCAGATTTTGCCCGGCCTTCAATCTTGATGCAGTCCACACCCGCATCCCGAAGCTGGGCAATGTGGTCGATCATGCACATGTCCTTGGAGTTAAGGATGTAAGTGCCCTTTTCGTCCTCGTAAACGGGGAAGAACTCCCCGGGACGCTTTTCTTCCACCAGCGCATACTGATAGCGGCAGGGCTGTGCGCAGGCACCCCGGTTGGAATCCCTGCCGGTCATATAATTGCTGAGCAGGCATCTTCCGGAGTAACTGACACACATAGCGCCATGGCCAAAGGTCTCAATCTCCAGTTCCTTGGAGGTCTTTTCCCGAATGGTGCGGATCTCTTCCAGGGACAGTTCTCTTGCCAGGACCACCCGGGACGCGCCCAAATCGTACCATGCCTGAGCACATTCGTAGTTAGCAACGGATTGCTGGGTGGAAATGTGTCGGGCACACTTGGGGGCGTATTTGCCCGCCAGGGTAAAAGCACCCAAATCCGCAAGAATCAGTGCATCCACACCTGCATCCTGAAGCTGTTCCAGGTAGGCAGGCAGGGACGCGACTTCGTTATTCCGGGGCATGGTATTCACCGTTACATGAACGGCAACGCCGTGGCTGTGGGCGAATTCCACAGCTTTAGGCAACTCCTCCGGGGTGAAATTACCGGCAAAGGAGCGCATGCCAAAATCTGTGCCTGCCAGGTAGACGGCATCCGCACCGTAAAGCACGGACATTTTCAGCCGCTCCATGTCTCCCGCAGGGCTGAGCAGTTCCAGCTTCTTCATCAGTAGCCCAGCTCCCGCATCTTTTTCTGGTGTTCTTCGTAGGTGCTGGAGAACACGTGGTAATTGGCAGCCTTGTTCAGAACATAGTAATGGTAATTGGTGTCCTCCGGCTCCAGTGCCGCATCCAGACTGGCAAGACCGGGGTTGGCAATGGGTCCGGGAGGCAGACCCTGCTGGGTGTAGGTGTTATAGGGGCTTGCGTTGATCTGAGAATCGGTAATCAGTTCGCCCTTGTTGTAGTATTCCGTTGCGTACAGAATGGTGGCATCGCAGTTCAGGAAGGGGAAGGAAGCTGGATTGGTCAGACGGTTGTAGTAAACCGAGGAAATGGTGTAGCCCTCCAGGTTGTTGGCCTTTTCCTTCTCAATCATGGATGCCATGGTAACCAGCTCAAGAATGGTCAGCTTGCGGTTGCCCAACTTCTGGTTCAGTGCTACAAACTTATCAACCATG
Organism: Faecousia sp.; assembly: GCA_045653785.1. Lineage (GTDB taxonomy): Bacteria > Bacillota > Clostridia > Oscillospirales > Oscillospiraceae > Faecousia. The sequence goes on along the minus strand of JAZOMH010000032.1, from coordinate 7,271 downwards.
CGGTTGGTAAACCGATACTCAAAGTCATCCAGGAATTTCTCCAAAACACGACCGGGCTCATCATCCATATAGAACTCATAAGTGTCGGGGAAGAGGAAGCCTTCCAGGCAATATTTATGGCCACGTTCTACGCCGTCCAGGAACCAGTAGGCATTTAATTCACCGTTGGCTGCGTACTCTTCCAGATCCGATACAGAGCAAACGCCTTTTTCTTCCAAAAGCGCAAAGATCTGGGCGCAGCTGTAGCCCTCGGGAACCATGACCTCAACAGTGATAGTAGAGCCACCCCGATAGGACATAGCGTTGATCAGCGCGTTGTAGTCGTAAACCGTTTTGTCACTGAAAGTGATGGAGCCAACAAGAATGTTTTCGCCTTTACCGGTAAGATTTGCAAAGGTTTCAAAAAGCTTGGCGTAACGGATCATGCCGGCCTTCTGTAATTTTTCGGAAATCTCGGTGATGCTATCATCTTCGTCCACAGTAACGGTAATCTCCTGAGGAGTTTTGCCCAGGGCAAGAAGGTCAGCAGCGCAGACCCATACAGTTCTTCCCATGGTAACACCGATGGCCACAATCAGCGCCAGCCAGATAACGGTGGCAAGGATGTGGGGAATGCCCAACAGACCGTAACCCTTTTTAGCCTTGGGCCGGAGCTTGCGCTCAGGGACAGACTGCTCTTGGGAGGGTTGTTGCTGCACAACCGGCTCTTGGGTAGGTTGTTCGGCCTCTTTCTGAGGGGTGAAGAACCGGGTGCCACCTACACCGTCAGAGGTTTCCTGGGATTCGGCAGGCTCATCACCCCAGTTTTCAGCAAGAGTCTCCTGGACAATACGCTCCAGCTCCAGATCATCCGGATGGGTCAGGCCGGCAGCTGCTGCCGCCTGCTCGTCGGTGTCGATCTGCTTGCTCTCAGTGGGTTTGCCCAGAATATCGTCCAACCAGTTTTCCTGGTTGGGGTCATTATAGTTTTTATCCATAGTGTAACCTCCTGTCAGCGGATTACAAGCTGGGATTCCACGGCTTTTGCCGCATCCTCGCCCTTAAGTGCATTCACCAATGCAAGACCGAACGGCACGGCACAGCCTGCAGAGGTGCCGGTGATTACTTTACCGTCTTGAACACAGGGAATGCCGGAAAGCATGTTTGCTTTCCCCATGTCTTTTTCACAGCCGGGGTAGCAGGTAGCGCGCTTGTTATCGGTAATACCCAGTTCTGCCAGTACAGTAGGACCGGCACAGATGGCGGCAACATACTTTCCGTTCTCAAAACCGAAGCGCAGAGCAGCCAGTGCTTCCTGACTTGCTCTTGCAGAAGCAACGCCGCCCAGACCACCGGGTAGAACGATCATATCCATATCCGTTAGATCCATCTGACCAATCTCGATGTCCGCTTCAACGCCAATACCGTGAGCACCGTAAACAGTTTTGCCGTTGAGACCTACAGTCAAGGTCTGAATGCCTGCCCGGCGGAGAATGTCCAGTGGGGCGATGGCTTCCATCTCTTCAAAACCAGTTCCCAATAAAATATATACCATATTCAATCCTCCAGACATTTCCTGACAGCGGCATAGATTTCCTCATGGATATCTTCCATGGGTCGCATACTGCCATCTTTGACGCAGCGAATCACAGTCCAGCCGTAGTATTCCGCAGCCGCCCTGCCACATTCCCGGCAGGTGGAGAGGTACTGCATATCCTTTTCGTGAATATCCGCTTGGGTGTTGGTGGCCTGTTCCCGGCTACGAAGCATTTTCTCCGTAAAGTCTGTAGGCACATCCAGATAGATGGTCAGATCCGGGCGGGGAAGCGCCAGCTTGTCATATTCAAATTCATAGAGCCACTTGAGATAATCTTCCCGTGCCTGTCCCTGCTCTTTGGAGGCCTGGTGGACGGCGTTGGAGGTGGTGTAGCGGTCGGACAAGACAAGTCCGCCGGATTCATACCACTGACCCCAGTCCATTTTGTAGGATGCGTAGCGGTCCACCGCATAAAAAGCGGATGCGGCGTAGGCACTTACATCAGAAGGCTTGCTGCCGAACTGACCGCCCAGATACATCCGGATCAGCGCGGAGCTTTCCTCGCTGTAGCGGGGGAAAACCAGATGCTTGAACTGCACTCCGTCTTTTTCCAAATGATCAGACAGCAGGCGGAACTGCGTGGATTTGCCGGAACCGTCGGTTCCTTCAATTACAATTAGCTTGCCCATTTTTTGCCGACCTCCTCTATTGTTCGCCAGAACAGAAAATCTCAACCTAAAATATAACACATATTCCTCTGCTTGTCCACTATTTCCCTGCGATTGTGTCCCAAAAACACCAAGGGCAGTTGCATATTCATAAAAAAACTGTTACAATAACAAAAAATCCCACGAAGGAAGAATAGCAATGGAAGAAATGAATGTTACATTTAAGGATCTTGGCCTTTCGGAGGCAATGCTGAAAGCGTTGGAAAAGAAAGGGTACGGTTATCCTACCACCATACAGCAGCAGGCGATCCCGGAATTTCTGCAGTGGAAGGATGTGATTGCTAAAGCGCCCACCGGTACAGGCAAAACCTTTGCTTTTGGTATCCCGATGATCGAGCATGTGGATGCTGCATGCGAAGATGTCCAGGGGCTTATTTTGGCGCCTACCCGTGAGCTGGCAATCCAGATCGGCGATGAGCTGCGTGGCCTGCTTACCTATTACCAGGGCATCCGGGTGGCGGTGCTGTACGGCGGCGCGGGAATCGTGGGCCAGGCAAGGCAGCTGGAAAAGAAGCCCCAGATCGTGGTGGCAACCCCCGGTCGGCTGATGGATCACTATAACCGAAAGAATATCCGCCTGGACAAGATCCAGACTGTGGTGCTGGACGAGGCGGACAGAATGCTGGATATGGGCTTTTTTAAGGATGTAACCCGTATTATTGAGAAGGTGAAGAACCGTCGCAACCTGGGGTTATTCTCCGCTACCATCTCCCAGGAGGTTATGACGGTTTCCTGGATGTACCAGCGGGATGAGGTGGAGATCACCGTCGAACCAAAGCAGGAGGACCGTCCGGACATTGACCAGTACTCCATCACCGTTACGCCCCTGGAAAAAGCAGAAACCACCCTGCGGTTGATCCGCACCCAGGGCTTTGAGCGTGTGATGATCTTCTGTAATACCAAGCATATGTGCCAGCGGCTGTGTGATGATTTTCAGCGGGCGGGGGCAGACTGCCAGTGCATCCACGGCGATATTCGCCAGAGCCAGCGGGAAAAGACTATGCAGCAGTACCGGGACGGCAAGCTGGCAATTCTGATTGCTACGGATGTTGCATCCCGGGGTATTGATGTAGACGATGTGGACTGTGTCGTAAACTTTGATGTGCCTGCGGAAAATGAATACTATGTCCATCGGATCGGTAGAACCGGCAGAGCAAAGCGCAAAGGCGTGGCGTATTCTATTATCGGCAACTTTCCGGAAAAGGCAAAGTTAGATGAGATCGCAAAATTCTCCAACTATCAGATCAAGCCTATGATGCTGGGTGATGACGGCATGCTGACCGAGGCAGTCATTAAGGAAGCAGCCCCGGTCAAGAGGCGATTCCGTTGACCCCCCGGGAAACGGGCTTTCTGCTGCTGACTTCCCATTTGGGAGATTTAGATCGGAAAGTGCTGACCGTACCACAGCTTCGGGTACTGGCGCAATGTGTGCAATCGTCGGATCTGGCTGACAAGAACGGTGAAGTGGGCGTAGAGGCTCTGATGCAGATGGGCTTTAACCGACCCTCTGCCCAGCGGATTATTGCTCTGCTTTCTGAAACGGAACGACTGCAATATTATCTGCGTGGCGGCGCCCGACAGGACTGCGTTCCCCTTACCCGGGTAAGTGAGGGCTATCCGCTGATCCTGCGCAAACGCCTGGGATTGGACAGCCCCGGTTGCCTGTGGCTGAAAGGGGACAGAACCCTTTTGGATACACCTATGATTGCTTTGGTGGGCAGCAGGGATCTACACCGGTCAAACCGGCAATTTGCCCGGGAAGTGGGTATCCAGGCGGCAAAACAGGGATTCACCCTTGTTTCGGGCAATGCCCGGGGCGCGGACCAGACTGCCCAGGAGGCTTGCCTGCAGGCCGGTGGCAAGGTGATCTGCGTTGTTGCGGATGCCTTGGAGCAGCAATCTGTCCGGGGAAATGTGCTGTATATCTCTGAGGATAGCTATGACCTGGCATTCTCTGCCCAACGGGCGCATAGCCGTAACCGGGTGATCCACGCTTTGGGGTATATCACCTTTGTGGCACAATGCACCAACGGACAGGGTGGTACATGGCAGGGCACCTTGAACAATCTCAAACATAATTATAGCCCTGTATACTGCTTCGATGACGGTTCTGCCACAGTAGGAGAATTGATTGAAAAAGGTGCGGAGTGTGTGAGCGTAGAAATGCTTGGAGACTTTTTTGCATTGAAGCCAACAATAGAAAATTTTATTGACCAATGACCGAAATGGCCATTGGTCAATTTTTTGGGATACATTATAATAGTATAGGTTGAAGCTGTCTGCTCTCCAGGGCGGCTTCCAGTGCCTCCGGTAGTTTGGTGAAGTCTGCCACGATGCTGGTAGGCTTTCTTTGTGGGTCATCCTGTCCGAAAGGAACAAAGTAGTAATGCTTTCTGGCCAGCAGCTTGCCAATGTTTTCCGCTGCCCCTGCCAGTGCGTCGTTGGTAGACACCGCCACCAATATGGGGCGGCCATTGCGAAGATGGCTCTTCGCTGCCATGGTAACCGGTCCGTCGGCGATGCTATGGGCAAGCTTTGCCAGGGTGTTGCCGGTGCAGGGGGCAATCACCAGAAGGTCCAGAAGCTTCTTGGGACCGATGGGTTCAACATTCTCAATGGTGCATAGTGGTGTCCGACCGCAAATCTCCGTTGCCCTGCGAATGTGCTCCCCGGCAGTGCCGAAGCGGCTGTCTGTGTTGCAGGTAACGGAAGAAAAAATGGGGATCACGGTGTGCTTTTGGGCTACGGCTTCCATTGCGGGAAACACGGTGTCGAATGTACAGAAGGAACCGCACATGGCAAATCCGATGTTCATTGAAATACTCCTTTCTACAACCGCAAAATGGTGCGCGCGATCAGTTCACCGGAGGTTTCCGGGGCGTATTTGCCGGGCAGCCCCCGGGCGGCGATCACATCACTGCCTGCAAAGCCCTGCGTAGAAGCAAGCTCGATCTTTGCGCAATCTGCTGGGCAGGCCCTAATGAACTCCACTGTCAGTACCGGGGCGGGAACTGTATTGAAGATCACCCGGTAAGGTAGCGGGCCGTATGGAGTATCATGGATGGGTTGTATGGTGTATCCCAGCGCCAGCAGCATGGCACGGTCGGTCTCTTTACGGGCAGATACTGCCACATTTGCGCCCAGCTGCTTCAGCAGGGCGGCAAGGCATTTACCGATCCGTCCCCAGCCTACCACCAAAATAGGACAACCTTCCAGCGTAACCGGCAACGCATTCATAGCCACCTGCAAAGCGCAGTGGGCGGTGATACCTGCATTTTGGGCAAGGTAAACAGGGTCCCGGAGCAGGTCTATGAAAGGAATGGATTCCGGCATATACCCCGAAAGATTGCCGCCGATGACAGTAATATCTTTCGGCACAGATGCCATTAGCGCCTCCAGACTGCCGCCGCCCCGCAGAGAACCGTCCGGTGCAAAGGAGGGAACATCCAGAATGACATGGGTAACGGAAGCATCCGGCTCGCGCACAACGGCACAGCCCTCCCGGCGTAACGCCCGGACGGCATAGGTGATGGCATCGGTAGTGCCTGCGGGGTAATAAACACGACTGTTCATAGAAATCATCCTTTCATGCCAGAATATGCGGTAAAGAGGTGGGATGTGCTTGATTTTTTGCGGTGATTTTGTATAATGGTGTCAAGAGGTGAGTGATATGCAAAGACATGGTTTTATCCATGATATGATGGACGTTAAGGTTTTGATCTTGTTTGTGGCGGCTCGCTCCAGCTATCCTATGACCGAGCAGGAGATCTATGAGCTGTGCTATCAGGACGAGTGCCTGAGCTATTTTGATGTATGCACCGCAATTCCGGAGATGGTAACCTCCGGTCATTTAAAGAAGCTGGATGACGGACGCTATGAAATTACGGAGAAGGGCAAGCAGGACGGCGCGATCACCGAAGATTCTGTTGCCTTTACTGTCAGACAGCGGGCAGAAAATGCCGTTGCCCGGTTCAACCGTCAGCTCCGCCGCAGCAGCTTTATCAAGACCCAGACCATTCCCCGGGAGAATGGGGAGTATTCTGTCATTATGGCGCTGGACGACGAAATGAGCAATCTGATGACCCTGGAGTTGGTTGCTCCGGACCAGAGACAGGCTGTCCGTCTGGGGAAACTGTTCGAGAAAAAAGCGGAGCTGCTTTATAATTTGACCATGACGGAACTTTTGGATGAAGAAAGTGAGGAAAGCGATTCCTGAACCCTTGCCTCCCCTCAGGAATCGTGGTATAATATAAGTACACCGGAGGACGGTGAAAAGAAAGGAGCTTGTGCGTATGAAGTTTCAGTTTAGTGAGAAGAAAGTCAAGTTGCCCGGCAATGTCCATGCTTATGCCGAGAAAAAGGTCATGAAGCTGGCACGGTACTTTGAGGAGGATGCACAGGCACTTGTCGTATTTTCGGTTGAGAAGAACCGGAACAATGTGGAACTGACCGTCCGGGGCGCAGGCACCTGGTTCCGTGCCCATGAGAGCACCTCCGATATGTTCGCATCCATTGATGCGGCTGTCGGTACTATCGAGGGCCAGATCCGCAAGAACAAGACCCGCCTTGCCCGTCGTTTGCGGCAGGACGCGTTTGTGCGCAGCGTGGAGGAGACCTCCTTTGCGGCAGAAGAGCCGGAGGAAGCGCTGGAAATTGTTCGGCAGAAGAAGTTCCGCTTCGCGCCTATGACCCGGGAAGAAGCTGTGCTGCAGATGAATCTTTTGGAGCATAATTTCTTTGCGTTCCGGGATGCGGATAACGGGGAAGCCTTTGCGGTAGTCTACCGCAGAAACGACGGCGGCTACGGCCTGATCGAAGACGGTGAATAAAAAGAAAAATAATGTAATCCGGGGTCCGAAAGGGTCCCGGAAAATATTTTAAAAAATTTTGCCGAGAAAGGTAAAAAAGTTCTTGACAAGTAAAGGGTGTTGTGCTAAACTGAAAAAGCTCTCCGCTCAGGCGGAAAGCGGCCTGTACCTTGTAAATTGAATAACGCAAAGACGAACAAGTAACACCTTGGACAATTA
>JAZOMH010000031.1:0-13568 GCA_045653785.1 Faecousia sp. | reverse complement strand
TCCAGAATGTCGTCATCGGTGATCCAGCCCTTGTGCTCCACTGCTTCCTTCTGGATCAACGGAATCATGGCGTAGCCGCCGCCGAAGGTAAAGCCGCCGATCTTAAAGAAGGTCAGAAACAGCGACCACAGGGTTTTCAGTCGTTTTTCCATATCAGTGGCACCCGTGGCTGCCACAGCCGTGATTGCCGCAGGCGTGGCCGTGGTCATGGTCGTGATGGTCGCACCGAACACAGGGGTTATACATCAGCTGGCCGGAAAGCAACGCCTCAACAGCTTCGTCCGCATCTCCCTGCACACCGCCGTATAGGGCAATTCCCGCATTGGCAAGCGCCACCTGTGCGCCGCCGCCAATACCGCCGCAGATCAGCACCTGCACCCCCTGCTGCAGTAAAAAGCCTGCCAGTGCTCCATGACCGAACCCGGCGGCATCCACCACCTGGGCATTCTTGACCCCGTTATTTTCCACTTCATAGATTTTAAACTGAGCGGTATGACCGAAGTGCTGGAATATCATGCCCGCCTCATAGGTAACTGCAATTTTCATAGTATCTCTCCTTAAAAACCATATAACGACAGTATAGCTATTTTTGCAAATTCTGTCAATGATATGCGGACATTTTCCACTTCCTATACCAACCGCAGGCTGTCCCCGGACACCAGCATGGACAACCACAGTAAAATCGTGCTGATGGCTGCGCAGTACAGCGGTGTACCTCAAATGCGGTGATGAACAGGCCAGGTAACCCTCCCCAATCTGCATAAGCATCGTGCGCCTGTTGGTACTAAGGTATACATTGCAGACAGCGTTGGTAGTATCCGTGTGTAAATAAACGAGTTATCGCAAAAGGAAGCCTAAGTAACCTTAGGCTTCCTTTTTATATTTCGTTGGCCAATACTACCCCTGTTGGTTTCCCCAGTTAGATTCTGGCGACGCCGGTTCTGCGGGCGGCTTCCGCAACCGCCTTAGCAACTGCAGGACCCACCCGCTCATCAAAGGGCGTGGGGATGATGTAGTTCTCATTCAGCTCATCGTCGGAAATCAGCTCCGCCAACGCCTGGGCAGCAGCCACCTTCATTTCCTCATTGATCTGGCTGGCACGCACATCGAACGCGCCACGGAAAATACCGGGGAAAGCCAGAACGTTATTGATCTGGTTGGGGAAATCGGAACGGCCTGTGGAGACCACCTTTGCGCCGCCTGCTTTTGCGTCCTCCGGAAAAATCTCCGGCGTGGGGTTGGCACAGGCAAACACAATGGCATCCTTCGCCATGGTTTTGACCATATCGGTGGTCAGCGTACCGGGGCCGGAAACACCGATAAAAATATCCGCGCCAACGACCACATCTGCCAGTTTGCCCTGCTCTTTGTTCCGGTTGGTTACCTGCGCCATTTCTGCCTTGATCCAATTCAGGCCTTCACGCCCTTCATAGATGGCGCCGGCACGGTCTGTCATGACCACATTCTGGAAGCCTGCACTGAGCAGCAGCTTCACAATAGCAATTGCTGCCGCGCCTGCGCCGGAGGTAACTACCTTTACTTCTTCCTTCTTCTTGCCAACCACCTTCAGTGCATTGGTAAGGCCGGCCAGGGCGATCACAGCGGTGCCATGCTGGTCATCGTGGAACACGGGAATGTCGCACTTCTCCTTCAGCTTGCGCTCAATTTCAAAGCAACGGGGCGCAGCAATATCCTCCAGGTTGATACCGCCGAAGGAGCCGGAAAGCAGATACACAGTGTTGACGAATTCATCCACATCCTTGGTCTTGACACACAAGGGGAAGGCATCCACATCCGCAAATGCCTTAAACAGAGCGCACTTGCCTTCCATCACCGGCATACCTGCCTCTGGACCAATATCGCCCAGGCCCAAAACCGCAGAGCCGTCGGTGATCACCGCGCACAGATTGTGCCGCCGTGTCAGCTCATAGGATTTATTGATATCCTTTTGGATCTCCAGACAGGGCTGCGCCACGCCCGGGGTATAGGCCAGGGACAGCTCCTCCTTGTTGTGGCAGGGTGCTCTGCTGATTACCTCTATCTTACCACCCCACTGTTCATGCTTACGAAGGGACTCCTTTGCGTAATCCATAACCTTTTATCCTTTCAACAATATTTTTACATCGATAACCACACATCGATAGCTTAACATCGATAGATTCCTACTGATACCCTCAAAAAAGCACTCATGCGGAAAACCGGGATTCCGGTTTTCCGCATAAGATAGTTTATAAAATTGCCTTACTTAAAGGTTTCAGGGGACTTGAAGCCGGCGGACGCCTCGGGGACATAGTCGCCGAAGTACTTGGAAAAATCCATGTTCAGGTACTGGCACATCTCATAAACTTCCACCATGGTGTTGTCGTTGACGGGAATGCCGTTCTCCATCAGACGCTTTTCTGCCTCCACTTCCTTCTCTCCGTGGGTGTAGATCCGTTCCTGACCGTCGGCCTTGGGAGAGTTCCGCAGCTCCTCCAGGTAGGCAGACAGGTGTGCCTTCAAGGCCTCGGCATCGCCAAAGATTTTGGGATCAATGACCAGGAAGCCGTGGCAGATACCGCCCTTACCGGCCACACCGGTCTTGTTGGAGGTGGTGCCCATAGAAATGATGGAGGAGAAGATCCCACACATCATTGCCTAACGGTAGCGCTTGTGGCTGCGAGTAACCCCAGTGCTGCGGCCCAGAGGCATGATGCCGCCGCCATTCTTGGCTGCAATATTGTCCAGCACATCTGCTGCGTCGTTGGAAGGATGACCGTTTTTGTCCAGTGCCCAACCGTCGTGCAGCGGCTCGCCCTTCTTGTTGTAGACCTCCAGCTTACCACGGGTAACCACAGTAGTGGAAGCATCAAAGAAGAAATCATAAGGCTCAGCGGGAACCGCCAGCGCAATGGGGTTAGTGCCCAGCATAGCCATACGGCCATAGGTGGGGACCATGATGGCGTTTGTATTGGTGAAGGACATACCGATCATGCCTGCATCGCAAGCCATCTTCGCATAGTATCCGGCAATACCGTAGTGGTTGGAGTTACGGACAGTAACCATCGCCATACCGGCCTTCTTCGCCTTGTCAATGGCCATCTGCATAGCCTTGTGACCAACTACCTGGCCCATGCCGTCCTCTGCGTCGATGACAGCGGAAACAGGAGTCTCAAATACCACATTGCCCTTGGACTCGACCTTAATCATGCCCTTCTGAATGGACTTGTAGTAACGGTACATTCTCTGCATACCGTGGCTCTCAATGCCGATCCGATCAGACATCAGCAGTACATCGGAGATAATCTTTGCCTCGTCAGCGTTGAAGCCAAACTTCTGGAAAGCATCGTTACACAGCGCCTCCAGCTTGTCATATTTCCAATACTGATAACCCATAATTATCCTCCTGATTACTTGCCGGCGTTCTTCTTTGCCTGGCGGATCGCCATAATACGGTTCATTTCGTTATAGACGATCATGTAGCCCTCGTCCACGCCCATGCCGGGCTTTGCCAGGATCTGCACAGGCTGGGTAGCCATTGCACAGTGGACACAAACCTGAGCGCTGCGGTCGGTCTCGTTACAAGTACCGCCCTGGTAAGCGCCGATGCCCTTCTCCTTGCAGTACAGGACAGCCTCAATGGTGTTGTTCACGCCGCCCAGGTCGGGGGTTTTGATCTGCACCATGTGGCCGGCCTTCCGGTCAGCAAACTCTTTAATATCCTCGAGAGTATTGCACCACTCGTCAGCAACCAGCTCTACATCGCAACCACGCTTGTCCAGCTCAGCCGTCAGACCTGCAAGAGCCACGATCTGGGTCTCACGGTCGCAGTCGCAGTCCATGGGGCCTTCAATACGCAGGTGGAAGGGCTTTGCGATCTTGCCCAACTCCTCGATGTAATCAGCCATAGCAGCATAATTGTTGTTGCCGTAAGCTGCACCGATGGTGCCGTAAACGTCAATATGGAAGACAGGCAGGTAGCTGTCGTCGGTGCGGTTCTCCAGGATACGGTCCCGCAGCCATGCCACATACTCGGCCAGCTTTTCGCCCTTGGTGCCCAGCTTCTCCTCCACGTTGTTAATCAGTGCGTGGGGCAGGACCTGTGCGCCCTTGATGATCATTTTGTCGGAGTTCATGTAGCGGTCATCACCGGACTGGGTGAAGATGTCGATGGGCTTTTCAGAAACGGTGCAGCCGTACTCGTCAGCCACAACCTCGCACATCATACGGCCTGTTGCCTTAGCAACAGCGTCCAGCAGAGCCTGGGAAAGGCCGTAACGGATAGCAGTGTGCAGGCGCTTGCCCTCCACCTGGATAGCCTCCATGTCGGCAGCCATCTTGCGGAAGTTATCTGCCTCCTTACCCACCAGGGTGGGCTTAATGTACTTTTCGATCACAGGAATGAAATCCTTGGCCAGGAACAGGGGATCCCGTCCCCCGGCACCGGAATACTGAACAGCAGCACAGTCGCCGTAAGCAACCTGACCATCCTCCAGCACCAGCATAACGGAGATGGACTCACCCGCCATACGAACACTGCGGAAGCCGTCGGTTACAGGCTTACCAACATAGAACATGCCGTCGTGGCCCGCACCCTGCTTAATAGCGCGCTGGTCATCGAAGTAGAAACCGGTACGGCCGGCAGAACAAACAACGTCAATGATTTTCATAGCAATTTCTCCTTAAATTAGTAGCGGGGTCTGCCCACCAGTCTGCCCTTGCCGATGGAGTAAACATGGTCAATGACCATCTGGAAGGAAGGCTTGCGGTTTTCGTACTGGGCACGCTCGGCAATCTTGGCTGCGTGGAAGTCCTTCAGATCCTGGGTAAAGGGCAGATTGCCGGTATTCAGGATACGGATGGCGCCGTTGTTATCACGGCAAGGCAGCATCAGACCTGCGTTGTAGCGGCAGGGGGCGAAGGGAACGTCAAGAACACCGGCTTCCACAGCGCGGCAAACGCCTACTGCGATGTCGCCGTTACCCAGCTCGAAGCACTTGTCCACGATGCAGCGGGTCTCCTGGCGGATGATCTCCTTTTCCTCCTCAACCTTATCGGAGGCCAGGACCTGCTCAAACATCATGTTAACCACCTGCTTGGTGCAGCGCAGGCCCTCGGCGTTGGCTTCCATAGTGGGAATACCCACAGCCTCGTGGGGGGTCTTTACGATGACCTTGGTAGCCTTGGAGAGGGCAGCGATCAGAGAGCCGGAGGAGATAACACCGAATGCCTTTGCCTCATCCTCAGGGAAGCCGCCCATCCACTGATGCAGAACGGTAGTAACCTCCACATCGTCATAGCCGTACTTCTTCAGATACTCGTCGGTCAGCTCTTCCAGGGTGCGGATGGCAGCCACGTCCTGGCGCAGGTTGCCGCACTGGCCGTAGCCGACAGTGATGCTCTTAACGCCCTGCTCTGCTGCCAGCAGCGCCTCGATGATAGCTGCGGCGTGGGAGATGCAGGGAGGAACCAAAGTGCCGGTTAGAGGACCGTAGGGCTCACGGTTGATGGTAACGCCCATTTCCTGGTACAGGCCAGTCAGACGGTCCACATACTGCCAGTCCCGGATGGTGCGCTCCATAGGAACGTTCTTACAGTAAGGCAGATTGTAGGAAATGCCGCCGCCCTCGTAGGAGGTAAAGCCGCCGGCGTAGGTGATCTCCGTCAGCAGACGGGCATCGGGTGTACCGTGGCGGACTTGAACAGGAACTTTTACGCTCTCAATAACCTGGCGGCACTTGGCAACACCGTGGTTAACTGCGGGGAAGCCGTTCATCATGGCGCGGCCCAGGCGGATGGACTCGGCAATGCCGTTTTCACCCTCTTCGTAGCGGTTCTGACGGGTGTAAGAGTCAATGGTAGAGGGCAGCAGATCTGCCTCACCGTACTTCTCCAGATACTGCAGCAGCTTAATGTGCTCCTCAACAACGGGCACACCTGCACGGGGCTGGATCAGGGTTCTGTGCTCCTTCTTTGCGTTGCTAAGCTTCTTTGCAAAATTGCGGTACTCGGGCATCGCCTTGTGATAAGCGATGGCCTCTTCCAGGTCCACATCCTTGCCAGTGGGCCACTGGGTCAGGACTTCTGCACGCTCTTTGTAAAATACGTCATCAGAGAGTTTCTTGTTCTGAATTTCCATGGAATTCCAACTCCTTTTTCATAATTCTTAATGCTGCCTGGGGATAATGAACGCTAAGCAAGCCCATGGCAGCCATGATATATGTTCTATCAACCCACACATTCGCCTTTTTGGGACGCAGGGATGCGGGCTGTGCCGGGGAATACAGGGCGTGGGCAGCTATTTCCGCTGTGCGCCTGGTGTGGATCAAGCTGCCGCCGGTTACCACGATCTGCCGCACCTTTGTCAGGTTTTTACCCTCCTGGACATAGGTTTGGCCCATCATAGTATAGGTTTCCTCAATGGTTCCTGCATGACGGCTGACTGCTTCCTCAATAGCCATAGAGGCAAGGGCAAAGTCCAGTGCCTCCAGCTCTGCGTCATCATCAGGTACAATGTCAGTATGCTGGGCAAGGTAAGAAACCAGTTCCTCTACCCTGCTCACGGTCAACCCGGAAAGCTGAGCAATCCGATCTGCACCCGCTGCATCCACGATCCCCCGGATACTGTAGCGCATACCGATATCGCCTTCCACTGTGCGCTTGGCAAAGGGTTCGGGCAAACCCTTGAACACCGTATTCATGTGTTCGGGCATGCCGTCAGCGACGGAATATACATCAGTGGTAGCACCGCCTACATCCACCGCCACCAGTTCACCGATGCCCACTTCATCCTCATAGCCTTGGGCAAGCAATTCCATTGCCTGCAGCACCGCCGAAGGTGTGGGCATCATAATATCGCTGAGCAGTGCCGTAGCTTTGCTCAGCCCCTTGGCCTGTACGATCCGGTTCAGGAAGATCTCCCGGATCTGTTTCTGGGTATCCTCGATCTTCAAAACGCCAAACTTGGGCATAACATTGGGGCAGACATAGACCTCGCAACCCTCCAGAATCCGCTGACACTGCCGTGCCGCTGAGCGATTACCGGCTACCACAATGGGAAATTCCGGCTTCATATCAGCCAGCATTTTGGCATTGTGCAGGATGCACTCGGTATTACCGCCGTCAGTACCGCCTACTAACAGGAAAATATCCGGCTTGGACGCCCGGATATCCTCCATGTCGTCCTCGGTGAGCTGGAAGGCATAAACCCCCACCACTTTAGCACCTGCGCCAAGACTTGCCAGCTTCGCTGCTTCACCGGTCAGTTCCGGGACCAGGCCGCTGGTAACCATCCGCAGGCCGCCTGCCGCAGATGAGCAGGCGTAGGTCTCCACAAAGTCCAGCTTGCCGGTCTTCTCTTCCAGGATCGCCAGCGCATTGTTAAGACCGTCATTGATATCCGTGAAGATCGTGGTAAAGGACTGGGCAGTACCCAGAACTGTTTCACTGTCCAGATCCACCGCTGTCAGTTTTGTGTATGTACTACCGAAATCGATCAGCAGGATCGCTCTCACGATTATTCACCGTCCATATGCAGCAGCTCACGCAGCGCTTCGATGGTAGTTTCGGGAGAGGTTCCAGGAGGGAACGCTCTGTCATAGCCCATATCCTTGAAGCGCTTCTCCACATCCACGAACTCCTGCTTGCCGATGACGATGTTGCCGCCCACTACCAGGGGGATGCCCTTCAGACCGGCTTCATCGCACTTCTCACGAAGGCCGCGGCAGTCCAGCTCGCCCTGGCCATACAGAGAGGACACTACGATTGCATCCGCATTGGATTCGATGGCTGCGGCAATGTACTCTTCCTGGGAGTCCATAACACCCAGATTGACTACCTCAAAGCCAGCCTCAGTAAAGGCATGGTAGAGGATCTTGTTGCCAACAGCGTGGACATCTGCGCCAATAACGCCGATGACCAAAACCTTTTTTTCTCGGTTCTCCATGTTAACACCTCATCTTATTTTTTCACGGCATCCGCCATGATTGTTCTACATCTATATAGTATAATGTACTAGTTCATTTGTCAAGAAAGAATCCAGCGATATCCCTTTGTTTTTCCGGAAAAATCCAACTGTATTCAAATCGTTTTATCCTGCCGGAGCTGGCAAAGTTTTTCCTCCAGAGAAAGGAGAGAACCATCATCCATTTCATAGGCGCAGAGGATCAGCTTTCCCCGTCTTTCAAAGCTGCGCAGCTGTTCACCGTGCTGTACCGAACAGCATCTTTCATAAGCCTTGGGCACCAGCACAGCGTCCTTATCCGCCAGAAAAGCATCCATATCCATAATGGCATCAAACGTCCTGGGTTGGGCAAAGGCCACATTTCTGGTGCAGCTGCGGCAGGACTGATACACAAGATCGGCAAAACTGCTGCTGGAGGTCAAAATTCCTACCCGTTCCCCGGCGCGCAGACGCATCATCGCCCCCAATGTCTGGGCTGATACACGCAGAGCTACCCGGGCGATCTTTTTACGGTCGGACAAAACGCTTTCCAGATACTCCGCGTGCTCAGCGGTGGTGATCACCAGGTCTGTCTGCTCGTCCAGCTTATAGGGGTATTCCTGAATGCCTTCCAACAGGTAAGAATACACCTCGATCCCCTTAACACGGCGAAGCTGCTCCGAGATCTGGGACAGGATCTCCGGGCTGCATTCCAGAACGCCCACATTCACGGTAGACAGGTCCTCAGACCGCTCCCGCTGCTTCAAGGTCAGAAAAATACTGATCTCTGTGGGAGAAAATCCCATCCCCTCCAATTCATCCAACAATCCGTCAATGGCCGCCATGGCGCGTTCTTTTCGGCTGGTAGAGTTGGATGGCTGGTAGCAAATAAAGGTGCCTCTGCCCTGGATTTTCTCCAACAGACCGTTATGCTCCAATTCGTCATAGGCACGCTTGACTGTGCCCTTTGCAACCCCAAGGTTGTCTGCCAGTTCCTGCACTGTGGGCAGCTTTTGACCCGGCTCTAATTCTCCCTTTTTTACCGCCGCGCGGATCCTGTCCACAAGCTGCTGATAAATAGGAATATCCAGTTGCTGATTGATCTGAAATAACCGTTCCAAAAGCTTCAACTCCTAACCACTTAATTTTACGAAAGAACTTGCAATTTGTCAAGAATTTCAAGTTTCCTTTCTTCCGCATACTGTGCAAGTGTTACGATAATATACAACAAATAGAAAAAGAATAGTAATTGGGCTGGTCCGGTTCAGAGACAGTTGGAGAAAAGCTGCAAGCAAGGCGAGATGGATACCAATTTCCACACCCCCTGTCTACGGAAACAGAAGTCAATGGCTTCCAGCAACTGATTGATCAGTACCTGGCAAAAAAGCCTTATCGGAAGAACTAAATTAAAACGGGTGCGAGACGCACCCGTTTTTACCGACAAGTTAAAACTCGTCGTTTTTTCTGGCGGAGACGGTGGGATTCGAACCCACGTGCCGTTGCCGGCAAACTGATTTCGAGTCAGCCCCGTTATGACCACTTCGATACGTCTCCATATGAACTTGCTCATTATAGCAGTACACAGAAAGAAAATCAAGGCTTTTCCTGCTGGTGTTGCTTTCTTACCATCTCCAACACCTGGGTCATCTGTTTCTGGATGCTTTCGTAATTCTCGCGCTTATGGGGACGCAGACAGCCGCTGCAGTCCTTGATCCCATTTTCTGTATAGGTAAACTGACCGCCGCACTTATCTCCCAAGGCATACAGAGGGCAATAGCAGAACATACAGCTGAAGCACTCCGGGTCCGCCCCCTGGTGGCAGGGATAATAATCACATTCCCTATTCTGGAAAAAATCGTAATTTGCCATATCGGTCCCTCCGGATTTATGTTATAATAGAAAACGAGGTGATACTATGAAAGTTCTGATTGACGCGGATGCCTGTCCTGTAACAGATATTGCTGTTTCTCTTTGCCGCAGGTTCTCCGTTCCCTGTGTTTTGCTGTGTGATACTGCCCATGAACTCCATCGGGAAGGCGCTGCAACCCTGATTCTCGACAAAGGAGCAGACAGCGTGGATCTGGCCCTTGCCAACCGGGCAGAAGCCGGGGACATCGTGATCACCCAGGACTACGGACTGGCATCTTTATGTCTTGCCAAGAAAGCCCTTGTTTTACACCAGGACGGTTGGGCATATACTGCCGATAACATAGATGCCCTGCTGTTTCTGCGCCATGCTGCCCGGGAATACCGGGCTGCCGGGGGACGCACAAAGGGTCCGGCAAAGCGCAAATCCGCCCAGGATCAAGCTTTCCGTCAAGCATTATCTTCGCTGCTTCAACAGACCGTCCAGGGATAGGTTCCCGGCGGTTCCAGAGAAAAGGTCATTTTCTCTCCGGTTGCGGGGTGTGTAAATCCAAGAAAGCAGGACCAAAGGGCAATCTGGCAATCGTCCTCCAGGGTGCTGTATTTCCGTTCGCCCACCAGTGGCAATCCTCGGGACGCAAACTGCACCCGGATTTGGTGGGTCCTGCCTGTTTCCAGCTTGATCCGCACCCGGCTCATTCCCTCTGCCCGGTTCACCACCCGGTACTGCAATGCCGCAGGCTGCACACCCTTGTCCATGGCCGTTACCACGAAGGTCATTTTCCTTGCCTTGTCCCGAAGCAATAAATCCTCCAACCGTCCGGAATTTCCTTCCGGAACGCCGTGAACCACTGCCAGGTACTCTTTTTCAAACTGCTCCCGGCGTATCTGCCCGGAAAGCTCCGAAGCAGCCTGAGCTGTTCGCGCCAGCACCATTAGTCCGCCTACCACCCGATCCAGACGGTGGACTGTGCGCACCTGTGCCCGGGAATCTCCCAATGCCTGCCGCACCAGATCCGGCATCCCGCCGGGCTCGTCTGTGGACAGCACCCGGGGTGGTTTTACGCAGACAACGATATGTTCATCCTGATACAAAAGCTCCGTATGCGGCATCTCGCGAGACCCTTTCCCGTTTTTTGCCTGGATTATACCATAATAGCGATAGATATGCAACCCTCCGCCCTCCCACACATATTTGATAAAAATTTTCAAAAAACTGTAAATTAGTCTATCATTATCCAAAAGCACTTGTTATAATGGTGTCAAAACAGAAAAACATCAATGCAGCACTGAAATGTAAGAGAAAAACAAAACGCAAATAAGGAGGATTTTTCATGTACTGTATCAACAAGCTTCGTGCGGATCGAACCATTGACTTTGCCGCCGAGGAACTACGCAAATATTTGGGTATGCTTATGCCCAAATTGGGAGATATTCCTATCTCTTATGCCCCCGATGCCACAGAAGGTTTCCGTCTGGGGCTTTTGGAGGACTTCGATCTCCCCAACGAAGCCAAGGATCCCTTGTTGGACGATGTGGTCCACATTGACACCACCGAAAAAGGAGGAATCCTGGCAGGCTCTAACCCCAGAAGCGTTCTGTTTGCAGTCTATCGTTTCCTGCGTCTAAACGGCTGTCGCTGGCTGTTCCCCGGTCCTGATGGCGAGCATATTCCCATCCGGGATATTACGCCCCAGAGCTACCACAAAATGGCGGATTCCCGCTATCGCGGCCATACCACCGAGGGCGACCCCAGTTTGGAGCATGTACTGGATTATATTGACTATCACGCCAAGCTGGAGCAGAATGTATATGGACTTCTTGGTATCTTTGTGTACCACATCCGTTACTATGAGCATGACTCCAACCAGACCAACCGAACACCGGAACCGGTAAGTTTTGAGACGGTGGATCAGTGGAAACGGCTGTGTGAAGCGGAGCTTCTCAAGCGCGGCATGCTTTTGACCGATGGTGACCACGAAAATATGCCACTGTCCGTGGGAATGGACCCTGCAGACCGCCGTGCCTATCTGCAAGGTGAGAAGCAGGTACCGGAGGAATCTAAGAAATTCTTTGCCGAGATCAAGGGTCAGCGCAAGCTTTTCCGCAACGATATCCTCTTTACCAACATGTGTATGTCCCAAAAGGAATGGCGTCTTTCCTATGTGAAGCTGGTAGCGGATTACTGCGAACAAAACCGCCACATCGACATTGTCCGCGTTCCCCTGGCCGACGGCAACCATAATCATTGTGAGTGTGAAGAATGTCGTAAGCTTCGCCCCTCGGATTTCCTTGTGCGGATGATGAACGAGCTGGATGAGGAACTGACCCGCAGAAAGCTCCCTACCCGCATCGTGTTCAGTACTTATGTGGACGCCATGTTTGCCCCCGTGCAGGAACGCATCAAAAACGAGGATCGCTTCTTTATCCAGTTCACCCCTATCACCCGCACCTACACCGCCAGCATTACCGCAGACAGTGTGATCCCTAATTCTAAACCCTATGGACGCAACGAATGGGATCCTCCCAAATCCATCGAGGAATGCGTTAGCTATATCAATGATTGGCGCAAAGGGTTCCATGGTCCTTGTTATTCCTATGAATATCACTTCTGGCGTGCCATCTGCCGGGACCCCGGCTTAATGGATATCAGTCGTCGGATCTATAATGATATTCAGGCCCTGGATCACATGGACATGATTGGCTATCTGCAGGACGGCACCAATCGCCACTTTTTCCCCAATGCTTTCCCCAATTATGTATACGCTGAGGCGCTGATCCACCACGACTTGGAATACGAAACCTTGATGGAGGACTATTTCAGCCATTGCTACGGTAAGGATTGGAAACTGGTCCGGGCATATCTGACCGCCGTCTCCAACGCCTTTGGTGAAAAGTATATGGCAGGCGAGGACTCCGCCGATCCCAAACGGGGTACACACTTTAACCCTGCGCGAGCAGCTGAACTAGAGAAAGTATATGAACTGACGGCAAACGCTCGAGATTTTGCCAAAAAGCATATGAAAATGCCCACCCGTCCCCAGACCGTGTGCTGTCGCATGCTGATCCACCATGCTGAATACTGCCAACTGCTGGCGGACGTGTTTACCGCTAAGTGCAAGGGTTATGACAAGCTTGCCATTGAGCTTTGCGAAAAATTCTGCAAAGAATTTGGAAAGCACTCCTATGAGCTGGATCGTTTCTTTGACTTCGGCCTTGTTTTCCGCACCCTGCTTATTACCGCCCGACAAATACCCAAAATCGAATTTTGAGCCAAATACTACATTATTCTCAACAAAATAATTCATAAAAGTTGTAAGGCCAGGCGCAACAGCACCTGGCCTTACAACTTTTATGATGTTATAAAAAAGAGAGCCAGGATTACTCCTGGCCCTCTTGTGTTCGCGTTACCTATCTTCCCAGGCAGTCGCCCGCCAAGTATTGTCGGCGTACATGTGCTTAACTTCTGTGTTCAGGATGGGGAGCAAGGGGAGCGCCGCCAGTGGCGGATACAGCGACCCGAGCGAGTGGCTGCGGTCTGTGTGCAACGCAGGCGCCCCGTCGCCAAGGCGCACACAGGGTACCGCAACAGGAAACAGGTGGACCGTCCACCGTTCCCATTGTATAAAATAAGAGCCAGGATTACTCCTGGCTCTCTTGTGTTCGCGTTACCTATCTTCCCAGGCAGTCGCCCGCCAAGTATTGTCGGCGTACATGTGCTTAACTTCTGTGTTCGGGATGGGAACAGGTGGACCCACATGACAATCAACACGAACTATAT
>JAZOMH010000030.1:0-9329 GCA_045653785.1 Faecousia sp. | reverse complement strand
TCTTCTTTGGTTTTCCACAGTTCTACACTCCCACGGCATCTTACAGCACTCCTTCATCTGTTTTTGATGCCTTTATTGTACTATAAAACTGTGTACCATGTCTTTACACACCTGTGTACTATGTTACTACACTGTACACATTGCACGTCCGCGGACGACCAACACCCCAGGGTAGCCTCTGTTGCCCCTCAGGGGAGATTCACCTTCTGGTCGTCCCTACCAACGCAACGATCAATGAAAGGATGAAATAATTATGGCAATTACACTGATGCAGGCAAAGGTCGGCATGGCCGACAAGGTAGACGCGGCTGTGGTGGATATGTTCCGCCGCTCCTCTGTCCTTCTGGACAAGCTGACTTTTGACAACGTGATCTGTCCCGGCACCGGCGGCAGCACTCTGACCTACGGCTATATCCAGCTGAAGACCCCCTCCACCGCCGCGGTGCGCCAGGTGGGCGCCGAGTACACTCCCGGCGAGGCGAAGAAGGAAGCCAAGACCGCTTCCGCAGCTATCATGGGCGGTTCTTTCCAGGTGGACCGTGTGCTGCAGAACACCGCCGGCGCTGCCGATGAGGTAGCCTTCCAGGCAGAGCAGAAGATCAAGGCCACCGCCAACTACTTCCACAACATGGTCATCAACGGCACCGGGGAAAACGGCGGCTTTGACGGTCTGAAGAAGCTGCTGGCCGGCACTGCCAATGAGCTGACCGGCGCTGTGAGCCTGGCAAGCTCTGCCGAGCTGGACGAGAACTACAACGCGTTTCTCGACGAGATGGATGCCTTCCTGGCTACCCTGGACGGCAAGCCCGACATGCTGCTGATGAACAGCCAGATGCTCATTAAGCTGCGCTCCGTCGCCCGCCGTGCCGGCTATTATGAGCGCTCTGCCGACGAGTTCGGCAACGCGGTGGAGACTTACGCCGGCATCCCCATGGTGGACATGGGCAAGTACTTTGACGGCGAGAACACCACCGATGTGATCCCCACCGAGGGCGGCAAGACTGCCATTTACGCAGTCTGTCTGGGTCTGGACGGCTTCCATGGCATCAGCCCCATGGGCACCGGCGTGATCCAGTCCTACATGCCTGACCTGTCCGCTCCCGGCGCTGTTAAGACCGGCGAGGTGGAGCTGGTGGCAGGCGTTGCTCTGAAGAACACCCTGAAGGCAGCGGTGCTCAAGGGCATCACCGTAGGCGCATAAGATGGTCGCCTACCGCTTTTACACAGATACTTACATGGGCTGCCAGCTGGGGGAAAAGGAATTTTCCCCCCTGGCTGCCCGGGCGGAGGATGTGCTCCGGGGCTGGGAGCGTCGGTACAGGGTGGTTTCCCCCGGCGCTGACAGCCGGTCTATGGCGGTGTGCGCCATGGCGGAAGCCATCAAGGCCCACAGCCGCCACGACGGGATCCAGTCTGCCACGGTGGGGGGCGTGTCCGTCCGCTACGACAATGGCAGCGAAAAAAGCCTTTCCCGGGCGCTGTATGAGACCGCCTGTGTGTATCTGGATATCTACCGGGGGGTGGGCTGATGAAGTACCCCCTGTGCGACCAGACGGTTACCATTTACCGTCTGCAGGGCCAGCAGGTTTTCAGGCGGGTGGCGGAAAACTGCTTTTTCCGCTGGAAAGACCTGGTGCGCCAGGATGAGCAGGGGCTTCGTTCCCAGCGGAGCTTCCTGCTGATCCAGCCGGGGGAGAATCCTATCTACCCCGGTGATAAGATTCTTCCCGGGGTGGGCCCGGAGGTGGGCGGGTTGGACTGGGAAAGTCTGGATGGCTGCGCCGTTGCCGCCTATGCCCAGCCCAATTACTGGCAGGGCAAGCTCTGCCACTGGGAAGCCGGACAAGGGTAATTAAGAATTAACAATTACCCCAAAACCTAAAAATTCTGATTTGCCGGGCAGTAGTGTAGGGCGGGGCTTGCCCCCCCCGACGATATTACATGCATTTGTGCGGCGGGGGCAAGCCCCCGCCCTACGCTGCATTTCAAGCAACTGCCCGATAAACTCAGAATATGCAAGTGAAATGAGGTAAGTATGAATCTGACGCAACGCTATAAGATCGAAAATACGCCGGTGGTAGAGCCCAACGCCGGGGTGCAGCTTCGGGTCTCAGACATCGAGGCAGAGGAGAGCGGCAGGGATGAATCGGGCTATCTCCACCGGGTGGTGCTGCGTCCGGGTCTTGCCACATGGACCCTCAGCTACCGGGATCTGAGCCGGGAGGAATACGACTACATGATGGCGCTGCTGCCCGGCTCCGGCAGCTTCCTGTTCACCCATCCCGATAACGCTGAGGCAGACCGGAGCAACGTCTCCCGGTGCTGTATCACCGACATCCGGGCGCTCTGGCACAACGCCCTGCCCGGAAAATCCCGGGAACTGAAGATCACCGTAACCCAATGCTGACGGACAAGAGAACTCCAAATTGTTGGTAGATCCTGTAGGGGCGACCATTGGTCGTCCGCGGTCGTGCGATGCACGCCCCTACAATGTTGATCGATAGACTGCCCGGCAAATGGAAATTTGAAGGAGATGACTATGCTTAGAACACTGATCGTGCTGCCCGATGGCAGAGAATTGTTTTCCGGCGGCCCGGGGACGGCGGTGGCAAACGCCCGGCTGGTCCGCTCCTGCAACAGCGGCAGCCAGCTGACCCTTGGTTCTGTGTGTCCCGGGGAATTATCCTGCACCCTCACCGAGGCTGCCGGGGTGCAGATCGACGAGGGCGACGAACTGATCGTATATCATGTGGACGACACCGGAAACCGCAAAAAAATGGGCGTATTTATTACCGAATCCACCTTGCGCAAGGGGCTTGCCACCCTGGAGCTTACCGCCCGGGACAGGCTGGTGCTGCTGGAAAAGGACCTGACTGACTGGCTGAGCTTGCGGGAAATGTGGCCCTACGACCTGATGACGTTTGCGGCCATGGCCTGCAGAGAATGCGGCCTGCAGCTAGTCACCCGGGAACTGCCCAATGGCAGCTATCCGGTGGAGCAGTTTTCCGCCCAGGGGCTCACCGGCACCCAGCTGATGCAGTGGGTGGGTCAGATCACCGGTACATTTTGCCGGGCCAACGCCGACGGCCAGGTGGAGCTTTGCTGGTACACACCCACAGACCGGGTACTCCTTGGTCCTACGACACCCGGACCCTGCTGGTCCTGGGAGGATGGGCATCTGACCATTGCTGCCGATACTATCCGGGTGAGGGCAGATTACTGGGGCGACGTGTATCTGGAATCGGAATACGCTACAGCCACCTACAAAGAGCCGGGAAATCTGATCCTGGATCCGGGTCTGCCCGCGTCGCTGTTTTACTACCGGGGCAGCCTATCCCGGTCCACTGGGCCCATCGATCCGGTGGAGCGGGTGGTTCTGCGACGGACCTCAGCAGATGTGGGCATCAGCTGCCCCAATACCGTCCGGACGGATCTGAATACCTATGTGCTGTCCGGAAACTTTCTCTTGTCTGCCACCCAGACCCAGGACACCCGGGTGGTGGCGGAGAGTTTGCATGACCGGCTTTCCCAGGTGCAATATACTCCCTGCCGCGTGGAGCTTCCCGCCAGCTGGTCGGTGGAGCCGGGGCAGATATTGACATTGATGGATGTGGCAGGGCAGGAAATTACCCTGTATGTGATGCGCACAGACTGCACCGGCAGCCGCATGTGGGTGGAAAGTGTGGGCTCTGCCCGGCGGGATACGCCGGCAGCAGTCAGCGGCACCCGGTATGAGGGCCTTAGCGGCAAGGTGCTGGAGCTGCGGACGGATGTGGACGGACTGCAGCTACAGACTACCGACACCGCCGGCAGGCTCACGGAGCTGTCGGTTGACCTGGAGGGACTGCATACCCGGGTCTCCCGGCAGGAGGAAGAGGAGCAGGGACTGCGGAATCGGTTGTCCCAGGTGGAGCAGACCGCCGACACCGTGGACATTTCCGTAAAGAACATCCTGCAAAATGGCGTGGATCGGGTGGTAACCGCCACCGGCTACAGCTTTACGGACCAGGGGCTTGCCATCCGCAAGCAGGGGCAGCAGGTGGAAACGCTGCTGGACCACTCGGGTATGTATGTATCCCGGAATGGGGAGACTTTGCTACAGGCAAACCATGAAGGGGTGGAGGCGGCGGATGTTACGGTGCGCAACTACCTGGTAGTTGGCCTGCACAGCCGCTTTGAGGACTACAGCGACGGCACAGCCTGCTTCTATATTTAATTGAGAATGGAGAATGGAGAATTCTCCCCAAACCAACAAATTCCTGCTTATCGGACAGTAGGGTAGGGCGGGGGCTTGCCCCCGCCGTCGATACTGTGTGCATTTATGCGGCGGGGGCAAGCCCCCGCCCTACATTACATTGCAAGCATCTGCCCGATGAATCGGAATTAAAAAAAGGAGGGCCTCATGGCACTGCAAACAAAAGATTTTTCCGTAACCGGGGTATCTGCCGGGGGCAGCATTACCTATACCTACATCCTCCGGGTTACCCAGAACAGCACCAACATCGCCGCCAACAGCTCCAATCTGACAGTCCAGGCCATCCTGAAGCAGAACTACGCCGGCACAGCCTTCCATACCTGGTACACCGGTGTCAGCTGCAGCCTGAACGGCAAACAGATTTTCTCGGACTTCGTCCAGCGGAGCCTTTCCGGTACGGCTGAGCATGTGTACTACACCTGGACCGGGGATGTTTCTCACAACTCCGACGGCACGATGCCGCTGACGGTGGCAGGCAGCTTCTGGCAGAGTACTTACGAAAACTATTCGCCTCCTGCCATGGCCATCCCGGCAGGCACGATGGTGCTCAGTCCCATTCCCCGGGCAAGCGCCCTGGAAGCGGAGGATGCCAATATCGGGGAAAGCACGCAGCTTACCATTCAGTCCCCAGTCAGCGCTTTCCGGCACAGCATCGCTTACCAATTCGGTGCGCTTACCGGCTACATCACCGGCCAGGGCGGCACCAGCCCCCAGGAGGTAATTTTTTCGGAACGGTCCGTCGGCTGGGTTTTGCCCACGGAGTTTTACTACCAGATCCCCGACAGCGTTCGGGCCAGCTGTACCCTCACCTGCCGCACTTATTCCGGCAGCACCCTGGTGGGCAGTACTACCGCGGTGTTTGTGGCCACCGCGTCCATGACCCAGACAAATCCCGGGCTGGATGCCCAGGTGGAGGATGTGAACGAAAAGACCCTGGCGCTCACCGGGGACCCCTTCATGCTCATCCGCTACCACAGCACTGCCCGGTGTACCCCCAATGCAGCCGCCCGGTACGGCGCAGCTGTAACGGTGAACCAGGTCAACGGCAAGAAGATCACCGATGGCTGCCGGGATATGGCGAAGGTGGAAACGGACACCTTTGAATTTTACATGGAGGACAGCCGGGGCAGATCCGCGTTCCAGACGGTGAAGGTGCCCATGCTACACTACACAAAGCTTTCTTGCCAGCCCCGAATCCAACGGCTCAGCGAAACCTCCAACGATGTGCTGCTGGAGCTGACCGGAAGCTATTATCCCGGTCATTTCGGCAACATTGAGAACAGTCTTACCGTCAATTACCGGATCAACAACCGAAGCTGGGTGCAGATCCCGGTGGATGTGGCGGCGGACGGGAGCTTCTCTGCTACGGTGCAGATCGGGGATTTAAGCTATGGCACTGCCTATACCTTGACGGTGGCAGCGGAGGACTGCCTGGAACGGGTCAGCGTAAAGCTGCCGGTGCAGCAGGGCCTACCCCTGTTTAACTGGAATAATACAGGCTTTGATTTTCATATCCCCGTTAACTGCCATAAGGGGGTATCCGGGGCTTATTTCCGGTCAGTCCGGGTTCACGGCACGGACAGGTTTTCTCTGCAGAGCAAGTATTCTGCCTGGGACGAGGGGGGCAACCGCCAGTCGATCCTGCTCTTTGGCAGCCGCAACGGCACGGCGGTGCTGGGGGTGCTGGTGATCCATTCCAACGGTACAAGCGACTGGAGCGGCAGCCCCGCGCTTTCGGTGAATTCCGACGCAGGCGGGAAGATCAGCGTGATCCTGGGCGGTATCGCTTATGACTGGTTTTGGGCGGTATCTGCGGAAGCATTTGAAATTTTGTAGGAGGACGTACTATGAAAACCATGCAAACCCTTACCATCGGCGGAGAGACCTACGCCATTTACGACCCCGAGGCTGCCCGGATCGACAATGAAAAGGTGGGCGATACCACCTGGTCCTCCCGGACACTGGTGGAGCGTCTGTGTCCGGTGCTTACTGTCCGGGGGGAAGCGCCTGTGTGCCAGCCGGTGGCCGGCTACCCCCTTGGCGTAGTCAGTGGAATAAAGCCGGTGCAGGAGGGAACACCATCTCCCCAAAGCCCAAGTCCCATCACAGGACATACAGCGGTGACGTTGACCCTTTCCAATGGGGAAGAATCCGGCCAGCATACCTATGCATTGGGGCAGACGGTCTACGGCGGTGATTTAAATTGGGATACCGGTGTCCTGACAGTAAAATATGCCTGTTTGGAGCTGACCGGAACCGAATCCTGGAATGCTGAAGGAAACATCGAAAAGGAGATATACCGTTACTATTTCCGCCCAAGCGCAGCCGGATCTCACAGCTTGCCGCAGATGAGCAGTCATTATCCCTATACCAATGGGTATAGCGTGAAAACGGAGCATTTCTATATCAATGGCAAGGTTTCGTATTTCTTCAGCGCGATTTCAACCCTTGGGGAATTCAAGGCATATCTGGCGGAGCAGGCGGCAAACGGAACGCCGGTACAGCTGTGCTATGAAATGACCGAGCCTTACACAGTACAGCTTGACCCCCAGCAGATCATCGCTTTGTCCGGTGTCAATACCCTGCAAAGCGATACCGGAGAAACTGCTGTTACTTACCGGGCGGAGCTCTCGGCGTTTTTGCAGAAACTTTGCAGCAGCACCGCCATAAACTAAGACGAGGTGAATAGTTATGTTTAAGATCGCATATTGCGCCGGGCATTACCTGGATACTCCCGGCAAACGGCTGCCTGCCAGCCTGGACGGGGATCAGACCCGGGAATGGACCCTTAATGACCGGGTGGCAAGGGCCTTTGCCCAGGCGGCGCTGGAATATGAGGATGTGGAGCTGCTGCGTACCGACGACCCGGTGGGCAAAACCTTTGTGGACATCCCCCAGCGTACTGCCGGTGCCAACAACTGGGGCGCAGACCTGTATATCGACATGCACCACAACGCCGGCATCAACGGCGGCACCGGTGGCGGCGTGGTAGCATTCAGCTATCCCGGCTCGGAAAAAGGCAGAGCCTACCGGGATGCTATCTACGACGCGGTGGTGGCTGCCGGGGGGCTTGTGGGCAACCGCAGCCAGCCCAAGCAGGAGAAGGCGTTTGATTCTCTGGCGCTGACCTATATGCCTGCGGTGCTGGTGGAGTACGGGTTTATGGATTCGGTAACCGATGCCCCGGTGATTTTGCAGGAGGCCTATTCCCAAAAGGTGGGCTTTGCCACCATGGAGGCGGTGGCAAAGGTTGCGGGGCTCGCCAAAAAGACCCCGGTTTCCCCTTACTCCCGGGAGGAATTTATCCGGGATGTGCAGGCAGCATGCGGCGCGGCAGTGGACGGCATCGCCGGTCCGGAGACGATCTCCAAGACCGTAACGCTGTCTGCGGAAAAGAACCACACCCACCCGGCAGTAAAGCCGGTGCAGCGGTATCTGTCGGCCCAGGGCTATACCCAGGTGGGGCAGCCCGACGGTATTGCCGGGCCCATGTTCACCGCAGCGGTACTGGCCTTCCAGCGGGCCAATGGCTGCGTGGCAGACGGGGAGATCACCGCTAGGAACAAAACCTGGCGAAAGCTCCTGGGCATGGAGTAATTGAAAATTGAGAATTCTCCCTAAAAGAACCAATTCCCATTTGACAGGTAGTTGGGCAGGCGTTTGCACCAACGTTTTCCCAGCCGGAAGCCTTTGGGGAGGTTACGGATAGACAGGAATTTGCAAATCAGAGGGGACTACAAATGAACGAATCAATTTTGGTGGCGCTGATCACCGGTGGGCTAAGCCTCGCAGGTGTGGTGGTTACCTGCCTTGCCACCGCCCGAAAAAATGAGCAGACCGTAAAAATATCCCAGGCGGTTACGGATACCCGCCTGGAGGAATTGACCCGGGAGGTCCGGACGCACAACCACTTTGCCCAGCGGGTGCCGGTGATGGAGGAGCAGATCAAGTCCATCCACCACCGCCTTGCCGCCCTGGAGCAAGGAAATTGAAAATTGTCGTTAGATCAACAAATTCCCGTTTGCCGGGCTGTTACGAACGGCGTGCACCCATACCTCCCTTGTGCAAAGGGAGGTGCCCCGCAAGGGCGGAGGGATTGTAAAACTCGCGACAATTACAATCCCCCAGTCAAAAATCAATGATTTTTGACAGCCCCCTTTACACAAGAGGGCCTTTGGGTTGTGCATTTGCCCAACTGCCCGATAAATGGGTATTTATAGGGAGGAACTATGAACAAGGTATTGGAAAACCTGGCGGCGCTGATTAAGGTCAAGACCATCGTTACCCTGACGGTGGTGGGGGTATTTACCGTCCTTGCGCTCCGGGGCAGTATTACTGCCGACAATGTGATGGTGATTATCTCTATGGTGGTCAGCTTCTACTTCGGCACGCAGCACGAAAGGGCAGAGAAATAAGCGGAAGGCGCAACGCCTTCCGCTTGTTTTTATGCAATTCGTTTTGCCACCACAACCAGCCGGCCATTGGTCTGGGAATATTCGCAGGTGGACAGGGTGATGAGCTTGTCGCCATACGCCGCATCCACCCCGGTGTCGTACAGGGCAAGCGCTTTGCACCGGTTCACAAAATCGTCGAATGCCCCTGCGTTGGCAGCTGCCACAAATTCGTGGTAGGCGAAGCCTTGACCCAGGGTGGCGGTGGTAAGGAACACCGACAGGATCTTATAGGTATGCTGTTCCTCCAGCGTATCAAAGAACAGATAAGGATTTTCCTCAAAGTAAGCCTTATCCATGTACTTGTCCAGCTGGCCAAACATGCTGCCGTCCCGCATCCGGTGGCCGTAGATGGTGATATTGTCCGTGGGAGAAAACACATCGCAGGCTTCCCGGATATACAGGCAGCCCCGCTGGCTGTAATCCCCATCAAAATTCCGATGCAGGTAATAATCCGTGCGGTCCGGGGCATGCATCACCGGGTAATCGATCACCGTGCCGGGGATGGTCAGCCAGCCCACCAGGTCGGTGTTCAGAGGGTACAGGAGCGCAAACTGCTTCAGAACGGTGCGTTCTTCGCCGGTCCTGGGGTCGGTGATCTCCACAGCCTCCGGCTCTGTGGG
>JAZOMH010000029.1:0-57799 GCA_045653785.1 Faecousia sp. | reverse complement strand
TTTTCGGATCGCACAATGCTTTCAAATTACATCTTTACATCAAACTTACATCAATCGATGTAAAGAATTTGAATAGGTCAGTGCTCAAACAAAATAGGAATGCAGTCATAGCCGATCTGGCTATGGCTGCATTTTCGTTTTTTCGGCTACAAGAAAAATCCAACAATCAAATTGGCTAGCTGCGTATTTTTAGGGGCGGTATTTTGTGTAAATTCACAAAATATTGGAGAAATCATGATTTTAACAAGCTGATTATTGACATCCCTGTTTTCTCCTGATAGAATGGCAATATCAGAAACTGGTATTACCAGAAAGGGGATAAAAATGAAATTACCCACTATTAAAGTCAATGGCGTCGTTCCCTTTAAGGAACGTATGAGTTACTGGTGTTTCGGCGCCGGCATGCTGATTTTTTATCAGATCGTTGCAAGCTTTTTGAACACCTTCATTCTGTTCCAGGGCGTCAGCATGATCAAGGTTTCTGCTATCATCCTGGGCGTTAAAGTTTGGGACGCTGTTAACGACCCTCTTTTCGCTTTTATCTTCGACCGTGTGAAGTTTAAAAAGGAAAAGTGCCTGCCCTGGCTGCGAATTGCTGCCATCGTCATGCCCTTTGCTTCCGTTTTGTTCTTCCATATGCCCCACAACTGGAATGAAACAGGCAAGCTGATCTGGTTTGCGGCTACCTATATTCTGTGGGACTTCTGCTTCACCATTAACGACATTCCTTTCTACTCCATGTCCACCACCATGACCCTGGACACCAACGAGCGTGACACTATTTACAATGTTGCCCGTGTGTTCAACGGCGGCGGTTACTTCTTCGTCCAGATCGTGATGACCTGGCTGATCGGCGAGGCCTGCGGCATGAGCTTTGGCAATGCTTCCCTGATCGTTTGCGCTGTGGGTCTTCCCTTCATCATTCCTCTGTGCTTCATCGGTAAGGAGCGTTATGCTGTTGTTGAAACTAAAAAGGAAGAAAAGTACACCCTGAAGCAAATGTGGACCTTCCTGAAGGGTAACAAGTACCTGCTGATCATGTACTCCTGCCAGGTTCTGGCTGACCTGCTGAATACCAGCAGCGCTGCAGGTCTTCTGGGCACTTACTATGTCTACGGCGGCACCAAGTGGACCATCATCAATACCCTGATCGGCATGCTGCCTGGCCCCATCCTGGGCCTGCTGCTGCCTCGCTGGCTGAAGAAGGTTGACCGCTTCACCATCTATATGACTGCCACCATTCTGGGCTTCTCCTGGAGTGTGATCAATCTGTTCATGTACCCCATGGGTATGGCAACCAAGGAACTGGCTTACTACGGCACCATCGTCTGTGCTGTGCCCGGTGTTGTCCGTTCCATTCTGGCTTATTCTTTCACTCTGGATACCCTGGAATATGGTCGTTATAAGACCGGCATCGATGGCACCGGCATCAACTTTGCCATCCAGACCCTGTCCACTAAGCTACCCAGCTCCATTGGTACTTCCCTTGGCGCACTGCTGCTGGGTCTGACCGGTATTGTTCTGGTTCAGGTTGACAACATTGAGCAGCTGATGACCATGCAGATCGTTCAGACCCGTGATGCTCTGCTGAATATGCACTTTGCAGGCGCCATCCCCGGCCTGATCTCCGGCGGCTTGTCCATTTTCCTGCTGCTGTTCTTCTACAAACTGCGCACCAAGGACGTTGCCATCATGGCTCGCTACAATGCCGGTGAGATCACCCGTGAAGAGTGCGACGCACAGCTGTCCAGAAAGTATTAATGGGAGGAAGAAACGATGAAAAATAAAGTTTTAGTTGCGATCATTGTCGTTTATGCCATTATTATGCTGGCTGGTCCTTTTGTTTCCGGTAAGAACCTGCTGACCCCCAAGGTGCTGAAGCATACATGGGAAAGTGAAAGTATTTCCATGACCTTCTCCGGCCGTGACAAGGTCAGCATCACCTGCGGTGATGTTACCCTGGAGGGCAATTATGTTAATGGTACTACCGGTACTACTCTGGTGATTTGGTTTGACCTGGGCGCAAATTGCCCCGAGCAGCTGCAGTTCCTGGAAAGTACCAGGGAAGATTATTTGAAGTATTCCACAGGCGAGGATGAGGCCGGCGATTATATGGAGATCGACGGTGTGAAATATTATAAGAAGTAATGTCTCAGCAGGAGGCGAAGCGTGGCTTCCGCCTCCTGCTTTCTTTTGCACAAGGAGGAAAATCCATGCCACAAATGAAACCTACCGAGCGGACCTTTGATATCGACGCCATTGACGGCAGCATGTCGTTGTTCAGCAAGCTTCCCCGGGCGATCGGCGTTCAATTGTCGGAAAAGGTGACCTATTTCGGCACAGCTTCTGTAGATGGCATCCCGCTTTCGCATTGTGAACAGACGCAGAACGGTCTGGGAAAATGGGTGCTTCTGGTGCCTGTAGGGGAGGTGGCCCGGGATTATGACCGCACCTATACCGTTAAACTGGAAGGCTTCAGGGCCAACCATGACAGAGCGTTTCCAACCTGTTCCTTTGAACTGAAAACCGAGAAACAGCGGCAAAGAGATCCTTCCTACGATGCCCATGATGGGCAGGCGTTGCAGGCTGCCCAGGAGGGTATGGTGCTGCTTAAGAATGAAGATGGGGTGCTGCCGCTCCAAAAGGACAGTGTTCTCAACTGTTTTGGAGAGGGACAGCATTTGTTTCGGATCACTGCCACCGGCGCGTCCAGGATCAATCCCCGCTGGGCGCCCACCTTTGCCCAGGCTGTGGCGCAGCATAGCGAATTTGCGCTGAATGAAGAGCTTGCGGACTATTATCTGCTGGGAAATCCTTTGCCGGATGCAGCAATGCTGCAGCGGGCAAAAGAAAAATCTGATACTGCGTTGATTTTCTTGACCCGCCATAGCGGAGAAGCCCAGGACAACCGGCCCATTCCGGGACAGTATTATCTAACGGATGAAGAAATCCAAATGATCCGGGCGGTTACCAATACCTTTGAGAAGACGATTTTGATTTTGAACATCGGATATCCCATTTCGATGACCTGGCTGAAAGAAATGCATATCAGCAGCATTCTCTACACCGGCTTTGCAGGTATGCTCGCCAGTTATGCGCTTGTAGAGATTTTAGATGGCAGAACCAATCCTTCCGGTTGTCTGGCAGATACCTGGAGTTGGGACTATTATGACCATCCGGTGAGCCTGAACCAGCCGGTATTGGGCGAAGGACAGCCGGTGCCGAAGGATAATGCCTGCGGTGTTCGCATCTACTATGAAGAAGATATCTATGTTGGATACCGGTATTTCGATACATTCGAAAAAGGCGTAGCCTTTCCCTTTGGCTACGGCCTCAGCTATACGAATTTTGAACTGAAAACGGATCACTTCTGCCGCAGCCAGGGAGGGATATCTCTGGATGTGACGGTCACCAATATTGGTAGCGCAGCAGGCAAAAAAGTGGTGCAGATGTATGTGTCTGCCCCGGCCGGCAAACTGGAAAAGCCCCGCCACGCGCTGATTGGTTTTGAAAAGACCAAGCTCCTTTTGCCCGGAGAAAGCCAACGGCTTCACCTGGAGGCAAAGAACCGCTATATGGCATCTTTTGACGAAGAAACTGCCGCATACATCATGGAGAAGGGCAGCTATTGTATTAGCATTGGTGCGCTTGATCATTTGCAGATAGCCGCTCGTTTTGCCCTGGAACAGACTGTGGAAGTAAAAAAAGTTACGCATTACGGCTGCCCGGTGGAGCCTATAGAGCGGCTGACCCCGGGGACACAGGTGCACGGTAAAAAAACCAGAATCGTTCCGCTGTATAAGCGATTCGCTGTCAGGGCAAAGCGGACAGTATACAAGCCCAAAAAACTGCCCCGTTACCGTGGAAAGATTATTACCTGGCAGGACCTTAAAGCTGACCATAGCTTACTGGATGACTTTATCGCGCAAATGCGTTTGGCGGAATTGGCGAAGCTGAATGTTTGCGCCGGCGGCCTCTGGGGGGAAGGAGAAAATGGATGCGCAGGTCATACCTATGCGATGAAGCGTTATGGACTGCCTTCCTTCTGCGTATCCGATGCCAATGCAGGTATCAATATCCGCAAGCCCAATATCGGTTTCCCCGCCAGCAATGTTATTGCAGCTACCTTCAATAAGGAAATTGCCTACTGCGTTGGCCGCGTTATCGCTGAAGAAAGCGTGGAAAATGGCATCTTTTTGAATTTAGGGCCGGGAATGAATATGCACCGCAATATGCTTTGCGGACGGCACCCGGAATATTTCTCGGAAGATCCCTTCCTGACCGGAATGATGGCAGGATACCACGGCAAAGGCCTGGAGGAAAACGGGGTTGGCTGCTGCTATAAGCACCTGTTCTGCAACGGCAGTGAGCTCAGCCGTATGGGCAGCCACAGCATTGTACCAGAGCGGGCGCTGCGGGAGCTGTATTTCTATTGCTTTGAACTGGCCTTTGAGATCCAAAAACCCTCTGCGGTGATGACCAGCTACAATGCGGTCAATGGCCTGTATCCGGCGGAAAATGCGGCGCTTTTGCAGGGCCTGATCCGGGAAGAATGGGGGTTTGAAGGCTTTGTGATGTCGGATTGGAATTCCTATTTCACAGTCAATGTCATAGAAATGGTTAAATCCGGAAATTGCTGGATCACATTAGGCGGCATGTTCTGGGTGTGGGTAGTTCGGCTGGCTGCTTACAGCGGCTTGATCCGCCGCGGTGTTTTGGAAAACAATGTGCGCTGGCTGGTTAAAACCCTATTAGATAAAAATTGATGATCCCAATAGGGAAAATGGAGGAAATAACGTATGGAACTGCATGAGATTCTGGCAAGCCTGCCTCGTGGTAAAGAGGATAAACCGTTGTGCCTGCCCACAGATGATCTGGTGTTTAATCCCTGGGATATTGAAGGCAAATATGGCCATTTGGATCCGCAGGCATCCGGCTGCGTGGTACTGATGTTCAGCAAGCCAATGGATCCCACGGTTTCCGGCTGGGCGACTCTGGACGGCGTGAATCTGCCGAAGTGTGTTTTGCGTTCTATGCCCCAGATGGGTGGCTTGTGGGTCGTTGGTATCGGCCTGCGGGGGTTTGCTACCCAATTCGGAAAGCAGTACGCCCTTCATGTGGAAGGCTTCCGGGATACGGATGGCAACGAGATGAATCCTCAGGATTTTGTGGTGACTGTTCCTGCTATGGAAGAACCCAGAGCAGAATATGCTGAGCATGAACAGGTCGCTCTGCAGGCGGCCCGGGAAGGTATCGTACTTTTGAAAAACAATGGCGTTCTGCCATTCCAAAAGGGTACTGTGCTGAATTTGTTCGGCAAAGCCGTCCACCGTTTCCGCACCAGCGCAGGCGGCGCCGGAGAGATCAATCCCCGTTATCGTGTAGGCATTCTGGATGCGCTGAAAAAGAGCGGCCATTTGGATGTCAATTATGAATTGGCGGAGTTCTACCGTTGGGATATGGATCTGATCCCCGGTGAGGATATGCTGGAGCGGGCCAAAGCCCTTTCTGATACGGCGGTCATGCTCATCGAGCGCGGTGCCAATGAAAATAAGGATAATAATACCGCCAAGGGCAGCTACTACTTAACAGAGGAAGAAAACGCATTACTGCAGACACTGCGCGCTGCGTTTGCCCATCTGGTGGTGATTTTGAATGTGGGTCACCCCATAGATGTGACATTTGCGGAGAAATGTGATGCGCTGATTTATAACGGACTTGGTGGAATGCTGGCCGGCCAGGCATTGGCGGATGTGCTTTCCGGTGAAGAAAATCCCAGCGGTAAGCTTCCGGATACCTGGGCCAAGGATTATTTTGACATACCCGCAAGCCGTAATTTCTATGACAGCGTGGACAAGCCCTATCTGGATGGCGACAGCCATGTATATGTAGATACCGTCTATGAGGAAGGCTTGTATGTGGGGTATCGGTATTTCTCGACTTTTGAAGTTGCGCCTGCCTATCCCTTTGGTTTTGGCCTTAGCTACACCACCTTTGATATCCAATGCGGTAAAGCAGTATTTGATGGGCAACTGAAACTGGAATTGACCGTGACCAATACGGGAAACAGAGCCGGCAGGGAAGTGGTCCAGGTCTATATCCGCAAGCCGGAAACTTTGGGGGAAACCCCAGCGCGGGAGCTTTGCTGGTTCGCGAAGACCAAGCTGCTGCAGCCCGGCGAAAGTGAAACACGACAGGTGACAGTGCAGCCGTCCAATCTGACGGTATTTGATACGCAGCGGGCCGCTTATGTGATGCCCGGCGGGGAATATTTGGTTTTTGCGGGCAATTCCTCCCTGGCAAGCCAGTGCGGCAGCTTCACTGCTGAAGAGACCATGGTTAAGCAGGCGGAGCATTTGATGCTGCCCCTGGTGGAGATCCGGGAACTGACCAAGAACGATGCTGCTTCTTTCCCCAAAGGGGAAAAAAGTGGACCTAAGGAAGAAAAAGCCTTCACGCCTGCTGCAAAACGTAAGAAATATGATGTTTGCTTTGCAGTGGAACAGCATGGGCAAAAACTGACATTTGAAGATGTCAGGAAGGATCCTGCTCTGGTGAATGCATTTGTTAGTCAGCTGTCTGTAGAAGAGCTGGCGCGACTGTGCGTGTGCGGCAGCCATGGCTGGTCAGTAAACAGCCGGGGTGAGGCAGGGTTTGTGTATCCCTTGGAAGACCGCGGCGTGCCCCGGTTCCCGGTGGCTGATGGCAACAGCGGTGTCAATCTTCGCGTTGCGAATATCGGCATGCCCACCGGTGCTACCATGGCTGCTACCTTTGACCTGGATTTGATGGAAGCCATTGGCCGGGTCATTGGCGAGGAAGCAAAAGAACTGGGCATTCCGCTGATTTTGGCGCCGGGTATGAACCTGCACCGCAACCCTTTGAATGGCCGCCAGCCGGAGTATTTTTCGGAAGATCCCTACCTTTCCGGCGTGATGGCAGGTTGCTATTGCCGTGGTTTGGAAAGCGCCGGGGTTGGGAGCTGCATCAAACACTTGGCTGCCAATAATTGCGAAACCAGCCGAAAGAGCAATCAAAGCCTGATCTCTGAGAGAACTTTGCGGGAACTGTACCTGCGGAATTTCCAGGTGGCGATGGAAACCTATATGCCCGCTTCTGTTATGACTGCTTACAATGCTGTCAACGGCTGCCACACAGCCGCGGATGAGGAATTGCTCCAGGGCTTCCTGCGCCGGGAGAATGGCTTTGATGGCATGATCATGACGGATTGGAATTCTTACGATACCATGGATATCCGGGACGCAGTGGATGCCGGCAACTGCTGGATGACGCCCGGCAGCCTGGATGATACCTATGTCAGCCCCATAGTGGACGGTGTTGCTTCCGGCAGAATCCGGGTGGATCGGCTGCGGGAGAATGCCGCCTATATGATTAAGACCATGATCCGCTTTTTGTAAAGGAGAGGATGAGAATGCGTAAAAAAATCAGCCGGATTGCCAGCGTGTTATGCGTTATGTGTCTATTGTGTGGCTGTAGCGCTAAACTACAGGTGGAGCAAAAAGATGTACGCACGGACAGCGAATTGCTGCGCGTTATGTCCTTTAATGTTTGCGGCTGGAATTACAAAAATGTGAAGCACTTGGCTGCAAAAACCATCCTGGCCTATGATGCGGATGTGATCGGTTTGCAGGAATGCTCTTACGATTGTTTTAAGGGCCTGACAAAGGATTTGGAAGGCTACAGCTTCGTGGGCGCCGGCCGGGAAAACGGAACGCTGGATAAGAACAGTGGTGAAAGCTGCGGCATTCTGTATAAAACAGAAAAGTTTACGCTGGTAGACAGCGGTACATTCTGGCTGTCAGAGACACCTGATACGCCTTCCAAGGGCTGGGATGGGGATTATGTCCGTATTTGCACCTGGGTGATCCTGAAGGACAAGGCTACCGGAAAGGAATTTGCTCATGTAAATACCCATCTGGAAAACATCGATGACGGCACCGGTATGACTGCGTTGGAAAAGGGAACGCAGATGGTGATCGAGAAAGCGCTGTCCTTCGATATCCCCGTATTTATGACAGGCGACTATAACTTTGAGAAGAGCACACCTTACTACAGCAGTGTTCTGGCAGCCGGTTTCCGGGATGCCCAGGATGCGGCGCAAAAGACCATGGACGGCTATACCTTCCATGGCGATGGAACGGAGCCGCAGGAGCACATCGATTATGTCTTTGTAAACAGTCTGATCACAATGGTAGATACCTACAAGTTGGTGGAAGATACCTATGATGGGAAATATCCTTCCGATCATTATCCGATTTATGTGGATTTGAAATTCTGAGAAAAGCGGGGGAACAGAGTAATGAAAAAGAAGTTTCATTGGATCTGGTATGCCATTTGGCTGTTGATATGCCTGGTGGGCGGCGGCGGAACGCTGTTTAGCTGGATGCCCCGTACACCCGCTATGTTCTACGGCGGCTGCGCCATGCTGGTGCTGGCTGTGATTTTGGGTGTTTGGCTTTTGCTGCTGGCAAAGGGGAAGTCTTTCAAAAAGGCTTGGCTGTCCGGTGTGATCGTGGGTGCGGTGTATGCCGCTGTGCTGGTACTGATCGTATATCTGTGCGATGTGTTGATCTTTGCCGATTCTATCGAGAATTATCAGCCGGTACACTCTTCCCTGATCGTGGTGGTGCTGAGCGTGGTACTTACGCTTGTGCTGATCGTGCTGATCCCCAAGAAGTATGATCCCAAGCTTGTGTGGCTGAAGCGCATCGTTGCCTTGATTCTGGCTGGCGCAGCATTGGCTCTGGGTGGTCTGCCGCAGAACTACTGGTGGAGTGTGCATAACATCAAGGTGGCACAGACCCGCCGTATTGCCGCCCCCGTAGGTTTCAGTACCTGGACAGCGCCGGACTTTGGCTTCGTGGAGAATGCAGACTTTTATGTCGCGGTGGATGGCAATGATAGCAATGATGGCTCCTTCGAGAAACCCTTTGCCACCATTGAGCGCGCTAAAGAGGCCGTTCGGGGTCTGGATAAGACTGGCCGCACCGGCATTACTGTGGCGGTGAAGGCTGGCGAATATCACATCAGCAGTCTGACCTTTACAGCAGAAGATAGTGGAACACAGACTTGCCCCATTACTTATTGTGCCTATGGTGACGGAGAAGTGATCCTTAATGCGGGCATAACTTTGCATCCTGCTGATTTTGAAAAAGTGCGCGATGAAAAGATCCTCTCCAGACTCAGCGAAGGGGCGAAGGATCAGATCATCTGCATTGATCTTGGGAAGCGAGGAATCACGCTCAGTGATTACGGTGTGATGCATGCACTGGGCGAATACACCACCGACGAAAAGTATGATGGCTATACAGCGGGCAATAATGCGGAATTGTTCGTAAATAATTACCGTCAGAGTCTGGCTCGTTATCCCAATGAGGGCTGGCTGTATACCGGTGCGGTAGTGGAGGAGGGAGAACCGCAGGAATCCAACTCCAATCCCCACTATGTGGTTCCCGGTTGGGCGGATCTTCGCAATCCCAAAGGTGACACCTACGCGCTGGATCCTGAACTTGCGCAGCGCATATCCCACTGGGAAAGCTTGGAGGATGTGTGGGTGTGGGGGCATTTTTCCACAGACTGGTGTTTTGAAACTTCGCCAATTGGCGCTGTTGACTTTGAGAATCTGACCATCTACAACAAATTTGTAGCACGTTATGGAGCAGAAGAAAACGCGACCTATTATTTCTACAATGTACTGGAGGAACTGGATGCGGCTGGCGAGTGGTATCTAGACCGCGAAAACGGCATTCTCTATATGTATGAACCGGAAAACCTGGCAGAGGCAGACATTATGCTGACATTGTCCGAGGAAACCGCAATCATGGCAGAGGATGCCCAGTGGTTGACCCTTCGTGGCTTTACTGTACAGGGTACCCGGGTTGATGCAATCAGCATGACCGGCGACCATTTAACGGTGGAACACTGTTTGATCCACAACATCGGCGGTGGTGGCATATACATCGATGGTTACAATAATCTGGTATCCAATAACGAGATCACCCGCACCGGCTCTTATGGTGTGGAAATGCACGGTGGTGACGAGTATACGCTCGATGCTGGCAACAGCCGAGTTTATAATAACTTGATCCACGATTGGGGTGAAGCCAGCGGGTCTCACGGTATCCGTCTGCGTGGCGTAGGTAATCTGGCGGACCATAATGAGCTGTACAATTATGCGGATGTGGCAATCAACCACCGTGGAAACAACCATATTATCGAGTACAATTTGATCCACGATGTGTCCCTGCAATCCAGTGATGCGTCCGCAATCTATACGGGCCCGGGCACAGCAAACACCTGGTCCCATGTAGGAACTATTGTTCGGTATAATGCGGTCTATAACATGGGCGAACCTGGCTTTAGCTATCCCAACGGCATCTATCTGGATGATGCTGTCATGGGTCAGACTGTATACGGCAACTTGTTGGTGAACATTCCGGATAACGGAATCCTGGTGGGCGGCGGCCGTGACAATCATATATGGGGCAATGTGGTCATTAATACGGGAAACGCAGGTATCAGCTATGATCAGCGAACTTTCGACTCGGACTTCTATCATATGGAAGGCCTGTGGGAAAACTTACTGAATTCTCCCTGGCAGACGGATGTGTGGAAAACTGCGTACCCCGATCTGCAGGGAATGCATTTTGATGACGCCGACTCCGATGACCCGATGTATGCCAAGAATCCGGCCAACAGTATGGTAAATGGCAATCTGTTTGTCAACTGGCAGGGTGAGTTGGGCAATATTGCGGAAAAGCCTGCCCAGTATAGTGACTTCTCTGGCAATGCAATCTATGAGCTGGACATGCTTAAGAAGCTGTTTGTGGATCCGGATAACGGCGACTATCGCTTGAAAGAAAACGCCATTGTCTATGAACTGATCCCCGATTTTGAAGATATTCCTATCGAAAAGATCGGCAGAGAATAAGGGAGAATCTTATGAAGAAGATTACAGCGGTGGTAGTGGGCTATGGTGGCCGCGGTGCGGCTTATGCTCAGTATGCTACGGAGAATCCGGAAGCATTGCAGATCGTGGCGGTGGCGGAGTCTCACCCGGGACGCCTTCAAACTGCGAAGGAGCGCCATTTATTATCAGATGAAAAACTGTTTATTACCTGGGAGGACTTGGCGGCCCAGCCCAAAATGGCGGATCTTGCCATCATAGCCACGCAAGATCATATGCACTATGGCCCTGCCATGGCGTTGATCGAGAAAGGGTATCATTTACTGCTGGAAAAGCCTATGGCACCCAGCCCGGAGCAGTGCCGCGACATTACAGAGGCTGCAGAACGGAAAGGTGTGCATGTTGTGGTGTGTCATGTGCTGCGCTATACCCAGTTCTGGCGAAGTGTGAAAAAGGTTATTGACGAGGGACGACTTGGTAAAATAATGAGCGTGATCCATATGGAAAATGTGGGCCATTTGCATCAAAGCCACAGTTTTGTTCGCGGTCACTGGCGCAATAGTAAAGAGTCCAACTGCATGATCCTGGCAAAAAGCTGTCATGATATGGATCTGTTGCAGTGGCTCATTGGCAAAAAATGTACGGCAGTCCATTCTTTTGGAAGCCTGAGTCACTTCTGTAAGGACAATCAACCGACAGGCGCACCGGAGCGCTGTACCGATGGTTGCCCGGTGGCAAATCAATGCCACTATAACGCCATCAAGCTATACTATGATGACAAAGAGAATCTCTGGTTCCGTGGAGCAGCTACCCATTCATTAGGACGGCCTACAGACGAAGAAGTGATGGAAGCGCTGCAACATGGCCCCTATGGCCGCTGTGTATACCAATGCGACAACGATGTGGTAGATCATCAGGTGGTCAATTTGGAGTTTGAGGATGGCTGTACAGCATCTTTTACCATGAGCGCATTCAATGAGGGAGGCCGCTTCATTCGTATCTTTGGCACAGAGGGTGAGCTGGTTAGCAGCAAGGACCAAGATAAACTGGAGATCTTTTCTTTCTCCACAGGCAAATGGGAAACGCTTGATGTTTCCGTTCACGGCAACGATGTGACCTCCGGCCATGGCGGTGGTGACACCGGTATTATGGAGGCTGTGACCGGCCTGCTGCGGGGAGAAGAACCCAGTAATTCCTTGGGCGATGTGCGCACCTCCTATGAAAATCATCTGATTGCCTTTGCTGCCGAGAGAGCAAGACTTCAGGGCAAGGTGATCACTTTAGAAGAATTCTTTCGAGAAAACGAAGACTGAAGAGGAAATTCTATGGACGAAAAACGCTACATAGAAAAAGCGGCACGGGTCGCGCCCAACGAAAATCAACTGCACTGGTTTGAAATGGAGCAATACGCATTCATTCACTTCGGTGTCAATACCTTTACGGGGAAGCAATGGGGTGACGGCACGGAGGATGAGGCCATTTTTGACCCCCAAAAGCTGGATTGTGATCAATGGGTGGAAGCTATTAAGGCTGCCGGGCTGAAAGGCATGGTGCTGACCGCAAAGCACCACGATGGATTCTGCCTGTGGCCCTCCGCTTACACCGAGCACAGCGTAAAAAACAGCCCATGTCCCTACGATATTGTCAAAGAGGCCAGCGAGGCCTGCCGGCGCGGCGGTATTCCCTTTGGCTTTTATCTGTCGCCCTGGGACCGCAATTCCAAGTACTATGGCACGCCTGCGTATAATGACTATTATTGCAACCAATTGACGGAGCTTTTGACCAATTACGGCGAGATATTCTATGTTTGGTTTGACAATGCCTGC
Organism: Faecousia sp.; assembly: GCA_045653785.1. Lineage (GTDB taxonomy): Bacteria > Bacillota > Clostridia > Oscillospirales > Oscillospiraceae > Faecousia. The sequence continues at coordinate 45,046 of JAZOMH010000029.1, read as the reverse complement.
TCTGAAGAGGGGAAACAGGTCTATGACTTTGCCCGTTATTTTGCGTTGATCCGGAAGTACCAGCCGAAGGCGGTCATCTTCAACGATTTCGGCCCGGATATCCGTTGGTGCGGCAATGAGGCGGGCAAGGCCAGGGCGCAGGAATGGGCGGTCGTTCCCACAGATCTCTGCAAATATGCGCCCGCCCAGACAGCGGAAGGGCCTGCCTGTGAGCAAAAGCTCCGGCTGCAAAACGGCGACCAGAAACTTGGTACAACGGAGCAGATATTAAAAGCTTCCGGGCTGGCCTTTGTTCCGGCGGAGATCGATACTTCCATCCGCAAGGACTGGTTCTGGCTGCAAAAGCAGAAGCCTAAAAGTCTGCGTAAGCTTTTTCAGATCTATCTGAACAGCGTAGGACACAATGCCTGCCTGCATTTGAATGTGCCGCCGGATCGGAATGGCTTGCTGGACGAACGGGATGTGAAACGGCTGCGGGAATACGGTGATCTGCTGCGGAAGTGTTTTGCGGATCCCGTTGCCTACCGGATGGAAAAACAGAGCGAATATGTGTTTGACCTGCATTTGGAACAGCCAGTGAGGGATATTTCCTTTGTGGTGCTGCAGGAGGATCTGACACAGGGGCAAAGAGTGGAATGCTTTGAACTTCTGGCGGGAGACCGGGTCCTTTACCGGGGAAGAACCATTGGGAATAAGCAGATTTGCTGTTTGAAGGATCCCTTCACCCGGCTGCATCCACGCAGCTGGGGCCTGGGGGAGAGGAAGGAACTGCGGATTCGGGTCACATCTTCCAGAGATGTACCGATTTTGAAGCCTGTTATGGTATATGGAAAGGTGGAGAAAAAATGAAAAAGAAATTCAACTGGATCTGGTACGCGGTGTGGCTGCTGATCGTCCTGGTGGGCGGCGGCGGAACGCTGTTTAGCTGGATGGCAAGAACGGATCAGATGTTCTATCCCGGCTGCGCCATGCTGATTGCTTCCGCCATCATTGGCCCGATGCTCCTTCTGCTGGCCAAAGGCAGGCCCTTTAAAAAGGTTTGGCTGCCCGGCCTCATTTTTGGCGCGGTCTATGGCGGCGTTCTGGCGGCTATCGTGTATGTGTGCGATGAGGTGATTTTTAAGGATGCTATTGCAGGCTATCAACCGATCCATTCTTCTTTCATCACCGTTCTGCTGAACTTTAATCTGATCCTGGCACTGTGCATTGCGATCCCCAAGAAATATGACCCCAAGCTGACCTGGCTGAAGCGGGGTGTTGCTCTGGTACTGTGCGTGGTGGCGCTGTGCCTCAGCGCGCTGCCCCAGAACTACTGGTGGAAGCAGTGGAATTTTAAGAAAGAAACCATGAACACGGAAAGAAATGCTGCCCCCGCAGGACTGAGTACCTTTACCCCCAAGGAATACGGCCTGGTAGAGGATGCGGACTTCTATATTGCTGTGGACGGCTGCGACGACAACGACGGCAGCTTTGAACATCCCTTCGCCACCATCGAAAAGGCCCGGGATGTGATCCGAACCCTGGACAAGGCCGGACGCAGCGGCATCACCGTGGCCATCAAGGCCGGTGAATACCATTTTGAGAGCATTACCTTCTCCGCCGAGGACAGCGGCACGGCAGATTGCCCCATCATTTACTGCGCCTATGGCGACGGTGAAGTGATCCTCAATGCCGGTGTCAGCTTAAATCCTGGGGATTTTGCGGTAGTCAGCGGCGAGGCGGCTGAGCGGATCCACGCCGATGCCAAGGGAAAGGTCGTTTCCATCGATCTGACCAAGCTGGGTATCTCCCTGGAACAGATCGGCGCCATGCATGCCATCGGTGCGTATCACACCGCTTATAAGTATGACGGCGACTATGACGGCGCATCCAACTGTGAGCTGTTTGTGAACAATATCCGTCAGACCACCGCCCGCTGGCCTAATAATGAATACCTAAAGACCGGTAAGGTGCTGGATCACGGTGAACCCTGGGAATCTGATGAAAATCCCCATGTGAAGATCGAGGGTTGGGAGGACCTGCGTAATCCCCGCGGTGAAACCTACCGCGTCAGCCAGGAGCTGGCGGATCATATCAACAGCTGGGCAACCCTGGAGGATGTGTGGATGTATGGCTACTTTACAGCTGACTGGGCCCCCAGCTCTACGCCGATTGAGAATTTTGACTACAAAGCCAAGACCCTCCAGAACAAGTTTGTTGCCATCTACGACTCCCGGGAAGGAATGCCCTACTACTTCTACAATGTGCTGGAGGAGCTGGATGTTCCCGGCGAATGGTACATCGACCGCAATACCGGCATCCTTTATATGTATGAGCCGGAGAACCTGGCAGAGGCGGAGATCGTACTGAGCCTTTCTGCCGACAGCATGATCACCATTGACAATGCCAATTATCTGACCCTCCGGGGCCTGACACTGCAGGGCAGCCGGGGCCATGGTGTGGAAGCCTGGGGTGACCACAACACCATTGAAGCCTGTCTGATCCGCAACATTTCCGGCACCGGCATCCGCATGGTGGGCTATAACAACCTGATTGCCTCCAACGAAATCACCCGCACCGGTATTGGCGGCGTTTACATTGAGGGTGGCGATTTTGAGACCCTAACGCCAGGCAATAACTGGGTTTACAACAATCACATTCACCATTGGGGTGAGCTGGACGGCATCCACGGCATCCAGGTCCGGGGCGTAGGCCAGCATATTTCCCATAATGAGATGCATGATTATATTGATGTGGCAGTGAACTATTACGGAAATAACCATATCATTGAGTACAATGTGATCCACGATGTGTCCCTGGAAACCACTGACGGCGGCGCAATATACTGCGGCAGAAGCTGGACCATGTATGGCAATGTCGTGCGTTACAACTGCATCTACAATGTTGGTGACGGAAGCTTCTCTTTCCCCAATGGTATTTACTGTGATGATGGCTTGTCTGGCCAACAGATTTACGGCAATCTGATCATCAATGTTCCTTCCGACGGCATCAAGCTGGGCGGTGGACACGACAATGAGATCTGGGGCAACATCATCATCAATTGTGAAAGCCCTATCCACGGTGTAGGCAGCCTGTATGAACAGAACATTCAGGATACCCTCCTGCCGGAATTCTTAAATTCCTTTAAGGATAACGATGCCTGGAAGAAAGCTTACCCCATTTTGCAGCAGCTTTACTGGGACGAAAGCCGCCCGGATGATCCCTATCTGGTGATGCACCCTGCCCGCAATAAGACGAACGGAAACATCTGCATCAACACCAAGGGCTTCTTCGGCACTGTGGATGACAATATTGCCAAGTACAGTGATTTCTCCGGCAATGCTACCTACAAGATGGAAGTGATCGATCAGATTTTCGTGGATCCCGCCAACGGCGATTACCGCCTGCCGGAGGATTCCATCGTTTACGAACTGATCCCCGATTTCCAGCAGCTTCCCATTGAAAAGATGGGCAGAGAATAATAGTAATGCCCGGACGGCTGTCACCGTCCGGGCATTTTTTATGTTACTTGCGGATACCACATACCGTCCAATTCTGACAGCGCAGCTTGGACAAAGCGGGGGAGGCGATCCCGGAAACGGCGGTTTTTCCAGTGGTTTCGGGCTTGTACCCGGGTCAGAAGATTGCCGCGCAGTTCTTCCCGGGGGGGATTGTGCTTGCAGCGGATATGGTCTAACTGGATAACCACCGGCTCGGTTTCTACCAGAACAGAAATTTCTTCCGCATCCACATCCCGGAAGCGCAGATACATTTGCCTCTGTTCAGGCAGAAGACCGTGACTGTTTGCCGGAGGAGTGATGGTCAGTCGCAGCGTGTCGCCTTGTACCTCCAGATCAAACCGGGTGATGGCGTATTGGCCGTTCTGATAGTCCATGGTTTCACCATCATCTTCGTAAAGCTCGAAGCTGCCGTTGCCGCGCCATAGGTGGATATCCAAAGGCTGGTCCAGAGAGAGATCGTTGGTGTCGCAGTTGCGGTACATGGGTACGATGGCGCCCTCTTTTGCCAGCACCGGGATGGCATCCAAGTCCCGGTACATTTTAACCCATTGACCGCCTTGATAAATGCGGCCGGTGAAAATATCTGTCCAGCGTCCCGCCGGCAGCCATGTGTTGACCGATGCCAAATTCAGCCGCGGGTCTGCAGGCTTCGTGATGGGACTGACCAGTAGCTGAGAACCGAAGTAATACTGGTTCTTATTTCTATAGGCCTCTTGCTGATCGTGGCGGTAATAAAGGGGCATACACAAGGGCGCGCCGGTGGTATGAGTGACATGATTCATGGAGTAGAGGTAGGGGATCAGCTTATGCCGCAGACGCAGGAAATCTTCTGAGAGCTTTTCCACTACCCAGCTCCGTTTCCAGGGTTCTTTCCCCATATACTCCGAATTGGTGGAGTGCAACCGGTTGACCGGGCTGAATACACCGTACTGCAGCCATCGCAGGTACAGTTCGTCATCCTGAACACCGTGACCGTGGCCGCCAATGTCATGGCTCCACCAGCTATAGCCTGCGTTGGCGGCGGTATTGGTAAAATAGGGTTGGAATTGCAGGCTCCGCCATGTCACCTGAGCATCGCCAGAGAAACCCAGAGGATACCGGTGACTGCCCAGACCTGCGTAGCGTGAGAGGATCAAAGGACGCATGCCCCGTTTCTCCCGGTCCAGAGTGTGGTAGTGGTTCAAGGCCCACAGGGGATCGAGACCCGGGATGTTGGTTACCTTGCCCTGCTGCCAATCCAGCCACCAGAAATCCACACCTTCTGCTTCCAGAGGGTGGTGGATCTCTTCAAAATAGGCTGCCATAAATTTGGGATCGGCAGGGTCAAACGAAACGGTTTTCTTGCTGCTGGGATCGATCCCCATACGGCGGCACATGGATGCATAATTTGTTTCGAAAAAACGAATTCCTTGAGAAGGATGGACATTCAGCGGCACCTTGAATCCTTTCTCGTGAAGCCAGTTCAAGAGTTCGCAATGATCGGGGAATAGTTCGGTGTTCCAAGTGTAACCGGTCCAGCCGGGCAGCAGGGTGTTATACAGGATCTCTTCCTTTACCTTAGGTTTGTGCGGCGCAGCTTCCTTGCCAAACCGCTCCAGCACATCGGTCCAATGCCAATCCATATCGATGGTAGCTACCGTAACGGGGATGTTTTTATCCAGAAAGGTCTGCATCAGTGTGCGGTATTCCTCCTGGGTGTAGGCCCGATAGCGGCTCCACCAGTTGCCAAAGGCAAATTTGGGGACGAGAGGAACCGGCCCGGTCAGCCGGTAAAAGCTTTGCAGCTGTTTCAGAGGCTGTTTCCCGGATGCGAAATAATAGATGTCTGAGCATTGCGGGCGGGGGAGAATGGCGCCATGGCTGTCCAGAAGAAGAGACTTGCTGTCATCGAGCATGCTGACACCGTTGGAAGATACAATACCCGGCTCCAATCTGACCGCACCGTTGATGCCATCCAGCGTACGGGCTGTGCCGGGGAGGATGCCCTGCTCCGGCCGGGTCACTGTGGTACCGTCAGACAGAATGATGGATTTTATCCTGCCGCAGGGAATGCAGAGGTTGAAGGCGGCGGAATCCGTTTGCACGGACAGAAGATTTCCGTCTTCCGCGATGGTGTGTGGCACATCACCGAAATCCCGGAAGGATACGGTTTGTGTGGGAAGGTCGGTAAAAGCGCCTTTTTCTATGCGCAAAACATCCGGAAGGATCAAGGATATACGAAGATCTGCCTGCTCAAAAATAACCATAGTTTCCTCCTTTGGCGGTTCTGACCATGGGATTGTTTGAAATACTACTGAACCAATTATATACGTTTCCACCCGGCGCGTCAACAAAATCTTTATGTGAACACCTAGGGATACACAGGTATGTTTGTTGTGTTTTCAAGGGTGAAAAAATTACCAAGACGAAATACTTGCATACGCAATTTCCTTAACTAAAATTATGGATTATGCCGATTTTTGTATAGTAAGACGCAAATGCAGGCGGCAGATGTTGACACATAACGCAAATGCTGATATTATGGCAATATCAAAAACTGGTATTACCAGATGCGGAAACAACTGGTAGTATATGGGGGGATGTTTGGTGAAAAAACAGTTTAGATGGATATGGTACGCAATATGGGGGCTGGTCTGCCTGGTGGGCGGTGGCGGAACTTTGTTTTCCTGGATGCCCCGGACACCTGCCATGTTCTACGGCGGCTGCGCTATGCTGGTGCTGTCCGTGGTCTTGGGCGTTTGGCTTTTGCTGCTGGCAAAGGGAAAGCCTTTCCAAAAGGCCTGGCTGCCCAGCGTGATCGCCGGCGCGGCATACGCAGCCGTGGTGGCAGCGATCGTGTATGTCTGCGACGAGATCGTTTTCAAGGGCTGCATTGCGGAGTATCAGCCGGTACATTCTTCTTTGGCTGTGGTGATCCTCAACATTGTGCTGACTTTGGCTCTGATCATTGCCCTGCCAAAAAAATGCGACCCCAAGCTTATCTGGCTGAAGCGGGGCGTTGCGCTGATCCTTACCTGCGTTGCGCTGGTGCTCAGCGGTCTGCCCCAGAACTGGTGGTGGGGGCGGTATAATTTCGAGGTATCTACCATGAAGCGGGTGGAGTCTCCCACGGGCTTCAGCAACTGGACCAAAACGGAATTTGGTCTGGTGGAAGATGCCGACTTCTATGTGGCAGTGGACGGCAGTGACCACAATGACGGTTCCTTTGCCCATCCCTTTGCCACCATTGAGAGGGCGCGGGATGCAGTGCGCGCCATGGACAAGACCGGTAAAAACGGTATCACCGTGGCCATTAAGGCCGGTGAATACCGGGTAACAAGCATTACCTTTACCGCCGAGGACAGCGGCACGGAAGCTTGCCCCATTACTTACTGCGCCTATGGCGACGGTGAGGTGATCTTCAACGCGGGTGTTTCCCTAAGCCCGGCAGATTTTGAAAAGGTCAGCGGCGGGCAGGCAGACCGGCTGCAAGACGGCGCCAGAAACCATGTCTACTGTGTTGACTTGGGCAAATATGGCATCACCGCAGAGCAGTACGGCAAGCTCTATGCCTTGGGCAGCTTCAATTCTGCTTCTCAGTATGATGGTGACTGGGTAGGCCCCCAATACTGCGAGCTGTTTGTCAACAATACAAGACAGACCATTGCCCGCTATCCCAATACGGGCTATTTGAAGACAGGCGCGGTGCTGGATCCCGGACAGCCCCGTTCCTACATGGGACAGGATACCCAGTGGACGGACGGTTGGTACGAAATGCGCAATCCGCTGCCCACTACCTATGTGCTGGACGAAGCGCTGGCGGAGCGGATGAAAGACTGGGAGCTTCGGGAAGATATCTGGATGTTCGGCTACTGGTACTATGACTGGGCAGATTCCTCTACACCGCTGGGCAAGGTGGATTTTGAGAAAATGACCATGGCCCCCCGCTTTGTTCACGGTTACGGCGCCAAGGTGGATGCACCCTATTATTTCTACAATGTGTTCGAGGAACTGGATACGCAGGGCGAATGGTATCTGGACCGGGACAACGGAATTTTGTATATCTATGAGCCGGAAAATATGGCCCAGGCTTCTATCACGCTGAGCTTGTCTCTGGACACCATGCTGGTGGGTGAAAATGTGGAGCATTTGACCTTCCGCGGCTTTACCTTCCAGGGCACCCGCGGCGATGCCATTTCCGTCACCGGCAATCGCAACACCGTGGAATACTGTCTGGTCAAGAACATCGGCGGCAGCGCCATCACCATGGATGGCTACGAAAACCTTGCCGCCAACAACGAGATCACCCGCACCGGCAAGAGCGGTATCATCCTCAAAGGCGGCGTACAGGAAACGCTGACACCCGGCAACAACCGGGCCTACAACAATCTGGTCCACGATTGGAGCGAGCTGTGGAAGACCTATCAGCCCGCTGTATATTTGGTGGGTGTTGGCAATATCTGCGATCACAACGAGATCTACAACTCTCCCCATGAGGCCATCGAATATGAAGGCAACAATCATGTGATTGAATACAATGTGATCCACGATGTATGCCTGGAGACCGACGATGGCGGTGCCATCTACTCCAAACGCCGCTGGGACTGGTACGGCAATATCATCCGCTACAACGCGATCTACGATCTGGGTACCCCCGGCATCTACGCCCCTGCCGGTATTTACATGGATGATGGTCTTTCCGGCCAGATCATCTACGGCAATCTGCTGGCCAATTCCCCGGATTATGGCATCAAGCTGGGCGGCGGCCGTGACTTTATCTGCGAAAACAATATCGTGATCAACACGAAGGGCTCCAGCATCGGCTATCTAAGTGGCCTGTATGCCGCCAACAGTGACAATATCGAAGGTATTTTGTCTGCGCTGGACCAGGCACCTTGGCAGGGAGAACTGTGGCAACAGACCTATCCGGCACTTAAGAACCTTTACTGGGATGAAAGCCGCACCGACGATGCCAACTTCTGGGGCAATGCCGGCGGCAGCTCTGTTAAGGGTAATATCGTGGTAAGTGACAATGGCCTGGGCGAGATCAGCGGCAATGCAGCCCGGTACAGCGATATTTCCGGTAACGCAGTCTATGCTCTGGATATGCTGAAGAAGATTTTCGTAGATCCTGATAACGGAGACTACCGTCTGCGTGAGGATTCTGTTATTTACGATTTGATCCCCGATTTTGAGCAGCTTCCCATTGAAAAAATGGGCAGAGAATAAGGAGGAAACTTTATGAAAAAGAAATGCAACTGGATTTGGTATGCGGTTTGGATGCTGATCGTCCTGGTCGGCGGCGGCGGAACGCTGTTCAGCTGGATGCCCCGTACAGATGCAATGTTCTATGGCGGCTGCGCCATGCTGATTGTGTCTGCGATCCTTGGCCCCATGTTGCTTTTGCTGTCCAAGGGCAAGCCGTTTCAGAAGGTGTGGCTGCCCAGCCTGCTTTTCGGCGCAATTTATAGCGGAATTTTGGCTGCGATCGTGTATCTTTGCGACAAGGTGATTTTCGCGGACACCATGCGCAACTATCCTCCCGTCCATTCTTCGCTGTTTACGGTCTGCCTGAACTTTGCGCTGATCGTTTATCTGTGTGTGGCTATTTCCAAGAAGTATGATCCGAAGCTCACCTGGCTGAAGCGGGGCATTGCGCTGATCCTTTGCGGTGTTGCTCTGGCGCTAAGCGGATTGCCGCAGAATTATTGGTGGAAAATTTACAACGACACCCTGCAGTCCGAAAAACGTATCCAGCTCCCTGCGGGCTTGAGCGTGATGGCGGAAAAAGAATACGGTTTGGTAGAGAATGCAGATTTTTATGTGGCAGCCGATGGCAGTGATGACAATGACGGCTCGTTTGAAAAGCCCTTTGCCACCATCGAAAAAGCCCGGGATGTGATCCGCACTCTGGATAAGACCGGCAGAACTGGTATCACTGTGGCCATCAAGGCCGGTAACTACCGGGTGTCTACCCTGACCTTCACGGAAGAGGACAGCGGTACGGAAGAATGCCCCATTACATACTGCGCCTATGGCGATGGCGAAGTGGTTCTCAACGCTGGTGTGACTTTGAATCCTGCGGATTTCCAGGTGGTCAGCGGCGAAGCAGCGGATCGGATCAACGAGGTTGCCAAGGGTAAGGTGGTTTCTGTGGATCTGGGCATTTACGGTATCACCGCCGAGGACTATGGTCACATGACGGTCATCGGCAGCTTCCACCAGGCATCCAAATATGACGGTGACTATGTTGGCACGATCTCCTGCGAGCTGTTTGTGGATGGCCAGCGCCAGACCATTGCCCGGTATCCCAACAATGGCTGGCTGCGCACCGGCAAGGTGCTGGATATGGGCCTGCCCTATGAGCTGCCCGACGGCACTGTACTGGAAGAATTTGCAAATACCCGCAATCCTCGCCCCTCCACCTATGCGGTGGATAAGGAGCTGGCAGAGCGGATGAATGGCTGGCAGATCAATGAAGATATTTGGGTGTACGGCTATTGGGTACATGAGTGGGCGGATTCTTCCAGCCCGCTGCAGAACTTTGACTATGAAAAGCGCACTATGACCCCCAAATTTGTCCACACCTATGGCGCAAAGAAGGATGCTCCTTTCTACTTCTACAATGTTTTGGAAGAGCTGGATGTGGAAGGCGAGTGGTATTTGGACCGTGAAAACGGAATCCTGTATATGTATCAGACAGAAAACTTTGCAGATGCGGACATTTCCATGTCTCTTTCCGAAAACGCCATTATTCTGGGCGAAAATGCGACGCATTTGATCTTCCGGGGTCTGACGGTGCAGGGAACCCGTGGCGATGCCATCAGTATGGAAGGCAACGGCATTACCCTGGATGCCTGCCTGATCCAAAATATTGGCGGCAACGCAGTGTATTTGAAGGGCTACAACAACCAGGTCACCAACAGTGAGATCACCCACACCGGTAAGGGCGGCATTATCCTCGATGGCGGCGATATTGCAACCCTCACTCCCGGCAATTGCCGCGCCTATAACAACCATATCCACGATTGGAGCGAGATCACCAGAACCTATCAGCCTGCGGTCACATTGCGGGGTGTTGGCAATCTGTGTGACCATAATGAGATCTACAATTCTCCTCATATGGCCATTACCTTTGAAGGGCCGAACCACATTATTGAGTACAATGTGATCCACGATGTGGTGCTGGAGGCAGAGGATGCCGGCGCCATTTACTCCTATCGCAGCATGACCCGCTACGGTGTCACCATCCGCTACAATGCCATCTATGATTTGGGTACACCGGGTCAGTATTCTCCTACGGCCATTTATATGGACGGCGTCAACGGTCAGACCATTTACGGCAATTTGCTGGTGAATATACCGCTGTTTGGCATTAAGCTGGGAAGCGGCAGAGATTATATTTGCCAGAATAATATCGTTTTGAACACCGGCGCGGCAGGTATGCAGTATTGCGAGCATCTGCTGCTGGGCCCCGTGGATAAGGCGCAGGCCATGTACCATTTCGAAGTGATGCTGGCAGACCTTGATCAGTATCCCTGGCAGGAAGGTATCTGGCTGGAAACCTTCCCCCAGCTGGAGGGTCTGCATTTCGACCTGGACCGGCTGGAAGACCCCATGTTCATCGGCAATACTGCCAACAGTAAGGTCAACGGCAACATTTTTGTGAATGTCCATGGCAGCATTGGTGAAATCGAGCAGTATCCCCAGAAATACAGCGATATTTCCGGCAACGCGGTCTATACCATGGATATGCTGGAACAGATTTTCGTGGATCCTGCAAATGGCGACTATCGTTTGAAGGAAGATTCCATCATTTATGAACTGATTCCCGATTTTGAGCAGCTGCCCATTGACAAAATGGGCAGAGAATAAGAGGTGTTTTCTGTGATTTTAAGTGCGATGCTTCCTTTTTATGGCATGATGGCCGGCGATTTGAAGGATTTTCCCTGGATGATCGGGGTCAATATTGGCATTTTGGCTGTGGTGATCCTGGCAGTTTTGCTGCTTGCAAAACCGGCCAAGAAGCTGCAAGGCTTTGGCGACATTCTGGGGCGTGCCTGCGTCACCAGCCTGCTGGCGGACGCTGCGGGTTTGCTCATCCGCTTTTTGCCCCTGCTGACGGAAATGCTGCTGCGGGTGGTTGGCGCCAAGTCTGCGGCAAAATGGCTGGGCAAATTTCTTTCGGATTACACCTGGTATCAAATCTGGAACAACCGCGCCATTGGCCTGAGCTGGACCATCGCAAGCATTTTGGCAGCCGGCATATTTGCCTTCCTTTTCCACTATTTTGTAATGCTGAAGAAGGCTGTGCCGGACAAAAAGCTGCGTTTGACCTTATCTATCTGTCTGGCGATTTTCAGTGCTCCCTATAGCTGGACCAATCCCATGTGGTAAGGAGGAAATGCAATGAAGATCGTATACAGCGTCCTTGCCGCGGTAGTTTTGGTATTCTGCGCGGCTGCATTGGTGGTAAGCCGGGGCAACTACGAGGGAATGTCCGGCTGGCAGCGCTGGCTCTACGCTGCAACCCATGCGGAGCAGATTAAAAACACCAATTATGTGGGAAAGCCCAGCACTGACACCTGGAATGAGAGCGATGCATACCGGCTGGAAGATCATGCGATCCTTACCAAAGAACCCGGCAAGGATTTTGTGGTGATGAATTTAACGGATTTCCACATCTCGGAATATGACTATACATACCTCAATGATGTCAAAGCAAACCGCAGTTTTCTGTATATCAAAGAAATGGTGGAAGAAACAAAACCGGATCTGATCACCATTTCCGGCGACATCTTCTGCGAGGACGGCAACTCCAATCTCTATGCGGTCCATCGCTTGACAGAGTTTTTCGATGATCTGGGCATTTACTGGGCGCCAATTTTCGACTGGCATGACGAGCAGGGCAATTGCGACATGAATTATATTGCCGATATCATGATGAAAAGCAAATTCTGCCTCTTCCGCAAGGGTGATCCTGCGTTGGGCATTGGTAACTATGTGATCAATGTGGTAGAGAATGAGAAAATCGTCCATTCCATCGTGATGATGCACTCCAACCACGGCAATGTCAGCGAAAAGCAGATTCAGTGGTACAAATGGGTGACTGCCGGTGTCGGCAATCTGGCAGGGGAGCAGGTAACTTCCTCGGTGATATTGCATGTACCCTTCGTCCAGTACCAGTATGCTTATGATGAAGCATGGGATGCGGAAAACAATTGCTGGAAGGATGGCTACGATGCCTTCGGTCTGAAGATGGAGGGGATTGACTACGAAAAAGATGAAAATGGCGCTCCGCTGGAAAGTGGCTTCTTTGCCGCACTGCAGGAAATGGGCACCACCAATGTCATTTGCGGTCACGAGCATGTAAATTTCTTCTCCATCCGCTACCAGGGCATTCGCCTGACCTATAGCCTCAGCATTGGCTTGAGCTGCTACGGCGATAACACCAATGTTACGGATTCCACCGGCGCGACCCTTTTGACCATCAGCAGCGACGGAAATGGCGAAGTGAAGCACCATTTCTATTATTCCGAGCTGTATCCCGATGGAGCGCGAGCGAAATAAGGAAGATGCTTATGAAAAAAGATGTAAAGCTATTTAGCGCGTTCTTTCCCTTCTATGGATTGTTGTCAGTGCAGTTTCAGGATATTCCCTGGATGCTTTTGGCTAACATAGCTTTGATCCTGGGCGCGATTTTTTTGGTATTAACGCTCTGCAAGGCAGAAAACCGGAAGGAAATGCTGAAAAAAACCGCAGGCAAAGCCTTTGCCACAGCGGTTTTGACGGATGTGATCGCTGTGTTTCTGCGTTTTTTGCCGGTGATGGCAGAAATGCTGCTGCGGCTGCTGGGCTTCAAGACCGCAGCAGGCTTTATGGCCATGTATCTGTCGGAGCAGGCATGGTACCAAACCTGGGCCGGATGGAATATCTTCGGTATGACCTATGTGCCGGGATGCATGCTGGTGGCAGGTGTGATCGCCTTCTTTTTGAGCTACAAGTGGACGATGAAAAAGGCGGTGCCGGAACGAAAGCTGCGGCTGTGGCTCAGCGTGGCGCTGGCGCTTTGCAGTATCCCCTGGGGCTGGCTCAACGGCAGTTGGTAAGGAGGTAAGATGATGAAAAGAAAGATTCTATCCCTTGCCTGCGTGGCTGTTTTAATTGTTTCTGCCGCGATCGCTGCGATGGTGGCGGATCGTAGCGATTATGAGCAGCTGACCGGCTGGCAGCGCGGCCTTTATGCGGTCATGAACCGGGAGCAGATCATAAATACCCGGTATATCGGCAAGGTCAGCGAAGAAAAGTGGGATCCGGAGGACACTTACTCTTTGGATGATACGGTCGTTTTGGAAAAAGACTCCGGCGAAGACTTCGTGGTGATGAATATTTCGGATCTTCATATGACCGATTATTCTTCCTATGAAGAACTGCACGCCTTCCGGGATCTGCGGACACTGTCCTTCATTGGTATGATGGCCCGGCAGATTCAGCCGGATCTGATCACCCTATCCGGTGACATTTTTGCAGAGGATTCCGGTTCGGTTATCTATGCGGTCCATCGGCTGAGCGCGTATCTTGACGAATTGGGCATTCCTTGGGCGCCAATTTTCGACAACCACGATGACAATGCCAACTGTGATGATAATTACATTGCGGATATTATGATGCAGTATGAATATTGCCTGCTGCAAAAGGGCGATGCCGCCATGGGCGTGGGCAACTATATCATCAGCATTTGCCAGGATGGCAAGCTCTTGCATTCGATTTTTATGATGGATTCTCACGGCGGCAATGTTTGGGACAACCAAATGCAGTGGTACAAATGGGCGGTCGATGGCGCAAATCAACTGGCCGGCGGTAGGGTTTCTTCCACTGTTATTACCCATGTGCCCCTTGCCCAGTATGTTTATGCCTATGAAGAAGCCTGGGACAGCGAAAATGATTGCTGGAAGGATGACTTCGAAGCTTTCGGCAAGCAGCGGGAAGATCCTTGCTGCCAGCTGGATGAAAATGACTTGCCCGTTGACAACGGTTTCTTTGCCTTGATGCAGGAAAAGGGTTCTACCACAAATGTTATTTGCGGCCACGATCATGTGAATAACTATTCCATCCTTTATCATGGCATTCGGCTGACCTATAGCCAGCGAGTGGCTGTTGGTTCCAGTGAAACGACCGGAGCCACGGTCCTTACCATCGGCCAGGGCGGCAGCGCCGAGGTGGAGCACTATTACATGTATACCAACGGGGACTAAGGAACATTGTATGAAGAAAAATGTGAAACTTTACAGCATTTATTTTCCGTTTTATGCACTTATCATGCTGAACTGGAAGGGCTTTTTGCCTATGCTGCCCATCAATCTGGCGGTGACGGCGCTGGCGCTGTTTCTAATTCTGAAGCTTTCCGGTACAGAAGTGAAAGAAACACTGAAGCGCAGTCTTTTCCCCGCCTTTGGAGCGGGGCTGCTGGGAGATGCCTGCGGTGTTGCGTTCCGCTTTCTGCCGCTGCTGCTGGAATTGCTGTTTGGAGCTCTTGGCATGACGGGAATCTCCAATTTCTTCGGCAAATATTTATCCGACATGGTCCTTTACAACATCTATTTGGGTCCGGTGCTGATCAAGATGGTCTGGACGGTGCTGAGCATTCTGTTTGCCGGGGGCAGCATTTTTATGATCAATTACGGCTGGGCGCTGAAAAAGGCAATTCCCAACAGTGCCTTGCGCCGCCGCGCGGCATGGATTCTGGCAATCTCTACTGCACCCTGGGGCTTTCTCTGCCCGTTCTGGTAAGGAGGCAGGCGTATGAAAAAGAAATATATTATTCTTGCGCTGATGCTGCTGTGCGCAGCTGTGGTGACTGCGGGAATTTTGCTGTCCCGGGGAGATTTTGAAGAACTGTCAGGCTGGCGGCAAACGGCGTGGGTGGTGATGAACCGCGCGAAGCTGGAAAAAATGGAATTCGTAGGAACCGCCTCCACGGAACGCTGGAGTGAAGCGGATGCCTACACATTGGAAAATACCGCCGTCATCCAGAAAGAGCCGGGGAAGGACTTCGTGGTAATGAATCTGACGGATATTCACCTGACCGATCTGGACTATTTCGGCGGGAACAACAGCCGGATCTTCTCCCACATCCGCGCGCTGGCAGAAAAGGCGCAGCCGGATCTGATCACTGTTACCGGCGATATGTTCTGCTCTGCCTCCATGGCCTGGTCGGCTCATCAGTTTGCCGCCTTTATGGACAGCCTGGGTATTCCCTGGGCACCCGTATTCGGCAACCATGATAATGATGGCAACTGCGACCTGAACTATCTGGCAGATGTGATGATGGAAAGCAAGCTTTGTCTGATGAAAAAGGGCGACCCCGCTTTGGGTGTTGGCAACTATATCATCAACATTTGCGAAGGGGAAAAGATCGTCCATTCTCTGATCCTGATGGACAGCCATGATGACGGGCTTTGGGAAAACCAGTACCGTTGGTATCAGTGGGCAGCGGAAGGGGCTTGCGCCCCCTCTACAGTGCTGCTGCATATTCCTTTGCAGGAGTATCAGCTCGCCTACGACGCAGCCTGGGATAACGGCTGGAAGAATGGCTTTGAGGCATTTGGCAGTAAGAAGGAAGATGTCTGCATGGAAGATGGCAGCCAGGGCTTCTTTGAAACTGTAAAAAGTGTTGGTTTGACCAAAAACATTATTTGCGGACATGACCATGTGAACGATTATTCCCTGGTTTATGAAGGTGTGCGTTTGAGCTACAGTATGCGTCTGGGCGTGTATGGCGCCCATCATCCCGATAATCAGGGCGCTACTGTGTTGGTGGTGGACGATGGCGGCGCGGTTGCATTATCGCATATCCACCGTTACGAAGAATAAGAGGTAGGCTATGAAAAAAGATGTGAAACTGTATAGCGCGTTCTTTCCTTTTTATGGCGTACTGTTGCTGAATCTCAAGGATGTCTGGTGGATGGCGCTGGCAAATTTTGCCATTTTGACCCTGGCAACCTTTCTGGTGCTGAAGCTGCGGAAAACACCCGGAATCAAGTGCTTGCTGCCCAAGGTGGCGGGCTTGGCTTTCGGCACGGCGATTTTGGCAGATTTGGCGGCAATTTTGCTCCGTTATCTTCCTACCCTGGCAGAAATGCTCCTGCGTCTGGCTGGCGCAGAAAAGGCTGCCGGATGGCTGGGCAAATATGTGTCTGATTTTACCTGGTACGAAATCTGGGCCTGGTGGAACCCCATCGGCCTGCCCTATACCATTGGCTGCATTTTGGCTGCCGGCGTAGTGGCATATCTGCTCAACTACTATGTAGTGCTGAAAAAAGCAGTTCCGGATCGAAAGACCCGCCGGGTGCTGTCCATCGTGCTGGCGATTTTCAGCGCCCCATACAGTTGGACGAACCCTGCTTGGTAAGGAGGTACACAGGATGAAAAAGAACTATATCTTTGCGGTGCTGATCCTGGCACTGGTAATCGCCTGTGTAGCTACTGCTGTTATTGTGGGCGGTGGAGATTATGAAAGCCTTTCCGGTTGGCAAAAGGGACTGTATGCCGTTTTGCACCGCGAACAGATCTTGAATACCGAATACAAGGGTACTGCCAGTGAATATGTTTGGTCTGCGGATTTGCCCTACCGGCTGGAAGATCATGGGGTGATCCAGAAAGATCCCAATAAGGATTTTGTGGTGATGAATGTTACGGACATTCATATGTCTGACTTCACCCAGGATGCAGTGACCAACATCCGCAATTTGGAAAATATCCGCCGAAAAGCTGAGGAATTGCAGCCGGATCTGATCACCCTTTCCGGGGATATGTTCTGGACCCAGATGACCGACGGATCCGTCTACCACAGTGTACACCGCCTGACGGAGTTTATGGACAGTCTCGGCATTCCCTGGGCACCGGTTTTTGGCAATCATGATGATGAGGGCAACTGTGATAAGAATTATCTGGCAGAAGAGATGATGAAGGGAAAGTTCTGCCTGATGCAAAAGGGCGATGCTTCCATGGGCGTGGGTAACTATGTCGTCAATGTCTGTGAAGGCGACAAGATCGTCCATTCCATCGTTTTCTTCGATTCCCATAACGGAAACATTTGGGACAATCAATTGGAATGGTACCGGTGGGCGATCCAGGGTGTCAATGGCTTGAGCGAAGAGCCGGTGACATCCTCTGTTATCCAGCATGTGCCGTTTGCCCAGTATGTGTATGCCTATGATGCTGCATGGGACGGTGAGGACTGGAAGGATGGCTTTGGCGCCTTTGGCAGAAAGGGCGAGGACTGCTGCTGCGAGACGGATGAAAATGATGAGCCTGTGGACAACGGCTTCTTTGCAGCCATCAAGGAACTGGGGTCTACGACCAATGTGATCTGCGGTCACGACCATGCCAACAGCTACAGCATCGTATATGATGGCGTGCGGCTAACTTACAGCCTTCGTCTGGGTTACGGCGCCGGCAGCTTTGAATTCGACCTGCAGGGCGTAACAACACTGACCATTGATGCGGATGGAAACGGCGTGGTGCAGCATCAGTACATGTATCCTTATGATGTAAAGAATCCATAACTTTATCATGCAGGAGGGCGGAGCTTCCGCGCTGCCCTCCTGCGCGATACTGCGCTGGGCACAGAAAAAGACAGCTTCTTTTGTGCCGAACGCAGTGCAAAGAAGAAGGAGCGCGCGATATGGAAAAAGTATCATCCTGGCGGGAGCTGACACTTCGGGAGAAGATTGGGCAAACCGTGATTTGTATGTGCGAAGAGGATACACACATTGCATGCTGCGGCAGTGTGGAGGCGTTTCTCAAGAAATATCCCATTGGGGGAATGTTTAACAACAGCCACCTGGTGCGGGGATTACTGACCGGAGAGCATGGCGGGTTTGCGGAGGTACTGGCCCGGTATAATCAGCATTTGCGTGTGCCCCTGATCGGTACTGCAGACCGGGGCGCTTATGCTGCCCGGGTGGGTGTGGCGCCGGTGCCGCAGATGGCGCTGGGGGCGGCAGATTCGGAAGAAATGGCTTACCAAATGGGTGAGTTTATGGCCATGGATTGTCGCCTGTCCGGTGTGCATTGGCTGTTTTGGCCGGTTTGTGATTTGAATATTTGCCCCGATAGCCCGGTGACCAATATTCGGGCTGTGGGCGACGATCCCGTATTAACCAGGAAGATCGTCAGCGCCCAGATGCAGGCAATGGAGGATCTTGGAATCGTTTCCACCTTAAAGCACTACCCGGGGACACCTTATGATGAGGCGATCGACCAGCATTTGGCACCCGTTGGCAATACTACACCAATGGAATTATGGGATCGAACTTATGGAGCGATGTATCGGTCTTTGATCCAGCAGGGCGCGCCTGCCATTATGACCAGTCACATCAATCTGGAAAGCTACCAAACGGAGAAGGAAAACGGTGTGTATCCGCCGGCTACCTTATCTTACGAACTGACCACCAAACTGCTGCGTCAGGAATTGGGTTTCCAGGGGGTGACAGTGACAGATGCCCTTGTGATGGCGGGTTTCCGCGGAGAGGGCGCAGTGGACAATATGGTGCGGTCGTTCCTGGCAGGCAATGATATGCTTCTGTGGCCTGCATACGAGTACATCGACCGGATGGAAGAATTGATCCTGTCCGGGCAGGTCAATGAAGCGCTTCTGGACGCGGCTGTGGAAAGAATCTGGAATTTGAAGGGAAAATATGGCATTCTGGGCGAGAAGAAGATGGACGCTGCGGTGTCAAAATCTTATTTTGAAAGCCGCGCGGAAATGGCGGCAGAAGCCTGTGTAACTTTGATTCAGGATCCCGGTGGGCTCCTGCCGGCAGACCCCCAAAAGGTCAAAAATATCCTGCTGGTAACGGTGACACCGGATTTAGAGCAGAAAAAACAGTTGGAGCAATTAGGAAAAGCGTTTGAAGACATGGGCTTCGCTGTGACACTGAAGCACAATATCAGCCCGGAAGATGGGCAGCAATGGCAAAAGGATCATGACATGTGCATCTTCGCCCTGTGCAGAACACCCCACAGACCGATTGGGCCGCTGGAGTTTTGGGCTGAGGAAGCGGTTTCCGTCTGGGCATCCAATACCATGGATAAAAAGAAGCTGGTCGTGGCCAGCTTCGGTTCCCCTTATCTGTATCGATACTACCGCAGCTCCGGTGTTACCTATCTCAATGCTTACGGCTGCACCGGACAATTGGTCCGGGCGGTGGCGAGGGCCATATTTGGACAGATCCCTTTCCGGGGAAAAACACCGGTTAGGCTTAAATGAGGAGTAAATCATGAAAAGATTTCGATTTGGCATCCCTGAGAAGATCGTTCCCAGCCAATTTTGTCCCAATCTGTGCTATGAGGAAACGGATGTTTCTTATGATCCCGGCAAGTTTCAGTTTAAGACCACTGCACGGGGCTGCGTGCTGGAGCTTCCTTTGGAGGAAGAGGAACAGGTATACGGCTTTGGCCTGCAATTAAAGGGCTTCAATCACAAGCATCACAAGCTGACCCTGCGGGCCAATTCTGATCCTGTGGCAAATTCCGGTGACAGCCATGCGCCGGTTCCCTTCTTCGTGACCACCAAGGGGTACGGTATGTATTTCGATACCGCCCGGTATATGGAGGTCCACTGCGGCTATGGAAAGGACAAAAACCGTCCATATGCTCCTGATAATACCGTTATCGCAACGGCGGAGGATCTGTATAACAAGTGCGGTTTGAAAGAAACCACCGTAATGAGCGTGGAAATCCCGGTGGCCAAGGGCATAGATGTGTATGTTTTTGAAGGCGAAACGATTTTGGACATTGTGAGCCAGTATAACCGGTTTTCCGGCGGCGGCCCGGAGGTAGCCCGGTGGGGCCTGGGCGTGCTGTATCGGGCCTACGCCAAAAACACTGCGGATCAGATCATGGCTCTGGCGGATTATTTCCGTGACAATGATATTCCCTGCGATATCATTGGACTGGAGCCGGGCTGGCAGACCAATACCTATGCCTGCTCCTATGTTTGGGATCAAGAGCGATATCCAAATCATAAAGAAATGGTGGAATATCTGAAAGCCAGGGATTTTCACATCAACCTGTGGGAGCATGCTTTTGTAAGTTCTGCAGCGCCTTTCTACAAAGAGATGCGCGATTACAGCGGAGATTATGAGGTGTGGAAGGGCCTGATCCCGGATTTTTCTATACCGGAGGCCCGGAATCTGTTTGCAAAGCACCATAAAGAATATTTGATCCGGCATGGAATTGATGGATTTAAGCTGGATGAGTGCGACAATTCTGACTTTGTCAGCCACAATTGGAGCTATCCCAATTGTACCGAATTCCCCGGCGGCATGGATGGCGAGCAACACCATCAGCTGTTTGGCACGCTGTATATGCAAACCATTTTGCAGGCTCTGGGAGAAACCAAGACCCTTTCTCAGGTTCGCAGCGCCGGCGCTTTGGCAGCCAGCTATCCCTTTGTACTCTATAGTGATCTGTATGACCACCGGGATTTCATTCGCGGCACGGTGAACAGCGGTTTCAGCGGCATTCTGTGGACACCGGAGCTGCGGGATGCCAAGTCGAAGAAAGATCTGCTGCGCCGTTTGCAAACCACGGTATTTTCCGTGCAGTGCCTCATTAATGCGTGGTATTGTGTGGAGGTTCCATGGAAGGAGTTCGACTGTGAAAACGAGGTGCGCCAGCTGCTGAAGCTTCGTAAAAAACTGGTACCCAGGCTGGAAAGGGCGTTTGAAATCTATCACGCAACCGGCAGGCCGCCTGTCCGGGCGCTGGTTGCTGACTATACCTGGGACAAGGAAACCTATACGATCGATGACCAGTACATTTTCTGTGATGATCTTTTGGTTGCGCCGCTGACTGCGGAAAGCGACACCCGCCGCGTCTATCTGCCGGAAGGAAACTGGCGTGATTACTGGACCAAAGAACCGGTGCAAAGCGGCTGGATCACCGTTACGACAGAGAATATCCCTGTATTTGAAAAGGATTTTGCATGATGTATCATTTTGATAACGAAAAACGGGAATTTGTTGTTTCCCGGTATAATACGCCTACACCTTGGATGAACTATCTGTCCAATGGCACCTTCCATACCATGATATCCCAGGCCGGTGGCGGTGTGGCGTTTTACAAGTCTCCCCAGATCTGGCGGATCAATCACTATAAGTTCTTCCATGTGCCTACGGACCGGAGCGGGTTTTATACCTACATCATCGATGGAGCGGATACATGGTGCCCTACCAATGAGCCCTGCAAGAACAAGCCGGATACCTGGCAGGCTGCCCATGGCATGGGTTACACCCGTTTTGAAGCTGAGAAAAAGGGACTCCGGGCAGTGGCAACCTATTTTGTCGGCCCTTATGAAAATGCGCTGATCTGGAATTTGAAGCTCCGTTCGGATACGGACCGGAACATCACCCTGGTTCCCTATGTGGAACTGGGTATGATGGAATTTATGCGGGAACTGCAGTGGCAGTGCTACAACAAACATCAGCTTGCCTGCTACAATTTGGATGATGTGCTGGTTTACCGCTACGGTGTAGAGATGCAGCCCAAACCGAAGGAAACGCCGCTGGTGTACTTTGCTGCCGATACGCCGGTAAGCGCATTCGACTGCGACCGGGATGAATTTGTGGGAAGTTACCGCAGCGAGGAGAATCCGCAAAATGTGGAAAAGGGAAAACTGAGCAATTCTACCCTCTACGGCGGCGATCCCTGTTTTGTGCTGCAGCTGGAACTACAGCTGAAAGCCGGAGAAGAAAAGGAAGTGAACATCTTCCTGGGCACCGCCATGACGGAAGCGGATATTCAAAAAGCTGTGGCCCATTGCCGGGAACATGACTTCGTTTCCAAGTCCTACCGGGCGGTTGGAGAAGAGTGGGATTCGTTCCTGGGAAAATTCCAGTGCTGCCTGCCGGATCAGGATGCGCAAACCATGATCAATATTTGGAATCCTTACCAGGCGGAAAAGAATTTCAAGTTCTCCCGCAATATTTCTTACTATGCCACCGGCACTTTCCGCGGTGTGGGCGTGCGCGATACTGCCCAGGATATTCTTTCTATGGTGCCCTTTGATACCCCGCGGGCAAAAGAAAAGCTGAACCTGTTGCTGACGCAGCAATACCGGGATGGCCATTGCAACCACTACTGCTTCCCCACAGAAGGATGGGAGCCGGTGACCCGGATCCATAGTGACAATCATCTGTGGCTGGTAATGGCGGCCTATCACATTGTTATGGAAGAGGGAAGCCTTTCCTATTTGGAAGAGGAGGTGGAATTCTACGATGGCGGCAAGGATACCGTCTGGAATCACCTGAAGAAATCCATCGACTTCTGCCTGAGCCATTTGGGCGCCAACGGATTCCC
Source organism: Faecousia sp. (assembly GCA_045653785.1). Classification (GTDB taxonomy): domain Bacteria; phylum Bacillota; class Clostridia; order Oscillospirales; family Oscillospiraceae; genus Faecousia. Next base: position 22,202 of record JAZOMH010000029.1, on the reverse strand, counting down.
GCTGATGCTTTCCTCGGACTGGAATGATATGCTCTACAAGGTTTGCCGGGAAGGAAAGGGCGAAAGCATCTGGACTTCCATGCAGCTTGGCACTGTGCTGCCTATGATGGCAGAAATGGCGCAGCTGCGGGGCGAAGACGGAGCAAAGTATCGTGAAGTTTACGAAAAACAGAAAGAATTGATCAACGCCATCGCCTGGGACGGAGCGTGGTTCCGCCGTTGTATTACCGATGAAGGCCGTTTTATCGGTTCTGAAGCAGAGCCCCAGGCAAAGATCTGGCTCAACACCCAGTCCTGGTCGGTCATCAGCGGTATGGGCGATCCCGAAAAGCAATATATGGCCATGGATAGCGTCAAACGCTTGCTGAATACACCCTTAGGTATTAAAAAGATCCATCCTGCCATGGCGGATTATCCCAGCAAGGAAGATCCTTTGACTTATTACAACAAAGGCTGCGGCGAAAACGGCAGCGTATTCTGTCACGCCAATACCTGGGCAATTATTGCCGAATGTATGCTGGGCCGGGCAGAAAATGCCTATGAATACTATCATCAGCTTCTTCCAATGGTAGCGCAGCAAAGGGCTGGCCAATGGCGGTATAAGGCAGAACCGTATGTATATGCTTCCAATATTTTTGGACCCGAAAGTGATAAATTTGGCCTTGCCAATGTGAGCTGGCTGACCGGTACCGCAGCTTGGATGTATGTGGCGGCAACCCAGTATATGCTGGGTATCAAACCGGAGTGGGGCGGATTGCGGATCAAACCTTGCCTGGCGGAAGCATTGCTCCCCGCACAGGTGACCCGGCAGTTCCGGGGTTGCACCTATCATATCAACATTACGAAGTCCGGCGGGGATATGTTTATTCCCCATGAACCAGGCAGAAAGCATTACGAGATCACCCTTTAAGGAGATATGATTATGAAGGTTACAACGCATAAGGATATCTGGGGCGGAACCTACTATACGGTCCATTTGGACCAACCGGTTCCTCGCGTGGAGGTGCCCATGGAGGATATTCCGGATCTGGATCGCTTTGTGTGTTCCTACCGCGATGAACCCTACTTCATGAAGGCTATGGCGGGAGATCGGGAGGACGATATTCCCGTGGAGACCCAATGGCTGGGTATCCGCCACACGGATGGTAGCTACAGCGTGTTTTTCTCGTTGGCGTTTGAAACCTACCGCACAGCTTTCCGTGGAAAGGATGGCCGCCTTTGGTGCATCGCAGTGACAGGGGATGATCTTGTATGCGAAGAATCTTTTTGCGCCTGGTATCAGATCAGCGGCAGCGATTTCTATAAATTGCTGGAAACGGCAGCCAAAAGTGTGAGAGAGCGGTTTGCTACCTGCCGCCTGCGGTGGGAGAAGAAAAAACCGGAATGCATGGATTTGTTTGGCTGGTGCACCTGGGACTCGTTCTATGATTATGTTAAAGCAGAGGATATCCCGGTTGGTTTGAAAAGCTTCAAATCAGGCGGTATTGTGCCGAAGCTTTTGATTCTGGATGATGGCTGGCAGACTACAGCAGAGCAGAATTTCGTACGGGGACACTGGAAGCTGTCCTCTTTCCGGGCCAATGAGAAATTCTCCCCCTGCTTGAAAGAAACGGTGGATACAGCCAAAGCTTATGGCGTGGAAAAGTTTTTTGTGTGGCATGCCATCCTGGGGTATTGGGGCGGTGTTTTTCCGAAGGCGGAAGGAATGGAAAAATATAATCCATTCTTGCATAAGGCAGTACATACCCAGGAGCTTCAGGAGATAAACCCGAAGCGCTGGCAGTCTGAGTATTTTGATGCCGGTATGATCGATCCGCAAAAGGCTGATGTTTTTTACGATGATTACCACACTTACCTGCAGGAGCAGGGGGTGGACGGTGTGAAGATCGATGTCCAATCTTCCATTGCTGCGCATGCGCAGGGGCTGGGGGGAAGGATCGCGGTGACCCGCGCCATTCGGAAAGGCATGGAAGCTTCTGTGCAGAAGCATTTTGGCGGTGAATTGATCAACTGTATGTCCCATGCCAATGATATGGTCTATCACTGCAAAGACAGCAATCTGATGCGTTCTTCCGGCGATTTTTATCCCAATCAACCCGAATCTCACAGCGCGCATATCTTCCATAATGCTGTCAACAGTATGTGGCTCAGCCAATTCGTATGGTGCGACTGGGATATGTTCCAGACAAGCCATCCTTATGGCGCCTACCACGCGGCAGCCCGCGCCATCAGCGGCAGCCCGGTATATGTGTCTGACCGGGTGGACGAGCATGATTTTGCGCTGATTCGCAGCCTTACGGATGGGGATGGCAGGCTGCTTTTGTGCAACCAGGTTGCGATGCCTACAGCAGATGCGCTGTTTCAAAACCCAACCAGAGATGGCGAGCTTTACAAAATCTTTAACACCAATGATTCTGGCGCGGTGGTGGGTGTCTTTGCCTTTGATGAGGCGAAGAAAAGCGCTTATGTGGGTCCTGGGGATATTCCTGGTTATACCCAGGGCCAGTTCGCCTGCCATTGTTATCGTACAGGCGAGCATTTGCTGCTGAATGCGGAGGACAAGGTGAGAATCTCTCTGCAAAACCGGGAATTTGATTTGATTACCATGGCGCCGGTTGCCGACGGATTTGCAGTTTTGGGCCTTACCAATAAACTCAATTGCGGCGGTGCAGTGAAAAAGATGGAGTCTGGTGAAACCGGTTTCACCTTCTCCGTCGCAGATGGCGGTGAGCTTCTGCTGTACAGCAGACGGAGAATCAGCCGTATGATTATGGACGACCAGGCAGTTGCCTTTGTACAGGACAGCGGATTTATCACGGCAAATCTGCGTACTGGCGGACGGGTATGCGTGGAGTATTGAGGTGTTTTATGCAGGAAAGAAGGAAAAGATTTATTTTGGCGTTGATCGCCTGTCTGACGGTTACTGCAGCGGCCTTTTGCCTGAACACATGCATGGGCGCAGCAGCGCTGGTGCTGGCGGTTCCGGCGGCATACATAGCTTATAAGCCGCTGATCCCTACTCCCGCGCCGATTGTGTATATCTATAACAATCATATCAAGCGATACCTGTGTAAGAAAAAAGCGCCGGCCCCCAAGGTAAACCTGGGCGGTTACCGGGAGCCGGAATTTGCAGAATTTGATGCGGATTTCTATATCGGCCTGCATGGCGACGACAATGCCGATGGCAGTAAAGAAGCACCGTTCCGTACCTTCGAACGGGCCAAGCAGGCTGTACGGGAACTGGATAAGCAGGGGAGAACTGCAGTGACAGTGGCGGTTTTCGCCGGTGAGTACTTTGTGGATCAGGTGGCTTTTTCAGAAGAAGACAGCGGCAGCGAAACTTGTCCCGTTATTTATAAAGCCTACGGCGGAGAAGTGATCCTAAACGGCGGCATTTCGATTCCTTCGGAGGCATTTCAACCAGTTCTTGATCAAGATACGCTGGACCGGCTGCATCCCGATGCGAAAGAACATATCCGGGTGGCAGATCTGGCGGCCTTGGGCCTGACCAAGGAGCAGATCGGCGTGATCCATGTTATGGGCTCTTTCCATCTGGCTGACCGGTATGACGGCGACTGGATTGGGCCGCTGCACTGCGAGTTGTTTGTGAACAACTGCCGTCAGACTTTGGCGCGATATCCAAACGGAGAAGCGTATTTGCAAACCGATCGGCCCATCTTCTTTACAGGCGGTTCCGAGGCAGAGCAAACCGGTCTCTTCTCTCCGGAAGCCCGCAAGCAGCGTAATCCTGCCGGTGATGTCTATAAAGTCAATGCGGTTCTTGCCGAACGGATCGCTTCCTGGAAAACCCTGGAAGATGTTTGGGTGTTTGGCTTCTGGATGTACGACTGGGCAGACGCGTCTACGCCCATAGGCAGCTTTGATCCGGTAAAACGTACCCTCTCTCCCAAGTTTGCCAGCCAATGGGGCGCAAGAAAGGGCGCGCCGTACTTTTTTTTCAATGTGCTGGAGGAACTGGATGTTCCCGGTGAATGGTATCTGGACCGCGATACGCTGAAGCTTTATCTGTATCCGCAGGAGCGGTGTGAAAATGCGTTCCTCTCCATCACCACGAAGAGCATTCTGGAGGTACGCGGCGCGCAGCATCTCATCTTTGAAGGTTTTACAATTCAGGGAACGCGCGGAGATGCGGTTACGATAGAATCGGACAATGTTGTGCTCCAAAGCTGCACCATCAGAAATGTAGCCAGTAATGCGATCATGCTGCGCGGTCACAACAACCGGGTGAACCGGTGCCATATTTCCCACACAGGCAAAGCAGGCGTTCTGATGGATGGCGGTGACCGCGTGACATTGACGCCCGGCGCCAATATCGTGGAAAACTGTTTGATCCATAGTTGGTCGAAGCTCTTTAAGACCTACTGTCCGGCAGTAGATATCAGCGGTGTCGGCAATGTCTGCCGGCATAACGAAATGTATGACAGCCCCCATGAGGTCATTTGGTATCATGGTAATGACCATGTGATCGAGTATAACCATATCCACGATACCTGTTTGCTGACCAAAGACGGCGGCGCAATTTATGCAGGAAAAAGCTGGTCGGATTATGGGAGTATCATTCGGGGCAATGTGATCCATGACTTGGGAACGCCTTATTTTACGGCTACCGCTATTTATCTGGATGACGGCATGTCCGGCCATACGGTGTGCGACAATGTGCTTGTCAATATTCCCGGCATTGCCATTCAGTTGGGCGGCGGCAGAGATTACACGGTGACCAATAACATGATCATTAATTGCGCGAACACGCCCATTTCTTATGATAATCGGGCAATCGAGGGCGCTCTGCATGGAACCTGGTTCCACTATTGCAGCGAAAAGGGCGGTGTTATGTGGCAATGGCTTCATGAAACAGCCTACAAATCGGAAGTCTGGCAAAAACATTATCCACAGATCGCTGCGTTCTGCGAAGACTTTGAACAAGCAGACAGTCCCTACTTTGTGCCAAACCCCGGCTGCAGCTGCGTTCAAAACAATCTTATTTTCGATCAGTCGCCGATCCGGGCCAATATCATTTGTAAGGAAGCAAAAAGGTTTGGCAGGATTGAAAACAATAAGATCTACCCCATGAAAAAATGGAAGCATTTCTTGGCCGACCCGGAGAAGGGGGACTATTCCCTGAAATAAGGAGAGAAGGAGGCGATTCCCGGTGGAAAAGCTGCATACCAAGGAAGAGGTGCGCCGGCTTACCTGGATGCTGGCCATAACCTATATGATCAGCTATATGACCCGCATCAACTTCGGCGCGATCATTTCAGAAATGTCTGATGCTACCGGAATTGCCAAAAGTGATCTTTCCATATCATTGACAGGAAGTTTTGTGTTCTACGGTGTGGGACAGCTCATAAGCGGTTTTTTGGGAGATCGGGTATCCCCGAAGCGTTTGGTGAGTTTGGGTCTCGGCTGCAGCGCGGTGATGAATTTCCTGCTGCCCCATTGTCAAAACAGTTTTCTGATGATGGTGATCTGGTGCGTCAATGGCTTGGCGCAGGCCTTTCTGTGGCCTCCGATCGTGCGGATCATGACCCAAAAGCTATCTGCAGAGGATTATAAGCAGGCGGTGACAAGGGTATCCTGGGGAAGCTCGGCAGGAACGATTTTGATTTACCTGCTATCGCCGGCGCTGATTGCGGCGCTTTCCTGGCGCGCTGTTTTCTACACTTCTGCAACAATTGGCGCTGTCATGCTGGTATGCTGGAGCTTGGTTGCAGAAGATGCGCAGATCGTTAAACGCGCCGAAGGAATGTCCAAAACTGCAACTGCTGAACTGGCGCATCCTATGATCGGACTCATTCTGCTGGCAATCGTTTTACAAGGAATGCTGCGTGATGGAATCACCACATGGATGCCGTCGCTGATTGCAGAGAGCTTTGGCCTGAGCAATGCGGTTTCCATATTGTCCGGTGTGCTGCTGCCGATCTTCAGCATTCTAAGTTTCCAGGCGGCCAATATGCTTTACCGCAGACCGTTTTCCAACCCTTTGACCTGCAGCGGTTTTTTGTTTGGCCTCGGCAGCATATTTGCCCTTTGCATATCCGTATGTTATGGAAAGAACCCGGTGCTGACTGCACTGCTTTCTGCGGCGCTGACCGGCTGCATGCATGGCGTGAATTTAATGCTGGTTTGTATGATTCCGCAGTTTTTCACGAAGTACGGCAACACATCGTTGGTTTCCGGCATTCTGAATGCCTGCACCTATGTGGGAAGCGCCTGTTCCACCTATGCTATTGCCGCGGTATCGGAGCAAAAAGGTTGGTATGTCACGGTTCTTTTGTGGTTTTGTATTGCTTTGCTGGGCGCTATTCTTTGCTTGTGCAGCAGGAATTACTGGCGTAAACATTTTATGACAGAACTGCCGGATCTGGAGGAGAGAAAATGAAAGAAGTATTCTATAATTACGATATTTATCCCAAGGTGTTTTTGGCAGATCGTCAGCAAACCGTTACCATACAGCCCTTGGGCGGTCATGCAGCTATTCCGCCCGGCGTAATTTGCCGCGTGGAGATCCAAAAAATGAACCGGGACAACTGGAAACAGTATCCGGAGATCAGTGGACGCAGGGTGTTGGAGGTGCCGGTTGACACCGATGGCTGTCTGCGCTTTACCGACACCTTTGCGGGGGAAGGAGAATTCCTCCTGTGGATTAATCCTGTAACCTTGCCCGAAAAACGGCTGGAGATCTCGGTATATGCGCTGGATGCAGATATGGCGGGACGGTATCCTTACCGGGGTGACCTGCATATGCATACCTGCCGCTCCGACGGTAGGGAAGCGCCTGCGACTGTAGCAGCCAACTACCGGGGACACGGCTATGATTTTATGGCCATTACGGATCATGGACGGTACTATCCTTCACTGGAGGCCATGGATGCGTGGAAAGGTCTTACGGATATGACGCTGGTTCCCGGTGAAGAAGTGCATCTGCCGCTGAATGATGTGCATTATGTCAACTTTGGCGGCAGATACAGCATTAACGCGCTGGTGACCCCCAACCGCAATCAGGAAAGCAACCGCCGCAGCATGGAGGGGAATGCTCCGGAACCCGTTAGCAGGGAAGAATACGAAGCTGAAATTCGCAAGATGGCAGAAAATGTGCCTCTGGAGCATGAATCGGAACGGCTGAGCTTCGCTTCTCTGCAGTGGATCTATACGCATGTGCAGCAAGGCGAGGGTCTGGGCATCTTCCCCCATCCGTTCTGGATCTGCCCGGTGATGCAGCTGCATGAAAGCTATACCCGCTTTATTTACGAAAAGAAACCCTTTGATGCCTTTGAAGTCCTGGGCGGCGAGAACTATTATGCCCACAACGGTTTTCAGACGGGCTTCTACTATGATATGAAAGCCAAGGGCTTTGACCATCCCGTGGTTGGAAGCACTGATACGCATGGTTCTACAGAGCATAATCGGAATGCGACCATCTGCTCCACCATCGTATTTGCAAAGGAAAATACCCGGGAAGAACTGATCCGTGCAATAAAGGACAAGTATTCTATCGCGGTGGATACCATCAGCAAAGAATACCGCCTTGTAGGCGACTTCCGGCTGATGAAGTACACCTCCTTCCTGATGGAAAATTACTTCCCCCTGCATGACCGTGCGTGCCAGGCGGAGGGTTACTACATGAACCGCGTTCTGGCTGGAGATACGCAGGCGAAAACTGTGCTTTGCGCCATGAAGGGGCAAATTCGGCAGATGCATCAAAAGTATTTCGCTTTATAACGCAAAAGCAGTATCTGAATTGTCCTGGCCGGCGGCAACCTGGAAGGATAGGATAAGCCGGAGGGTATCACCCCGGGCAAAATGCAGCTGTGCGCGAAAACTGTGCTGCGCTGCGTAATGAGAATAAAACAATTGTGAGGCAATTATGAACTACACGCTGCGATATAAAAAGGCGGCATTGGACTGCGATTACGGCTGGGAGCATCAGTCGTTGCCCATCGGCAATGGTTGGCTGGGGGCGAATATCTTCGGCGGCATTTGCCGCGACCGCATTCAGATTACGGAAAACTCCCTGCAAAATCCCGGCGAACTGGGTGGCTTAAATAATTTTGCGGAGTTGTATCTGTGCTTTGAACACAAACGGGTGGATAGCTATGAGCGGGGACTGAACTTGAACGATGCAATCGCCTATACCACTTACCGCGCAGATGGTATGTGCTGCCGCAGAGAATACTTTGCCTCCTATCCGGACCGTTCCCTGGTGATCCGGTTGACCGCGGATGGGCCTTTCTCTTTCCGAACGGAGCTAAAAGTTCCTTATGTAAAGTCTTATGCAAAGACACCGGGCGACGGCGGCGGCAAAACCGGAACGGTGACCTATGAAGGAAACCGGGCCCATATGCGCGGCCGCATGGAATTTTACAATGTCTGTTTTGCCGGAGAATTGGCTGTGGTCACCGACGGTGAAGTGGTGGCCGATCGGGATGGCTTGTGTGTTAAAAACACCAATGAAGCGGTGATTTACCTTGCTGCCGGAACCAACTATGAGCTGCGCCCGGAGGTCTTTCTGGAGGATGATCCCAAAAAGAAATTGCGTGATTTTGACCCGGCAGACCAAGTGGCGCAGATTCTGGAGCACGCGGTTTTGAAGGGCTACAATGGGGTTCGTAAGACGCATTTACAGGATTACCGTAATCTGTTTGGCCGCGTGGAACTGCTCCTGGGAGAAGAGGCAGGCACCCCTACTGACCAATTGCGAAAAGCATTTGCGCGGGGAAAGCACAACAAATATCTGCAGATGCTGTATTTCCAGTATGGCCGATACCTGCTGATCAGTTCCTCCAGAAAAGGAACATTGCCTGCAAATTTGCAGGGCGTGTGGAATGTGCACGATCAATCTCCGTGGGGGAGCGGTTACTGGCATAATATCAACGTACAAATGAACTATTGGCCGGCGTTTTCCACCAATTTGGCTGAAACCTTTGAAGCTTATGCCGATTTTAATGCAGCATTTCGGCCCAAAGCGGAAGAATTGGCCAGAGCGTATATCGGCAAAACCACTACGCAGGAGAATGCACAGGGAGATTGCGGATGGACCGTGGGCACCGGTATTTATCCGTACAGTACAGAAGGGCCTGGCGGCCACTCCGGCCCGGGAACGGGAGGATTGACCAGTAAACTTTTCTGGGATTATTACGATTTTACCCGGGATCACACTGTGCTTCGTCAGGTGGCATATCCTGCGCTGAAGGGGATGAGCCGTTTTCTAACAAAAACCGTTGAAGCGCAGGAAGATGGTGTATACCGGGCGGTATTCTCTGCCTCTCCCGAGCAGACGGTTAAGGACAGGGAGAACGGATGGAAGTATTACCATACGGTGGGCTGCGCCTTCGATCAGCAAATGATCTGGGAGAATGGCCATGATTACCTGCAGGCGGCCTCGGCTATGGAGCAGCAAAATGGGGATGCTTTTTCCTGCCAGATGCAGCAGATCGACCATTATCACCCGGTGCGCATCGGTTCCAGCGGTCAGATCAAGGAATTTGAAGAAGAGCGCGTTTACGGCCAGATCGGTGAATACCGTCACCGGCATATTTCCCAGCTGGTGGCGCTTCATCCCGGTACATTGATCAACAATTACACGCCGGCATGGATGGATGCGGCGAAATATACCTTGAAAGAACGGTCTGACCGGTCTACCGGCTGGGCGCTGGCGCACCGGCTGAATGCCTGGGCCCGTGCCGGCGATGGAGATCACGCCTACAAACTTCTGTGCAATCTGATCGGAAAGCGGACCATGGATAATCTGTGGGATTTTCATCCGCCTTTCCAGATCGACGGAAACTTTGGCGGTACGGCGGGCATTGCGGAAATGCTGCTGCAAAGCCATGAAGGCTGTATCCGCGTGTTGCCTGCCCTGCCACAAGCCTGGGCATCTTCCGGCAGCTTTAAAGGTCTGATGGCCAGAGGAGCCTTTGAAATCGATGTGTCCTGGGAAAAAGGACTTGCAAAGAATATCACCGTACATTCCAAAGCTGGGGGTCGGTGCACATTGTGCTATCCGCGGATTAGCGGTGCAAATGTGCATGGCGCTGCCGCGCAGGGTAAGGGTGATCTGCTATGGTTTGAAACAAAACCGGGAGAAACCTATACTATTTCCCATGTTCCTGCTGCAACAAGATCGGAGAAACCGCAGAATCTCCGGTTCTGCGGCGGACTGCTCCGGTGGAAAGGCGAAAAAGGCGCAGTTTATCGGTTATACCGCAATATGGATGACAAACCTGATTATGAACTGCTGGCAAAGACCCAACAGAACTTCTCCCGAATCGATCTTCCTGCAGGCAAGGAATATGTGATGTATAAGCTGACTGCACAGTTCCCCGGCGAAGAAGAGAGCCAGGGTGCAGTCATTACCTGCAATTGCCTGGACCGGAGAGAGAAGCTGAAGTGGGAACTGAAGCGCGTCTGGATCGCGGTTAAGGGCGAATTTTTGAGCGAATGTTACGATTTTGGCCTGTGGGTTATCGATCTTGTGGAAAAACAAAAAGGAAAAAGGGGATGATACCATGCTGAAGACAGCGCCAGCCGTTTTCGGGGTGGAGGATCACTATGAGATCATGGTTCCGGTGAAGCATGAGTGCCTGCTGTGGGTTAGAGTAGGGGAGAAAAACTACTATGACGCTTCTTGCGGTGTGATGAATTCTCTGCACCGGATCCATCGGGTCCGGGTCCCTATGGAGGCGCTTCATGCGTATAAGGTGTATACGGTTTGTTGGAAGCGCGTTTTGCGGCGAAAGCCATACTATACGGAAACGACTGCGACAAAAGAAAAAACCTATCCGTTTTACCCGGTTCCGGAAGAAAATATCCGGGCGTACCATATTTCGGATGCCCACAATCATGTCAACGGCCCCGTTAAAGCGGCGGAGGCCTTTGGAAAAATCCATTTTCTGATTCTCAATGGCGATCTTTTGGACTATGTTTCGCATCCCCGAAAATTTGAGAATATATATAAACTCTGCGATCGTATCACCGGAGGACAAATTCCGGTGGTGTTTGCCCGGGGAAATCACGATATGCGTGGAAAGTATGCAGAACGGTTTGCCGATTACACGCCCAATCAGGCGGGGAAGACCTATTATACATTCCGCCTGGGCAGTGTATGGGGAATGGTACTGGATTGCGGAGAAGACAAAGCGGATACTTCTGCGGGATATGGGCACACCATCGCCTGCCATGATTATCGGCTGGAGCAAAGCCGGTTTTTGCGAAAAGTGGCGGAAGAGGGCGCCTGGCTGGACAATACAATCAAAACCCGCCTGATCATTTGCCATATTCCGTTTACACAAAAGGATGCACCGCCCTTCGATATTGAGCAGGCGCTTTATTCCGAATGGACAAAACAGGCCGGCAAGATGCAACCCCATCTGATCATTTGCGGTCATACCCATCAGGAGGAAGTGAGATTGCCCGGCTGCGCGGCAGATCACTACGGACAGCCTTGCCCGGTGGTCATAGCCTCGGGCTTTGATGACAAAAAGCATTGGACCGGATGCGGTTTTTGCTTTGGCCCGGAGAAAACGGAGCTGACCTTTACCGATTCGAGCGGTAATGTGGTTTTTAAGACGGTCATTTCCCGTCTGCTTTGAAATTGGCAATTATTTCCAAAAGATTGTGCTTTCGATTCTGTTTTCATTGACAAGAAATGTTGAAAGCAGTATAATTTGAGTGAAAATCCCTGGTATTACCACACCGATCTTTTGGAGGAATGCGAAAATGGGCTTTAATAAAATCAATAATATTTCCTTGACCGACCAGTTTGTGCAGCAAATCGAAAGTATGATCTTTTCCGGCGAATTGCAGATCGGCGAGCAGCTTCCCGGCGCCCGTGATTTGTCTGAGCGGATGGGTGTAAGCCGTCCGGTGATCAGTGCGGGTCTCATTGAACTGGAAAAATTGGGATTTGTGGAGATCAAGCCCCGCTCGGGCGCCTATGTTACCGATTATCTGCGCAAGGGAAATATTGAAACATTGGGTTCCATTGTCCGCTACAATGGTGGTGTTATGCGGGATCATGAAAGCGAAGCGCTGATGCAGGTGCGTTATGCTTTGGAAAAGCTTTGTGTAGAACTGGTGATCCGAAACGCCACCGATCAGCAGCTGGCTGATTTTAAACCCTATTTGGAGGCGATCAAGACCGCCAAGACCAGAGAAAAATGCGCGGAAGCGGTATTTACCTTCCATCAGGAATTGGCGGTTCTCAGCGGTAATATGCTGCTTCCGATGCTGTATCATTCCTGTAAGGAAGAAAGTATTTACCTTTGGCATTGGTTTATCAAATTCCGCAGCCGCCAGGAAATGTACGATATCAAGAAAGAATTGTATGAGGCGCTGCTGCGCAGAGATGTGGAGACTGCTACCCGGATTCCGAGAGAATACCCGGAGGACCGCTGGTACGGCTAAGGGCATCTTCTGCTGCCCGGTGGCAGGAATTGGATAGGGAGACCCCCGCATACCGATGTATGGAATGGATTTACTGCTAAGGTTTTGCTAAGCGGGGCAAAACGGATATGCAGATCTGGACAATGCTACAGCAATCGTGCTGTTTACCGCGCAAAAAATGAAAGTGAGGAATGCACTATGGACAAGCGATATGATGTGATCGTGGTGGGCGCAGGTAACGGTGGTCTTGCCGCTGCCGCAAACACCGCAAAGGCAGGTTTGAAAACTTTGCTTCTGGAAAAGCATAATATCCCCGGCGGCTGCGCCACCAGCTTTAAGCGGGGACGTTTTGAGTTCGAACCCAGCTTGCACGAGCTGTGCAGCGTGGGTACTGCCGAAAAGCCGGATCAGGTCTACAATGTTTTTGCCAATCTGGGAGCTGCGCCCAACTGGTGCTATGAAACAGGCCATCTGTTCCGCGCCATCGTCAAGGGGGAAGACGGCTATGATGTCCGGCTGGAGGCCGGCATCGAAAGCTTCTGCGACAGCGTGGAGGCTGCCGTGCCCGGTTGTCGGGAAAATGTCAAGGCATTCGTTATGCTGAAAAAGAAGATCGACGCGGCCATTGACTACATCTATAAAATGAAAGGTCAGCCCAACGGTTTGACGATGATTTTGAAGCATGCAGACTTTATGCGTGTGGCGGGCCACAGTGTAGAGGAAGTGATGACTGCCATGGGCATCCCCAAGAAGGCGCAGAACATCATCAATACCTACTGGGGCTATCTGGGTGTTCCCACAGATGAGCTCAACTGCATGCACTTCCTGAATATGCTTTATGGCTATATGGTCGACGGCGCGGCTATGCCCAGGCACCGCAGCCACGAGCTGAGCTTGAGCCTTATCGATGTGCTGCAGAAGCATGGTGGCGAAGTGTGGTACAACAGCGAGGTAACGCAGTTCCTGTACAACGAGGATGGGAGCGTATCCGGTGTAGTAGCCAATGGTGAAAAGCTTTACGCAGAGGAAGTTATTTCCAATGTGATTCCCCATAATGTGTTTAATATGAGCCAGCTGGACAAGATTCCCCAGCAGAATCTGAAGCTGGCCAATGCCCGGGAATTCGGTATCTCTGTGGCGACCATCTACATCGGTTTGGATTGCACCAGAGAGGAACTGGGTCTGGAGGATTACACTGTGTTCATCATGGGTCATCCCGATCCCAGGATCCAGAATGATACCCGTTTGGAGGACGGTCTGTATATTGTCAACTGTCTGAACAATGTCATCCCTGATTCCTCTCCGGAGGGAACCTGTACGCTGTTCTTTACCATGCCGATCTACGGCGGCGATGTACCCAAGGACCTGAAGCCCGAGGATTACAAGAAGTATAAAAACGAACTGGCTAAGAAATACATCCTGGATGCGGAAAAGACGCTGGGGATTTCTATCATGCCGCACATTGAGGAAATCAGCGTGGCAACACCTGTGACCTTCGCCCGCTATCTGGGCACCCCCGAGGGAACGATCTACGGCTACAAGCTCTCCGGCTGGGACAATCTGATGGCCCGTATTGCTGCGGAAAAGGTGGATTATGCGATTCCCGGCCTTAGTTTCTGCGGTGGCCATTACATCCGCGGTGATGGCTATAGCTGTGCCTATATTATGGGTGACACGGTGGCTAAGAAGGTCATTAAGAGATTGAAAGGAGATGCTTAACATGGCAAGATCTAAGCTGTGGAAACTGAATCCTATGGATTTCACCAAGATGAATCCAAACCGTCAGGCAAAGATCGAAGCGGCACCTGCCAAGCCCCTGCCCGCTACCGATTCCTACAAGCCTAACGAGCTGGCAAAAGCATTGCATCCGGGAAAACAGTATGTAAAGGTTGCCGAGATCGTGGAGCATCCCGGCGATGCCAAGACTTTTTGGCTGGAAGCAAATGCAGAAAAGGGGACGAATGCCCTGGCGTGGTTCAGCGCCGGCCAGTATCTGTCTGTATCCCTTGAAATTGGCAGCATGAAGCTGACCCGCCCTTATTCTTTGTCTTCCTCTCCCCGGGAGGCGCTGGCAGGCCGCTATGGGCTGACCATCAAGCGTGTTAAGGACGGTCTGGCATCCAACTATATTCTGGATAACTGGGCGGTTGGTACGGAGGTGACTGTGTCTGAGCCGCTGGGCGTCTTCACATATGAGCCTCTGCGTGATGCAAAGACCATTATCGGCATTGCCGGCGGCAGCGGCATTACACCCTTCCGCAGTCTGGCTAAGGCTATTGCAGACGGCGATGAGGATGCCAATATGATCCTGCTCTATGGCAGCCGCACCTTGGAAGACGCCATGTTCCGGGACGAGTTCAAGGCGCTGGAAGGCGAGAGGTTCCGTCTCGTGAATGTACTGAGCCATGAAGAGCAGCCTGGCTGCGAAAAGGGCTTTATCACTGCAGAGCTGATCAAAAAATACGCGCCCGAAGGGGAATATTCCATCTTCCTGTGCGGTCCGCAGGCAATGTATGAGTTTGTAGATGCACAGATCGCAACGCTGAACCTGCGCAAGAAGTTTATCCGTCATGAGCTGTTCGGTGAATACTTTAATCCCAGTAAGGAATCGGACTATCCTGCGGATGTGGCTCCTGATTATAAGATCACCGTCCGCATCGCTGGCACCGAGCAGACCGTTACGGCCCCTGCCGATACTTCCATTCTCCGTTCTCTGGAGGCCAATGGCATTGTCGCTCCTGCCCACTGCCGCAGCGGCGAATGCGGCTGGTGCCATAGCAAGCTGGTCAGCGGCGAAGTCTACACTCCCAAGAGCGTGGATGGCCGCCGGGAAGCAGACTACATTTATGGCTATATCCATCCCTGCTGTAGCTTCCCATTAAGCGATCTGGTGATTGAGGTGCCGCCTGCTCGCAAAGCATAATATACGAACCAATCAAAGCAGCACTGCGGTGACGCGGTGCTGCTTTTTTGCACGAATAGCTGTGTACATCAGAGTTTATTGAGAATATACTATTGACAAACGAACGAATGTTTGTTAATATAGCCATACAACCAAATATGTTCATTGACTCCGAGAGAGCACGCGGCTGATTTCAGCCAGTGAAAATCTGGTACCGGGCGTGAACGAATTAGGACATCTGTGGATGCCCTTTTTCGCTTGCGCCCGGTCTTTTTATTTGCCCCGACTAAATCCCGACTTTTTCCCGACCAGATTGATACTGAATCCCCGACTTTTTTCATGGTATAATCCCTGCGCAAAAAAGTATTGCATGAGGGGTTGATAAAGTGCGGTTTTTTCCGCGTATAGTGAGGAAACAAAAAATAATGAAAAATACCAGCAAAAGGGGGTTGCCAAAAGGCGATTATTCCAGCGTATAGTGAGGGGTAAATTTTTACTTTGTAAAAACCCTCCAGAGGGGGGTGCAAAAACTGCATTTTGCCAGCATATAGTGGAGGGCAAAAAATGAGGGAATTGCGCTTCACAAGGGGGTATAAAAACTGCATTTTACCCGCATATAGTGAGGACGCAAAATAATTGAAGAATCTTAGCAAAAAGGGGGGTATCAAACTGCCGTTTTCTCAGCGTATAGTAGAGGGATTTTTTCTGACAACCAAAATTAAGCAAAATTTTCATAAAGGCCCCCTGTAAAAGTGCCGTTTCTGCCGCGTATAGTGAGGGACTATTTAAACTCTCGTGAATCTTGACAACTCCATAGCGCGTGCCATGGGCAGGCCAAAACCCAGGTGCGGCAATTTGCAATTTAGATACTACTCCCACTTTGGTGGGCGGGCAGGAAGGAGGATCATAATCGTTGAAATTATACAGCAGAGAAAGGAGATCCCATGGAAGAAAAAGATTTGATTTTAGATGAAGAGCTGGAGGCACTGAATCGGGAACTACGGGAAGCGCAGGCAATGTTCGACCCGGAAAATCATGTGCCGGCTATTTCCGGCACAGCGTTAATGGACCTGGAATTTCCGCCGACGGAGCAGATTGTAAAGGGACTGATCACCAAGGGGCTCAACATCCTCAGCGGCGCTCCGAAGGTGGGCAAGTCCTGGCTGGCAATGGATCTGTGCCTGCATGTGGCCAAGGGCGAGCCGTTTTGGGGTATGGAAGTATCCCAAGGCACTGCATGGTATTTGAGCTTGGAAGACACCAATGAGCGTGCCCAACGGCGTCTTGCCTGCCTTGCCGCGGAGGAAGGACTGGACAACATCTACATTACCACCAAGGAGCACAAGCCCGGTACGATGGCAGATGGCCTTCCCAATACAATCGACAAATTCATGCGCAAGCATCCGAATACCAAACTCATCGTTATCGACACCATGCAGATGGCAAAGGGAACAAGCAAGGATGCCACTTACAACAGTGACTATACAGACACCGGTGCGTTCAAAGACATTGCGGACAAGCATAAGGTGGCATTGCTGCTGATCCACCATCTGCGCAAGCAAGGCGATCCCAATCCCTTTAATCGCATCTCCGGCAGTACCGGAACCAGCGGCGCAGCTGATAGCCTTTTCGTTTTGGACAAGCCGGAGCATGGAGGAACGCGAGCAAAACTCTGTTGCACGGGCCGGGAGATCGACGAGCGGGAACTGATCCTGCGCTTCGACAAGAACAGCCTCACTTGGGAGAAAGTGGGCGACAGCGCTGATCAGGATGCGCCCCAGCTTCCGCCAGAGATGAATGCCTTTGTCAGTTTCATCAAGTCCATAGGTAGCTACGAAGGCGGCAACACAGCGCTTGCTGAGCGGTTCTCAGCGCACGCCGGGATCACCATTGGCCCCAAGGGATTGAAGCAAAAAATGAACCGCTGGCGCTACGAGCTGGAGGACGAAGGGATCTACTTCCGCAGCTATGAAACTGCCAACGGCAAGATGGTATCGGTGCGTTACGAACCGCATGCCTCGCAAACCACGCAAATCTCGCAAAATTGAGGGGGTCCTAAAATATGCGAAATATGCGGGATTTGCGTGGTGCTAACAAAGTGGTGTTTGATCTTCAATGAATCAAGCGCAAGGATACCGTCGTATTCCCGGACTTATGTCCGGGGCAAGCATAGCGCGTGGGCGCCCACCACCAAAATGGCGGCGCCGTCCCGCACAAAATCGGGCAGAAGCCCTGCGGCAAATGCCGCTCCCACTTTTAACGGAAAGGAGAATCAGATGGGAAGAAAACAAACAGAAAGACTAACCCTCCGGCTGACACCGGTGGAGAAAACAGCCTTGCAAGAACGGATGTACAAGGCGGTTGCTCCCTCCATGCGGGACTTCGTTCTGAAGATGTGCACGGAGGGGCAGATCATCGTCAATGAAGATCTGCGGGAACTGAACCAGGAGCTTCGCCGCCAGGGAAACAACTTGAACCAGTTGGTTCGGTTGGCACATCAACGCAGGATCTCAGCGGTGGATCTTTCGGAACTGTTGGAAGTGTACCGCAAGATCCTGCTTGCCATCGGAGGTGATAAGGATGGCAGTAGTTGAGTGTATCCCCGAAAAGAGTCAGAATCCCAGCGCACAAAAAGGTGTCATCGACTACTGCATGCAGCCGTCGAAGACTTTGGATGAGGGCGAACAGCTGGCGTATGTTTCCGGTATCAACTGCATCCCGGAGTTAGCAAACGAATCCTTCCTGGCAACGCAAAAACATTTCGGCTGCAAGGCCGGTAACGTGCGGTTCTATCACTATGTGCAATCCTTCGGACCGGAAGAAAGATTGTCCCCTCAGCAGGCTCATGACATTGGTATGGAACTGGCGCAAAGCTTTGGCAACCGGGAAGTGATTGTGGCCACCCACATCGATAGAGATCACCTGCACAACCATTTTGTTGTGTCGGCCTATGACTTTGAAACCGGCAGCAAACTCCATAACAACAAATTCTATCTGGCAGAGTTGCGAAAGCGAAGCGACGAGATCTGCCAAGCCCACGGCCTCAATACGCTGAAGGAATACGATCCCCGCAAGAAATCTCAGCGCCTTGGACCGAAGGAGTATCGCGCGGCAGAGCGTGGCAACAGCTGGAAGATGGAACTGCGAGTGGCTATCGATTATTGCATGGCCCGATCACGAAGTAAATCCGAATTCAAAAAGGAAATGAAAAAGCTGGGCTACGATATGATCTACACCCCGGAGCGCAAGTATATCACCTACATTCTCCGTTTGGAGAATGGCGAGGAACGGCGTGTCCGGGACACCAGATTGAACGAAGAAAAATACAGAAAGGAGAACATGGACCGTGAGTTTAGGATCCGAGCAAAATTATATGGACAAGCTGAAGGCGAAGAATACGCCGGCGGCTTTGCGGCAACAGCAGGAAACACCGCCCGTGCCCATGGTACAGATCAGCGCAGAGGATTGGGAGAAGCTGCAGGCCCTGCTCAAGGAAATGCGACTGACCAGCGGGCAAATGGCAAGCCAGGATCGGGGCTATTTGTCAGCGGCGATGGAGTACAAGCGGACGATGATGGCGGCAGCGCAGGAGCAGACGGAAGCTTCCAAGAAGGCCATCGAGAAGCTGACCAAGGAAGCCATGGAACAGGTTGGGAGAGCGAGCGACAGAGCCTCACGGGTTATCAACCGGCAGATATTCCGGGACGAAGCGATCTGGTGGCTTCGTCTGGCACTGACCGCTATCCCGATGATCTTAGTCTTGCTCTTATGGGCGCGCGTGGGGCTGGGCATCTAATGAGCCTCTTTGAGGACAGCGCTGAGGAAACAGAGGAAGAGCGAAAAGAACGGCAAGCCAAAAACGCCGCCGCAGCTGCTGGCCTTGCCCTCGGTGCAACCGCCGCCTTGATCCAGCACGCCCTGCACAAAGAGGAAATGTGTGAAGATGGGCCCTGGGAAGAAAGCCAAGGCTTTGAACAGACCATGTAAGGAGTGATTGCCTATGAAGATAACCCCGTATTGGGGGAAGCGAAACATCAATGTAAGTACTAATCTAAGAAAAGTTTCCCATGATGAAAAATTAAATCTATTCTCCCTGGACATTTCGAGAGTAGTGAAGTATTGTGAATTGAATGATGCGTTGCGTGGAGGAATTAGCGAATGAAGTATGAAGTGCCTATTTGGGAGAAAGCCAATCTGACACTGGAGGAGGCCGCTGCCTATTCCGGCGTTGGTATTAACAAACTGAGAACAATCAGCGATTCTGAGTCCTGTCCCTTTGTTTTGTGGATCGGCTCGAAAAGATTGCTGAAGAGAAAGAAACTGGACGAGTACCTGGAACGAGCCTATTCCATCTAAGTACTCTTTTTGTTTGGATTCTCACTGGACTTTGGATCAGTGCTCAGGTATAATGCATCTTGAGCACTGACCGTTTCCACCAAAAGAAAGGAGTTGTTGACGATGGCGGGAAAAGGTCAGACGAAAAGAAAAGATAAAGACAGAGTGGTGCTGAAAACCGGTGAATGTCAGCGGGCGAATGGTACTTACCACTTTTGCTGGACAGATCAAACCGGAAAGCGACATTTTGTGTATGCAAAGACATTGGAGGAACTGCGGGAGAAGGAAGCACAGATCGAATATGACAAACACGATGGCATCAAGACGGAAGCCCGGTATGTGACAGTGAACGAACTGTTTGATTTGTGGTGCCAGTTAAAGCGGGGCCTGAAGAACAACACATTTGAGAACTACAAGTATATGTACAATACGTTTGTACGACCAAACTTTGGCAGGAACCGAATCTCCACCTTAAAGAAATCCGATGTAAAGCGATTTTACAATCAGCTGGCAGATGATAGACAGCTGCAGGCCTCGACCATTGATAATATCCATACGGTACTGCACCAGGTATTGGATATGGCGGTGGATGACAACTATATCCGCAGCAATCCCTCAGATAATGTGCTGAAGGAATTAAAACAGTCCCATGTCTTCAAGACAGAGAAGCGCAGAGGCCTAACCAAACCGGAACAGGAACTGCTGCTGAACTATTTGAAGACGCACCGCGTTTACAACCACTGGTATCCCATTTTCGCTGTAATGATCGGAACCGGTATGCGGGTAGGGGAGGTAGCAGGCTTGCGGTGGTGCGATATCGATCTGGAGGAAGGCATCATCAATGTAAACCACACATTGGTCTACTATGATCACAGAGAACCGGGTGGCAAAAAGGGCTGCTACTTCAATGTCCATTCACCCAAAACGGATAACAGCAACCGGCAGGTGCCAATGCTGGATTTTGTGAAGGAAGCATTCCTGATGGAAAGGGAATACCAACAAGCTTTGGGGATCAAATGTGAAGCGGTGATCGACGGATACTCGGATTTCATCTTTGTCAACCGAGATGGCGGTGTATTCTACCATGGCACTCTCAACAAGACGATTCGCAGGATCATCCGGGATTGTAATGATGAGGTGTTGCTGCGGGGAGAAGATGATCCGGTGTTGCTGCCCCATTTCAGCTGCCACTCGTTACGGCACACATTTACGACGCGGATGTGCGAAGCGGGCGTGAATGTCAAAGTGATCCAGGATACCTTGGGCCATGCGGACATTTCCACTACACTGAACATCTATGCTGATGTGACGAAGGAACTGAAAAAGGCCGAATTTGCCGGTCTGAACGGCTATTTCCAAACAGCTTGATTTGCGGTTGCAATCGGCAGGAAAGTGTGTTATTATAAATGTGCGTAAGAGATATAGGTTACATCACTTACATCAGAAATTACATCAACCAAAACAGGTTTCATGAAGAATGATGTAAAGTTATGTGATTTGAAAGTTTTATTTAGGGCGAAAATGTAGGGATACACGGGACTATAAGGGGCTATAAATTCCAGTGACTCCAGATCCCCACAATGAAGCCCCAGGACTAAGGAAATATGCAGAAAGTGCTGCCCTTTGGCGGCACTTTCTTTTTTTGCTTTATGGAACAAAAATCCCTCGGCGGCAGATGCCGTCGAGGGAAGATGTCAGTCGATAAGGTCCTCAACTTCGCAGCCGAGGGCTTTGGCCAAACTGATAACCACATTGACCTGGGCGCGGCTCAGGTCATTTTGTTTTTGCTCATAAAGCTGCACCATGCGCAGGGCAACACCGGAGGCGTCGCTGAGCTGCTGCTGGGTAAAGCCACGGGCTTTCCGGATGGTGTGCAGTTTGGGCTTCCGGGACCCCTTGTTCCGGCGGATGATGGCATCAGCGGATTCCACGAACTTGCTGTTATCAGCTTCGTGGTGGATATACATGGAGAAGACCATGGAGAGGGTGAGCCCATCCGTAACGATGTCCTCGAACCGTCTACCGCTCTGCCACTGATAGTAAGCGAAAATCCAACCGGCCCAGTATTCCCGTCCCTTGAAATCCGGATGGGAGGGAGCAATACCGGGGAGCGCGATGTTGGTAGCCTTCAGAACTGCTTCTGCCAGTTCGAAACCGGACATACCGGTAATATATTTGGGATTGCCTTTTTCAAACTTGGATGCGATGCCGGAGGAAATGAACCAACCGAAGAATTCGTTAGGGTCATATCCGCAGTCACACACAGCATACTCGACCATGTCGCCGAGATTCTGCATGGCATCATCCAAGTACGACTCGTTGTAAGCGCTCATCATCGTTTTTCCACCCCTGTCTGATGATATCAAGAATATAGGTTTCAGTCAGGACAGAGCCCCGGCCCTTTTCCTTTTGGAACTCGTCCCGGGCAGCGGTGTCCCGAGCCAGCTTCTTGGGATAGTAGATTTCTTTGGGAGCAGCGATAGCTTCCTCAAAGGAAATGGCGTCAAATGCCTTTTGAGATACAGCTACAACCTGCTCACCCAGCTTGCCCAGCACCATTGCA
>JAZOMH010000028.1:0-73851 GCA_045653785.1 Faecousia sp. | reverse complement strand
GTTTTCCACAGTTCTACACTCCCACGGCATCTTACAGCACTCCTTCATCTGTTTTTGATGCCTTTATTGTACTATAAAACTGTGTACCATGTCTTTACACACCTGTGTACTATGTTACTACACTGTACACATTGCTCGTCCGCCTGCAAAGCACCCCTGCGTAAAGGGCGCCGGACCTATGCCCCGTCCCCAATTATGGTATAATATCTCCAATGAAAGCGAGGGAAACGCGTATGAAGAAGGTGCTTTTTGTTTGCCACGGGACCACTCTAATCAGCCGGGATATGCCTAGAGAAACCACGATAAATTGACTTTTACCCTAAAATTACTACTAAATTACTACTTTTAGAGAGCCGATATGATATAAGACACAAAAACACAAGACCCGAGGAAGGTGCAAAAACGCCTTTCCCGGGTCTTGTGTTTGTTTGTCTGCCATTTCGTCCAAAACGCGTTTTCACGGCAGACGAACATCGGTTTTTTCTCTGCGAGACACATCAATGATAGTCAATTATCCAAATGTAATATCATCTGCAGTGGTTGCGTTTAGCAAGCTTTCGATGGAAGTGTATTTCGCTCCACGGAAAAAGCAACCAGGCTTGTCTCCTAATCCAATTTTATTGGGCAATTCAATGGGGCTTCCTTCGAAATAACATACATTGCACTTTTTTTCTTCAGAATACTTAATTTCTTTCACCTTTGCATAATGTGTGATTGCAGAAACCGGAGCACCGCGGTAAACAGCAATGTATTTCAGATTAGCAATTCTTTCCGGGCTGCAACTACACGGATACCAGCAAGGAAGCTCTGCTTCTCCCAAAAAGGTCTCTTCAAAACCGCGTTCCACAGAAGAGAATATAACAGTGTCGTTCTTTTTGCGCTTCGCCTCCTCGATTTCTTCCTTGACGCTTAAGCCCATCTCTTTCTCAAGGAATTCTTCAGATTCATCCAGGAACTTATTAACCGCTTCTTCAATCAGTGTGTTTCGAGAAAAGCTTTTGGCCTCACTTACAGCAGAAAACAGCCTAATCGTCATATCGATCCTTTCTACTGTGGCGTCATCGAGGTATACTGCAATTTGCTTTTTCGTAGATTTGCTGTTTTTCAGTAGGTTAGAAAAATAATCTTTGGATTGTGTTGCCATACTAATATACTCCTTGTAGTTTGTTTGCAACAAAATAATATCATACTTGTTTTCAAATGTCAACTACTAAATAATATTGTTTTTAATATTGTAATTTAGTATAAGCAAATTCAGATATGTTACTCATAATTCTTCTTAACATAGACCATTGAAAAAATTTGTGTTTGGATGCAAAAATTTTCAATAGCCGTTGACTAACCTTTGGTTTTAGGGTATAATTCTATTGAAAAAAGATTAAGAAAGATGCAATTATTTTCAATAGAGGTGATTAACTTGGAAATCAAACGTGATTATTACCTGAACAAATTGATAGCCAAAAAGCATAACGGTCTGATCAAAGTCATTACCGGTATGCGTCGATGCGGAAAATCCTATCTGCTGTTTACCCTGTTTAAGCAGCACTTACGCTCCTGCGGTGTTGCTGAGGATCATATTATTGAAATTGCTTTTGATTCCTTTGAAAACAAAAAGTTCCGAGATCCGGAAGTTCTCTACCCACATATAAAGGCACAAATCGCTGACGATCAGATGTACTATATCCTGCTTGACGAAGTGCAGCTGTTGGGAGAGTTTGAATCCGTACTGAACGGACTTATGCGCATCTCCAATGTGGATGTGTATGTAACCGGCAGCAACGCAAAATTTCTGTCTAAGGATATCATTACTGAGTTCCGGGGTCGGGGTGACGAGTTGCATATTAACCCCCTATCCTTTGCGGAATTTATGTCTGTTTATGAGGGTAATAAGTACGATGGTTGGAAAAAGTATGTGCTCTATGGTGGTTTGCCCCCAGTCGTGCTGCTGTCCACTCCGGAACAGAAGATCGAGCTTTTGAAGCGGTTGTTTGACGAAACCTATGTAAATGACATTATTGGTCGCCACAAAATCCGCAATAAGGACGAATTTGAGGAATTGATCAATATCCTTTCTTCTGGTATCGGCTCACTGACCAACCCCAAAAAACTGGCAGATACTTTCAAAACTAAAAAGAACATCAAGATCAGTGTCAACACGGTCAAGAGCTATCTGGATTATTTGTGTGACTCCTTCATCGTCAGCCGAGCGACCCGCTATGATATCAAGGGCAGAAAGTACATCGACACCCCTCAGAAGTATTATTTTAGCGATGTGGGCCTGCGTAATGCCAGGATCAACTTCCGGCAGATTGAAGAAAACCATACTATGGAAAACATTCTGTTCAATGAATTGATCGCAAGAGATTTCAATGTGGATGTTGGACTGGTATGCGTGTCCGGTAAAGACAGTGAAGGGAAAGCGGTTCGCAAGCAGTTGGAAGTGGACTTTGTGTGCAACAAGGGTTCCAAGCGCTACTATGTTCAGTCTGCTTTCGCTATTCCGGATGAAGCAAAAATGCAGCAGGAATCCAATTCGCTTCTCCGTATCGATGATACCTTCAAGAAGATCATCGTAGTCAAGGATACCCCTGCACCCTGGTATACTGACGATGGAATCTTGGTCATCAGCATCTACGACTTCCTGCTCAATGCGGATAGTCTGGATATGTAAGGCTTATACAAAACTTCTTATTTAACAAACAAATTATTGGGGCGAATAAAATGAATCAATATAAAGAGATTACAACGCTTCAATATATGGGAAGTAAAGCTCGTATTATTTCTCATATATGTGAACCGATTATCAAGAATAACAACATAACCACCGTTGTAGACCTATTTGCAGGGACCGGCTCCGTTGGATATGCACTTAAACCATATAAAAATGTGATTAGCAACGATATTGAACGTTATGCTTATATCATTAATCAAGCTATCTTAAATGGGGGCGTTTTATCCACCGTACATGAGGCTGCATTTTGGAAACAAGTGGAGCAACAATACTCAATCCTGCAGGCTACATTACCTACAGTCCTTTCTGTAGAGAAAACCTTCCTGCACGGGGATATCGACTACAAGCAATACCAGCGGTTTTGTGAAAACACGCCTTCTGTGTTTTCGCCTAAAACAGACGACACTCGCCTAGAAGAACTATTAGCTTTGGTTACACAAATAACCCCGGGTGTAATACCCCCTACGACAGTTCCTTGCTTGTTTTTAACTTACTATGCAAATGCTTATTTTGGAATTGCGCAGTGTTGCCAGATTGACGCTATACGTAGCGTTATCGAAACACTGAAAGATGAACGTGTAAAAAACCTTTTGCTGACAGTCTTGATGTCTGTCATGAGTGCGAGTGCCTCTACAACAACACATTTCGCGCAGTATCTAAAGGTTAAAAACAAATCAACTTGCCTTAATCTAATTACAAAACGAAATATTAACATTATCGATGAATGCAAATCTCTGTTACAGCAATACCGCCAAGCAGGATTATGTGACAAAGCAAGTGCAGTGTGTTCTCCTTGTTTCAATCTTGATTTTTCCAATTGTTTGGATGCAATTGAACTAGACGGAAATGTCTTGGTGTATGCTGATCCACCATACTTTAAGGAGCATTATTCTAGATATTACCACGTTCTCAACACCCTGTGTTTATATGACTATCCCGCAATGGCTGTGAACCCGCAAACAAACGAACTTTCTGTTGGCAGATACAGAGAAAATCGAACTGTATCCGATTTTGGAAAGAAAGCAAAGGCATTGAGTGCGTTTGAAAAACTAATAAAAAAATGCTCCCAGGCAGGCGCATGGTTAATGATTAGTTATTCAGACAATTCTATTGTTGATATCGCAAGTCTGCAAGCTTTAGCAGAGAAAAAATATGATGTCTTAATCAAAAAAGTGGAACTTAGCCATTCAAAACAAGGCCGCAGTTCCACATCAAAAGTTGATGAGTATATTTTTGTTTGTAGACCAAAAGAGCTTGTGTATGATGTGACCGAGAAGTTGAGCGTCATTAAAGAACTCAAGCCAATCGTCGATAATCCAGCAGGTTTCATGCACAATTATATGGCCCGGAAACCATATAATATCGTCTCAGAAATAATCAAACGCTTTTGTCCGGAAGGCGGTTGCGTATATGACCCGATGTTTGGTTCTGGAACAACCATTATTGAGGCGAGCAAACTCGGTCGAAATGCGATTGGAACGGATATTAATTTGTTGGCATATAAGCTGTGCAAAGCTTCACTAACCAAATGGAACTTGCAAGAAGCTGGACTCCTGATTGATTCCTTTTGTGAGGATGTCAGATCTGCCTGTCAGTCTTTGTATGAATTTAAAGAAAACGGTGAACTCCGCATTCTGGAGAGATGCCATTTTGACCAGATGGATGAGGAGCTTGTGCCAACGCAATATTGGTATAAGAATAACATTAATGGTAAATTAACAGGCAGAAAAAAGGATGCTGTATCGCACTTGTTTTCACACCTTTACCACGAGATCCAGACTAACAACATTAAGAATATCGACGACGAAGCTTTGATACCAAATTCCCGGATCGCTATTGGAAATAATGCTACAGTTTATAGTTATTTCTGTCGTCGAAACTTGGTTGCAATCGATCGGATAATCGAAATTCTTCGGTCGTATGAGCAGAATCCTGGCTATGAAATTCTCGAAATACTGGTATCTTCGGCTATCAATCTAATTAAGCTTTCTGACAAAAAAGCCTCTAGTCAAATGCCATATTGGCTTCCTAAAAAAGATGTGACATCAAGAAATGCCGTTATGGTGATTGAGCAAAAAGCAAAGGCAGTTAAAGAGGGACTGGCTTTCCTTAGTGAAACTTGCAAGAGTTTTGTTGATGCCGAGGGTGCTCCTAGCGTAACATTACAGAATATACCTGCTCAAAATGTTCCACTGGATATTTTGCCAAATGAATCTGTCGATCTAATTTTGACAGATCCTCCATATACAGATCAGGTTCCGTATCTTGAATACAACCAACTCTGGTATAAAGTAATGGGATGGCAAGGATTTACAGATGAGTCATTAGAAGCTGAACTGGTTGTCTCTGACGCCCCAAGCCGAAATAAGGATACCGATGATTTTAGCCATATTTTCGAAGTGATCCTAAACCGCATTTCACCTTCCTTGAAAACGAACGGATATTTCATTATGTTTTATCATTCGTTTGATTTGAAGTCTTGGAGTGAAATCCTAAAGACAATGCAAGAACACGGTTTGGCATATTGCGGTCAGATTCCGAGTGCTGCACCAAGAAAGTCTTTCAAAGCAATAATGACTCCCAAAGGCACGCTGGATGGTAATTATATCGTTGTGTTTCAGAAGAGGGCAACTATTGAAGCCACTCAGTTTGATGGCACTGTAGACGATGCGAAGAATCTTGCAATTGAATGTGCGACCAGGATTATAGCAGAGCGTCAGGAAGTTACATCGCAGGATCTGTATGACTATGGTATGCTCCAAGATGCTTTTGAACATGGATATCTGCAAGTGTTGTCAACAAAGTTCAAGACCTTTGTAGATGTGATTGGCAATTCCTTTGTTTTTGATAATGGATTGTGGAGGTGCAAATAATGTATTGGTTATTGGATTATGCAGAGCAAGAAAATCTTCGGCAGAGAATGATCCATTTGCAAAATACAATTCTAAACAGACAGCCTCGAGATCAGTCTGAACAAGTCTTTCCTTTTATTGGCCGTAAGAGTCGCTCTATAGCACGAACTCTGATTGAAAATCTTACGGATGAAGGTGCCGTCATTGCAGATCCCTTCGGCGGTTCTGGTACTTTTGCCTATGCAGCTCTTGATGCAGGCAGGCATATGTTGTTTAACGAATGGGAACCGTATGCCCATAGAATGTCTACTGCAGCTTTCCGTGGAGTTCCAACAACCGAGGACTATTGTGATGCATTGCGATTCATTGCGCAACAGGTAGAACCCATAATGGATACAATTTATAAAACAAGATGTCCTGATTGTGGAACAGAACTCCCCTTTGATGGCTTGTTTTTTGATCGCGATCCTCTTGAGTTCTACCATCCGATGCGTCATGAACGTCTTGGAGAAAATGGGGAAAATGTGATTTTTAGAGACAGTAGGTATAGATGCCACTGTGGCTGCAAGGAAAAACACTACGACGATTTTGACGAAGCCGTACGTCTTCAAGTGGAAGCAATGCCCTGTGATTTTCCGGATGTTCAATTGATTGAGAACTCCCGCTTGAACTTCACTGCTCCTCAATATACGACATACCGAAATCTGTTTTCAAAGCGGCAACAAATAGCGCTAATGACACTTAAAAATGCAATTTCTGAGCTACCAGATTCTACGAAAACCTTTTTCGAGGATACCCTGATTTCTATTGCACATTGTGGCAAGTATACGGATTATCGCAGCAAAAGCCAAGATAATCATTGTCCTGAAAACAGATTAAAAGAAACGAACCTGTATCACCGGTTCTTGGAAAAGCTGAGTGAGCGAAAGAGCTACATTTCTTCTCAGTATTTTAACCTTGATCTGTTAGAATGCAGCTGTATGGATTATCGTCGCTTTATGCACACAATCCTGCCTGATACTGTAGATCTTCTTCTAACTGATCCTCCTTATGGCGATAACGCACAGTACTTTGAGCATGCTCAAAGGGTTCATCCGCTTATGGACTACTCTCTGCGCAGAGATGAAGAAAGGCTTCGTAACGAGGTTGTTATAAGTAATTCTCCGGCAAGGACCGAGAAGCACGGGAAAGAACAGTTTCTTGCAGATATTGAAAGACTGTTTATGGAAGCTAAGCGGATAGTTAAAGATCACGGTTTTATGGTTTTGTACTTTAGACCGCAACAACGCGAATGGATTAGCGATCTGAACAAACTAAAAGACTTTGGCCGGCGTCATGGTTTTGAACCTCTCTTGACTATTTCTGCTGGAATATCCGATCCCTCGATGCGTGCATTAGCATCTGCAGCGTGGACTTTTAAAAATGACGTGTGCTTCATTTTCTTAAAGCTGCAGGAGGGTGAACGCCGCTGGTACGAAGGTCACACTGATGTGGATGAGCTTGTGTTTCTGGCCGCTCAAAGTGCAGCAACAGATCAGGGCAATCCCTTTGTTATTACCCAGTTCAATCAGGAGTTTTTATCCCAATTACGTAGATGTGGCCTGGTGCGGCTGGCTAATCCGGCATACGAAAACAAGATCCGGAGAACATTGGATAGATATACTACTAGAATTGGTGCGCAATACCGGTTAACTGGATTGTCTCCGTATACACTAATGAATCGTGAAATGAACGCAGAAATTAGGCTCCGAGAATTTGCCCCTGTTGTTATCGAGGAGTTAACGGCTGATGGTCAAGGGTTCACTTTTGAAGAATATGTAATCCATCTTGCTTCCTTTATGGAAAATGGTAGTCGGGAAATTATTAATCAACTCTATACCGCGAACAGGCTGATTCCGGAATTGCTAAATATCTATGCAGAGTTGGATGAGGAACAAGGGAAATTCTTTGCCCGTAATACAGTAATAACGGAACATAATGTTGAAGGCCGGGAGCATTTATGTGCAATGGATCCATATGATTTTGAAAGACTCATTGCGGACTATTTTGTCCGAAGAGGCTTTGTCCACGCAGAGGTTATCGGTCGTTCTGGAGATAGAGGTGTAGATGTTCTTGCGACAAATATCCAAGGCGAATATGAACTCATCCAATGCAAACGTTATCGTCAAGGTAATAACATTGGATCTACTCCTATCCAACGTGTTCATAGCTATATGCGTACACGCAATGCTAGCAGAGCCTGGGTGATTACAACCTCTGATTTCACTCCGGAGGGCCGAGATGAAGCCCGTATCACAAATGTAACAACTATGAACGGCCAAGAGCTTTTACAATCCTTGGAGTTATATTATCCAGGTCGTTTTTATATCTAATTCCATTGTTATGAGTAAAGGTGGCTCCAGATGTCACACACGTCATCTTGATGTGTGCGACAAAGAAAGGATGCAAATATGCAATTATCAAAGATAAAAATTAAAAACTATAGATTGCTTATTGATGCCGAACTGGAAGTCGATCCAAAGACAACCTTGATTGTTGGACGAAACAACACTGCCAAAACATCATGCTTTGAGTGTATCGGTAATGTGTTGGATGGAAAAACAGTGTCTTTCAATGATTACCCACTATCAAAACGCGAGGACTTCTACGCTAAAATAGCGTTATTTATGGAGAAAAAGCTCTCATATGAAGATCTTTGCAAACAGATTGAGGTTATCTCTATAGACTTTTTAATAGATTATTCATTGGACGATCCGGACGATAATTTAGGAGCCTTGGCACCTTTTATTATCGATGTTGATGTAGACACTACAACTGCGCTCATTCACGCGGAGTATCGTCTGAAGACCGAAGAAAAAGCACTATGGGGACTTTTGGAAGGCAGTTATTACAAGAATGGTACATTTTCTCCAGATGATGAAGCTCATGATATCATTGCCGATAAGTTTAGCACACTGTTTGGCTTAACTATCTATGCTATCAATCCCAAAAACACCGAGGATAATCAGGTAAGAAGCGCAAAAGAATTACGTGACTTATTCCCATTTCACAGCATTCCAGCAGAACGTGTGCTTGGAGAAGACGATACTCACAACAGCTCTCTTGGCTCTCTGATCTCCGGGTTCTTTGATAAGAGTGAGGCGGATTTGGATCCAGCGGTTGCGGAAGAAATTAAGCAGTTACGCATAATCGTTGGAAAGGCCAATAAGGATGTTCAAAAGCAAAGCGATGAAATCCTAAGTGCAGTTGTAAATAATTCTATTGGATTTGGCTATCCCAATATCGAAGAATTGAAGCTTGGTGTCACAACACAACTCAGTATTGATGAGCAGATTAAAAACCAAACTAAGCTGTCGTATATCTCCGGCTCAAACAATGAAAGCTTACCAAGCTCACATAACGGTCTTGGATATAAAAACTTGATCAAAATGGAGTTTCTTCTTGCTGCGTTCGCCAAGGA
Organism: Faecousia sp.; assembly: GCA_045653785.1. Taxonomy (GTDB): domain Bacteria; phylum Bacillota; class Clostridia; order Oscillospirales; family Oscillospiraceae; genus Faecousia. The sequence continues at coordinate 64,808 of JAZOMH010000028.1, read as the reverse complement.
TATTGAAAAACGCGGTGTTGCCTGTTTGCCGCTTCTTTTTATTGAAGAACCGGAATCTCATATGCATCCACACGTGCAAACTGCCTTCGCTGCATACATAGAAAAATTCCTCAGCAAGCTTACCTCAGTAAGAATCCAGACTTTTTTAACCTCGCATTCTGCCCACATAGCAAATACAATGGAATTTGCCAAGGTGCGCTATGCACAAAAGTCTAATACCGGAGTGATTTATAAAAACCTAAACTCCTTTGCACAAGCTAATTCTGACAATGTTGATTTTATTAGAAAGTACTTAACTTTGACAAAGTGTGATTTGTTCTTTGCAGATAAAGCAATTTTTGTTGAAGGTGCCTCTGAACGTCTGTTGCTGCCAGATATGATTGAAAAATGCGAACAGGGAGAGGTGTTTGATTCATGTAAGCACCCCCTATCTGCGCAGTATTATGCGTTGATTGAAATTGGCGGAGCATATGCACATAAGTTTATTCCGTTTGTTGATTTCTTGGGATTACCTTGTCTTATCCTCACCGACATCGATTCTGTAGCAAGTAAAGTAAATACCGCCGGAAAAACAGTAAAGAAATCTGTACCGGTTAGTGAAGGACAAACTACATCTAACGAAACCATAAAATGGTGGATCCGGAAAAACAAGGGTCTTCCCGATGATGATACGACCCCAATTGATCTTGCTGATATTATTGCTATGACACCATCCGAAAAGACGAGAGGAAAATGTCATATTGAGTTCCAAACAACCGAAAATGGACTATGTGGCCATTCTTTGGAAGAGGCAATCCGTAATGTCAATCGAAAGCACTACAAATTAGGTGATAAAATAAGCGAGAAAAAGCTTGAATTCACAGGAAAAAGCAAAACAGATTTTGCGCTTGAACTCATTTATGAATGCTCCGAGTATTGCATCCCGGATTATATAAAATCTGGATTAAAATGGCTACATGAGCAAAGAGTTCTTGAGTAAGGGGGTGATAGTTATGTCCGAGGGGTATATAGGTGCGAACTACGATCTGGCAAAAGCTGAAGCGGATAAGGTCGATGCCCAAATTATCGAAACCCTTCAATCTGGCCGTAGTTTTCGCGTCGAAGCAGGTGCGGGTTCCGGAAAGACTTACTCTCTTAATCGTGCAATCGAATGGATACAGGCAAACAAATGGTCTGAGTATAGTTGTAAAAAACAAAATGTGGTCTGTATAACCTATACAAACGCTGCAGTGGATGTGATTGCAGAACGACTCGCAAAAGATTCATTTATTCTGCCCTCCACAATTCACTCCTTTGCTTGGAATGCAATAAAGCAATATCAGAGTGTCTTAGTTGATATTGTTACGACCAATCCCGATTTTCTGACGGAAGAGGGCGATTTTTATGAAGTTACTGAAGTAACATATACTTTGGGGCATCGATATAAGGCAAATGGCATTCAGTATCTTTATCATGACGATGTTCTAAAGCTGTTCTGCCTGCTCCTGGATAACGCCAAATTTCGCCGGGTGTTTGCGGATAAATATCCCCTGATCCTTATCGATGAATACCAAGACTCGTACAAGCCCATCATTGACCGGTTCATTGACTTTTACATTGCAAAAGACTCCGGACCTCAGTTTGGCTTCTTTGGTGATGCTTGGCAAACCATTTACCAGTCTAATAAAGCATGTGGAATGATCGAGCATGACAAAATCCAAGTGATAAAAAAAGGATCAAATTTTAGATCTTCACCACGAATTGTGAAGTTGCTAAATGATATTCGGGCAGACCTCCCACAGAAATCTGCAATTGACAATTTCGACGGAGAAGTTGTAGTTATTACTTGTGATGATTTCACAGGGGAACGTCGAACGGGACGTAATGTCAATGGCGATCTACCAGCAGACGAGTTAAGAACTCGTCTCAATAATGTCAAAGATAAAATACTACAAAACACGCCGAATGATGAAAATCTGAAAATCCTAATGATTACACACCGGATTCTCGCTGCACAACAAGGGTATGATCGGCTTTTAGATATATTAAATGACGGTTTGCGGGATAAGGAGGATCCGTTTCTACAATTCTTTATCGATACCGTTGAAACAATCTATACTGCGCTTGATAAATCCAATATGCAGTTGCTTTTTGATGCGCTTAAATTGAAGCGATGTCCAATTACTAAAAAATCAGAGAAAAGCAAATGGAAGGCACTCTATCAGAAATTAGCTGATGCACGCAACAAGCGGGCAATTGATGTTTTTGAGGTTATTCGTCAAACAGAGCTTGTTCCTATTCCACCTATGTTGGATAGTTGGTATGAGTTATATCAAAAGGCTCCCGAAACGATTTACGCCTCTGACACATCAATTCAAACATTTTTGCAGTTGGATTATGCTGAATTTGTAGCAGCAAAGGCATTCTTGCATCCAGAGGCGCAATTTTCTACAGAACATGGTGTTAAAGGCGAAGAATACGATAATGTAATATTTGTTATTAGTAAGGGCTGGAATCAATATCAATTTGAAACCTATGCGCCTATGATAACCGGCCAGGCCTCTATTCCTAAAGGGAAAGAGGCATCCTTTGAACGAAACCGCAATCTCTTCTATGTGTGTTGCTCCAGGCCAAAGAAACGATTGTTCTTTTTTGTATCATTAAAAACGGATCCTGTCTTTATGGCTTTTTTGTCAAAAATTGCCGGCGATAATAATATTTATACCTACAGCCAGTTTCTTGAACAGCAATAACTAAAAACTAAAAAATCAGATTATCTAGAAGAAAAAAGGAGGGCTCGTATGGCATCCATAAAAGGAAGGCTGTTTGAATTTTTCGTATACAGATTGTTGGTTACATGTGGTTTTAAGCCTGTAGTACCAGATGGTTTGTTGGTCTACAAAGGCGGTCCTGGGTTAATGGTACAAGGATGCGGACAGCCACATAATGCCGATGTCTTGCTTTCACCCCCGATCCAAACCCCCATTTACTACCCTACTCGCCTTGTTGTGGAATGTAAATGCTATAATCAGGCTATTGGTTTGCCACAGATTCGCAACGCACTAGGCCTTCGCGACGATATTAACAACTTTGAAATCATAACAGAAGAGATCCTGCAGAACAGAAAATCCAATCGTACAACCGCTCCTAAATACTATCCAATGAAGCGGTATGTTTATCAGGTTGCGGTTGCATCTATTGATGGTTTTAAGAATACGGCCTTTCCGTTTGCACAGGCTCACAGGATTTCATTGATCTCGTTTGCGCATAGCGCGCTATTTGCAAATATCAGAAATGCTATCGCAGCATTAGATGTGCTTGCAAGAGGAAATGGTGATCTTAGCCGCCAAATAGACTCACGTATAAGTGACATTATGCTTCACCCCGAAAGAACGATCTCGGCAGATATTTTTGATTATGAAGAGTGGCGTACATACATTAAAGAAATCGAGTTCATTGAGCGCCGAATTACAATTGGTCTTCTAGAAGATGGAACATTGCTATTCCTCCTGCAAGCAGATGACGCGGTAAACAGATTGTATCAACAGGATGTACAGCAAGATGGCTGTACAATTCACTGGTATCGCGGAGATGATAGTACATGGGTGCTCAACGATCGCGGAATGGTATATCACTTTGAACTCCCAAGAGAAATCTATCAGCAATGGATACATTCTGAAGGCGAACAGCGTCAACACGCATTAAGCATCAAACGGAATTATTTTTCTAAGATAGTCTTATTCAACAGATCAGAAACCCGTGATGAAGCTATTCAAGTCATTAAGCTATCTGAAGAGTTTATGAGACACGCAGAAAACAATCTTCAATGATTAATCAGTTTTATGTTATTCACAATCTTTAGTAGTTAATACAAAAAACACCACCATAGGCTGTGGGTCTGCGAAAGGGCAAGCCATAGCGTATGGTGGTGTGTTTTTATAATTCGGCTTTGTAGCCGTTTTCATTATCAGATACTAGGCGTCGATCAAAAGGTTTCTTTCGACTAAAAAGATGATTTTGGGATGCGGAAAATAGATGATGATTTTATGATAAAAGGCAGAGAATACGCACAGCCCCGAAGAACCGTTTGGCTCTTCGGGGTAGCATACATTATTCGTTGCTTTCGGAAAGTAGTTCTTCCATAGTTACACCAAGGATCGCGGCAATTGCTTTCAGCTCAATGTCCGTTGCACTCCGGGTCTGGCCTTCCAGTTTGGAAAGGCTGGATGGATTGATGTCCACACCCATCAGTTGCATCTTGCTCACAAGGGTTGCCTGCTTCATCCCCAGTGCTTTGCGGATGCGCTCAATATTAGCACCGCAAATATTTTTATCGCCGTATTCTGCTTTTCTCGGTTTCACTGGGACACCCCCTTGTCTTTCTAATTTAGAATTATAATATCCATTCCACTTGATTTAATTCCAAATTAGAATTATAATGAGAATGTGCCAGTTTTATTGCTTTTTCGTCATGCTATGCTAAAATTTTAGTATAAGATTTTTGATTGGACATCCATCTGTCCACTCCGGGCGATATAATCAAGTTATCATAGGACGGAGGTGCCGAATATGGAGAACACAAGAAGAGATCGGGTTTTGGAGATATTTTTCCGGGGCTTGCGTGGCGAAGACCTGTGTGTGCAGAAACTGGCGGATGAATACGAGGTATCCACAAAAAGTATCACCCGCAGTTTGAACGATCTCAAGGCATTTCTTGCAGACCATCGGGAATTAGTTGGACATACGGAGTTGCAATACTCTCACCGGGATAAGTGCTACCGCCTGTATATGGATGAGTTTTTGTCCAGCAAGGAACTGTTTGCTATGGTGGAGGTGCTGATCGGTGCTCGGGCTTTCTCCAAGGATGAGCTTTTGCAACTCACATCCAAGTTGAAGCGTTTTACTACACCGGAGGATCGTAGCAAGCTGGAGGAGTTGATCCGCAAGGAGCTTTATCAGTATCCGGAGGTCAAGCACGATTGTGACAGTGTGATGGACACCTTGTGGCAGCTGATGCTGTGTATCTCTGAAAAACGAGAGATTACCGTAGAGTATTACCGGGCAGACCGGGCACTGCGTGAGCACAGACTTCGCCCTGCATCGCTGATGTTCACCGACTTCTATTTTTACTTAATTGCTTTCAACACCGAGGGTGACGAGGATAAGCCCCTTTACTTCCGTGTGGATCGGATTCGGCATATCACGGAACACAGAAAGAAGTTTACCACGGCAGATGCGCCGGCTTTTGATGAAGGGTTACTTAGACAACGGAGCTTGTTTATGTGGCCGGGTAAGCTGCGGACGATCCGGTTTGAGTTCACCGGCATTTCTGTCCAGGCGGTAATGGACAAACTGCCAACAGCACGGGTTATCGAGCGAACAGGTCGAAAGTATCTAATCGAAGCCGAGGTTTACGGCGACGGCATCAAAATGTGGCTTCTCAGCCAAGGCCCTTGGGTCAAAGTAGTCGCCCCAGAAGATTTTAGAGACGAAGTCAAATATCGGTTAAGGAAAGCACTGGAACAGTACGAGACGGAAACTTAAAGAGGTCGTATTATACTTTCGCTCAAAACGACGAAAATACTAGATGACATATGTACAACAAACAGAGGTAGCATTTTATGAGCAGGAAACTTCCTAAATCGAACAAACAATTGAATGACGCATGTAGTGAACTACGAGCATCTATTGATTCATGCAAGCAAGTTCTACAGGATTCACACGATAAACTAGGGCAAATTGGAACTGAGTATAGCCGTGTCTCCAGTATATATCGAAATCCATCCTCTTTAATGGACGATTTAGATGAACGCTTTAAGAAAATTACCGGCCTAACAGCTGCGGATGTTGCTTTTCTTTTTGTGGCAACAGCGCTGCAAATCGTTCGGCAGTATTTGATAACTGCATTCCCACCAGAACGAATGGATGATAAAACTGCTGCAAAGGCAGTTAAAGATACCCTTGAAAAAAGCAATAGAAAACATCGTTATTATTGTCCAAGTCTTGAAGAAATTCTAACCAATCCAGTTCCTTTTGATGCAAATATGGGTGCTTCAAAATTCGACGGTGCTCTGAATGGATTTGGGGCGCTCGGACACCGAGGAGCAACAATCGGACATGATCCAGTTTTAGGCCTTGTTGTTGGTACAGCTAATATTGCAACAAGCACCCTTACGAATTGGAATTTACAATCCTATCACATAAATACAGGAGCATTTGGAAACGCATTAGGTGTACATGACATATTTAAGGCTAAAGCAAAAACTCCACTTGTATTTGCACACACATACGATAAGCTTGTAAATCAAGGGATGGAAGGCAAAAAAATTGTAGGAGCCTCCCTTGTTAAAGAAATCATACACCTCAAGTCAGATCTCCACTCTAAGAACAGTCTTCCCCTACCTATCATATCTAGTATATCACCAATACTGGCAGGGGACTTAGCTAAGCATGGCCTTGATATGGCAAACGCTGTTACTGTCGGAAAGCAAGCCCTATATTCTGTTACAATTAATACTTTAATAGCTTTTATCCATAGTCTACTTTATGATCCATCTACTGATATTTCAAAACGACAGTATGAAGTGCGAACACGCAAAATTCTTAGCTACTCAAATATTATTGCTTCTGCAAGCAATGTTGTAATTAGTGTCTGTACAGAGAACATAAATAATTTAGACTTAGGAGGCCTTGTTGTCACGCTCTATCGTATTGTCAGAGATGGCAAATTCATCGATGATGTAAAACGAGATTTCTTAAAAAACGAACTGCACGACCAGATCGTCGGTTCCGACTATGATTTTATGGAGGGTTTATAATGTTTGGAAGGCAGAAAATGTATAAAGCAGGAGTTGCTGATGCTATGCAGGCAAATGAGGAGTTTATGCAAAAGCAGCAGATAGCAACTGAGCATGCACAGCATGAGGTAAGCCGAGCTATTGAACTAACAGAAAAAGCTGTGACCATGCTTGATGGGAGCCTGGATGACCTACGCCAACAACTTAACGACAAAGAGAATGAAGAATTATATAAGATGCATTTGACAATGGACATCCGGCAATTGGAAGAATGCGAAAAACACTTATTAGTCTCTATATTATACCAGCTTGCCTCTGAAATGAAAAAGAATCTTACAGAGCAGCAAAGAATTTATCTACAAAACATCCGAAGATATTTAGGCAATTTAATTCCGCAAGAAAATACTGATCTCAATGTGGTTTCTGCTGTTGATTCATTGAAAGTGCAAAAAATCTTTTGGGAATGCGTTCTGGACTTTTTCTATTTGTTAGGCGGGAATAAAATCACGAGGTATATAAGAATTTGGAAATCTAAAAGAAAGTATTTAAAGTATTTCTCTCTTAACAAAAAACAATCCTGTGCAATTGAAGAACGTGTCACTCATTTCTATGAAGTCCTAGGTCCTTTAGGCCTTGCCGATAAATATGGATTCATCCCTGATACAATCATTCCAGAAACGCCCAAAAATGATTCTGAACCAATTAATGATAATAAAGATCATTCCTCGCAAAATCCTCCTGAAGACAATGTATTAAACAATGACAAAAAGGTTGAATCCACTGAAAACCAACAGTCAAACAAGGATTCTAAAGATGAAAAAGAGGACAAGAAAATGGCACGAGTGGGTAAATATTATGGAGTACGTTTCAAAGATGCAATTAAGTTTGCGTGGTTGGATGCAACTTTTGCCGTAGAAAGAAAGATAGGCAAGTTACGTCGGAATCGTGTTCAGCGTGCAGCTTTAGAAACAAATGTTGCCGTGGAGGCAACTGAATATGTGGATCATGAAGCCCCGGCAACCACCACCACCGAGAATGCGGCTCAGGAAGCAACAGAAGGGTAGTTTCACTGCGTGAAAAAAGAAAATGAAAACCGAGAAAACGAACTATGGGGACAGGCCTATGTAAACCTGTTCTCACTCTTCGGGGATGATCCCCCGGTAGAATGCTTGCATCGGCTTGTGGCGGAGGAATCGCTGTTGCGTGACACAGATGCTATACAGTGTTTTTCTGCTCTTGGCAAGCTTTGCACAACGGCAAGAGAGCAATCTGTGCCTGTGGTCGCATCTACCGTAAACTCGTCTTTTGCCGCATGGCTTATGGGTGCCACGATGGTAAATCCTTTGCCACCTCACTACTGTTGCCCTGTCTGCGGAAAGATCGAGTTTGTTACTACGATCAGAAACGGATTTGATCTCCCCGCTAAGAAATGCAGTTGCGGTAAGGAACTGATAAGAGACGGGCACGATGTTCCGCATCAAAGCTTTACCAACTACCTTAGAAACGGCATAGATACCACTATTTATACTCCCGAAGTATTTAAGCCAACCGCCATTCGCATATTGCAGGAGGCATATGCAAGTTTTGCCGAAATACTTCCTGTGCGGTATAACGTAGATGATCCGCAACCTTATGTGCAGTATGTTATATGTCCGGCTGAAAAGGAGAAACCTGCAGTATCAGCAGACGGCTATTGGGACACCGATTGGGAAACCTTTGAACGTTGGCACAGCGGTGAAACCCGATTCTTTTTCTATTCTGATGAGCAAATTGAGCAGCTCCATCGGCAGCAAATCAGCACGGGAATCCCCTCGCCAGATATGCAAACACTGTTGAATCCTACCTTGGGCGAGGCACTTCTGAAAACCAAATATCAAACGCTTTTGGAAAAGTCCGAGTATCTTCCTTTGCAGGAGTCAGTCTGCTTTGATCTGCTCCTGCGGATAGACGGTCTGTTTTGTGCAGTAGATGTATGGGGGGATAAAACGATAGACCTTCTGCAAAGTGGTAAGGCGGACTTTTGGGATCTCCCCGTATTTCGTGAAGATGTTTTTCAAGCCATCAGCAATGCCATGGCAAAATACGATATTCACGATCCCAGCTTTGCCTTACTGGTCATGGATAATGTCAGAAACGGGCGCTATTCCCGGAAACCGATGCCGCACAGTGTAGAAGCATTGCTCAGCCAACTTGGGCTGCAGGATTGGTACATTGACCTCCTGAAAGAAGTCAGTTTTCTTTGCCACAAGGGACATTGTGTAACACATCTGATCGTGGACTTGCTGTGTGAGTGGTATTCGACGCAGGCGAAGCAAATTGCAAAAACGAGCGTATCTTTCGTGTAAAGCTCGCATCCTGGAGAAACACTTTTATAATCTAAGGGCAAAATACACCTAAATCACAAAACCAGCCACCTCAAAAGATGGCTGGTTTTGTGATTTCATCATAGAGACTTTATTTCTAACAGAAGATGTGCACCATATTGCCGACAGTCAAGGAAGGTTTGCGTTCATAGGCACTGCAAATTCTGCACACTGGACTTAATCCGTTAATTTGGCAATAGTACACTTTCGGCCATTCGGAAGATATCCGCTTCATTAATGGTTTCTGCACTATACTCAATTACGCAGCTAATCTCCGGGGAGGTGGTCCAACAAAGATAGGAGCGCTCGCCCATTTCACACTGGAATGCGCCATGCTCATTTACCCTACAATGTCTCTTGTTCTCAATTTTTCCAAAGTCAATTACCATACCGATTGCATCGGTATTCAGTCCGGTATTTTCCTCATACTCATCTGATATATAGGTAGTCTGGCAGTAATAGTAAGTGATTGTATTTCCAGATGAATCCGCATAGTTGTAGGGGGTTACTTTGGAAATGGACTTGCACTCGTAGTCCTCATTCACTTCCTTTAATGCGTTTTCTATATTGTAGATCTGCTCTGCAAGCTTCCAGTTGGCGTCAGCCTGGCGATTCCGTGCTTCCATATAGCGCCAAACGCCTAATATGATCACTGCGATCATAACAACGATTCCAGCACACCACAGTAATTTCTTTTTCATAGATTTGCATCCATCCCCTCAGCAATATTTCTAATTTGTATAAGCCCCTTTTTCTTGCGGCGTTGCGCATATTCCAAAAGGTTTCTCGAATTGCTAGCTCCGTGGCGAACATAGCAGACCAGCCAGTCGCAACTGTCAACCATTAGCTGGTTTGTTTTCATGATTGCAAAGGGCCTTGGTGTCTTTTCCAACCCTTCCGGATAATATGTTCCATCATAATCGGGTGGCCTTTCGATGGGGCGCTCTGCAGGGTGATACGGCAGTACCAGCATCAATGTGATGTTCGGGTGCTGCCGTTTCGCCTTCTTCACTGCAGACGCTGCGACACCATCAAAACCGCCATACCCGCCCACATAAAAGTAACGAACATTTTCTTCCGTTATCAGTTGTTCGATTTCCAATTCCAGCCTGGGAAGCAATCGCTCATCTGCCTCTCTGTGTCCTATGAAGAAGCAACTATTACACATTTCCATATACTATTAGCACTCCTGTGCCGCGTATTGATATTTATAGTATATATCTCAAAGTAAACAATATCAATAGTCTGTGGATAATCATTTTCTATACTTATAGACTAGATATATCACAGAAAGGAAGTGCCGATACTATGAGCGACATTGCAAAGGTTATTGGACAAAGAATTAGAAATTATAGAACAGCGGCTGGTTTAAGTCAGGAAAAACTTGCGGAATTATCCGGTTGCCATCCCACATATATTGGTCAGTTGGAACGAGGCGAGAAGAATGCAACTATTGAAAGTATCGAAAAAGTTGCTTCTGCACTGAATGTATCCCTCACCAAATTGTTTGAGCAGTTAGGTGGGCAGGATACGGAAGGCAGAAATATTCCTTTGGAATGTTACGAATTCCTTTCTGCAAAGACTCCGGAAGAGCAAGAACAACTCTTTAATATCCTGCGCGAAATGGATAAGTATAAAACCAAATAAAAGATTAGAGGATGCAGCCTGTTTTTGCCGCATCCTCTTTGTCTGAATTACACTTATCTATATTCGATTAGATATCAGAAGAAACTATACAAAAAACAAGGGGCACAGCCAACCCCATAGCTGCACCCCTCTAAAAAGGACACTTTTATTTTAACCGACTTCCAAAAGGTTGTCAAATCTTAGAGGCGGTTTTTGGAAATTTATTTTTGCACGGAAAAGAACAGGGATATTTTTAGAATAGCACACATTAATATTCCACGGTTTTCTATTTTTGTATTGACAACCTACTCGGCTTGTGGTAACCTAAAGATGGAAATAGGTTTGATTGTGTTCCCTTCGGGGAATGAGGTTTGATGCACAAGGTCGGAATTACTCAGGTATGGGGTAATTCCGCCTTTTTTGGCTTCCACGACAATGAACAAATCCAAACGGCAATTGGAAAATTGACCGGCTTTCAACTCTTCGGAGAGGGAAAGTCGGTCTTTTTTTGTTGTACGAACAGAACTAAATCAATATGGGTATCCAATAAACCCATCCAATGGACAAAAAACAACTGCACTACGGACTGCAGGAAAAGTTCCACTCTCTGTAACGCAAGTACAGAGCTATGCTTATTCGGTTTGCTTGCCACAAACCGGCTCCCTTGTTCCGGCTATTGCAATGTCGGTTTCGCAACAAGGAGTTCCCATCGTTTTTGATTCTTGCCGAGAGGATCGCCGGACACACGCAGCGATTGTTGCAGCCGAGCTCAGCGGCTTGTGTCCGCCGCCGTCATAGGAGCGACCAATAACAAAATCGCCTTCGGTAGCTGATGGATCTTTTGCACCAACTCTTCAGCTTGAAAACCTTGAAATACACAAAGTATTCCTGCGGTTTCCAAACTTTGATTTGGCACAAAATCTTTCACCATCTACTCTTGTCAACTTTGTCATCGGTCGCTTGACAGGAAGCTGTCTTCCCATGCGGCATCGTACTGACCCAGACAATTTCATAAAAGAGACAGAAACCAAAGAAAACGCTATCGCGTACGGAAAGTCTTTATCTTGCAACGGTTTTTAAGATTACACGCTTTGTGATTTCCATAGAAACCGGGTAGAAACCGACGAAATTGCCACTGGGGAAACTATATCCATTGGAAAGGAGCTCATATGAAAACACAAAATATTTATTTTAGCTTGGAGGCGCAGTTAAACAAATTGGCGCGACACAACAGACAAGGCAGCTACCGCACGAAAGAACGGTACTATATGGCGATGAAACGGTTTTGCCACTTTCTTGTCGAGGCATACCGTCTGCAAAAGCTGTCCAATTTCAGCGGTAAGCATCTGGTTGCCTATGTGCTGTGGATGCAGGAGAAGGAGCTATCTGCCAGCACCATTAAAACGGATCTAGCGGCAATCCGCTTTTTCCACGACAAGATCAGCAATCCCAAGTATAAATTGCCGTCCAATGCAGAGCTGGGCGTAGAGCTGGAACGGCGGCGTTTTGGGGACACCGACCGGACTTGGAGTGTTGTGGAATTTAATCGGTTATTGGGAAAAGCGCTGGATCAGGAGGGTTACATTCTCGCTTTCTACTTAGCCCGGTATGCCGGCTTGCGGATTCACGAATGTTTCCGTATTGATACCGCCATTGCCCGGCAAGCTATACGGGAAGGTGCCATTACTATCAAAGGTAAAGGCGGCAAACTCCGCACTGTGCCTATTAATCAGCAGATCATTTCTGCGTTAGAAAAGTGCCTGCGTTCAACACCTCCCGGCAGCAAGCTGTTGGTGCCGGACAGCATCCCTACCGACAAAGCCATAAACCAATTACAACAATTTATCCTGCTCCACCGAGAAGATGTGCAGGATTCGGACTCTAACCGACCGCTGACCTTCCACGGTCTTAGGCACACCTATGCTGCAGAAAAATACAGCCAGCTGATTGCTGAGGGTGTTTCGGAATTGGACGCCCACCTGACTGTATCCCGGCTGCTGGGGCACGAACGGGCAGATGTAACCAACATTTATTTGGCATCTGTCAAAAAATCCAATATGTAAGGAGGGCTGGCTTATGACGGATATCCCATACTGGGAGAAGTATATGTTGACACTCCGCAAAGCCGCAGAATACTTTCATATCGGTGAAAAGAAGCTGCGACAGATCGTGGACGAAAATATGGATGCTGACTTTTTATTAACCAGCGGAAACCGAATTATGATAAAAAGGAAGCGTTTCGAGGAATTTTTGGATTCTTCGTCTGTAATTTAGAATTTTGTAATAGTAAACTGAGCGACCGTATGTTATAATGCATTTATCATATCGGAGCTCTCTTCTTCCAATCAAAGAAAGGAGAGTTTATATGAGAGAAAAGCGGCGGGATAACCGCAACCGCATTTTACATGTCGGAGAGATCCAACGCCAAGATGGCAGATATGCTTACAAGTACAAAGATCTGAATGGCAATGTCAAATTTGTTTACAGTTGGCGCCTGGACAAAAATGATCGCACACCACCCGGCAGAGCGAGAGACCTCTCGCTTCGGGAAAAGGAACGGCAGATACACCAAGACCTGTTCAACAAGCTTGTCCCCAACGGCGGAGATCTGACCGTGTTGGAGCTGGTAGATAAATATCTGTCCCTGAAGGTAAATGTCCGCCATAACACCTTGGCAAATTACAACTTCGTCCGGAACATCCTCAAGAAGGAAGCTTTCGGCAAGCTGCGGATCGACAAGGTAAAACAGTCCGATGCCAAGGGCTGGCTGATCAAGATGCAGAAGGTGGACGGTCGAGGATACAGTACCATACATTCTGTCCGCGGTGTGGTCCGTCCTGCGTTCGAGATGGCACTGCAAGACGATTTGATCCGCAAGAATCCCTTTGGATTTGAACTGGCAGAGGTTGTCATCAATGACAGTATCACAAGGGAAGCTATCACACGGGCCCAGGAAAGGGCATTCCTCGAGTTCATTAAAAAGGACGAGCATTACTGCAAGTACTACGATGGTATCTACATTTTGTTCAACACTGGACTTCGTGTGTCTGAGTTCTGCGGATTGACCTTCTCGGATATCGACTTCAAGAACAAGCGAATCCGGGTAGACCATCAGCTGCAGCGCACCAGAGAAATGGAGTATGTCATTGAGGACACCAAGACCAAGAGTGGCGAACGGTTCGTCCCTATGAGCAACGAGGTTATGGCGTGTTTCCGCAGAGTGATGAACAATCGGAAAAAGCCTGCCAAAGAACCGATGATTGACGGACACACCGGTTTCCTGTTCCTGGACAAGAACGATATGCCGATGGTCTGCCTTCACTGGGAACATTACTTTAAGCATATCCGCAACAAGTACAACAGCATCTACAGAATACAGCTTCCGAAAATTACACCCCATGTGTGCCGGCACACCTTTTGCACCAATATGGCAAAGAGCGGAATGAACCCCAAAACCTTGCAGTACATTATGGGCCATGCCGACATCAGTATAACCTTGAACACATATACCCATGTGAAATTCGATGATGCGAAGGCAGAGTTCGACCGGGTGATGGAAGCCTGAAAATATGTTTGTCTGCTATAAGTAGTAAAGCCGGTAGTAAACCGTGTCTATTTACTACCAAATTTACTACTTTTGCAGACCACAATACGCCACGAAAAGCAACATTAGAAAACGATCTGCCAAACGGCAAAATCGAAAAAGCCTTGTGTATCAAGGCAAATCGTGGTTTATCGAGGAGGATCTTAGCAATGGTAAAAGTGTTATTCGTCTGCCACGGGAAGATTTAAGCCAGGCACGGCATACCAAGCTATACTTTTGCTTACCACCCTTTGCAACGGGTTTACCCCATTTGTACTACTCGCATACTACTTTTCAAAATAACCACATTTCGCCCCAACATGACGAAAATAACAGCCGCCGACCATAAGGTCGGCGACTGTATCTATTCGTCAAATTGGAATTTATCTAACAAATCCTCTAAAACCGCTTGAATTTAGCGGTATATGGTGGTTTTTTGCTTGTTTTGCTCTTTACCTTATGTAGTTTCCCTTGATTCTTCCCTTATGAGGAAAAACAAGGGAAACTTTTTATGCTCAACTTACCACTTGGTCGAGCATCCGGGCGGAAGATCGCTTCGTTTCCCGGTTTGCGTGGGCATAGATGTTCATGGTAGTTCCTACATCGGAGTGGCCTAAAAGCTCCTGCACATCCTTGGGTGCTGCACCATGGGTCAGCAGATTGGTTGTGAAGGTATGTCTGAGCAGATGGAAATGAAACTCTCCCAGATCAGGCATTACCGTTCTCGCCCTGCGGCAGACACTGCTTACCGTGGCGGGGGATTCAAAGGCTCCGTCCGGTCTTACACAGACCATTGACAGTTCCTTATACCCGTCCGGTACTTCTTCCGTTCTCGGCAGGCTGTACACCTCGTAGTAGACCCGGTTCTTTTCCCTTACTTCCTTGTAGTAGTTAAGGGAATAAAGGGGACCGTACTTCAAGCTGTTTTTGCTCTGTTCTGTCTTAGCCTTTCGCAGAAGTGCTGCCAGGGTGTCGCAGAAGTCCACGGTACGGATCTTCTTCCGCTTAGTGGTGCCGATTTCCGTCTTGTGTCGCTTGCCGTTGTAGCGCATACTGCGCCGCACGGTCAAACACTGGTTGTCCAGGTCGATGTCCTGCCAGGTTAATGCACAGGCTTCTCCGATGCGAAGTCCGGTGTAGTAGGCGATTTGGATGGGCAGCAATGCCGGGTTCTCTTTCTGCTTCAGATAGTCTGTCAGCTTGATGTACTGCTCATAGGTGATCACATTGGAAGTTGCTTCCTCGTCATCATCTTCCGCAAAGAGGTCGGATTCCTCTGCCTGCCACCGCCATACCACATACTCCATGGGATTGAAGCTCAGCAGTTTCTTGGGGAATACGGCGAACTTGAATGCCCGTTGAAGTACCGCCGCAAACTGCCGCAGATAACCCTTGCTTAAAGGCTGGGTGGGTGTGCCATCCGGAGATTTGCCACCAAAACAGAGCTGATCCGCATAGGCTTGCAGATGGTCTGCTGTGACCGATTTCAGCTTTCGGTCAGCAATGGGATGTTTCTTGATCCGTTCCACATTGCCTTGGTAGGCCATCACAGTGCCGTTGCTGAGATTGCTGGGTTTCAGATCTTCTTCTACCCACATATCCAGCAGTTCGCCCACCGTCATATTGTCAGCCTTGGCTACGAACTTTTTGGAATCGTAGTCCTCCATCGCCTTGCGGAGCAGGGCTTCCGTTTCGCTCTTGCTCTCGGTGCCGGGGAACTCTTTTTGAACTCTGTTGCCGCTTTCGTCTTCGATGTAGAAGCGGTAGTACCACTTCTTACCCTTTTTTCTTACAGATCCTTTTGCCATAGATAATACTTAGTCTCCTTTCTTACCCGTGGCAATCGGAACTGCGACATATGCTGTGCGTAAAATAATGTCACTGGTCGATTGTATTGCTGCAATCGGCCTTTTCGCATTTTTACAATGCTCTTATTTAGCTGTCAAAGTGCCACGGTTAGTCGTTGTTTCCATTCAGTCGGTCACGGGCTTCCAGGGGGAGCTTGAACAAGTCACTTGTGATCTTGCCACCCTTGCCGTAATCGTAGATATGTAACAGTCCGTCCATGTAGTGCTTCATATCCTCAATGATGGGATTCATCTCCTGCTGGTAGACCCGTTCCACAATGGCACCGGATTCGATGGCATACCGCATAAGAGATTCTTTCAGTCCTTCATCGGTAGCTACTTCGTCCGCTTTTTCCATAGCTCTTGCAAAATGCACCGCGTACACGGCGTACAGATCAATGATGTTGCACAGGTGGCCTGCCAGGAACTGCTGATAGGCTTCGGAGCCAATCACGCTATCCATTTCTTTCAGGTAGCTGTCCAGATGCTCGGTGATCTGCATTCTGCATTTTGTGTAGCTATCGTATTCCTTTGCGTCGGAAAGGCCGGTGAGCCATTCCGGGGTTGTCAGAAGTGCATCTGCGATAGATACGATCAGATACCGCTTCTCAGGATCGACACCCTTGGATTCATAGCGCTGAATGGTGGATTTGTTTACACCAAGTCGTTTGCCGAGATCGCCCATGGAGAGATTCAGTTCCGTTCTTCTCTCCTTAACTCTCTCACCGACTTGTTTTGCGGTGAACACATTTGGTTCATTCATAGGCTTTTCACCTCCGTTGACATCATTGTAGCACACATCGTTGCAATTTGCAATAGTTATTTCCATATTGTTTTAAGTTTATTCATATACAGCGTTGCAAAATGCGTTGACAGATAATAGCAAACTAGGTATAATAATGGTACAACCGTTGCAAAACGAGTATTTTAACAAGGAGGTAAGCGAAATGAGCGTAGGCAAAATGGGACTGACCATCGAAGAAGCGGCGGAAAGCACCGGGATTGGACGCAATACAATGCGGAAACTGATCGACTGGGGCAAGCTGCCTGTTCTGAAGGTGGGACGCAAGACCATCATCCGTAAGGATGCCCTGGAGCGATTTATGGAGGTCAACCAGGGACGAAACCTTTTGGTTCAGAACGATGTGCGGATGATCGAATGAGTACCCTCTCAGAAGCCCTCGGCGCTTGAGAGCGAAATACACCCCTCGCACAAATCTGACGATTTGTTCAAGCGGCATTTCGCCCTGCCGGGAGCCTGTATCATAGCTTCGGCGAGGAATTCTCAGCTATGATACAGCGGAAATTGCAGCCGCAATTTCCATTGCTGTTCCGGCTGCTGCGGCATCCAAAACAGCGCAACTGCCCATGGCAGTTGCAAAAGAGAACGGCAGAGCAACGAGGGTTACGACGTGAGAGAGCGAACGAGAGTTAAGCACGGACATGAGCCAGAGAGAATGAAAATTTAACAAAAGAACGGGAGATGATATATGGCACGGCACAGCTTTATCCGAATGTCAAAGCTGCCGAATGTTAAGGGAAGAATCGACTATATTTCCAGCCCCGACAGGCAGGAAAACCTATACGCAACCTACCAAACCGCAGACGCAGAGTTCTGGAAAAACCTGGCCTTCGAAAGTCAGCAGGAGTTCCGGCGCTTCGGCACAGAGGGCAAGTGCATCGAAGCAAGAGAGCTGATTATCGCTCTGCCGGAGGTGTATACCACCTATGACCCGCAAGAGGTACTGAAGGAATTTACAGAGGAATTTCACAAGCGGTACGGTGTAGAATGCGTCAGCGCACTCCACCACAACAAACGCAAGACCAACTACCACATACACCTGATATTCAGTGAACGGACACTTCTTCCGGAGCCGGATATCAAGATCGCCAGCCGCAGCGTGTTCTACGACGAAACCAGCAAGCGGGTACGCACCAAGAAAGAAATCACCGGAGAGGATGGGAAAATCAGGCCGGGATGCACGGTCATTAAGAAAGGCGAAATCTACGAACAGCATATGTTCACCCCCAAGGATGAACGGTTCAAGGACAAAGACTTTCTACACAATCTGAAAGAAAACTATACCGATTTGATCAACCGCCATATCTCCGATCCGGCGCAACACCTAAAGGTGTTCGATCCCAACGGTGTGTATCTTGCAACCAAGAAGATCGGCAAGAACAACCCCAGGGCGGCGGAGATTGAAGCGGACAATGCCGCAAGGCAGGAATGGAACCGCACAGCGGACATGGCATTACTGTCCGGCATAGGGTCAGAAACCATCATCGAACTGAAAAATGAAGAGATTCACAACAAGGCCGCAGAATCCGTGACCAAGCATGGCTGGCTACCGGAACTGTTCCGAAAGATCGTCTGCACTGCAAAGGAACTGCTGCAAGGAATGATTCGCAATACCCAGCTCCCGCCCAAGCCGGTGCTGAATATGGACATTGCGGAGTTCCGTAAAATGCAGCAACTGATGATCAAGGTACAGAACAAGGCAAAGCACATCCGGCAGATGCAGGAGACTGACCTGCCCAGGCTGAAAGCGCAGCTTGCCGATGTAAAGGGCATATTCAAAGGCAAGGAGCGCAAAGCACTGGAACAGGAAATTCAGAATCTGGAGCAGACCATCCGGGAAGAACTGGATGCACTACCCACAATTTTGGAAGAGGACGGCTATCCCGATGTGCAGGCATTCACGGCCACCTACCGAAAGGCGGAAAAGATCGTCAGCCAGTATAACCGTGACCTTGCCGAATGGGAGCAGACAGTTAGGGAGAAAAAGCGGTCTACCGAAAGACCTCCCGAAAGACAGAGTGTCCGGGATCAGATTCGCAGGCTTCAAGAGGAAGGCCGGAAGAAACCCAGGAACAGAAACAGGGATCACGAACGGTAACTTTGACAGCAAAAAACACACCGCTCAGCGGAAGTATTTCCGCTGGCGGTGCTTACATAGACAGAAATAGCTCAAGAGCCGGGAAAAACGCAAAAAATCCGATGGGAGCAATCCAAACGATGCGGACATCATCTAAGGCAATCCCAGCGGAAAACTACCCTATTTTCCCGGCTCAAGAGCCGAGAAAAATTTACGAAAAAAGGAGGATTTTCCATGAGAACAGGACTTACCAAGAAGCAGAAAGTCACGGAAGTTTTTTACAATGCTAAAGACCCCACAGCCGAGGTCTACACCCACGATACCAGGCTGAAAAAGCGGCTGCTGGCCTATGCCGCCAAATTCCCGGAACTGTGCCAACAGACCGATGATGACGAGCATGGTGGCCTGCGGTTCGAAATTGATAAAAGCAGAATCAGCATCCGTTTAACTGCTCCCTATTCCCAAGAGCGTTGGAAGGCAGCGAGTATAAAAGCAAAGGAATGCGGCATAAACAATCTACGATAACCTACGACCATAATTTGTTCATATTTTATACAACTATTTGCATCGAATGGCATCCATAATGTTGACGATTCCGAACCGTTATGGTAAGATATTCTTACCATAACGGTTCGGAGGTGTGCCTATGTCAGATTTCTTTATGAATGATAGATACAGAGTGCTTGAATGCATGGCTCAGCGACAGATCATTGTCAACAATGAAGCTGTAATCAAGCTATCGCAGCAGGAAATTGCGGATACATTAGGTTTTACAAAACCGAAAGTCAATTCTATTATCCGTGAGCTTATCCAAAAAGGCTATGTAACACAGGTGAACGCCCGTGGTAAATACGCATTAACAGAAAATGCAAATCGTGAGTTGCGAAATATGCAGAGTAAGGAGGCGGCCGTATGAATCCCAATACAATGCCATTAGAGGCTGAGACTCGTGTTCTCATTGATCGCAGTCTTGAAAATCTTGGTTGGAAATTAAGCGGTAAAGATCAGAATGTCTATTATGAGCAGCCTCGTTCTGAAGCAGAGAAAAAGAAACTCGGGGGAAAGCGCCCTGACTATGTCCTCTACTCGAAAGATAGCGATAAGCCTTTGATCGTTATTGAAGCCAAAAAGAAAGGTGTCCGGCTTGATGCTGCATTGGAGCAAGGTATCCAGTACGCAAAAGCCATTGAAGCACCTCTCGTATTCGCTACTGACGGTGTATTCTGCAAAGCATTTCATACTGTAGCAAATAGGCCCCCTATTCTTAATGGCGAAGAAGTAGATGAATTTATTCGTGAAGCCCTTGCTTTGCGTTATTTGACGTCCTACGAAGTAAACACCGTAAGCCCTAAAGTTCAGTATGACCGTAAAGAGCTTATTCGGATTTTTGACGAAGCAAACAATATGCTTCGTGGAGAAGGCCTGCGTGCCGGTATTGAGAGATTCGGTGAATTTGCAAACATTCTGTTCTTGAAGCTTATTAGTGAAAGCGAACAGATTAAGCGAGAAAGTGGTATTCCGACTAAATTTGATATTGCTTGCAGCTGGGACAGCATTAAGCAAATTCCCATTTCCACCCGCATTGAGTATATAAACAAAACAGTATATGACAAGCTGAACGCGCTCTACGATACGGATATTTTTACTCCGCTGCAGATCAGAGATCCGAATATCCTAAAAGAAATTATGGATAAGCTTGATCCTCTTATGCTTACCGATGTGGACAGTGATGTTAAAGGTGATGCTTTTGAATATTTCTTGAAAGCTTCTACCTCTACGAAGAATGATTTGGGAGAATACTTCACACCTCGTCATATCGTCAAAACAATGGTGCGCTTGGTCAATCCGCAGATTGGCGAGAAGATTTATGACCCATTCTGCGGCACCGGTGGATTCCTGATTGAGAGTTTCCGATATATCCACAATAATATGGCACGAACCGAGACTAACATGAAAATCTTGAGGGAGTCTACGGTGTACGGAAACGAGATTACTAATACCGCCCGTATTACTAAAATGAACATGATTCTGGCTGGTGACGGGCATAGCAATATCCAAATGCTTGACAGTTTGGCCAATCCCATTGACGGAACTGAAACATACACGGAGAATGGTGTTTTGCATCACAGAGGATTCGACATTGTCCTTGCCAATATGCCCTATTCACAGAAAACGAAACACGGAAATCTTTACGATCTTCCCAGCACAAATGGTGATAGCATCTGCGTGCAGCATTGCATGAAAGCAATCAATAGTGCTGCTGAAAATGGACGTATGGCCCTTGTTGTTCCGGAAGGTTTCTTGTTCCGCAAGGATCTTGCGAAAACACGCGAGTATTTACTGGATCACTGTCAGCTCCAGAGTATAATCTCCCTACCGCAGGGTGTATTTTTGCCGTATACTGGTGTAAAGACCGATATCATTTATGCAACCAAGGTTAATAAAAAAGTAAAGGCTTCTGAAAAGAAAAAGGACTTTTGGTATTTCGATGTCAAGAGCGATGGATACACACTCGACAATCACCGCCGAAAGCTCGAAACTCCCAGCGATTTAGCAAAGTACGAAGAGTATCGAAAGTTAGATAAGGATCAGGCTACAGATATGCTAAAGGTGGGATTTGAGGTTGTCCCGCTTGATAAAGTGCGGAGAAATTCGCATATCCTTGTCGGTAGCCGGTATCGTTCTACTGAAACAATTGTATCCAAAAATAATTGGCCGTTAGTCAAGGTGGGAGATTTATTTGAGCTTGTTTCGGATACAATTAACCCTGCTGACGAAACCGGTCGGACTGTATACATTGGCTTAGAGAACATAGAATCGTCAACTGGAAGGCTTTTAGGTGAACTTGAATGTGAGATTGATTCTATAAGAAGTGCTAAACGAGTATTTAAGAAGTCCGATATTCTATATGGTAGGTTGAGACCTGCATTAAATAAGGTCGTTTATCCGAATACAGATGGTATTTGCTCAACTGACATTATTGTTCTCAGAGCCAAAGATAAAGATAGCATACTGCCAGAATTGTATAGCCGCATTTTTAGAAGTGCTCGTTTTAATGAGATGGTTCTAAATGGAGTTAGTGGTGGCCAGCTTCCTCGTGTAGATGCCAAATATTTGTTAGAGCTCCCGACATACAAAATTCCTGTAGCTATTCAACAGAAGATGGTTGAAGAGATTGAGGGATACCAGCACATAATCACAGGTGCCAGGACCGTTGTGTCAAACTATACTCCTCAGATTATTTGTCAGGCTGATACTTACAAAACATTAGCAGAATTAGCAACGTTTAAGCCTTCTAAAGACGAGGCCAAGGAGTTGCCGGGGAATACCGAGGTTTCGTTTGTTCCTATGGCCGATCTCAACACTTTTGATTCCGCTTTTACACCAAAAGAGAATCGGAAGCTCTCCGAAGTGCTTTCTGGATTCACCTATTTCAAAGACAATGATATTCTTCTCGCAAAGATTACTCCTTGCTTTGAAAATGGAAAAGCTGGAATTGCCCGGAATCTGACAAATGGTATCGGCTTTGGCTCAACTGAGTATATCGTAATTCGAGCCAATACTTCTCTCGTGTACCCTGAGTGGATTTTCTATCACATCAACACACCTGAGTTTATAGAAGGCGGAAAGGCATTTATGACTGGCACCGCTGGTCAACAGCGTGTTGACATCAACTATGTCAAACAGTATCGCATTCCCGTTCCATCTCTTGAGGAACAGAAGAAAATCCTTGACCAAATTAGCTATGAACAATCGCTAATTGAGCCATCCAAGCAGCTCATAAAGGTTTTTACCAAAAAAATAGAAACCCGTATAAAGGAAGTCTGGGGTGAGTAAAGTGTCTGATGTAGTTGATTATACCGAGGTACCATATCTGCAAGAAATATTGAACTATCTTCCTATTGATCCCGCTGATGAAGAGGACGTAATCAATTACATCCAGAACATTACCAATCTCATTGCGGTAAACTATAAATTTGGGCAATATCAGTTTGCATATTTTGGTCTCCATCTTCTTTATATGACCTATATCTATTGTACGGCGTGGAAAATCGGGCAAATTGAGCCGGAACGCTACAAAGATGCTATCGTATTTGCACGCCCGTACAATGGACGGGAAAGAGATTTGAAAATCGAAGATGCTGACTCGATATTTGCGTATAGCTTGATTCCAGAAAAGGACATAGCAAGACTGTTCAAAATCATTGAATTGGATCGCTCCCAAATTTCTGCTGTTGGTGATCTGGTCGATACCAGAAATGAAATGGCACACGCATCCGGTAAGTTTGAAATATTGACCGAAGATGGTTTCGACGCAAAAGCAAACAGTATTCTTACATCAATATCGTGTATTCATAGATGTATGGACACATTGATTCGTAAATGGTATGCTCAGGTACTGTTAAGTTTTTGTCAGGGAGAATATGATGGCTATGATAAGCCTAAAGATGTCATTTCTGAACAAATGATTCAGTCATTTAAGCTTTCTGTGAACGAGCTCCTCGTTTGCAATGAAATGAGTGTCAGCAGCCTGATTACCGCACACAGAGGGTATCAGACAAAACTTAAAGACTTTAAGAAAGCTGTAGCTGACCATTGCCAAGAAATGGGTTACATATAATCCCAAGGAGGTGTTAATATGGAGAATATCAGTTTAACCTCAAAAATGGAGCTAACCCCAGTTATTCGGGAAATTAAGTCAGTTTTAGATACTGCACGCAATCACGTTGCACAGCAAGTAAACAACGAGCTTCTCAACACATATTGGAACATTGGTCGTATTATTTGTGAATATGAACAATCTGATCCGAGCAGAGCAGACTATGGGAAGCAAACCTTAAAGGAATTGTCTCGTACGCTGACAGAAGAATTCGGAAAAGGTTTTTCGAGATCCAATTTGCAGAATATGCGTTCCTTTTATCTGACTTATGATAAATGCCAGACGCTGTCTGGCAAATTGAGCTGGTCGCACTATTGTGAGCTGCTGTCTATCTCTGATACAGACAAGCGTAGCTTTTACGAGAAAGAAGCGGTCAATTCTGGCTGGTCTGTTCGAGAACTTAAGCGGCAAATTGAGAGCTCGCTCTTCGAACGCCTGTTGCTCTCTCGTGGCAATGCCAGCAAGGAACAGGTGCTTATGTTGGCGCTGCGCGGCAACGAGATTACTCAACCTGCGGATATTATCCGCGATCCCTATGTCTTTGAGTTCTTGGGGTTGCCAGAAGACAAACCGATGATGGAAAGTGATCTGGAGCGTGCGTTGGTACAGCAGATCGAAAAATTCCTGTTGGAGCTTGGTCGTGGTTTTATGTTTGTCGGCACACAGCAACGGGTAACACTGAACAACACCCACTACTATGTAGATATGGTGTTTTATAACAAGATTCTCCGGGCTTATGTGCTGATTGAGCTGAAGACCACCAAACTGACACCGGAAGCCGCCGGGCAGATCAATATGTACCTAAATTATTATGCTGCCGAGGTCAATGACCCGGACGATAACCCTCCTATTGGCATTATCCTGTGTACTGATAAAGATAGCATTACGGCAGAATATGCTTTGGGTGGCCTTTCCAACAACATTTTTGCTTCCCGATATATTTTCTACATGCCTAATAAAGATCAGCTAATTGCTCAGGTTGAAGCAGTTTTGAACAAGTGGCACAGCCAGGAAAAGCCAGATGAAATATAGGAAAACAAAGGTAACTTTTTGGCCTGTTAGTTTTCCAAAACGATCACACAAAACATCCGGAAGGTCTTACGGCCCTCCGGATGTTTTAGCTTCCTTGAGTAAAATGGACAAACGGTGAAAAAGCTATTGTAAATCAACAGGAACGTATACCGCTGCTCCCCAGCATTGCTGACCGGTTGCATCCATCGTGTTCCATAGAAGAGTTCCGCCATTAGGAGCAGTTTTGATAGGCTTGGCAAATGCGTTTGCAATTACCATGTCAGTATCGTTGCTTATCTGGGCGAGAGTTCTATTAACCTCTCCTTCTGTTTCCCTTTCCACAATTAGAAGTGGAATACCTGTTGCTTTAGAAAGCGCACATGCCGCATATATTACGGCCCACTTATGTAAAAGGTCAATGCAACCATTATCTATGTTGTTGCATATTTCCTCGCAAGTGAACCCACCACTCGTTAACAGATCTTTCTCGCGTGGTGTTAATTCCCTTGATATATTGCCGCCTGGATTACACAGGACGATCAGATCAATTGACTTAAAACTCTCCTGTTGTTTAGTCAATGCATAGATCATTCCCCATTCTTCAACAAGGTCTTTCTTCCACAGGAGTGCATCTGCTTGGCTAAAATCAGGGCCATCTATAGTTTTGATTTCAGATGTATAGTCGTGCTTTTTAATTAAATTATCGGTATGCGTAATGGCTTCGTCATTTATATCAACACTAATAACACTGTAATCACGCAGAAGAAAAGCAAGCGTTGAATATCCAGCACCGCAACCTAATTCCAGAATTCGTTTACACGATCCTTCTGGTAAACATAGTTGGATAATGTCACACAACCATCCATAGTCACCGTCATCAAAGTGCTGTTTTGCGTTAAGCGTCCAATTGGCAATATATTCTTTTCCTAATAAATCATCATTCATGGCAAAATCCCCATTCATTGGCGTTTAATTAATTATAGCACACTTTTATGTTTTTTCTACTGTTCCTTCAGAATCAAGGCCGCCCCGAAATCGGAGCGGCCCGGTTGGATTACTTGATACAAATTTCTGCCTGCAGATCGTCGTCAGTCACGCATAACCTCTAACATTATCCTTGCACCCAGGCGGAAACTGTTTTGGAATAACATATTCTCCGCCATGACCTGATGCTCCCTTACACAATCTGCGTATTTTACAAACAGTTCTTTCTGTGTATCTGTCATAGTAGCGAGCAGCTTATCTTCATTCCGGCTTATTAGCTGAAGCAGCTCTTTGTATTCCTTGCTGGGAGAAATATCATACTCAGCAGGCTCAATATTGCCGTACCACAGTTCTTCCAGAATGTTCATGCGAAGATCACCTCCGCATTTACAATTTCCTCTGCCCGGTTGCGGATGTTGTTCATAGCACCGACCCAGGCCAGTTGATCGTGCGTTTTCAGCTGCTCGGTGATACCTTCATTTTCAGCCAGTTGCTTCACAAGTAAGTCAAACATTTCTGTTGCCCGGTTGTCGATCTCGGCAAGGTGGCTATTCAACTTGCTGCTGAGAAGTAAGGTGGTATGTAGCACCGGACGATGCTCCTTGATATAGCGGTGATACTTTCTGCCCCACATTCCGATAGGCTGGGTATCTTCTTCATCCAGTACCAAACAGGGGATGTAATAATCGCCCTGCAACTCATACCAAAGGCCATTTTGCTCGTTATAAATGTACTTTTCCATTATGTAATCCTCCAAGATTTTTATATTCGCACATATGTCACAAGTTCCCGATTGCCACACTCTGTTATATCGTTTTATCAGATTTTTCTTCCCTTGCTTTTGCCCTTATGGGGTATCGTAGACAAGGTAAACACGAGTGAAATCGTATAATGGGATAAGGTGAGCAAACAGCAAAAAACCGTTGCAGCGCAACGGTTTTGGAGGATTTTGTTAATGCCCTATGGAGGGTAATAACAGCATTAGATTTTTACCAATTCAAATTGGAATTTATCTTTCTAATAGGCCGAAAGTTGTTTCTTGCTTTTCTTCTTGCTAGAAAACGTTTTTTGTTACTGGTGTTTGTTGGTTATCCTTTTTTCTAATATTCTCAGCCACTCGGCTATATCTTTTTCCAACGCATTCACAACAAAGAAGCCTACTAAACAAGTAACAGCACTAAACAGTGAAGAAACCATAACAATTGTGTATAACGGTTCGTTCATAAAACCGTACATTATTATTTCATAACCACCGCCCGCATATCCAAGCAAAAACAAAACAAAGAAAACGAGTGTTAAAACACCAAGAACCATCTTAACTCTGCGTGCCCTATCCAATTTATACATCCTCTTACCTCCATATTTTTTATGCCCGCAATTTTGGCCTTGCTTGCGTGTGCTTAATTAAATCATATACCCTTGGCATTGAAAAATCAAGCTGTTCTCTCCATTACCCCCGCTACTCGTCCATATCTGCAAAAGTATATATGATAATGGTAGCGGGAGTTTGTTTGTATCGGTATTTGTTCCGCTGCGCAAAAGCCATTTTTTCGGCTTCTATGTTAATGGCGTAACACTTGCCGACGGGATGGGCGGCGGGAGCAAGCCCCCGCCCTACAGATACTTTTCGGGGGTTCGCGTAGGGCGGGGGTTTACTCCCGCCGTAAATTATGCTATAATACATCCAATGACACATAAGAACGAGGAGTGACTATGACGAAAATTCTCTTTGTCTGCCACGGCAAGATTTTATCGTAGAACGCCAGACCAGGCTATGCCGCCTTATACCACCCTTTGCAACGGGTTTGCCCCTTTTGTACTACTCGCATACTACTTTTCAAAATAACCACATTATGCCCCAACATGACACGAAACAGCACAGCCGCCTCCATCACGGAGGCGGCTGATTTGTTCTATTAGCCTTCAATTATGCCGTCATTGTCATCTTCATCGGTATGGATTTCATGGTTGCAATTAGAGCATTCCCAACATCCATCCCAATACATGATGCCACCACACTCGGGGCAATCCTTATAGGGTCTTGCGCTGGTATCTTCCTCTATCTCGCCAGAACAATAGGGGCAATGGCTATACTCGGATTCGTCATATACCTTGTCACAAAAAGGGCACATCTGCATTTGCTTCACCTCCTCCAATATTACATCGTATATTTAGCTACCGTGTGCACCACAGTAATTTGTGCCACCGATGGGAGTAGAAAGGCAACCAGGTTCTCTGCAACCATGGAACTCGCAGTAGCTGCCCCATGCGCTATTGACATTTTTAGCAGGATAGGAACAGTTGGTATAGGCACAATCATGAGTAGAGCAATAAAGGGTTTGAGACCTACTAACTTGATTGCTACAAAGCAAGCATGTCCGAGTATTTGATGTGCCACTATCATTACTGCTCGAATCATTGTTGGGTCTACTCAACGCACTTCCTTCAGTTTTGCCGCAAACACTACAGGTTTTAGGTGCAGAGTATGTAGCGTCTTTCCAGCTGTGTCCAAGTGCATCACCCTCTGTCTGCTCACATACGGAACATATCTTAGGTGTTGTACATGTAGCCTCTGCCCAATTATGACCCGCTGCTTCACCTGCTGTTGTTTCGCACCTTGTACAAGTTGCAGGTAAAATACAGGTCGCATTTTTCCACTCGTGTCCTAATTCTTTGCCCTCTGTTGTGCCACAAGCAGAGCAAGTCTTCGGCTCTACACAGTTCGGGTCAGTCCACACATGAGCCAGAGGGTCTCCCTCGGTAGTTCCACAAACAGAACAAGTCTTTGGCGTTGTGCAAGTAGCATTTGCCCAATTATGACCTGTTGCCTCACCCGCTGTTTCTCCGCACTTTGCACAGGTTACAGGCGAGGTGCATGTTGCGTTAATCCACTCATGCTTGCAAGCACATGCCGTTAGTGATAGGCACAATACCATAACCAAGATAATACGATAGATATTCTTCGTTACTCTCATATAAATCTCTCCTCTATGTAAAAAAGGTGCACAACCGAAGTCATGCACCCGAAAAACGCAGAGGCTCCGATTGCTGCGACACAACTCCAGACACACAAGAAAGTATGCTGAAACGAGCATGCATTTTTACCAAAGTAAAAATGCACACTTCCTTGTCGTGTCAAACATATAGAGTTGTGTCGCACAAGTATTTTATCACACTCTTTTCCCAGTTGCAATACAAAAATTGTCCTTGGCCCGCTACCCGCCCATATCTGCAAAAGCAGCTACAATGGAGGTAGCGGGTTTTTTATGCCTATGCTATCGGCTATCTGTTCCGCTTTCAAAAGCTGATTTTTCGTCATCTACTTTAGAGGCGTAACACTTGCCGACGGGATGGACTTCTTTCCCGTATACCGAGCTTGTATAAGGTATTAACACAATGACCATATAGGAAAGGGAACATATATGCAAAGGAAGTACAGAGAGAAGAAATATTACTGTGGGGAGTATTTAGAGGTAGCTATCTATCCAGTATATAGCCATCCAAAGAAAAGAGGGAAGCGGAGCAAGCCGACAACCGAGATTCAGCAGCGGCTCAATCAGCGGCACACAGAGGGGCGGCTGCGTCGGCTGCTGCATACCAATTTCACGGATGCAGACTTATTCGCCACATTGACCTTTGACGAGGTAAACCTCCCCGAATCGGTGGAGGATGCCCAACGGCTGCTCCAGAACTTCCTCCGTCGGCTGAAAAGGAAGTACACCCGCCTGGGTCTGGATGGCAAGTACATATATGTCCTGGAATACGGACAGGAACACAACCGCCTCCACATCCACCTGGTTTTGACGGGTGGCATCACCAGGGCAGACCTGGAGAAGCTCTGGGGTCTGGGGGATACCAAGGCGGATGCTTTGCGCTTTGAAAAGGACGGCTTGACGGCTCTTGCCAAGTATTTGACCAAGGGCGGAGAATCGGACGAACGCCCCACCTGGAAACGATGGTCTGGCAGCCGTAACCTGGAGCAGCCGACAGTAACCCAAAGGGATGGAAGGCTCTCCCATCGGAAGATGGCCGACCTCTGCCAGAACGGGGGGGATGCCGACTATCTGGAAATCCAATTTGATGGCTATGAAATGGCGGATTTTTCCCTGGACACCGCCCAGGACATATACGGCGGCTATTATCTGGCGGCTACATTAAAGAAAATCCCGACCAGGGTCGATACCTGGTCGGGGGTAGGGAGGCTGCCGTTCGGTTAAAATTCTCGGTCATCAAAGGAGGGATAGTCTATCTCTCTGCCCTCGTCATCGTCCATAGACACATCATAATATACATCATACTCCTGGACGGGTGGCGTTTTTAACTGCTCCACTTCCTGTCGAAGTGCCCGACAGGTAATCTCCGCACTTTCGGCTCGTCGGATGGCATCTTGTAGGACGGTGCTGTGATTCATCTTGTGCCACAGGAGGTCTCCCAGGCTTTTCAGCTCGGATAACTTTCGCTCTACCCAAGCCGTAGACTTGGCCTGTTCTAAAAGCTGCTCATAATCGGACTCCAGGATGGTGATTTCCACCTGGGGCGGATTCTTGCTGCCAATGGTTTTATGCCGAACTCTCCGCTTCAGCACTCGCACAGGGCGTTCCTGGGCAAATGATTCTCGGATGCACTCGGCTATGCTCTTTTTTGCCTTTAAAGTTTCGATTTCTGCTTGTAATGCGGATATTTCCTGCTTTAATTCCTCAACAGTTTGTGTAGTTTGCTGTTCCATAGTTTATCTCCTTATCTTGTGTGATGGTATTCTTGGGAGTGCCTTTGTGCGATTCGCTGCATAAACCGCTGCCAGATGCCCATTCCCCGCATAAACTGCTCTTGTTCCTGTGCCTGTGCCTCTGCTTGCTCGGCTCGGCGGGTCAACTGCTTGATGGTATAGGCATCCTCCCTGGTCTGCTGCTCTGCCTTTTCTGCCCGCTGCTCGGCGGCTCGTACTCTGGCGTTGCGGTCAACCTCTGCCCACAGCTTTTTCCCGTACCGCTGTAAATTGCTCCAGGCGTTCATAATGGCGGTGGTAATGGTGGCTCGTTCCCGCAGCCATTCATAGTCGGCTCGGGTCAGTTTTACCTTTTCAGGCTCTACAACCTTGCCCGTGATGTTCTTTTTCTCGGGGAGGATTTCAGCCTCTATCTTTATATCGGGTCGCTCAAGGGATTCCTGGATGGTGCGGGTAATGCTGTTTCGGTCTCGGAGGGTGTCCCTCTCCGTCCGTACTTGCTCTATCTCTGCCTTGGCTAAGACAATCATTTGTGCCTGTTCCGTTGCCACGGCTTCAAGCTCTTTCTTCTGTGTGGTCAAAACATCGACCACTTCTTCCATCTTCTTACATTTGTATTCCAGAACGGACAAATGCTTCTGGCTCGGATTCTTCACTTCTCGGTCAATGACGATACCCCGCTTCTCGCAGAGGTCATAGAACTCCTGGCGGATAAGCTCGGAAAAGGTTATCAACGGGCAGTTGTATTTGCCCTCTTTGGTAGTCGGGTCTGGCCTCTGGATGCCCATAGCCTCGAAAGCCTGGGATTGGTTGGGTACTATCTGGTTGAACTTATCCAGAGCGCAAAAAGTCATCCTTGCGTGAATGTGGTCTGCTCCTGCCTCATCCTGGTGCAGCGAAAGGGTTAAGAATTGGATATTGTTGCCCCATCGGTTTTGCATATTGGCTATAAGCTCGGCTGCTGCTCCCATTAGCATTTCTCGGCGTTCCTTGGGGTCAATGTCCGTATCTCGGCTGCCCAACTGGATAATGGTCTCCAGCGGGGCGGTGCGGCGGCTGGCGTAAATGTCGGCTACCGATTTGCACCTCTCGGGATGGCCGTCCTGGATATAGCGGGCATTTTTGGCTTGCTGCCCCTCTCCGTATAGCTGCTCATATCGTTCCAATTCAAATGCCTTGGCATCGAAGCTACCGCAGCGGCGAACACGGCCTTCAGCGGTGAACTGGAGGTTGATGTTCTGGTCGGTGCGGGCGTGGTCTATGTGTCGCTCCTGGTTTCTGGTTTCGGTTTTCGTGTTGTGATTGGCGTTATAGACCTTGCCACTTGCGGTGGCTCGTCCATTTCTCACGGTTGCTTTCATCTTTTTTGCCATAAAATATCACCTCAAGGATAATTTAGAACAAATAACGATAAAAACGCATATTAAAAGTTAAGGAAACGGCGATAAGTACTCAGTATGATATGCCGCCAGCATATCTACCTCGTACTCCTGGGGGCAGTTGCCCCCGCCGTAAGCTCCCCCTTTAGGGAGGGCGAAACGCGTAGAAAATTCACCCGATTTTTGCCTCATTTTTCTACATCCGTCATCCCCGCCAACTGGATGGCGTTTTGACTATTTTAGCGGTGGAGGCACTCGCTGCACCCACTGCACCTTGAAAAATGAATATCGGGTTTTCCCTGGGACGAATGAGATACGGAACTAAGATTTGAGATACGGAACTAGAAAGGACGAGAGAGATTGAAAGATAACGATGTGCGAATTTGTGAGAAGTATGCCTTGACCGTAGCCGAGGCAGCTGCCTATTTTGAAATCGGCGAAAAGAAGCTGCGGAGTATGATTGAAGAATACAGCCACCTGGGTCTGTTCATCCAGAACGGCGTGAAATATACAATTAAGCGGCAAAAGTTTGAGGCTTTCCTCAACGAAGGCACAACAATCTAAAAAAGGAAAGGAAAAAAGTCCCCAACTGTGCTACAATGTTTGTATGTCATGTTCGGGGCTTTCTCAATGAAAGGAGAAAACGAATATGAGTGTAAAACGCAGAGATAACAAGAATCGCATTTTGAATAACGGAGAAAGCCAACGCCCCGATGGACGATATGTCTACAAGTATATTGACCTACTGCACCAGACCCGCTTCATATATTCCTGGCGGCTCGTGCCGACCGACAAGACCCCCGCAGGCAAAAAGCAGGATCTATCCTTGCGTGAGAAGATCGCTCAGGTTGAAAGAGACAAGTTTGACGGCATTGACAGCCAGGGCGCAGAAAAGACCGTGCTGGAATTGGTCAAGCTCTACATTTCCCTTAGAACAAATGTCAAGCCGACCACCAAGGCGGGATATAAAACTGTAGTAAACATCCTGGAGAAAGAGCCGTTTGCTTATCTGCCCATTAAGCAGGTGCGCCATTCTGTTGCCAAGGCATTCCTGGTCAAGCTGCAAGAAAAGGACAAGCGGAGCTACAGCACCATTCATAGCATCCGTGGCGTTCTTCGCCCCGCCTTTGCAATGGCGGTGGAGGATGACTACATCCGTAAGAAGAGCTTGCGCAGGTCATTATCAACGATTCTAAGACACGGGAAGCCGTCAGCAGAGACCAGATGCGGAAGTTCCTCACCTTTGTCAAAGAGGACAAGCACTACTGCAAGTATCACGATGCAATGTACATTCTGTTCCATACTGGCTTGCGAATCTCCGAATTTGTGGGATTGACGGTCAGCGACCTGGATATGAAAAACAAAACTATCCGAGTTGACCATCAGCTGCAGCGGAAAAGTGATGGCACAAAGTATATTGAATCCACCAAGACCAATGCGGGAACACGGGTACTGCCTATGGAGGATGATGTGTATGCTTGCTTCCAGAGAATTCTGGCAAACAGAAAACCGCCCCAGGTCGAGCCGACTATTGACGGATATTCTGTCTTCCTTTTCTTTGATAAGGAAGACCGCCCGATGGTGGCGATGCATTGGGAGCATTATTTCAAGCACGCCTGGAACAAGTACAACAGCATTTACAAGGAAGAACTTCCCTTGATTACACCCCATGTGTGCCGCCATACCTACTGCACCAACAAGGCAAAAAGCGGTATGAATCCCAAAACCCTGCAATACTTGATGGGTCATTCCGAGATTAGTGTGACGATGGACACCTACACTCACCTGGGTCTTGAGGATGCGTGGAACGAATTGCAGCGGCTGCAGTTGCAGTTCTCCCAAAAGGAATTGGGCCTCAAATTGGTCAAAACAGCATAATATTTCGAGTAGTACGACAAAAGACATAAAACGCCCATTTGCGGAAACTGAACACTAAAGTGTGAAAACACAGGGAAAACCCGATAAACCCGTAAAATTATCGAGTAGTAAAATTGAATAGATTTTCAGTTTTACTACTTTTTTTACTACTTTTGACAGAAACGATATGCTGTCCCTTGCCATCGTATGCCATCGGGATATGATGGCGGGGTGGAGGGAATGTTTCAAATTCCCTGGCGAAAGCGGCATATCTTGGTATAAATTTGCATAGTTTGGAGTTTTGAACGATGATTAAAATACTATTCGTATGCCACGGGAATATATGTCGCAGCCCGATGGGTCAGTATGTTTTACAGGATATGGTGAAAAAAGCCGGCATCGCTGACCACTTTGAGATCGCCTCAGTGGCGGTGAGCCGGGAGGAGCTGGGCAATCCGGTATACCCG
Organism: Faecousia sp.; assembly: GCA_045653785.1. Classification (GTDB taxonomy): domain Bacteria; phylum Bacillota; class Clostridia; order Oscillospirales; family Oscillospiraceae; genus Faecousia. The sequence continues at coordinate 30,650 of JAZOMH010000028.1, read as the reverse complement.
CCTGCGCGGCGGGAAATGAACAGCCATGGGATCTCCTGCGACGGCCACCGCGCCCGGCAGATCACCCGGGCAGATGTGGAAAAATACGATCATATTTTTTATATGGACCGGTCCAATTTGCGGTACTTAAGGCAAATGTTCCCCGGGGAGATGAAATTTAAGCCCTTCCTGGACCGGGATGTGGCAGATCCCTGGTACACCGGGGACTTTACCCAGACCTGGGCGGACATTTGTGAGGGCTGCAAGCGAATCCTGGAGGAACTGGCATGATCGATAAGGAATTGCTAGAGCAGAAGCTTTCGGAATTGCCGCTGTATGTTTACTTTTATATCGACCCTAAAAGCCTGGAGTTTTCCCATCGGATCCGCTGGATCTGTGAGCATGAATGTCCTATGTACGGCAAAAGCTGGGCCTGCCCTCCGGGTACGGGGGAGGTGGATGCCTGCGCCCAAAGATGCCGCAGCTACCAAAGCTGCCTGGTCGTGGGTACGATCACCGAGACGGAGGACATCGCCAACATGGAGGAGGCTCTCAAGACCCGCCCGGAGCATGAGGCCATCACCAACCGGGTGCGCCAGATGCTCCGGGAGCAGGGGGTGGAGCCGTATATTCTGTCTACAGAGGCCTGCGCGGTGTGTGAGCGCTGCGCGATCCTGGACGGTGAGCCTTGCCGGATCCCGGAGAGGATGCACCCCTGTGTGGAGAGTCATGGCATCAACCTGATCCCCACGCTGGAGGAGAACGGCTTGGATTTTCTGTATGGCGACAATGTTATCACGTGGTATTCGCTGTTGTTCTTTAACGAATAAATTGCGATTTATCGGTGAGTTTGCTGGTTAGAAATCGTAGGGGCGAGCATTGCTCGTCCAGTGATTTTGCAAAACAAAATCACATGGCCAGCGGCGATCTTTTTATTATTTCCTGAGGAAATCCCAATAATTTTTGTAAAAATTATTGGGCGGACGTGCAATGCACGCCCCTACAGGAACTTACCGATAAACAGGAATTTGACACCCCCCGCATGGCCTTTTCGACCACGCGGGGGGTTGGGTTATTTCATCAGCTTGCACACAAGGGCGGTGTACTCTGCCGGGTCCTCCAGGGGCAGGTCAGCCAAAAGCTGCGCCTGGCAGTAAAGAAGCTGGGCGTAGTCCTTTGCCTTTGCGGTGTCGGCGATCATGGCGCTCTGCAGCGCCTTCACCGCGTCATGCTCCGGATTCAGCTCCAGGATCCGCTGGGAGGGGACGGGCATATCCGGATTCATCCGCTTGAAATACTTCTCCATCTCAAAGCTCACACCGCTGGCGGAGGTCATACACACAGGGGCGCTGCCCAGGTTTGCGGAGAGCTTGACCTCCTGCACATCCTCGCCCAGGGTGTCCTTGACGAAGGTAAGCAGACCCTTCATTTCCTCGGCCTTCTCCTCCAGCTGCTTCTTCTCCTCCTCGGTCTGCAGCTCCAGATCCTCGGTGGCGGCATTGCAGAAGACTTTTTCCCCGTAGGTCATCAAGGTCTGGGGAACGAACTCGTCCACCTCGTCAGTGAGCAGCAGCACATCGTAGCCCTTGGCCTCAAGCGCCTGCACCTGGGGCAGCTTGGCGGCGCGCTCCACGGATTCGGCGGAGATGTAGTAGATCTTCTCCTGCCCCTCTGCCATGGTTTCGGTGTATTCCTTCAGGCTGATCAGCTTGCCCTGCTTGTGGCTCCAGAACAGCAGAAGATCCTGGGTGGCATCCTTGTGGGCGCCGTACTGGGAGACCGTGCCGTACTTCAGCTGACGGGCAAAGGCGGCATAAAATTCTTCGTACTTTTCCCGGTCGTTCTCCAGCAGAGAAAGCAGCTCCTGCTTGATCTTCTTTTCAATATTTTTGGCGATGATGGTCAGTTGACGGTTGTGCTGCAGCATCTCACGGCTGATATTCAGGGAAAGGTCCTGGCTGTCTACGACGCCCCGGACAAAGCGGAAATGCTCCGGCAGAAGTTCCTCGCAGGACTCCATGATCATCACACCGGAGGAGTACAGCTGCAGACCGGATTTGAAATCCTTGGTATAGAAATCGTAAGGAGCTTTGCCGGGGATATACAGCAGCGCTTTGTAGGACACAGTGCCTTCCGCACTGGTGTGGATGGTACGCAGGGGCTTGCTGAAATCAAAGAACTTCTCCCGGTAGAAGCTCTCGTATTCTTCCTCGGTTACATCCTTCTTGCTCCGCTGCCACAAGGGGACCATGGAATTGAGGGTCTCCACCTCGGTGTACTGCTCGTATTCCGGCTTGTCCTCGGGAGAATCAGCGGTTTTACGGGACTTGGTAACCTCCATACGGATGGGGTAGCGGATATAATCGGAATATTTTTTTACCAAAGCGCGCAGCTCATATTCCTCCAGGAAACGGGAGAACTTTTCCTCCTCGGTGTCCGGCTTCAGGGTCATAATAACATCTGTACCCGGGAAGTCCCGCTGTGCTTCCTCAATGGTGTAGCCGTCAGCACCGTCAGACACCCACTTCCAGGCGGTGTCCTCATCGTACTTTTTGGAAATTACGGTTACGGAGGAAGCGACCATGAAGGCGGCATAGAAGCCTACGCCAAACTGGCCGATAATGTCAATGTCCTCTTTTTCTTCCATGGTCTGCTTGAAGCCCAGAGAACCGGACTTGGCGATGGTGCCTAAGTTTTCTTCCATTTCCTCCCGGGTCATGCCAATACCGTTGTCAGATACAGTCAGTACGCCGTCGCCCCGGGTGAGGGTAATGGCAAACTGATCCCGATTCAGCCCCACTTTGTCGTCGGTGAGGGCAGTATAGGCTAGCTTGTCAATGGCATCGCTGGCGTTGGAGATGATCTCCCGAAGGAAGATCTCCTGGTGAGTATAGATAGAGTTGATCATCAGATCCAGCAGCCGTTTGGATTCGGCTTTGAACTGCTTTTTACGCATAATACATTCTCCTTTTAGCACTCTTAATGTTTGAGTGCTAATATTATAACACGCAAAATAAAAAATGCAACCCCCTGGAAAAAAGTTCTTTCAAAATTCATAAATATGTGGTAATATTTACAATGTATGAGTATGCGCCAATGGGCGCGGCAACTATTTTGACAACGAGGTAGTAAGAAAATGATCACAGTTAGTAATTTAGGTATGCAATTTGGCGGCCAATGGCTGTTCCAGCATGTGGATCTGCAGTTTTTGCCCGGCAATTGCTATGGCATCATCGGCGCCAACGGCGCAGGTAAATCCACTTTTCTGCGGCTGCTCACCGGCGAGCTGGAATCCACCAACGGTGAAATCCACATTGATCCGGACAAGCGTGTATCCGTTTTGAAACAGAATCAGAATGCCTACGATGAGTACACCATTATGGATACAGTCATCATGGGCAACCAGCGGCTCTACGACGTAATGAAGGAAAAGGACGCCATCTACGAAAAGTCCGATTTCACCGATGAGGACGGCATCCGCGCCTCTGAGCTGGAGATCGAGTTTGCGGAGATGGACGGCTGGGAGGCAGAGAGCGACGCATCCCGCCTTTTGCAGGGTCTGGGCATCGGTACAGAGCTGCACTACGACATCATGGGTGCTACTGATCCCCGACTGAAGGTGAAGGTGCTGCTGGCTCAGGCGCTGTTCGGCAACCCGGACATTGTTATGCTGGACGAGCCTACCAACAACCTGGATATTGAGGCGATCAACTGGCTGGAGGACTTCCTGCTGGATTTCCCCGGCATGGTCATCGCGGTTTCCCACGATCGCCACTTCCTGAATACTGTCTGTACCCACACGGTGGATATTGACTACGGCAAGATCAAGATGTATGTGGGTAACTATGACTTCTGGTATGAATCCTCCCAGATGGTCCAGGCTATGATCCGCAATAAGAACAAGCGCAACCAGGAGAAAATTGAGGAACTGCAGCTGTTCATTCAGCGGTTCTCCGCTAATAAGTCCAAGGCAAAGCAGGCTACCGCCCGCCGGAAGCTGCTGGACAAGCTGACGGTTGAGGAAATGCCCTGTTCCACCCGCCGCTATCCCTTTGTGGGCTTTATGCCTGAGCGTGAGCTGGGTAAGGATATTCTCACAGTTAACGATGTGTCTGTGACCGTGGACGGTGTGAAGCTGCTGGACAAAGTTTATTTCTCCGTGGGAAAGAACGACAAGATCGCCTTTGTGGGCGAAAATGAGCTGGCGCAGACTGCTCTGTTCAAGGTGCTCATGGGCGAAATAGAGCCGGATGAAGGCAGTGTCAAGTGGGGCATTTCCACCATCCGGGGCTATCTGCCCAAGGACAACAGCGAGTACTTTGAGGGCAACGATATGGAGCTGGTGGATTGGCTGCGTCAGTATTCTGCCAAGAAGGACGATGTGTACCTCCGTGGCTTCCTGGGCAGAATGCTTTTCTCCAACGAGGATGTGTTCAAGAAGGTCAATGTGCTCTCCGGTGGCGAAAAGGTTCGCTGCATGCTCAGTAAAATGATGCTTTCCGGCGCCAATGTGGTGCTGTTAGACCAGCCTACCAACCACCTGGATATGGAATCCATCCAGGCGGTGAACAAGGGTCTGGAAGCCTTCAACGGCGTTGTGCTGCTGGCATCCCACGACCATGAGATGCTCACCTCCACCTGTAACCGGGTCATCGCCTTCCAGCCCGATGGCACCATTGTGGACCGCTACGGCACCTACGACGATTACCTGGAGTGGGTGAAGAATAACCAGCAGTAACAATCCTTTATAGGGGCGCGCATTGCGCGTCCGCGGACGACCGATGATCGCCCCTACACGGTATAGGAGAAGATAATATGAAGAAAATCTTAGATATTATTTCCGAGAAAATGCAGCAGGCGTTTGTGGAGGCAGGCTATGAGGCCTCCTTTGGCAGAGTAACGGTCTCCAACCGGCCCGATCTGTGCGAATACCAGTGCAACGGCGCTCTGGCGGCGGGAAAGCAGTACAAATGCGCCCCCATCCAGATCGCAAACGCCGTGGCGGAAAAGCTGGGTAAAGAAGATTTTTCCATGATCGAGGCGGTAATGCCCGGCTTTTTGAATCTGAAGCTCAGCGATTCCTTCCTGCAGAAGTACCTGGAGGAAATGCGCAATGCTGAGGATTTCGGCGTGGAAAAGCACGGCACTGGCAAGACAGTGGTGGTGGACTACGGCGGACCTAATGTGGCAAAGCCTTTGCATATCGGCCACCTGCGCTCTGCCATTATCGGCGAGTCCATCAAGCGGCTTTTCAAGTTTTTCGGTTACAATACCATCGGCGATATACACCTGGGCGACTGGGGGTTGCAGATGGGACTGATCATCTCCGAACTGCGGGAGCGCCAGCCACAGCTTTGCTACTTTGACGAAAACTATGCCGGTCCCTATCCGGAGGAAGCCCCCTTTACCATCAGTGAGCTGGAGGAGATCTATCCTGCCGCTTCTGCCAAGAAAAAGGATGATGAGGCTTTTGCTGAAAAGGCCCACACCGCTACCTTTGAACTGCAGCAGGGAAGACCCGGTTACCGGGCACTGTGGCAGCACATTATGCGTCTGTCTTTGGCGGATATGCGGAAGATTTACGACAATCTGAATGTAAACTTTGAAGTCTGGCTGGGCGAAAGCGATGCCGACCCCTACATCCCCGCTATGGTGGAGGATTTGAAGAACCGGGGCATTGCTGTACAGAGCGAGGGCGCATGGGTCGTTCCTGTTGCCCGTGAGGACGACAAAAAGGAAGTTCCTCCCTGTATTCTGGTTAAGTCTGACGGCTCTGCCATCTATGCAACCACAGACCTGGCAACCATGGTCCAACGCATGAAGGATTTTAAGCCCGACCGGATGTTCTATATCACCGATAAGCGGCAGAGCCTGCACTTTGAGCAGGTGTTCCGGGCAGCCAAGCTGGGCGGTATTCTGCCCGAGGATTACCAGGTGGAGCACCTTGGCTTCGGCACGATGAACGGCGCGGACGGCAAGCCCTTCAAGACCCGTGAGGGCGGCGTCATGCGGCTGGAAGTCCTGATTAAGGAAATGACCGATTTTGTTCGCGCCAAGGTGGTGGAGAACAAGATCGTGGCAGACAGCGAGGTGGAGGAGACCACTCAGAAGATTGCCATGGCAGCACTGAAGTACGGCGATCTTTCCAATCAGCCCACCAAGGACTATGTGTTCGATATGGACCGCTTTGCGGCATTTGAAGGCAACACCGGCCCATATATCCTGTACACCATTGTCCGGATCAAGTCCATTCTGGCAAAGTACGGCGCATGGGAGAATCTTTCTATTCAGCCGGCTGCCAATTCCTATGCCAAGGATCTGATGCTTGCTATCACCAAGCTGGCGCCCACTTTGGAGACGGCACTGAAAACCGCAAGCCCCAACCTGGTATGCGCCTATATCTATGAATTGGCAGGTGCGGTGAATAAGTTCTATCATGAGACCCGGATTCTCTCCGAGGAGGACGAAACGCTGAAGGCAGGCTATATCGCTCTCGTTGGCCTTGCCAAGAATGTACTGGAGACCTGCATTGATCTGCTGGGCTTCTCCGCTCCCGAAAAAATGTAAAATTGTATCGCCCCGGAACGCAAGTCCCGGGGCGATATGTTTTATTCTATTCCTTGGATCTCCAGTGCTTCCAGGACTTGTTGGCCACGGGCGGTGAGGGCAATACTGCCGTGGACCGGGTATCCCGTATAGGCAGACATATCCACACCGCCCAAAGGTTTGCCGTAATCTATATCGATCAGCGCCTTTTTCTCCAAAACCTGCAAGATCAGACTGTATTCCTCTTTGGTATGGGCATCGTCTTCCAAATATACAGGGGTCATATCGTCAGCTCTCCGCGCTACAGGCAGAAAGGGAATCTGCCCTAAAGTGCGGAGGATGTGAATTTCGCTGTCGGACAGCAGCAGCGTTTTGGCGCAGCCGCCGCAGGAGGCGCAGCTTCCGTTACATTGTGCCATGGTCAACACCTTGCCTTTTGCAGAAAAATAGAGTATACTATATATATCATACCGCAAAGGAGTATGCAATATGTCTTTGATTAAAATTACAAAGGATAACTTTGAAGAAAAAGTGATGCAGGCCAAGGAACGGGTACTGCTGGATTTCTGGGCCACATGGTGCGGCCCTTGCAAGATGATCGCCCCGGTGCTGGAGGAGATTGCCCAGGAGAATGAACACATCACTGTGGGTAAGATCGATGTGGATGAAGAACCGGCGCTGGCGGCGCAATTCGGCATCACCAGTATTCCTACCCTGATCGTCATGGAGAAGGGTCAGGTGGTAACCCAGGCAATGGGCTACCGCCCCAAGGAAGCGGTCCAAAAGCTTCTGGAGAAATAAGAAAAACGGGTGCTGTTGGCACCCGTTTTTTATTCTACTGTAATCAGTTCGTATTCTCTGGAACCCAGTCCCAGGTCGGCGGCTGCCTCGATGGTGTGGATGCCGTTGCGGCTTTCGATCCGATCGATCAAATGACTCTTGTTGGGGTCAGAACAGCCGTATACCAGGTCAATACATGCCTGGTCGATGGCTACCGGATCATAGGAAACCAATGCGCCGATGTCCCCGATGCAGGGGTCTTCTGCAACGGCGCAGCAATCGCAGTCCACGCTCATATTCTTCATCACATTCACATACAGGATCTGCCCTTTGAAGAAGTCAATCACAGAGCTTGCGGCATCTGCCATGGCTTCCAGGAACTGATTCCGGTCAGCGTTCCAGAAGTTTTCCGCATTGCCTACACCGTGAATATACTTTTTGCCGTAGGAGGAGGCAAAGCCGATGGATAGCTGCTTCAGCGCACCGCCGTAGCCACCCATGGGATGTCCCTTGAAATGGGACAGGATCAACGCGCTGTCATAGGCGGTAATGTCCTTGCCTACATAATTCTTTTGAATCTGTTTGCCTTTGGGAATGTCCAGTACCAGGTCGGGTCCCTGAGCATCCAGCAGGTCTACTGCGTAGTAGTCGGTCCAGCCGTGCTTTTTAAAGGTCTGCATATGCCGCTGGGCAGTGTCCCGTCCCCCTTCGTAGGCGGTGTTGCATTCCACGATAGTACCGCCCACGTGGTCAACAATGCTCTTCCAGAATTCCGGCTGGATAAAGTTCTGGTTACCCGGTTCGCCGGAGTGCACCTTCAGCGCAACATTGCCGGTGAGTTCTTTACCCATAAGCCTGTAAAGCTCCAGAACCTTTTCAGGAGTAATGGTGGGGGAGAAGAACACCTTGGATTTCATAACATCGCCGCCTTTCTTATATGTTAATTCCATTATACAGTATAAATCCTTATGGTGCAAGACGAATTTCGATGGATAAGCCTATGGACGATGGCGGACAATGATCCCGAGGAGGGATCTGAATGAAGATTCAATGGAAAAAGCTTTTGATTATGCTGGCGATCCCCTTGGCGGTGGGTGGGTTAAGCGCGCTGATCAGCGGGGGAATGGCAAACTATAAGGAATTTAACCAGCCGCCGTTGTCGCCCCCTGGTTGGATATTCCCGGTGGTGTGGACGATTTTGTATCTGCTGATGGGTTATGCCTCCTATCGGGTGCTGACCTCCGGCGCGGATCCTCAGAAGATTCACAGCGCGTTGATCCTTTACGGAGCGCAGCTTTTTTTAAATTTCCTGTGGTCACCTATTTTCTTCGGACTGCAGTGGTATCTGGTGGCGTTTTTTGTGCTGATCGCTTTGTGGGTGCTGATCTTCCTGACTATGCGTGCCTTTTCCCAGATAGACGAGAAAGCAGGGGACCTGCTGCTGCCGTATATTTTGTGGGTTACCTTTGCCGGATACCTGAATCTGGGTGTATATCTTTTAAATTAAGTACTTCTCAAAAGCTGAAAAGTGTGCTATAGTTGGCTCATCCAAACAAAAACAAGGAGGAACCGATTATGGCAAATAAGTATGCTGGTACCCAGACCGAAAAAAACCTGCAGGCAGCCTTCTCCGGCGAGTCTGAGGCAAGAAACAAGTATACCTACTTTGCATCCAAGGCAAAGAAGGAGGGCTACGAGCAGATCGCTGCTCTGTTCCAGAAGACCGCAGACAATGAGAAGGAACACGCAAAGCTGTGGTTTAAGGAGCTGGAGGGCATTGGCGATACTGCCCAGAATCTGCTCCACGCTGCCGAAGGCGAGAACTACGAGTGGACGGATATGTACGCAGGCTTTGCTGAGACTGCGGAAAAGGAAGGCTTCCCCGAACTGGCGGCCAAGTTCCGTCTGGTAGCGGCCATTGAGAAGCACCATGAGGAGCGTTACCGCAAGCTGCTGCAGAATGTGGAAACGATGCAGGTCTTTGAGAAGAGTGAGGTCAAGATCTGGGAGTGCCGTAATTGCGGCCACTTGATCGTTGGCACAAAGGCACCGGAGCTGTGCCCCACCTGTGCACATCCCCAGAGCTATTTCGAAGTCAACGCAGAGAATTATTGATAAAAATGACCGCCGGTTGGAGCGTTGCTCCGCCGGCGGCTTTGTCGTAGAAAAGCCCGGCACCGTTGACCAGACGATACCGGGCTTTCCACGAAAAGAGAGAGGTTAGAAAATGAAAAAGCAACATGGTATTACACCATATACTTAAATTATAAAGGGAAAATCTGAAGATTTTAAGAGGGAAAGTATTAAGTAAATGTGAAGTGTATAAAAAATGAAACCGGGAAATTGTGTAATATTAACAAATTTCTGTTGCCCATGGGGGAAGGCGGGAAAATTGCTGCTGTTTACCTTTGTAGGGGAAGGTAAGACAGCAGGAATAGAGCATGGGTGTGGTGGCGGCATCCCGGGGGCCGTATTTGTGGTCACCTACCAGGGGATAGCCCCGGCTGGAAAACTGCACCCGAATCTGGTGGCTTCTGCCCGTGTAAAGACGGATGCGCACGAAGGAGGTCTCACCACCGGAAAGCCGGGTGAAGGTGAGCCGCGCTGCCTTGACCCCGCTGCGCTGCCGCTTGACCACAAAGACCTTGTTTTTTCGGCTGTCCTTAAAAAGCAGGTCCTCCCAGTCGCCGGCTTCGGGAACATTCCCGTGGACCTGGGCAACATATTCTTTAACAAGCTCCCCTTGCTGGATCAGCTTGGAGAAATGGGCTGCCGCGCTTTTTGTCCGGGCATAGACCATCACGCCGCCCACATTCTTATCCAGTCGGTGCAGGGGAAAAAACGCACCGCCAAGTTGTTCGGAAAGCAGGGCAGGCATATCATGCTCGGAATCCAGATATATGGGCTTGATACAAACAACGATTTCTTTATCGGAAAACAGTATTTCCATGGTCAACACCTCACCGGATGATTATAGCAGAAAACTCTTTCACAGGGAAGTGCAATTTTCTCTTGCTATTTTTGGAAAGTTGGTGTATACTAGGCAGGAACGTGCCGGTGTGATGGAATTGGTAGACGTAGTGGACTCAAAATCCACCGCTGGCGACAGCGTACCGGTTCGAGTCCGGTCACCGGCACCAAATAACGGGATACCCGAACCGGGTATCCCGTTATTTATATGCTGCTTGGAGGGAAACCGGCGGACACCGGCGCAAATTGTAAGACCATACGTAGGGCAATCAGCCTATAGATTAGGGGAGGCCCCAAAGTAATTCTCCAGCATAGCGCCGTATCGAAGTGTTAATACAGAATCCGGGTAGTAGCCGGGAATTAAATAGGGGAAAAGTGCGTTGCCCAGCAGATAGCCGCAATAGTGCGATAATTTAGCGCCGTATATGTCCCAAAAAGATATATATTCTGCTACTGCATCATAGATTTCTTTTTGCTGTGGTGTCAGCAGACTGTTAAAGCTGGATAAAACAGTTTCGGCATCTCGGTACCCGGCCAGGGTGCGGATTGCGTTTGTTTGAAGATAATCACCATTGTCCACAGATGGCCATGTGCAGTTAGGGAGCATAGGATTCCGGAAATGGGCAAGGTTCATCTGTAGTCCCAGAAATGCGGAGAAAAGCAGGACGGATGCTGTACGTTGGTTGACGGCGTTAACCACATTCTCTACATTTGGCTTTATACTGTTGCCCAATTCCGCTTGCAACTTAGTGATGGCTGACTGATAATTGCTGAGGTCCTCACAAAAATCTTCGTTGTCAGCAAGTATTTCCTTTGTCAGGAAATCCACAATGGCAGGGCCGGTCAGCAGTTCTGTAATTTTTTGTACTACTTTCATATACAAAGCTTCCTTTCTGAAATAAGCATATAGCATTAAAACAACGCTATATGCTTATTATAAGGGCGCTTCATTGCAAAGTTTGTCGAAAAAAGTCGCACAAAAAGAAAAACCGCAAAAGGAAAGACAATGTGTCTCCTTTTGCGGTTTTTTACAGATTATGCAGATATGCGTCCAGGATGTCTGTGGCAGTCTTTCTCTGCTTGGGCGTGAGATTTTGAAACTTTTGAGTTATTTCGTCGTATATGTAGGCACCGCCGGAGGGTAATTCATCACGCAGAATATAATCGGCAGGGATATCCAAAGCTTTGATAATTCGTATAAAGCTGTTCAGGCTCGGCATTTTCAGACCACGCTCAATCTCCCCCAGATAAACATTTCCTATGCTTGCCTTTGCAGCCAGTTGCTGCTGTGTATATCTCTTTTTTAATCTGACCTCCCGCAGTCGTTGACCCAATGTGACCTTATCCATGATAACATCTCCTTCCAAGACAATATGTATTCTTACTGTTATTACGGGACAATGTTTTGTGAATAATGTAGAAAAAACTTGAAAAATAAGATTTTAATGGTAAAATAAAGGAAAAACCCACGAAAGAGAGGTTAAGTTTAGGCATGGACACAGAACAAAGCATGCAGATCGAAGAACTGTACTTTGAGATGTTTGATAAGCTGAAGACCTATGCCAAAAGCAGCCTGCAAAGTGAGACCATGGCAGAGGAAGCGGTGCAGGAGACATTCCGCATTGCCTGCCAGAAGCCGGAGGCACTGTGCCAATGTCCGAATCCCCAGGGGTGGTTGGTGCTCACGCTTAAAAATACCATCCGCAATGTCAGAAAGAACCAGGCGATTGCAAAAAGAATTATGGGCCAATATATGATGGCCCAGTACAAGGAGCAGGCCATGTCCAAAGATATGGTAGAGCTGGATACCCTCTATGGCAATCTGGTAAAAACCGAAGAGTTTCAACTGCTTTATGAGCTTGCGGTGGAAGGGAAAAGTTGTGAGGAAATGGCGGCTGCCAGGGGGATCAGTTTGGCGGCCTGCAGGAAACGGGTCCAGCGGGCGAGATATAAACTGCAAAGAAAAATTGTTAAATGATGTCCCCGAAGGACAGTTCTGATACATACACAAGCGAAAGGAGGAACCCGAATGTCCGATATTCTGAACCGCGGAAACCGGGATTTTTCAAAATACGATTCCATGGAAACGGAGAAATTAGAGGAAATTCTGCGGTTGGATTCCGAAGCTCCCGAGGGGACGGAAACGGATACAGATAAAATACTGTATATAATGGAGGTGCTGTCGGAAAGAAATAAAACACACAGCGCCGGAAAAACAGCACAACAAGCCTGGGAGGAGTTCAATCAATACTATCGCCCCCAGGAGGAACCTATATTCTATACGCCGCAAACGAAACCTGCAAAACCCAGGCAGCCCTGGCTGCGCCGTCTGGCGACTGTCGCCGCTGTGGTGGCATTGGTGGTGGGCTTGTCCGCAACCGCCAAGGCATTTAGTTGGGGAGAAATGTGGGACGCCGTAGCCAAATGGGCAAAGGAGACATTCTCCTTTGTGGGCAGCGGTTATGAAGATCCTACAGAACCTGCCCCGGAACAAACACAGCAGTACACATCCCTGCAGGAGGCACTATCCGCAAGTGGTTATAAGACCGATTTTATTCCAACACAGATTCCAGATGGGTATATATTGCAGGAAATCGTAGTAGATGAAACGCCGATGCAGAATATCTATGCGGCGTACTACAAGAAAGATAATATAGACTTAATTATTACTGTGCGTTCTCATTTGGGAGGAGAACCGGAGAAGGTTGAAATCGACGAAGATCTGAAAGAGATCTATGTAAGAGACGGCAGAGAGTATTATATTTTTACAAACAATTTTCAGTTGCGAACTGTGTGGATAGACGGTTCTTATGAGTGTTATATTTCCGGTGGAATGACAGTAGATGAAATAAAAACTATGATCAACTCCATTGGGAAAGGATAGAAGCGTAATGTCTAAATATAGAAAAACACCCCTTTTCCGCCTGATGGCGGTAATGCTGATCCTGTCACTGACCCTGCCGGTGGCGGCTGCTGCCGCGACAGTGGAAACGGTACAGCCCCGTGCCAGCGATTACTTAAACTCCTATAACGCCTATATTTATCCCGCCGGCAATGGCCTGGTTCAGACCTGGTTTACGGTTACCGGAACAGGCACGCTGGAAGCCCTTGGTGCCCTGACCATCCAGATCTATGAATCCACTGACAATGTGAACTGGAACTGGGTAACGGCCTTCAATCACAAGTATAATCCCGATATGATGGGCTATAATAAGTTCTACCACAGCGGGCATGTGGACTACCAGGGCGTAGCCGGCAGATACTACAAGGCGTATGTCTGCATCTGGGGCGGCGGACTCACAATTGGCGACAACCGCTACTTCTGGACAGTGGCCAAAAAAGCCATCTAAACACAAAACCAAATATATACATCCCCCAGCCGGAATTAACCGGCTGGGGGGATATTTTTTGTAAAAAAATGTCGCCGGGATATCAAGTGAGTACATACACCTGAGAAGGGATAGTGTTTTATGCCTGTCCCGGAGTGCCGGAAAAGGGGGACAAAGTAATGAAATGGTTTCAGAATAATGAAAAGGTAGGCCAACTGAGCAGGGAGGATATTATTAAGGAAATAAAGGCAGGAGACTTGATTATCGCGCCTGCTACGAATCCAGTTGAGGCAAATCCAAATATTAAAGCCGCATCTTTTGATATTTCTCCCAGTTGCCTGATAATGTCAGTAAAAACAGGCAACTTTATGCGGATATACTCCAATGTCAGTCGGTGCGCAAAGGGGCATCGAAATCCGGAATGGCATTGTGCAGGTTGCCGTAAAAGTGGGCAAGCCCCCATGTTCTGTCCCGAGCAGCAGTATGTATATATCGAGCCAAGAGATACGGCGCTGGTACTCAGCAAGGAGTATCTTAAAATGCCGGCGAACATAAGCGGAAATGTGTACTCCCGTGTTTCTACAGTATCTTCGGGGTTGGGACATATTTCAACTACGATAGACCCCCTGTGGAAAGGTGCTCTTCTGATTGCGATTTCCAATCCGTCTTCAGAGCCAATCAAATTAATGCTGCGGGATGAAACGGCAGAGAGCATCCCCCTGGCAACAGTAACACTGCAATATCTGCATACGCCGGTGGATCCGGAAAAGACCATCAGCACGCATTTGCCTGCAAGGGTAGATCTTTTGGAAAAGTATCTGTATGATGTGGCGGAATCGAAAAACCGGTGGACATTCCTCAGAAAGGCTATCTACCGCTTCTTCCATGCAAAGGATTACAATCTGACAGTCAGACTTATCGATCGCCTGAGAAATATGAAGAACATTTCTCCGGACGATTGGGCGAATAAGATAGGAGAACTGGAACAGGAAATTTACGCGCAGAAGATACGCGGAAAGACTTGGCGCAGAAAGATGTCCGAGATGTGGAAATGGACAAGACGCCTGCTGATTGCGGGATCTGTCAGTATATTGGCGTATTTGATCTATCGGCTTATGGGTGCAGATCCCAGCACGGAGGCGGCATTTATAAGCGCGCTGATCGTGGCAGCTTTGCAGTGTATCCTGACGATTGTATTAAGTTTTTAGTGGAGGAACGAAAAAATGGGCAACAACCGAACAATACATGATATTCTAACGCAAAGAGAGGAATTCCTGGTGATTGGTTTGACCGGACGCATGGGATCCGGCTGTTCAAAGGTGGCGCAATTACTGGCAACACCCTTTGACGAACTGAAGTTTCCCCACCCTGTTCCGCAACCGGGCTTGAAAAGCCTTACAGAGGAGGAACGAGCAATTCGTATTATTGCGGAGTATGCGGATGCACACTGGCTGAAGTTTGATGTGATCCAGGTCGGTGCGCTTATTGCCACATTTGTTCTGGAGGATGACAGGCGGTTTATCTATGATCTGAGCAGAGGTGGGGATGACAGCGCACACCAGGAGCTACGCCAGAAATTTCGAAGGTCATGTATGGAAGGCTTTTATCAGCAGCTTGTACAGCTGGGTCAGAACTGTAAACTTTTGGATAAAAATGAGGACTTCTATATCAGAGAGTTTACAGACCCGGAGGAGAGAAAAAAAGCTGAGGAAGAACATGAGCTTGCGCCATATGTGGAAATTTTCCCGGATTTTTTCGTACACCGTCTAGTGGATGAGGTATACCAGACCCGGTTGAGGGATGAAATTGTCGGTCTGGGGAGAAAACTGAAAAGATTGGTGCAATCAGACAAAAAGGTGGAGAACTTCTTTAAAAGTAAAGGCAGCGAATCTTTTCTTACGGCATTGCAGCGGGAGAATGGCGAGGCAAGCCAGTGGGAACAAATCGGCGAAAACATGAGCTATTTATATCGCAACGTGCCGCAGAGAAAAGAGAGTATCCCGCGTCGTAAGTATTTGGAGCATATTGATAAGCTGCTGGAGCTGTTTTCCTTCCACTGCCTGGTAGAGATGCTGAGCCTATTGTTGCAAAAGGAGAAGAAAGCGGCAGGTGCATTATGGCAGCGTCTCAGGGAGCTCGATCGACAGGTGGAGTCCAACGCAGGCGAAAGTACGCAAGCACTGCAGATCCAGAAATTTGTATATGTAAAATATTTGACTACCTGGTTTGGAAAGAGTATTCGCAGTTATGTTACCAAGTGTCTCGGGGATGATGCCTATGCCCGCCTTTTCCAGAGATATGGACAAATGATCCGGTATTATGGTAGTATTCCTCCCTATGAGGGGAAATCTCCCGAGACGAGCGAACCGGAAGGTAATGGAGGAAAAGAGGGTGAAGAGGATAAAAAGGACGATATCTTTGCGATTCCAAGGAAAATCAATCAGTATATCAAAGTGCTTCGGCATCCGTTCCACATTAAAGAGCACCGACCGGTCCGTGTTGCAGTAGATTCCATTAAAAATATATTTGAGGCAGTATACCTACGGTACCGTTACTCGGCATTTTACCTGTGGGCAATAACGACAGATCCGGAAATTCGGGAGCAAAGACTTCGCGCCAAGCATTTGACGGATATTCAAGTGCGAATGATGGACTGGAACGAATACCCGAACAAGGGCGGCGAAGTGATTGCGGCAGTTGATGAGGTGCTGAAGAAAGGTGAACTAAATTTGGAAGACGGAACACAGTGGGACAGTGTCCGAAAGCGTCTTATGGAGAAAATGAAACCGGCAGAGGTGGATTTTTACCTGGACAATCTGTCAAACAAACCGTTATCGCAGCCAGAAAGCCAAAACACACGGGATCGAAACAAGTATTACAGGGAGTATGAGAAATTCAATAAGATCCGGCGTGAGTTCTTCCAGAATAATACCTGTGCCTTTTATACCCAGGATATCGATGGTTGCATCAGTAATGCAGATGTGTACTTGTTCAATAACGCCAACGGTGTTACAGATACGGAGAACAATCGAAAACTGCTGGAGTCGGTGGTTCGGTATGTGTCCCTTGTCATGTACCCCTGTCTCGTGCGGCCTACACCGGTGGAGCGGTGCATGCAGATCGCTTTCAGTGCGAAGGTGAACTCTGGCTGTCTGTCCCGGCAGGTAGGTGCGGTGGTTACAGATTCACAGTATAATATTCTTGCCATAGGCTGGAACGATGTTCCTTGTGGAGAGGTTCCCTGTGCGTATAAGAATCTGAATGATATTGCTGCAAGTGCGGACCGGGATGCCTACAGTGAGTATGAACTTCACAATACGGATTTCCGAGATCGGCTTAAGCAATATGAGGTTCCAACCGCAGCTTTACGGGGACTGCCCTTTAGCTACTGCTTCAAGAATATTCATAAAGATACAAAGGATCCGATGCGATCCCGGGCAATGCATGCAGAAGAGAAGGCGTTGGCGCTTTGCGGACGGGAGGCGCAGGGCGGCTATCTGTTCACGACTTCCAGTCCCTGTGAGATGTGCTCGAAAAATGCAAAAAACCATAAGATCCGAAAGATATTCTATCTTGAGGTGTATCCGGGCATTTCTCAGGCGCAGTACACCAACTCCGGAGATAAGGCAAACCGGGCAGAGCTGATCCTGTTTTCCGGTGCGGTAGGACGGGCTTATATGCAGATGTACACGCCACTGCTGCCACATAAGGATGTTTTGGAGTATCTGGGTGTCCGCAAGACAAAGGAGTAGAAACTATGCCTATGCAACAGCATGGAAGCATATTTGTTAAAAGCAACAGGTTGTGACACATAGAATGAAAAATCTGTAGACACGTCAATAGGTTGCGAGAACACGAAGCCGGAGAGAAAAGCGCGTTTTCTTTTTTACCTAATAGATGCTATCAGTTATCGCGGTTGGAAACAATCGTCTGTAAAACGATTCCACATTTGCAGAACCTGCCACATGGTTTCAGCAGGTTCTTTTTGAGGGTGTTACTGTATTTTACGAAAACATATTTTTTCACAAGCTAAAAAGAAAAACTGTCTTTTATGGGGGTATTTCCATGTCCAAAAGGAAACGGATTAAAGCAGAAGATAAGATTCGAACAGCCAAACCGGGTATTCTGTTATTTATATGCTGATTGGGAGGAACCGCAGGAAAGAGTCCTTTACTTGATTGTGTCTGCAATTAGGATTCTCATGCCGGTAGAGTGGTCAAAAACCTTATTTCTACCCAAGGGAGAGTGGCTATCTGCCCGGTAGGTGGACATACAGAACTGCAGATGGTATGGTGAATGGGTAATGAGAAAGGATGGTTCTGTATGGGAAAGATTAAGATCGTAGCGGATTCTTCCGCCAATGTTTTGGAATTGGAGCAGGTGTGCTTTGGGGCTGCACCCTTAAAGATCATTACCGCAGACAAGGAGTTTGTGGACGATGCCCAACTGGATGTTGCGCAGATGGTAGCTTATTTCGACACCTATAAGGATAGATCTAAAACCTCCTGCCCCAATCCGTCTGATTGGCTGGAAGCCTTTGGGGACGCGGAGGATGTGTTCTGCGTTACCATTACCAGCGGCCTGTCCGGAAGCTGCAATGCGGCAAATATTGCAAAGCAGATGTACGAGACAGAGCATCCGGGGAGGCGGGTATATGTGATTGATTCTCTCTCTGCCGGTCCGGAGTTGCAGCTGATTATCGAAAAACTGGAGGAAATGATCCTGCAGGGGCTTTCCTATGAGCAGATTTGTCAGCAGATCAGTGACTATACACAAAAAACCGGATTGCTGTTCATGCTGGAATCCTTGAAGAATTTTGCCGCCAACGGCAGAGTGTCTCCGGCAGTTGCAAAGATTGCGGGACTTTTGGGAATACGTATCGTTGGCAAGGCCAGTGACCAGGGCACTTTGGAGCCTATGGATAAGTGCCGGGGAGAGGAAAAATCTTTGGAGAAACTGATGTGTCGTTTGGCCGACATGGGTCTGTCCCATGGAAAGGTGCGGATCAACCATTGCTGCAACAAAGCAGCTGCATTGCGATTAAAAGAGAGGATAAGCAGACAAATGCCTGAAACGGATGTGGAAATTTCCCAGTGCAGGGGCCTTTGCAGCTACTATGCGGAAAAGGGCGGTTTGCTGGTGGGTTTTGAAAAAATGTAAAAATACCGGCTGACAGAACTGTCAGCCGGATTTTGTTATTCTAAAGAAAGATGCGCTTTCCCCAAAGCCTTGCAGATGGCCGTAGCAAGGATGGGAGCGCCGATCATGGCGACTGCTGCGTTGAAGGTGGTAGCCGGTAATTTCCCGACTACGCTGACCAATGCCGCTTCGGGGGTCAGACCGTGGATCAGCAGTCCGCTGTAGAAATAGCTCTTAGCTAAATAAAGCCCGGCGTAAGTCAGAGCGCCGGCGGTGGCAGCGAAGAAAGCCTTCACATAGCTGCGGCGGCAGCATGCATTCCAGGGCTTTTTGCCCAGATTCCATGCCACAAGACCGGCGACCAAACCGTAAGCGCCCTTCGTCAGGAATGTCAGCCAGCATTCGGAGATGTACACAGGATCTAACATATCATAAATGGCAGAACCCAGGCCGGCAGCCAACCCGCCCAGCCAGGGGCCTAAGAGAATTCCTGACAGGGAACACATAATATTTCCCAGATGGAAGGCAGAGGTACCCACAATGTCAGCAGGGACCTTGATCCGTAGGGCAGACCCGGCTACCGTCAGGGCGGCAAGAAGTGCGGTGATGACAATTTTTTTGGTTGTGAACAGTTGTTTTTTCATAACGGCTCCTCCTTAACTGAAAACAGTATAACACAAACTGGCAATAAAAAAAGACCCAAAATAAACAATAAAAGTAATGCCAGATAAAGTGAAAGATATATCATACGGCAAAAAAGTGGTGCAAAGTTGACACCGTGGCTAGTGCGCATAAGTATAAGGGATGAAATAAATGGGTATTCTCAATTTTGAAAAGGAGGATGCAAAAATGGAACAAGCGTCTAGAAATGAAACGGTCCTTAACCTTGCCCGCTCTTTTGCAGGAGAATCCCAGGCCCGTACCCGTTATACTGTCTATGCCCAGGTAGCCCGCAAAGAGGGCTACGAGTGGATTGCACGGATTTTTGAGGAAACGGCTGATAATGAGGCGGTCCATGCAGAGGAATTTTTGGAGCATCTGCAAAAGTTGGGCGGATGCGCACCCAATATCGATCTGTCTGCCGGTTACCCGTTCCAGATCGGTACTACTGCAGAGAATCTGCAATATGCTGCTCAGGGGGAACTGGAAGAGCATGACGAGGCTTATCCCGGGTTTGCGGAAATGGCGAGACGGGAGGGGCATGACGATACTGCCCGACTGTGGATGCAGATTGCCCGGATCGAGGGAGTACACCATAATGTGTTTCGCTCCCTGCATGAGCAGCTTGTCAGTGGCACACTGACAGAAAAAGAGAGTCCTGTAAAGTGGCGCTGTATTAACTGCGGCTACACCTATGAGGGTATCCGGGCCTGCGATCCCTGCCCGGTTTGCGGAAAGGAAGCCGGCTGGCAGGAGGGCGTGCTGGACAAGAAGGAAATGCTTTCGAAAAAATAAACAAATTGCAACTAAAGGTTTACAGAGCCTGCGGTGATGTGATATGATATACAGCAGGAAACAGAAACTGAGGTTGCAGTCAATGGATTATATCGTTTTGGATATGGAATGGAATCAGCCCTGGCCCGGTTCACCTTCGGCACGGAAGGTGCTGCCGGTGCAGATTCGCGGTGAAATTATTCAGATCGGTGCGGTGCGGGTAACGGAAGACCAGCAGGTGGCGGATGAATTTCAGGTGCTGATTAAACCCAAATTCTACCGGCGCTTGAACCGCCGGGTCAGCAAGCTTACCGGGATTAAGGAATCCCGTCTGCGGGAGGAAGGCATCCCTATGGTGGAAGCTATGGAAAAATTTCGTAGCTGGTGCGGTGAGAATGTAATCTTTTTGACCTGGGGCTTCGATGATATTACCATCCTGAGGGAAAATCTGCAGCTCTACGGCATTGCGGGCGATTGGGTCAGCCGGTGGTACAATGCACAGATGATCTTCAATGCGCAGACCGACGGATCCACATCCCAGAAGGCGTTGAAGACTGCCATGGAGATCTTTGGTATTGAGGCCAGCCGTCCTGCGCATGATGCACTGGGCGATGCCTACCATACGGCGCTGATTTGCGCGAAACTGGACTTAAAAAAAGGTGCGGAAGAGTATGGGACTGCGCTGAAGAGCCATGTGGATGGCTTCCATGGCGCGGAGATTCCCGGGTGCATCAGCCGCAAGGTGTTTTACGATTATGCGGACAAGCGGGCAGCGCTAAGCGCTATGTCCGGGGCGGAAAATAAATGCCCCACCTGCGGTCGGCAGATGTTGAGTTCCCGATGGTTTGCCCAGCCGGGACATCGGTATATGGACTTGGCGACTTGTCCGGAGCATGGAAAGTTTTTGATCCGGGTGCGTCTGTCCGGGCAGCCGGATGGGACGGTGCGTGTCAGCAGACTGACCTACGAGGCTACATCTGAGGCAGCTGCTGCCTATGCCCGCCGGGTAGAAAAGGCGGACCCAGAGCAGAAAGCACCTTCACAGCGCCGTCGCCGCCGCAGCCGGCTGTCGGAGAATAAGGAATCCTGATATTAGACTGTGGCACACTTCTTAAAGAAGTGTGCCACAGTTGTTTATGCCATGCCCACCGGGTATACATTTTCGTCCCAGCGGTCGAATGACCATATGTGGGCAGTTGGATGGAAACACAATCCACAGCCCCCTTGTGCAAAGGGCGGCTTTGGTGTACGCCGTTCGTAACAGCGCAATAAATGGGAACATATTCGCTTTTCCTACAAAAGAAAGCCTTGACAGAGCGGGCGTAGGGTGGTATAATAGCACACGCGACGGTGCCCCGGCACCCAAGAATTATGGGCCCTTAGCTCAGTTGGTTAGAGCCTCCGGCTCATAACCGGATAGTCCCGGGTTCGAATCCCTGAGGGCCCACCACATAATCTAAGGCTTTTGCCTTTTCTATATAGGGGTATAGCTCAATTGGTAGAGCGGCGGTCTCCAAAACCGTAGGCTCAGGGTTCAAGTCCTTGTGCCCCTGCCAGAAAAACCTCCGATGCAACGCATCGGAGGTTTTTATTACAGCAGGGGAATGTTGTTTTCCCGGCAGGTGTGGCGGGTCTCCCGGTCCCAAAGGCTGGTCTGGACTTCACCAATGTGGGCGCAACCGATCAGCAGCATACACAGGCGGGATTGCCCGATGCCGCCGCCGATGGTAAGGGGCAGCCGGTTTTCCAGCAGCATTTTATGAAAGGGAAGCTCCCTTCGATGGTTGCAGTCAGCAGCCGTCAGCTGACGGTCAAGAGCAGCGGAATCCACACGGATGCCCATGGACGAGATCTCGAAGGCAATGCCCAGGAGTTCATTCCAAAAAATAATATCGCCGTTCAAGGTCCAGTCGTCGTAGTCCGGTGCCCGGTTGCCGTGGGGGGTGCCGGAGTGTAGCTTATCACCGATTTGCATAATGAATACGGTTTTATGCTCCTTGGCATACAGGTACTCCCGCTGTTCCGGCGTTTCGTTGGGGTACAGGTCCTCCAGCTCCTGGGAGGTGATAAAGCTCACCTGACGGGTCAATTCTACCTTGATCTGGGGAAAGGCTTTCTTCAGTGCCTCGCTTGCATCACAGATCACATCTACAATGGACTGGACAGTTGACTTTAAGTACTCAGGGGTGCGGTCCTCTTTCTCGATGATCCGTTCCCAGTCCCACTGGTCCACATAAATGGAGTGGATGTTATCCAGCTCCTCGTCCCGGCGAATGGCGTTCATATCGGTGTACAGTCCCTCGTGGCAGGCGAAGCCGTATTTTTTCAGCGCTACCCGCTTCCACTTGGCAAGGGAATGGACCACCTGTGCATGGTCGCCGATGGCAGGCACATCAAAGGAAACTGCCCGTTCCTTGCCGGAAAGATCGTCGTTCAGACCGGAGGATGCCTGGACAAACAGGGGGGCAGACACCCGTTTTAGCTGTAGATTCTGGGTGAATTCCTGCTGGAATATTTCTTTTGTCAGAGCAATGGCACGCTGAAGATCATAGCTGTTCAGCACGGGCGCATAGCCCTGGGGAACAATAACTTTATTCATGAAAAGCCCTCCTGGGAAAAAGTTGCAATTAGTATACCACAGGGGGCGGCTTGCGTCAACTTAAAAGGTGCAAAAAGCCCGGCCGCAATGCAGTCGGGCTTTTTAAGTATAAGATTAAACTATGAGGGTGTTGATCAGCTGAGCGGCAAAAACCACCAGGACCAGAGCGACGGGGTAAGTTGCGGCATAAGAACCCGCAACATCGTCGGTACCGGCAACGCCGATCAAAGTGCCCAGAGCGGGAGTGGAGGTCATGCCGCCGGTGATGGAACCCAGGTTGTTCAGCAGAGGCAGCTTGCAGGCATAGCGGGCGAACAGGTAGCCAACCACCATGGGGATCAGGGTGATGACCACGCCGGCCAGGAAGCCGTAGACCACCAGCATAGCGCCAAGCTCGGACTGGCTGATCTGCTCCACCAGCACCACGCCGCCTTCTGTGCCGGCGCCCAGCAGGAACAGCATCAGACCGAACTCTCGGAAGCTCTTCAGCGCGTTCAGATCCGTCTTCATACTAATGGGGCCGATGTGTCCAAAGTGGGCCAGGATCAGACTCATGATCAGCGGGCCGCCGGTCATACCCAGGCTGAAGGTGGGAGCGCCCTCGGCGTAGCCTCTGCCGCTGAGAGGGATCTTAATGGCGCCCAGCAGCAGACCCAGCACGATGGCAAGACCGAAAGCAGCAAAGCCGTAGCCGTCCAGGGTGATGCGCTTCTTTCCGGGCTTGTTTTCTTCCACATCGGCGGAAACAGCGTCGGCAGCAGCGTCAGCATCGCCGGAGAGGTTGGAAGCGGGGGCGGCACCGATGAGCGCGCGCTGCTCCGCCATATCTACCTTCAGCAGGCGGGGCATAATCTGCACGAACAGAACGACACCGATAACGCCGAAGGGGTAAGCCACGGCCTGACCCAGCACCACAAGGCCCTGCATCTCACCGGCAGTTTCCTTAGCGGCGGAGAAGGCGGGGGTGGAGGTCAGAGCACCGGACATAATGCCGGTTGCGTAAGCGGGACCCACACCGGGGATCATAGCAAACAGCGCGGTAACCAGGGAGCCAATGGCGATGATCAGCGCACCCATGGGCACATAGGTCTTGGCATTGCGCTTCAGATCCCGGAAGAACATAGGACCGGCAATGGAACCAACAGAAGTGACGAACAGAACAAGACCAATGTTGGAGATGAATTTGAAGCTGGCGATCTTGGCATCGCTGCCGCCTTCCATGTAGAACTTACCGATAATGGGAATGTTCTGCAGACCGGGCAGGGTGCACAGGTAACCGAACAGCAGGGCAAACAGGAACACGCCTGCAGTGCCCAGGCTCAGACCTTTGAACTGAATAGCGCCCAAGGCGTAACCGATGAAGCAGATCAGAAAGGCCATCAGGAAAACTGTGCCGGTCTGGTTCAAATTGATAAGATTAGAAATAAATTCCATGTTGTTTTCTACATCTCCTTAAGACGGCTGTAAGGAAGGAACGGCGTTCCTTCCTTGCAGTCTTAATGTATTACTTTTCGTGGCGGGCGTACTTGGGCAACAGCAGGGGAGAAACGCCCTCCTCCGTTAGACCTGCCTTTTCCAATTCCTTGGCATAAGCCTGGACGTGGTCCAGGTTCATCTTGCCCAAGGTCACTTCCTTTGCCTTCCGGGCAGCAGCCTTACCGGCATTACGGCCAAAGACGATGATGTCCAGCAGGGAGTTACCCATCAGACGGTTACGGCCATGAATGCCGCCAACAGCTTCACCGGCAACCAGCAGGTTGGGGATGGCCTTGGTGTAGCCCTCGCCGCCAATCTCCAGACCGCCGTTCTGGTAGTGCAGAGTGGGGTAGATCAGAATGGGCTGCTTACGCATATCGATGCCATAGTTCAGGTACATGCGCAGCATAGCGGGGATGCGCTTTTCGATAGTGCCCTCACCGTGGAGCTGCTCGATCATGGGAGTGTCCAGCCAGATACCAAAGCCGGAGGGCGTGGGAACACCCTTGCCCCGGGTGGAACACTCACGGATGATAGAAGCTGCGGAAACGTCACGGGTCTCCAGGGGGTGCATGAAGGCTTCGCCGTCAACGTTAACCAGCATTGCACCGATGGAACGGACCTTCTCAGTAACCAGCGCGCCGAACAGCTGGCTGGGATAAGCAACACCGGTGGGGTGATACTGGATGGTATCCTGGTACAACAGGGGTGCGCCGGCGCGGTAGCCCAGGATCAGACCGTCAGCAGTAGCGCCGTAGTGGTTGGAGGTGGGGAAGCCCTGGTAGTGCAGTCTGCCTGCGCCGCCGGTGGCGATGATGACGGTCTTTGCCTTGGCAACTGCGTAATCACCGGTCTCCATGTTCAGCAGCACTGCGCCTGCTACCTGGCCCTTGTCGTCCTTTACCAGTTCCACAGCGGAGGTGAATTCCACAACGGGGATCTGGCGGTTCAGAACCTCGTCCCGGACGGTACGCATGATCTCTGCTCCGGAGTAGTCCTTGCAGGCGTGCATACGCTTACGGGAAGTACCGCCGCCGTGGGTGGTGACCATGGTGCCATCCTCTTCCTTATCGAACATAACGCCCAGGTCGTTGAGCCACCGGATAGCGTCGGGAGCTTCCATAACCAGACGGCGCAGCAGCTCGGGACGGGCAGCAAAGTGGCCGCCGCCGAAGGCATCCAGATAGTGCTGCACAGGGGAATCGTTGGGCTTATCCGCTGCCTGGATGCCGCCTTCTGCCATCATGGTGTTGGCGTCGCCGATACGCAGCTTGGTAACGATCATAACATTTGCGCCGGCTTCATGGGCCTCGATGGCGGCAGAAGCACCAGCGCCGCCACCGCCGATGACCAGAACATCCACATCATAGGCGGGGTTCTCCAGGTCGATCTTCTCGTTCAGCAGACGGCTGTTGGAGTGAAGCAGCTGGGTCAGCTCCACGGGGGCCTTCTGACCCTTGTTGGGACCGATCTTGATCTCAGCAAAGCCAGCCTCACGGTAGTCGGGGTGGTAAGCCTTCAGAAGCTCGTCTTTCTCTTCGGCAGTCATACGGCGGGGTTCTACGCCCATACGGGCAGCACGGGTAGCTTCCACCTTCTTGATGGATTCCAGCATAGTTTCAGTAAACATTGTAACCCCTCCTTACTTCTCGATTTCCCGGGTGTTATACAGTTCCTGCATCTCGGTGATAGGCTTCTGCATAATCTGCTCAATCAGCTGATCGTATTCACCCCGGTTGATTTCCTCAACGCGGTTTTTCAGATGCCCGGTTTCGGGAGCGATGTACTTACCGGTGAGGCGGCGGGCCAGCAGACCCACCATGGGGTGGGAGATCTCGGCGGGGCAGCGGACGGAGCAGCATCCACAGCCGACGCAGTCGAAGGATTCCTCAGCGCACTTTTCCAGCTCGCCACGCTGTGCGTAGGCGATGTACTGCATAACATTCAGGCTCTGGGTACATGCCTTGGTACAGGCGTTACAGCCAATACAGCTGTAGATCTCGGGATACAGCTCCATCATCACCTGCTGATTGGGCTTCAGATCCTCGATATTGTATGCGCGCTTGTCGGTGGGGAAGAAGGGAATGGACGCAATATACATGCCCTCCTGAACCTGGGTCTGGCAAGCCAGGCAGGTCTTAAGCTCGTTGCAGCCTTTGATCCGATAAATGGTAGCACAGGCACCGCAGAAGCCGTGGCGGCAGCCGCAGCCCCGGGTAAGGGTATAGCCGGCATATTCCATTGCGGTCATGATCGTCAGATCACTGGGTACCTGGTAGCGCTTGCCAAAGAAATATACATTAACAAGGTTTTCCATTGTCTTTTTCCTTTCTTCTCAGCTTAATACTCAGCGGGGAGTTCGTCAATTTGGTCGCAGCGGAATACAGGGCCGTCCTTGCACACGTACTTGGAGCCGATGTTGCAGCGGCCGCACTTGCCGACACCGCACTTCATGCGCAGCTCCAAAGTGGTATAAACCTGGTCCTTACTGAAGCCCATTTCCTGCAGCGCCTGCAGACAGAACTTGATCATGATCGGAGGACCGCAAAGCAGAGCAACGCGGTTGGTGTCAAAAGCCAGCTCCTGCAGATAGGAGGGGACAAAGCCCACATGGCCGTCCCAGCCTTCCTGCTCCCGGTCGATGGTCAGGTGTACGTCCACACCCTCTGTTTTCATCCAGACTTCCTGGATCTCCTTGAGCTGAACCAGATCGTCTGCGGAGCGGGAACCGTAGAGGATATCCACCTTGCCATAGTCGGCGCGGTTGTCCAGCACATAGTTGATGACACTGCGCAGAGGAGCCAGAGCGATACCGCCGGCAATGAACAGCAGATTCTTGCCCTGCAGCGCATCGGTCTCCACAGGGAAATGGTTGCCGTAGGGTCCGCGGACGGTAACGTTGTCGCCAACCTGCAGAGAATGCAGGCAGTCGGTCAGCTCACCACACTTCTTAATGCTAAACTCCTGGTACAGCTTGTTGGTGGGAGAGGAGGTGATGGAGAACATTGCCTCGCTGACACCGGGTACGCAGATCATAGCGCACTGGCCGGGCATGTGCTCAAAGAACTTGCCGCCCTGGGGAGGCTCGATCCGGAAGGTCTTCACGTCCGGTGTTTCCTGACGGATGTCAGTAATCACACCTACCTGGGGAACCAGGGTGTCGTGCACATATCCGGGATGACAGGTACATTCGTGATCGTGCATTATTGACCCTCCTTTGCGAAAGCCTTGATAACTTTGACGATATTTAGATGGCTGGGACATTTATCCACGCAGCGGCCGCAGCCGACGCAGGAGTACATACCGTCATTGTTGGCGGGGAAGTACACCAGCTTATGCATGAAGCGCTGACGGAATCTCTGCAGTTGGCTGGTACGGTTGTTGCCGTGGGCCATCATGGTAAAGTCAGAGTACATGCAGCTGTCCCAGCAGCGATACCGCTGGATGCCGTTGCCGGTGTCGTAGTCCTTAATGTCGTAGCACTGGCAGGTGGGGCACACAAAGGTGCAGGTACCGCAGGCAAGACAGGGCTTGTAAAGCTGTTCCCACACAGGAGAATCAAACTTTGCTTTCAGCGCGTCGCCGTTCCAGCCCTCCAGGGACAGGTTGGCGTAAGGAAGCTTCTCCACGATCTTGGCGATGGCAGCCTTTTGATCTTCCACAGCCTTCACGTCGGTATCTTCCAGAAGCTCTGCTACCTGTGCGGTGAGAGCTTCGCCCTTTTCGGTAACAGGTTTCCAGTAAAGGTAGTCCTGGGTCAGCCAGGTAACCACGTCGCCTTCGGGCTCAGCGCAGTCGATACCGAAGACCTTACAGAAGCAGCTTTCTTCCGGCTGGCCGCAGGCCAGAGAGATGATGACGCCATGCTTGCGGCGGGCGCAGTAGAAGGAGTCCACAGGGTCGGCGAGGAATACCTTATCCAGTACATGAATGCCCCGGACATCGCAGCCCCTGATGCCAAGGACCACGAAGCTCTCATCTTCTAGCTTTTCGGGAACGATGGAGATCTTCTTGCCGTCCCGGTAGCAGGTGTACAGGTTCTCGCTTTGGGGGAAGAACACATCCTTAGCGGATTTGACGGTCTTCAAAGTACCCAGATCTACCTGGGCATCTTCGGTCCACAGACCGAAGTTGGTCTGACCGGCAGTCTTCACCGGCAGGAACAGGCTCTGCTTTTCGCCAATGGCGGCGTAGAGCTTGGGCAGGTTATCTAATGCAATACGCTTCATACGATACCTCCCTGGCTTACCACGCTGGGCTCAGCATCCTCGGTGGTGAAGCTGGTCAGAGGACCTCTTGCTTCGGGGTCGCTACCTGCTTGGTACTCACCGTAGAGGGTGTTGATGTCCTTGATAAACTTGCGGTTGAACAGGTGCAGCGGGATGCCCTGGGGACACACACGGCTGCATTCGCCGCAGTCGGTGCAGCGGCCTGCCACATGGAAGGCGCGAATGATATGGAACATCTTTTCTTCAAAGGTGTCCACATTTGCCTTCTGTGCGCTGTCAAACTTGGTGCTGTCAAAGACGCACTTGCGGCAGGAGCAGGCGGGGCAGACATTCCGGCAGGCGTTGCAGCGGATGCACTTAGAAAGCTCTGCCTGGAAGAATGCAAACTTCTCTTCCGGGTTCATGGCCTCAATGCGGCGCACTTCCTCAAAGCGGTCGGCATCCACGGTGTCAGCGCTTTCGCCGATCTGCTCGTCAAAGGCCACATGGTCCTTGCCCTTGCACACATGGCAGCGGTCCAGCATGGCATCCTTGTAGGCAATCTCGGTGCTGCCGTATAGGGTCTCCACCTGCAAAGGATCGGTGTCGGTAACGGACAGGATTCCCTTGACACCGGCAGCCCTGACCTTTTCGATGCTCAGCTTGCCCTTGCAGCCAACACCGATGATGTAGGCTTTTTCCCGGTCAACCCGGTGCTCGGACAGCAGCTGGTTGTAGCTGTAGCTGTCACAGGGCTTCAGGCAAACCAGAGTCTTGCCCTCCAGCTTGCCGGCTTCGATCATGTACTTAGACAGATTGGCAGCACAGAAGTTGTTGTAAACGAAATCCTCCATGGATTCCACAGTCTCAAAGAACGCAGGCTCGGGATCGTATGTATTCTCACCGATCTTCCAGCCCAGGACACGGGAGACAGTGCCGTTTTTCAGCAGTTCGATGGCTCTTTGCTTTAATTCTTGCATCTCAAGTCCCCCAATCTTACATTTTTGCCCAGGGAGCGGATTTTCTCCACAAACTCATTCATAGTGGTGGAGAACTTCACGCCTTCTGCGGCAGATACCCACTCCACGCGGGTACGGCCGTTTTCCACGCCCATGTAGTCCAGCATGCTAAACAGCAGGGTCATACGGCGGCGGGCATAGTAGTTACCGGTGGAATAGTGGCAGTCGCCGGGGTGGCAGCCGCACAGGATCACGCCGTCAGCACCCTTTTCAAAGGCGCGCAGGATAAACATGGGGTTGACGCGGCAAGAGCAGGGAACACGGATGATCTTCACATCCGCCGGGTAAGCCAGACGGGAAGAGCCGGCAAGGTCTGCGCCTGCGTAGCTGCACCAATTGCAGCAAAATGCCACGATTTTCGGGCGGAATTCTTCATTTACCGACATATTGCATCCACCTCCGCGATAAGTTGTCTGTTGCTGAAGCCCTGCAGGTCCATAGCACCGGAGGGACAGGTAACGGTACAGGCACCGCAGCCCTGACACAGGGCGCTGTTGACGGTAGCTACACGGCGGTTCTCACGGATACCGTGGTCGTTGACCTGGCGGACTTCGTAGGTGATAGCACCGTAGGGGCAAACCTTGGCGCAGTTGCTGCAGCCGTTACACAGCAGTTCGTCGGGCTTGGCAGTGCAGGGGTTAGTGGTCAGCTTATCCTTGGCAAGCAGGCCGATGACCTTCACTGCGGCAGCGCCGGCCTGGGCGACGGTTTCGGGAATGTCCTTGGGACCCTGGCACACACCGGACAGGAACACGCCGGCAGTGGGGGATTCCACGGGACGCAGCTTGGGGTGCGCTTCCGTCAGGAAATTGTTGGTATCGATGGAAGCGGTGAGCATGGTGGCGATGCCCCGGACACTGGGGTCCGGCTCAATGGCGGTTGCCAGAACCACCATGTCGGCCTTCATCTTGATCTGCTTGTTGTCCAGCAGGTCAGAAGCCTGGACCAGCAGGCTGCCGTCGGGCTGGGGCGCGACCTTGCCCACCTGACCCTTGATGTAGTTGACACCGTATTCCTCCACGGCTCTGCGGTAGAACTCGTCAAAGTTTTTGCCGGGGGTACGCACGTCGATGTAGAACACAGTGACATTCACATCCGGGTACTTATCCCGGATCAGCATTGCGTGCTTGGCGGTGTACATACAGCAGATCTTGGAGCAGTAGGGCTTGCC
>JAZOMH010000027.1:0-2634 GCA_045653785.1 Faecousia sp. | reverse complement strand
GACATCTTCGCGCTTCTTCACGGATGCGCCGGTACCATTAGCGGCGTCCATGATTTCAGCAGCCAGACGCTCCTTCATAGTGTTTTCACTACGGTTGCGGCTGTACAGGGTGATCCAACGCAGACCCAGGGTCTGACGACGGTCGGGACGAACTTCGATGGGGACCTGATAGGTGGAACCGCCAACGCGGCGAG
Source organism: Faecousia sp. (assembly GCA_045653785.1). Lineage (GTDB taxonomy): Bacteria > Bacillota > Clostridia > Oscillospirales > Oscillospiraceae > Faecousia. The sequence goes on along the minus strand of JAZOMH010000027.1, from coordinate 2,440 downwards.
CCTTCAGCTCCACAGCGGGCATGATGTTTTCCATGGCCTGCTGGAATACCTCCAGGCCATTCTTGCCGGTCTTGTTCTCGACAATTTCAAATGCACCATATACGACCTTCTGGGCTACACCCTTCTTGCCGTCGAGCATGATGCTGTTTACGAGCTTCGTAACCAGAACGGAGTTATACTGAGGATCCGGAAGGACCTCTCTCTTGGGAACATTACCTCTTCTGGGCACTTTGCTTCCCTCCTTCATATTAAAATGATTTTCATCGGTACTCGAAAGTGATACTTTCGTTGTGCTTGCCGGAGGTAATCTATAGTATATAGAAAAACCTTGGCAAGGATAGCCTTGCGAAAGGGCTTGGAACAGGTTAGGTTGTTTGTCTCAGGCGGGAGAATTACTTCTTGCCGGCCTTGGGACGCTTTGCGCCGTACTTGGAGCGGGACTGCATACGGTTCTGCACGCCCTGGGTATCCAGAGTGCCGCGGATGATGTGGTAACGCACACCGGGAAGGTCCTTTACACGACCGCCGCGGATCAGAACGACAGAGTGCTCCTGCAGGTTGTGGCCAACACCGGGGATATAAGCGGAAACTTCCATACCGTTGGTCAGACGCACACGGGCGATCTTACGAAGGGCGGAGTTAGGCTTCTTGGGGCTGGTGGTACGAACAGCGGTGCACACGCCACGCTTCTGGGGGGAGGGTACTTCGGTAGCCTTGTTCTCCAAGGTGTTCAGACCTCTCTGCAGAGCGGGAGCAGTGGACTTGTAGGTAACCTGCTTACGGCCATGTCTAACGAGCTGATTAAAAGTAGGCATTGATTTTCTCCTTTCTTTTGTTCTCGCCTCTCGGCGGAAAATATATTCCACAGCAAAGCTGTCGGAAACGGATCAATCGACGACTGCTGCCGCCGCTGCGCCAACCTCAATACCGCAGGCGCGTCCCAGATCGGTCATGGACCGGATCCAGATGTACTCAACGCCGTTGCGCTGACACAGGACCTCCAGGGGTTCTGTAAGGGCAGGATCTGCGTTTTGGGCGAGGTAGACCCTGCGGGCGCAACCTACGTTCAGCGCCTTGCGGATCTGTCTGGCACCCACAGCGCTCTTTCCTTGGGAAAGGGCTGTCAATGCCGCAGCCTGCGTATTCTTCTTATCTGTTTGCATACCCATACGGATTACTATTATAAACACAAATTCGGAAATGTCAATAAATTTTCACCAAAAAATTCAGTAAAAACGCTGATTTATCAAGGATTTCCCCCGTTTGTCCGCCTACCGCGGTCATCTATGCGCCGTTGCCGGAATCCGGAGATACGCGTCACCTCTCCCCCTTCCGACAAATTCCGATTTGACGAGCAGTAGTGTAGGGCGGGGGCTTGCCCCCGCCGACGATATTACATGCACTTGTGCGGCGGGGGCAAGCCCCCGCCCTACGCTGCATTGCAAGCAACTGCCCGATAAACAGGAATTTGTTGGTGACGGATTATTTCCAATTCTCCGTTTTCAATTCCCAATTAAAAAGGACTGTTCCTTGCGGAAACAGTCCTTTTTGTATTATTCAGCGATTTCCTCAACGTCGGACTCGGCTCCCTCGGCTGTCTCATCCTCGGGAGTTACACCAGGCTGGTAGTCCCGGTATGCCATCAGACCGGAGCCTGCGGGAATCAGCTTACCGATCAGCACGTTCTCCTTCAGGCCCACCAGGTGGTCCACCTTGCCCTTAATAGCGGCGTCGGTCAAAACCTTAGTGGTTTCCTGGAAGGATGCGGCAGACAGGAAGGAATCGGTGGCCAGAGCGGCCTTGGTGATACCCAGCAGCATGGGGGCGGCAACTGCCAGACGCAGCTCCGTCTCGCCGGCATCGATCCGTGCCTGAACAGCAGCATTGGCATCCTCGTACTCGAAGGTGTCGATGGCGCTGCCGGTGAGCAGCTCGGTGTCGCCGGGATCTTCCACACGGACCTTACGCATCATCTGACGGATAATAACCTCGATGTGCTTATCGTTGATCTCAACGCCCTGCTGACGGTACACAGCCTGGACGGACTGGACCAGGTAATCCTGGACAGCCTCCACGCCGGAGATACGCAGAACATCCTGGGGATACAGAGCGCCGTCGGTGATGGGCTCGCCCTTCTGGACGGTCTTGCCGTTCTGTACCTTCAGACCCACGGAGTAAGGAACCTGATAGTTCTTCACCTCGCCGTCCTCCGCGGTAACAGTGATGTTACGCAGAGCGGTGCGGTGGGTATCGTCGATGGCCACAACACCGGTGATCTCGGAGATCTGCGCCATCTTCTTGGGACGGCGGGATTCGAACAGTTCTTCAACTCTGGGCAGACCCTGGGTGATATCGTCACCTGCAACGCCGCCGGAGTGGAAGGTACGCATGGTCAGCTGAGTACCGGGCTCACCGATAGACTGTGCAGCGATGATACCGA
>JAZOMH010000026.1:0-17512 GCA_045653785.1 Faecousia sp. | reverse complement strand
GGAGAAGAGCTTCTGGTTTCCGGCGCAGTCAGCACGCTGTCAGGATGGGCAAAGCCTTTCAGATTTTCATTCAGCTGCGGAAGCGCTGTTTTCAGCGCTCCGGTAATTTTCTCAGGAAGCACTTCATGCAAATCACACCAGTGGACACCGGGACGGTAAGTCGGCTGCACCGCGCCGGGACCGGTCGATGGAATGCCGCGGAGAAAATCTCCCACCTTCTGCGCCGGGGCACAGTAATTCCCGCCACCGATTATAAATGCCCTTTGCTCGATATCCCGCTGCCACTCCATTCCCGCCAAAGGATCCTGTGTTGGAAAATCCTTGGGATTTATTGTAACCAGCAGCGCTGCATTGGCATTTTCTCCCTCTCGATCGGCATAACTCATGCCGTTGGTAACAACCCCGTTTTCTTCGGAAGCCGCCGCCACAACATAACCGCCGGGACACATGCAAAAGGTGTATACCGTCTCATTATCCAGATGCTTTACCAGCTTGTAATCGGCAGGAGGTAAAACCGGATTGACAATGCCATACTGACTTTCGTCGATACAGCTTTGCGGGTGTTCAATGCGAACACCCATGGCAAAGGGCTTTGCTTCCATCGGAATTCCAATTTTATGCAAATAACGGAATGTATCTCTGGCGCTGTGACCGATGGCAAAAATCACTTGCGAACATCGGATTTCTTCGCTGCCGTTGACCTCCAAGCCGCAAACGGTCCCGTCTTCACAGCGGATGCCTGTCACATGAGCGCAAAAACGGACTTCGCCGCCCAAAGATATAATGCGCTGCCGCAGATTCTGGACAACCGTCAGCAACACATCTGTACCCACATGGGGTTTAGCGTCAAACAAAATATTCTCCCGGGCGCCGGCTTTTACAAACTGTTCCAGTATCCAACCGATTCTTGGATTATTCACGCCTGTATTCAGTTTTCCGTCAGAAAAGGTTCCGGCACCCCCTTCGCCAAACTGTACATTGCTCTTGGCGTCCAGCTCTCCCGTATTCCAGAATCTTTGTACCTTTTCGTGACGGCTTGCTGCATCCTCACCCCGTTCCAGAACCAGCGGACGCAGACCCGCAATCGCCAGCACCAATGCCGCAAACATACCTGCCGGGCCAAAGCCCACAACCACAGGCCGTTCTCCCGGTTCTTTGCATGCCTTGGGCAGGCGGTAAAAGGACACAGGAGCAATGGTTGCCCGTTTGCAGCCGGAGTTTTTAAGTATTTTCTGTTCATTGCCATCCACTTTTACATCGACAGTGTAGACCACCTTAACATCCGGTTTCTTCCGGGCATCGATGCTGCGGCGTACCAAACGTACCTGCCGCACCTTGGAGTTGGAAATTTTCAGCATCCGCGCCGTTTCATAGGAAAGCTGCGCCACGCTATGCTCCGGCGGCAGAGATATTTCACGAAGTCGGATCATACATCGTCCTTTCCGGCTGACAGCCCGGCCAATCGTCCGGAGCTCCACGCCCATTGTAGATTGTAGCCGCCGCAGTCGCCATCAATATCCAAAACCTCGCCGCAGGCATAAAGCCCCGGCATCAATTTACTTTCCATGGTGTTGGGGTCAAAATCCTTTGTCATCACGCCGCCTGCGGTAACCTGGGCGCTGTCCATACCCATAGGCTCTATCAGGTTAAGGGGAAAAGACTTGACAGTTTCGACGACATTCTCTATCTCACCTTCTGTCATTTCCGACACAAGCTGCTTATTCTTAACACCCGCCATTCGGGTCAGCACCCTGCCCAGGCGGTTATGGAGAATACCGGTGAGGAGCTCCTCAACAGGAAGATTTGTATGCCTTCTGCGCAGCAGCTCCCGCTGCAAATCTTCAGAATCGGTGCAGGGCATAAAATCCATCCGGGCAGACCATTCCCCGGGCGCAATACACGCATCCCGGGAGACTTCAAAGATCACAGGCCCGGAAAGACCGTAATCCGTAAACTGCAGTTCACCTGTGCTCTCGGCATGAAGCTCTCCGTCATGAATGATCTGCACATGGCAGTTGGCACGGACACCCTTTAAGGAAGCCACGCCGGCCCAGTCGGTCTTCAGCTGCACAAGGGCAGGCCGCAGGCGAGTAGCCCGGTGGCCAAGCTTGGAAAGCAGCTTATACCCGGACATGCTGCCGCCCAGCTTCGTTCCTGCCAGACCGCCGCAAGCAATGATTAAACGGTCGCAGTGGATTTGCCGCTGCCCGTCATCCACCAAAAAGCCCTCAGCTTCCCGGCGGATCTTCCGGACCTCAAATCCGGTACGCAGGCAAATATTATCTTTTTCCAGCGCAAGCCGCAGCACATCTACCACCGAGTTTGCATGATCGGAATAGGGATAGACCCTGCCGGAATCCTCCGCAACAGTAAATAGACCGAGACTGCGAAACCATTCTAAGGTCGCGCGGGGATCAAAGGAAGAAACGGCAAATGCCGCAAAATCCGGTTCTTCCCCATGGTAACCCCCATGGGCCGCGTGGAGATTGGACAAGTTACATCTGCCGTTACCGGTAGCCTGCAGTTTCCTGCCTACACGGGCCTGCCGTTCAAACAGCTCCACCTTTACATTCGGATTCTGCGCCGCACTCAAGGCTGCTGCCATACCGGAAGCACCTGCACCGACAATGCCAACAATCATATTTTCACCTGCTTTCTGGGGACATTATAACCCAGAACCCTCCCGGAAACAAGAAAAACTTCCTTGCATTCACAAATACTTATGATATAATGACTTTCGGTGAATGATATGGACAGACGCAACATTGAAAAAATCGCCCAGACCCCGGAAGACAAGGTTTTGCTTGCCAAGGTGTGGGATAAGATCACAACAGGTATGCGAAAGAACATCCCCGCAAACACCTGCTTTCTATCCCTGCGTGAATTGGACATGACCCGGTATCTGTTCGGGGATATTCCCGGTCTGTACGCTTTTGGCGGCTACCGGGATGCAGAGCGGCAAATGCTTGTGTATCTGCCGGATTATTTGGATGAATCGGCTTTGACCCACGATGATGCACCCCTTGTTTGCCTGCGGGCAACCTTCTATGAGGCAGATACCCCCTCGCACCGGGATTTCCTCGGCGCGCTGATGGGCGCCGGTATTGCCAGGGAGACTGTAGGAGATATTTGTGTTGGAAAAGGCAGCTGCGATTTCTTTGTAACGCCGGAAATTACGCCATACATTCTGCAAAATCTCACTGGTGCAGGCCGTACAAAAATGCATCTTGAACAGATTTCACTTTCTCAGGTACAAGTCCCGGAGCCGGAAATAAAGCAGATCAAGGACACGGTAGCGTCCATTCGGCTGGACAGCATCATATCCTCCGGTTTTCGTATTGGCAGAAGCGCCGCTGCCCAGTATGTAACCGCCGGCAAGGCCGCCATTGATGGACTGCCCTGCGAAAAGCCGGACCGCACCGTGCCGGAAGGCGCGAAAATCTCCGTCAGAGGACTGGGCAAGATCAAACTCACATCTGTAAACGGACAAACGAAAAAAGGTCGGATCGGTATTGTTATCCACCGATATATATGAGGTAACATTATGGACATGAATCAAGTGATCGCAAGGATCAACGAACTTGCAAAAAAAGCAAAGGAAAGCCCGCTGACCCAGGAAGAACTGGCTGAACGGGATAAGCTGCGCAGAATTTATATTGATTCCGTAAAAGCAAGCCTTACCGGTCAGCTGGACAACACCTATATCCTGCGTCCTGACGGCACGAAGGAAAAACTTAAGAAATCTTGACTTTCCCGGTAGATGATGGTATTATCTACCCCACAGGGAGAGTTGTCCGAGTGGTTTAAGGAGCTAGTCTTGAAAACTAGTGATTCCGAAAGGAACCTAGGGTTCGAATCCCTAACTCTCCGCCACGAAAAAGGCCACATTTGTCTACTGACGAATGTGGTCTTTTTAATGTGGTCATCCTTATTTTTCCAAAGTTCTCACTTGCCCTTTTAAATAAAGATTGGTATAATGTAAGTTAAAGTGTAATGAAAACGAGGCGATCCTATGGATCTGCGAAAAAGGAAATTGGAATACAAGTGGGTCATTCTGGCTGCTTGTTTTTTGATGACATTCTTTGCTCTGGGCTTTTGCAGCAGCAACAAGGGGCTTTACTTATCCGCCATCACCGAGGCGCTGAACATCCCCCGCAGTCTGTTCTCAGTCAATGACAGTCTGCGTTACATCTCCTCGGCGCTGATCAACCTGTTCTTCGGCACCCTGCTGTATAAATACGGTGTGCGGAAAATGGTAACCTTCGGCTTTCTTGCCCTGGCAGGCTCCATGTTTCTGTACGCCACCGCCGATAATATTTTCGTATTCTATATCGGCGGTCTGCTTCTTGGTGTCGGTCTTACCTTCACCACAGGCACCATGACCAGCAGCATTATCCGCCGCTGGTTCAAAAAGGATATTGGTAAATATACCGGTATCGTCTACGCCGCCAACGGCATTGGCGGTGCGCTGGCCGCACAGATCGTATCTCCCATGATTAACGACACTCCTACCGCTTTCGGCTATCGCAATGCCTACAGCACCGTGGGTATCATCATGCTGGTGACCGGCATTATCATCGTGGCGGCGCTGCGGGAGCGTCCCAAGGACGACAAGGTAGAGGTCGCTGATGTAAAATCCAAGAAAAAGCGCGGTTCCAGCTGGGTCGGCATCGACTACAAGCAGGCAATCAAGCTCCCATATTTTTATCTTGCAGGACTGATCGTCTTTTTGACCGGCTTCATGCTGCAGGGTATCAACACCGTGTATGCCGCCCATCTCAAGGATACCGGACTGGATCCTGGCTATGTGGCAACGGTGGCAAGTATCTTCTCCCTCACCCTCACCTTCACAAAGGTGCTGGTAGGCGCTCTGTATGACCGCACGGGTCTGCGAACCGTGATGCTCATCTGTCAGCTTTCCGGCATGGTGGCATTCATCGCCATGATATTCATGAATGGATCTGCTCTCGGCATGAGTCTTGCAATGGTCTTTGCACTGCTGTATGCCCTTTCGCTCCCCCTGGAAACGCTGGTGATCCCGCTGATCGTCAACGACCTGTTCGGCAACGCCTCTTTCAACAAGATCATGGGTTTGTTTGTTGCCATGAACTATGTCGGCTACGCCCTGGGCGCACCCACCATTAACCTGTGCTTCGATTTCCTCGGTTCTTATACCTCCGCATTTATTACTTACAGCGTTCTGATGTTGGTTACCTGTATCTTGTTCCGGTTTGTGATCCGTGCAGCGGATAAAGAAAAAGAAAAAATCATGTCTTTACAAGCAGAAACATCCAATTAACAGGAGGAAAAGATTATGTGTAATATTGCTGGATACTTAGGAAATAAGCAGGCAGCTCCCATTCTGTTGGAGATGCTGCGCAAACAAGAGCCCTACGACGGTGATATGAGCACCTGAGTTGCTACCATCCACGAGGGTAAGCTCCACTACTAGAAGATCATCGGGAATGTTGATACCTTTATGGAGCAGATAGACCTGAACGAGCTGCCCGGCACCATTTTAGGAAAACGGATACAGCTTCCAGCAGCGCACCAAAGACCCCAGCAGGAAAAGTCCTATGCTTACCTGGGGCGACCATATTACCCCTGCAGAAATGCGTGTGCAGGACCGCCGCCACGGCCCCCCGGTGACGCTGGTATTTCTGGCTGGAAGTCTAATACAAAGGAGATAAATTATGCTGACAATCAACAAACTCCGTGCCGATCATGTGATTGACTTTGCCGCAGAGGAACTGAAAAAATATCTGCGGATGATGATGCCCCGGTGCGGTGAGATCGCCATTACTTACACCCCCGAGGCAAAGGACGGTTTTCGGCTAGGTCTTTTGGAGGACTTCGGCCTTCCCAGCGATGCCAATGACCCCCGCCTGGATGATATCGTACATATCGACACCGATCTGGAAGGCGGCATCCTTGCCGGTTCCAATATGCGCAGTATCCTGTTCGCAGTCTACCGCTATTTGAAACTCAACGGCTGCCGTTGGCTGTACCCTGGGATTGACGGAGAATTTATCCCCATGCGCAATATTGAGCCCCAGAGGTACCACAAGCTGGCGGACCATCGATTCCGTGGTCACTGCAACGAGGGTGCCGAGTACCAACAGTGCATGATGGAGACCATCGACTTCTTCGCCAAGCAGGAATTGAACGTCTACATGATTGAGTTTGACATTCCCTTCACCTACTACCGGGATTACTACACCCACCAGTACAACACAGCAAACCGCGCCCCGGAACCGGTATCTCCCGAGTTAGTGCTTCAGTGGAAGCGCCAGTGCGAAGCAGAGATCTCCAAGCGTGGACTGATGTTCCATGACATGGGCCACGGCTGGACTGCCGAGCCCTTTAATCTATCCTCCACCGACGGCTGGAAATCCCACGATGTGGAACTGAAAACCGAACAGAAGGAAGCCATTGCCGAGATTGGCGGTGTGCGCCAACTGTTCCGGGGTGTTGCGCTGAACACCAACCTGTGTATGTCCAACCCCAAGGTCCGGGCCACAATGGCAGACAGCATTGTGGAGTATGCCCGCAATGCCGCCAACGTGGACTACCTCCATGTATGGCTGGCAGACTCCAGCCGCAACCACTGTGAGTGCGAGAACTGTCAGAAGCTGACCCCCAGCGACTACTACCTGATGATCATGAACGAGCTGGACGAGAAGCTGACCGAGGCAGGCCTTGCCACCCGGATCGTGTTCATCGCCTATGTGGACACGCTCTTTGCTCCGGTGCAGGAAAAAATCAAAAATTCCCAGCGCTTTAGCCTGCTGTTTGCTCCCATCCACCGGTCCTACTGCTCCAGTTTCTCCCCTGATGAGGAGCCGCCCCAGGCGCTCCCCTACATCCGCAACGCCTGGGAAACGCCGCCGGATATGGCAGCACATGTGGCGCTGCTGCGGAAGTGGCAACAGGTTTGGGACGGTCCGGTATTCAGTTACGAGTATCACTTCTGGAAACACCAGTACTCTGACCCCAGCGGTCTGTATCTTGCCCGCCGGGTATTTGAGGATGTACGCAGTCTGAAGCACATGGGCATTGACGGTTATGTGGAAGACGGCTCTCAGCGCAGCTTCTTCCCCAACGGCTTTGCTATGTATGTGTACGCAGAGGCGCTGCTGGACAACGCTATCACCTTTGAACAGATCGCCCGGGATTACTTTTCCCACATTTACGGTGAGGACTGGAAGCAGGTATACGATGTGCTGAGCCAACTGACCGAAGTATTTGACTTTGCGCTGCTGGAAGGCGAGGCATCCTCGGATCTGAAGATCGGTAAATATTACAATCCGGAGCTTGCAAAGAAGCTTAACGGTGTTAACGACGCCGCTGCCCGCCTGGAAGAGATCGCCCTGGCGCATCTGGCAATGCCCACCCGCCCCCAGACCGTGTCCTACCGGCTGCTTCTGCGGCTGAGTGAGTACATTCTGGGTCTGGCAGAGGTTCTGAAATGTCTATGCAACGGCGACCGGGATGGCGCAGAAACGAAAAACAAGGAATTCCGCCGTAGCTTCGGCAGGCACGAGTTTGAGATCGAGCGCTACTTCGACCACATGCTCGCCTTCCGTTTCTGCAGCCGGCGCATCCTGCTCACCCCTTCCCTACAGGAAGGCGCATAAAATTGCAGCACCCGAGGCAAATGCCCCGGGTGCTCTTTTTAAGCCAGGTCCTTGATTTCTTTCCAGAGATTATCGAAATAATGAGCAAACCCTTCATCCGTGGGATGCAGGGTTCCGTCGGCAAAAAATCGCGCCTCCGGTGGTACAAAATCAAACCCCTTTATTACAGTGATCTGCTCCCATCCCTCAGCCGCTTTGCGAACCAGCTTGTCAATCTCAAAGAAAGAGGCAAATGCCGTTTCCATCTCATAAATCTTCCGCCAAACAGGGGTGATTACAAAGGTCTTGACCCCGGGATAATTCCTGACAATGTTTTGTAAAAAGGCTGCGCTGTCCCGACAAAATTGCTCCCGGCTTGAATAGCGCCAGTCATTCGTGCCGTAGGCAATAATAATGTAATCCGGCTGCAAATCGTCCTTAGTCGCCGCAAGGTCGGGATAGTACCGCTCCCCACCGATGGCCTTATTGAACTCCTCAGCATCCAGAGCCTTTGCCAACCGGGCAATATATCGTAATGAAGGATGTAACGCATCATAACCGTGGGTGATGGAATCACCGAAGGCAAGAAGCTTTTTCGTCGGTATTACGGGCTGCACAAACGCGCCGTCATCCAACACCAGTTCGTGCAGATAAATCTTAGCATTCCAAGGCAGGTGAACCACAACCGTCTTTTCTCCCTCACCCAGGGAAAATTGCTTCTCAAAATTCCCCGCGGGAAGTTCGATGGATGTATAATTCTCCGGGATCTCCAAATGGGAATAATTATCCAAGCTGCCAATCAAGCTGTCATTGACATAAACATCCAAAGCAAGATACTCCCGGCAGGTATGTTCCATAGTCAGTTTCAGCCCCAGGTTTTTACTGTCTGTGCGGAAAGAGAATTTCACACCGGCAGTGCCTTTTGCTTTTTTAAAAAAGGCAGAATTCTTCTTCTCGTAAAGGTCGTACTGTTCTTGTGTAAAGCGGTGAAACACGATTCCCTCCGGCCCCCGGGTAATATTAACAGCGCCGCAGGTGATATTCTTTATCTGGTCGTATGTTAACAGCATGTGTATATTTCTCCCTTCATAATTTAGTTCATTATAGCACGGCGGTGCTATAAGTCAAGAAGCATGGGTACCTACTTAATCGGCACCCATGCTCTGTTAAAGATCCTGCAAGTCTGCAAAGGGAATGTCGTTTTCCAGGTTATCTCTGGCAAGGTCCGTATCAATGGTACTGTACAACTCCTGGGGAATGGGTTTTTCATGATATACCTTCAGCTGTGCACCGGCAGTACCGGCAATGATCGGATTTGCCTTTTTCTTTGTATGCTTCGCCTTTCCCTGAATTTCCGGCACGGGGGATACATCGTTTTTAGGGCCGTGCTGGGTCCAGTCGGGTCTTGCCATGCCTTTCTTTGCCACTAATATCACCTCAATAACATTTTGCCTCCCCAAATGGGAAATATCCGCGGCAGGTTTCGCTTTTTCCCTTGACAAACGCCATGGCCTATGCTAGAATACTTTGGCAACATGATAATAATTTCTTGTATTCGGAGTGATACCCAAGAGGCCGAAGGGGCTCCCCTGCTAAGGGAGTAGGTGGTCAAAAGCCACGCGAGGGTTCAAATCCCTCTCACTCCGCCATAAAAACCACCCATCCTTTTTTGGATGGGTGGTTTTATTATTAAATGAGATCTATTCCTCGTCAAAACGGATCACGGTCATATAATTTCCGTTTTTACTTTGCAACTCTGCGTCAATTTGCTCCTTCAAGGCAATCCGCCGTTGGCAAAGATCATAAGGCACAGACAAGTCGAAAACCAGCTTTGTCTGGCTGGCACCACGCACCAGGCGAAAATCGTGAATAGACAGTCTGTGATCGATCCCTGCGGCTATCAACTCCACTTCCCTGCGCATTTTATCCCATTCCGTATCGTTCAGGACCACAGGATCATAATGGATCACCAGATGTACATTCAACCGCTCCAGGGCGCTGCATTCGATCCGGTCAATAATGTCATGGCAGACCAGCGGATCCTCTTCCGCGCTCAGTTCTACATGAACAGAGGCGTAGCATCTACCTGGACCATAGTCATGCACAAGAAGGTCATGGACACCCAGCACCTTCTGTTCATCTAACACCAGATCATGAATCTGCTGTACAAGCTGTCTGTCAGCGCGCTCGCCCAATAGCGGAGATATCGTCTCCTTTGCCACGCCGATTCCGGAGTACAGGATAAAGGCCGCAACAACCAAGCCCACATAGCCGTCAATATTGATCTGAAGCATCCAACCTACGGTCAGGCCGAACAAAACTGCAACAGATGTGATAACGTCATTTCTGCTGTCAACCGACGCCGCTTTCAAAGTGGTTGAGGCAATATGTTTACTGAGTTTTCTATAAAATAACATCATCCACAGCTTGATACTCACAGAACACAGCAGAATAACCGCCGTGATCCAGGAGAAATCAATAGGTTCCGGATGCAAAATCTTTTCTATAGAGGTTTTGGCCAGTTCTGCACCAATCAAAAGAATCAGCGCCGCAACGATCACACCGGAAAGGTACTCATATCTGGCGTGACCAAAAGGGTGGTCCTTATCCGCAGGACGCTGTGCCAAACGAAAACCCAGCAGCGTAACCACTGACGAGGCCGCATCAGAAAGGTTATTCAACGCATCCGCCACTACGGACACCGCACCGGAGAGCAAACCAGCCACCAACTTCAACGCAAACAGCAGAATGTTGCAGAGGATACCCATTGTTCCCGCCAGTTTGCCAATAGCAGTATGCACAGCAGCGTCCTTGGTATTGCTGTGATTTTTCACAAACAGCCGCAGCAACAGCTCAGTCATAGTCCGTTCTCCTTAATACGATAGGAATATCCCCATTCGGCAGAATGGGGACATTGATTTTATCCGGGAAAAATATTGGTGATCAGCAGAAGCAGCGGTAAAACAAGCGAAAACACGCTAATCAGCCAGGGATATAGCACCTTTCGGGAGCAGAACATCAGCACCAGGCAAATACCCGTTACTGCCAGCGGTCCAAAAACCGCAACGCCCTTGCTTACCAACTGTGCGTATTCACCGCTTGCCTGCAGGTCCACACCCACCATATCCGGCAGATTGATCTGGTTGTGCAGCGCAAGAAAGACCGCCGCAACTCCCACAGGGATCGCCAGGATCACGCTGCGAAGTCGGTATGCCCACTTCCAAAAGGTGCGGAGGGTTTCCATCGTCTTTTGCAAGCCGGAAATTGACTGTTTCTTTTCCTTATCCATTATATTTGCAAGCCTCCTTCGGCAGTGTCATCATTTTGGCTATCATATCATACTTTTTACCAGTATGCAAGACAGAGAATTTCCCTTCTTTCTGTCCGTTTTATTGCACTATTATTTTGATATTCTTGTGGTGTCAAAAAATTCCGGAGGTAATTATTATGAAAAGTGCAGTGATTTATCATCCCGATTTTGCCAAGCAGCCCCGAATCCCTTACCCCAATGCGGCAACCCGCAAAGAGTTATTTCAAAAACTCTTGGATCTTGTATTAGTAGCCGCCATAGGAATTGGCTGCGCCGCCAGTCTGCTTCTTATTTTGGCGCTGGCATGATCAAATTTCCCACAACTCCGCCTGCGAAACGATGCAGCAGGCGGAGATTTTATCTGCCTGGGTTTCTATTACAGCCATACTCCGCTCTCCCATACCGCAGGAGCCGGGGTTTATAACCCACAACCCATCCTCCTCTTTTCGGCACACAGCCCGATGTGTATGACCAAACAGGACTGCCTGCGCTCCCTTTTCCCGGGCCGCTGCCAACAGGCACTCCGTACCGGACTTCACCCCATGCCGATGACCGTGGGTCATATACAACATTACACCGCCTACGTTGTAACATAGAATATCCGGTTGAGACTGACCGATTCCCCGGCGGTCGCAGTTCCCTGGGACCATGTGGAATCGCAGATAAGGATACTCCACCGCAAGCACCTGGGCATCATCCATGGTGTCTCCCAAGTGGACCACATGGTCAGGTTTGAGCTTTTCGATGCCGTGGCGCATAGTCCCAAGAGAAGAATGGGAATCGGATAAAACAAGAATTTTCACTGTACACCAATCTCCTTCCGGTGCATATAGTATTATTGAGCATTTACACCGGTATTATAGCAGGTATTTGGACAGGAGGCAATCCTATGCAAAAAAATGATAATAGCTTCTCCATGCAGGAGGCCATGAAGCTTGCGAACAGCCCTGCCGGGAAACAGCTGATTGGGCTGCTGCAGCAAGCAGATCCCCAGGCTGTGCAAAAAGCCATGAACCTGGCCGCCAGCGGAGATTACGACAAAATCCCCCAGGTGTTGTCGTCCTTAAAGGAAATGGATGAGGTAAAAAAACTGATGAAGGACATGGGAGGCGGCAGCAATGGATGACATGCAGAATCAGATGAATGCCATTCTGGGAAATCCGGACATGATGCAAAAAATCATGTCCATGGCCCAGTCTCTCAGCGCCGAGAGCCCCTCCGAACAGGAGGTAAAACCCCAAAAGCCGGAAAGCCCAGGTTTTCCGATCCCGGACATTGATCTGTCTATGGTGCAGCAATTATCCGGTCTGGCAGGGCGCTCCAACATCGACAATAACCAGCGTACATTACTGAAAGCCCTGGCGCCCTATCTGACATCGGAACGGATCACAAAGCTGGAAAAGGCTATGCGCGCCGCAAAAATGGCGAATCTGGCGTCAGCTTTTCTGGGTAAGAACGGATTGCAATTCAGCACAGGCAGGTGAAACTATGTATAACCGATATATACCCCAGCCCGACGGTTCTCACCGCCGTCGCAGAATGCAGGAACCACCCCGACCAACTCCGTCACCCAATACCAAAAAAGCAAACTGTCCTCCACCGGAACCGCCCCCCTGCCCACCATCTCAACCAGAGCCTAGGAAAAGCGGTTGCAGCCAATGCCGGCAGGATAGTATCACAGGATTTTTCAAAAACCTTTTACCCAGGGATATGGAAACCGCAGACCTTTTCATTATCATTCTGCTTCTGCTTATGGCCGGCGACTGTGAGGAGGAGAAAAACACCGCGCTTTTGACTCTGGCATTGTACTTCTTTATGTAAAAATCCGGAGTAGGTGTCTACTCCGGATTTTTACATTATCTTGCCAAAAAGCCGATCTTCTTATAGACCTTACGCAGGGTCTTTTCCGCCACATAGCTTGCCTTCTCCGCGCCGGCACGGTAAACAGCTTCCAGATATGCCTTATCCTTCAGCAATCGCTGGGATTCCTCCCGGATGGGCCTCAGGTGTTCTATCACCGCTTCGCCTACCACAGGCTTGAATTTGCCATAGCCCTGGCCGCCAAACTCCGCTTCAATCTGTTCATAGGTCTTACCGGTAACGGCAGCATAAATAGACATGAGATTCGCCACACCGGGCTTGTTCTCCGGGTCAAAGCGGACACAGTTTTCCGTATCGCTGTCGGTAATGGCACGCTTAAACTTCGGCTGGATATCCTCAGGGCTCTCCATCAAAATTACGCGGCTCTCGGGCATTGACTTGCTCATCTTGCTATCGGGCGCATTCAGGCTCATAACACGGGCGCCGGTCTCAGGAATAAAGGGCTCAGGAATCTTAAACACATCACCGTAAATGCTGTTAAAGCGCTGGGCAACATCACGGGTCAGTTCGCAATGCTGCTTCTGATCGTGTCCAACAGGTACAAGATCCGGCTGGTACAGCAGAATATCCGCCGCCATCAAAGCAGGATAGGTAAACAGTCCTCCGTTGATATTCTCGGCATTCTTTGCAGACTTATCCTTGAATTGGGTCATACGCCTCAACTCACCAAACATAGTCTAGCAGTTCAGTCCCCAGCCAAGCTCCGCGTGCTGATGCACATGACTCTGTACGAACAGTGTATTCTTCTCCGGGTCAAGGCCGCAGGCAATATACTGGGCAAGCTGCTCCAAAGTTCTGCGCCGCAGATCTGCAGGGGTCTGCCGGACAGTGATGGTATGCATATCCGCCATGAAATAGAAACACTCATAGGTCTCTGCCCGGGAACTCCAATTCTTAATCGCACCCAGATAGTTACCCAAATGCAGGTCGCCGCTGGGCTGGATACCGGATAACATTCTCTTTTTTGCTGCAACTTCTTCCATAGTGATTCCTCTTTTCGTGATATATGGATGATTCTACCACAGCCCAAAGAAAAACGCAACGGAAAATTGACTTTACGCCCAACCTTATGGTATAGTAACAAAAATACCATTGAGATAGAGGTTTCATATATGGATCATCAAGCTTTAGCCCAGTTACTTTTCCCAAATGTTACCGACACGCCCGAAACTTTGGAGGAAAAATATCCCCTGCGGCAGCTTCCCGAGGGCGCTGTTGTAACCCGCATGGCCCCCTCCCCTACCGGCTTTGTCCACCTGGGCAATTTGGTTATGGGGCTGACAGCAGAGCGCATGGCGCATCAGTCCGGCGGTGTTCTGTTCCTGCGCGTGGAGGACACCGACGCAAAGCGGGAAGTCCCCGGTGCCGTGGAGGTTCTGATCAACACCCTGCGGCATTATGGCATTTCCTTCGATGAGGGCGCTACCATTGAGGGTGATTCCGGTGCTTACGGTCCTTACCGGCAGCGCCAGCGTGCGGCAATCTATCACGTTTACGCAAAGAAGCTGGTTGAAGAGGGTATGGCATACCCCTGCTTCTGCACCGAACAGGAGCTGACGGATATGCGTCAGCAGCAGGAGCAGAACAAAGAAAACACCGGCTACTATGGCAAATACGCCATGTGGCGTGACCGCTCCATGGAGGATATCCAGGCACTGCTGGCTGCCGGCAATCCCTGGGTGTTGCGTTTCCGCTCCATCGGCTCTATTGAGAATCAGTATAAGTTTGATGATCTGGTGAAGGGCAAGCTGACCATCACCGAGAATGACATCGACCATGTTCTTCTGAAGTCCGACGGCATCCCCACCTACCACTTTGCCCATGCTGTGGACGATCATCTGATGCGTACAACCCATGTGGTCCGTGGCGATGAGTGGCTGCCCACCCTGCCCTTCCACATTCAGCTTTTTAAAGCCCTGGGCTTCCGTCTTCCTAAGTATGTACACATTGGACCTTTGATGAAGATGGACGGTGCTTCCAAGCGTAAGCTCAGCAAACGGAAGGATCCGGAGCTGGCGCTGACCTTCTACAAGGCAGAGGGTTTCCCCGTAGAGGCGGTCTATGAATACATTATGACGGTTCTCAACTCCAACTTTGAGGACTGGCGCCGGGCAAATCCCACCGCATCCCCGGAGGAATTCAAGTTCAGCCCCAAGAAGCTGAATCCCGCCGGCAGTCTGTTTGACTACGCAAAGCTCACCGATGTATCCAAGAACGAGATCGCCCGGATGGACGCGGGAAAGGTCTATGCCCTGCTGACCGAATGGGCAAAGGAATTTGACCCCGACTTTGCCGAAAAGCTGATTGCTGATCCCGATTACGCCACCGCTATTCTTGCCATCGGCAGAGGCGGCAAAAAGCCCCGCAAGGACATTGCCACCTGGAAAGAAGCAAAGCCTTACATGGGCTTCTTCTATGATGCATATCTGGAAGCGCCGGTATTTGATGAGAAGTTCAGCAAGGAAACTGTTTGCTCTGCCCTGCAAAAGTTCCTGGATCGGTTTGATATTTCCGACGATTCCGGTGTCTGGTTTGACAAAGTCAAGGCCATTACCGAGGAGCTGGGTTTCACCACCGATATGAAGGCCTACAAGGCCGACCCCTCCGCCTTTACGGGTACGGTGGCAGATGTATCCACCTTCATCCGCCAGGCGGTTACAGGCAAGACTACCTCCCCGGAGCTTTATACCGTCATGCAGATTCTGGGCTACGACCGGACTGTTGCCCGTATCAGAAAGGTTATGAATCACCTGGTTTGATATCAACCATGATTTATGCAAAAAAGCAGACCCCGATATGGGGTCTGCTTTTTTATATATTGTCAGCCAATCAGTTTGTCAATAAAGCCCAGCTTTACAGGCTTTCCCATCATAGTCAAAGCCGCAAAGCCAACCAGAACAACAGTTTTCAGCACATTAAAGATGCAGTATAGGAAGTTGAAGAAGGTATCAATGAATCCACCGCCCAGGTAAACACCAAACATGGAAAGAAAGGCTTCAAACACATCCACCACATCCGGAAAAAAGCCGATCAAAATATTAAGCAGTGACAGCCCAACGGTAATCAGCAGAGCGGTAACCGCTGTTTTCTTAAGCTCTGTATTTTCCTCACACAGCAGGATATAGCCCAACAGCAGCAGGCCTGCCACATAGCCGCCGACAAGGAATACAATAAATGTAAGCGCACCCATAACCGGAATGCTCAAACCAAGTTTTGTTCTTTCCATATTAACGCCTCATTTCTCTTTGTAGTCTTTCCCTATGGGAAACACAGAAATTATACCATAATCTGGAATATGTTGCAACAAAAACCGCATCGCCCATAACAGCGATGCGGTCCATATTTTATGCAAGCATGACCCGATTAGTTTGGAAATTGGTCATCCTAAGCATCCTCATCCCTTCCTGGATGGGTTGTAAAGATAAATATATATTCCATTTACGTTACGCCAGGAAACGTTCCTCTTTTCCCATAGGAGGGATATATTCCGGCACATCTGTGCCAAAACCGGCAGCATAAATAGACATCGCCCTCTGTCGATACTCAATCCGTTTTCCTGGAAAAAAGATGGTATTTAATCTTTCCGGGTTTTCCTTCGGAATCCACGATCTCCACCGGGCAGTACAAATAAGGTGCATGTTTACAATTGACTTTACCGACACGCTCCGGAATATCAAACTTATCCGGCCTATAGGACGGATCCAGTATACAGAACTGTCCGTCAACCACATCAGTTAACAGGATATAATGCCCGCCGTTTGTAAACAAGCCGATGGATGCTCCCTCCGGCACTCCCACATGGGCGATAATCTGACCGCCGTTTCGCAAGTGGTCAATGGCTTTTTCCAAATCGGAAGTGTTGGAGTATTCCAGATCAAATTTCTTGGCAAAAGCAGGGCCAAATATTGTCATGTCTGTACCTGCCCGAAGATTGGCTTCAGCCTCCATGGATAGAGCAACTGCCTCCTCGATAGGAAAGCACTTATCCGTCAGTGCATCCACTGCCATACAGGCAGAACAAAGGCCACATCCGCTGGAGCGGACCGATGTTTTCATCCTCTCGGGGTCGCCGGACAGTATATGGGTTGGATAAGGTATGTTAGGATAATCGAGCTGGCATACAAAACGCATTGGAATTACCTCTCCTTATATTTTTGTAATCATAGAACATTCGTTAGGATTATAGCACACTGCCAAAGAGCATGCAACAGGCAATCTGTTTCTTTTTACAAAAAACAACCGCTCTCAGGGCAAATCAACCCTGATTTCATCCGAACACATTCCGTCTGCGGTAATGACATGCGAAACTCCGTTTCCCTGCGTTTTATGATAAAACGACACCGCGTAAGGTAAATGGAAATGATACCGTACTCAATGAAATTGTTAGCTGTAGGTGTTACAATGCATAAAAGCGACGAAGTCGCAATACCTCTTCACTATTCACTCTTTCCTATTACTTTTCAAAAATCCTGAATGCATTTTTAGTAAAAAGTGAAAAAGTATAATCCCGAACGCATTCGCATTCGGGATTTTTGGAGGTACCGCCCAGATTTGAACTGGGGAATGAGAGTTTTGCAGACTCTTGCCTTACCACTTGGCCACGGTACCATATGAAATAAGGAACGCATGGCGTTCCTTATCTTTTTTGGAGCGGGTGACGAGGCTCGAACTCGCTACCTCCACCTTGGCAAGGTGGCGCTCTACC
>JAZOMH010000025.1:0-6258 GCA_045653785.1 Faecousia sp. | reverse complement strand
CACCTCCCCAAGACCTCTCCAGGCGCGCTCTTTCGGTTTTGCGGTTTTACCTGGCTGCACCTTGCAAGGTGCGTTGCCCTCAAGAGCTGCCCCCGCTTTAACTACACGGAATCGTTAGGTTGCGATTAGAAAACTCACCGGCAAACAGGAATTTGACAAATAATTTTCAATTTTCAACTTTCAATTTTCCACGCTTATGCTATACTAAATTAAAAAAGGGAGGTGATGACTGTGGCGAAGCTGACAGATCCCATTACCATACTCAAAGGCGTGGGTCCCACCAAGGCAAAGCAGTTTGCCCAACTGAATATCTTTACCCTGGAGGACCTTATCTGCCATTTTCCCAGGGGCTATGAGGACCGGACCCGGTTGGTAACCATTGAAAAGCTGGAGGTGGACAAGCCTGCCTGCTTCAAGGCCATGGTCATGAACACGCCCCGAACCGCCCATATCCGCAAGGGCCTGGATGTTACCAAGGTGCAGGTGGCGGATCATACGGGTCGGCTGAACCTGACCTTCTTTAATCAGAAATTTACCACAGACCGGCTGCAATACGGTAAAGAGTATATTTTCTACGGCGCTGTCAGCGGCGATTTTATCGGCTACAGCATGACTTCTCCAGTGTTTGAGGAGCTGGATTCGGAGCCGGTAACTACCCGGCGGGTGCTGCCCATCTATCCGCTGACTGCTGGACTTTCCAATGCCTCGGTGCTGAAAGCGGTGCGGCAGGTGTTGGCAATTTGCGATGTGCCGGCGGAGATATTGCCGGAATCTGTGCGCCGTACTTACGGAATTCTGCCGGCGGAGCGGGCCTACTATGCCATCCATGAGCCCAGCTCCATAGAGGAAGCGGAGCTTGCCAAGCGGCGGTTGATTTTTGAAGAATTTTTTGTATTTTCCGCCGGACTGGCGCTGATGCGCGCGGCCCGGGCAGGCAAAAAAACAGCGCCCTATGCAGATTTGGACCTATCGGAATTCTACGCCGCGCTGCCCTTCTCCCTCACCGGGGCGCAAAACCGTGCCATTGAGGAGATTTGCAAGGACCTTACCGGGGGAGCACCCATGAACCGCTTGGTCCAGGGCGATGTGGGCAGCGGCAAGACTATGGTGGCTGCTGCGGCAGCCTATCTGGCTGTAAAAAATCACAAACAGGCGGCATTGATGGCACCTACGGAAATATTGGCAGAGCAGCATTACCGCTCTCTTTCCAAGCTGTTGGAGCCCTTGGGCGTCCGGGTAAGCCTGCTCACCGGCGGTTTGACACCCAAGAATAAAAAACTGGTAAGGGAGCTGGTGGAACAGGGACAGACAGACCTGGTCATTGGCACCCATGCTTTGGTGTCCGGAGGTACTGTGTTCCACGATCTCGGGCTGGTGATTGCCGATGAGCAGCATCGGTTTGGTGTTGCCCAGCGGTCTGCCCTTTCGGAAAAGGGCAACGACCCCCATTTGCTGGTCATGTCCGCAACCCCTATTCCCCGGACCTTGGCGCTGTTGATGTACGGTGATCTGGAGCTTTCTGTTCTGGATGAGCTGCCTCCGGGCAGACAGAGAGTGGATTCCTTCCTGGTGGGGGAGAGCTACCGGGCAAGAATCAATGCTTTTATCCGCAAGCAGGTAGCTGAGGGCCATCAGTGCTATGTGGTCTGTCCTGCGGTAGAGGAAAACGATGATCTGGATCTGAAGGCAGCTACGGTCTGGGCGGAGACTTTGCAGCAGACGGTGTTCCCGGATCTGAAGGTGGCGCTGCTCCACGGACAGATGAAGGGTTCGGAAAAAGAGGCGATCATGGCATCCTTTGCAAGACAGGAAGCGGATGTTCTGGTTGCCACTACGGTAATCGAGGTGGGTGTGGATGTACCAAATGCCACCCTGATGGTCATTGAGGACGCGGATCGGTTTGGCCTGTCCCAGTTGCATCAGCTCCGGGGCCGCGTGGGCCGCGGGGACGCCAAGAGCTACTGTATTCTTACCTCCCACAATAAAAATCAGCAGACATTGGCGCGGCTGAAAGCCCTGTGCGCTACTACCGATGGCTTTAAAATTGCGGAAGAGGACCTGAAAATGCGGGGTCCCGGCGATTTCTTCGGCGCCCGGCAGTCGGGACTGCCGGTGTTCCGGGTGGCGAATTTAAGCTGCGATCTGCAGACCTTGAAACAAGCTCAGGAGGCGTCCAGGGACTGGATCGAAGCAGAGGGAACGGCAGAAACGCCCGAGGGGCAGAATCTGCGCCGCCGCATCGGCGAGCTGTTCCGCCGCTCCCAGGGAACCATGAATTGATAAATTTCCGGAGGGGTTGCCCAGGGGGCATTTCCTCCGGTTTTTTCTGCCTTTTAGAAAAAATTGAAAAATAGGTTGTAAGTTTGCTAAAAATGATGTAAAATAGTATGGCTTATAGAATGCCATTATTGTGTAGACTACGATTCTTGGAGGAATCTTTATGGAAAAACCCATTGTTTTAGTAATCATGGACGGTGTGGGTAAGGGAGACGGCGGCAGCGGCGACGCTGTGGTTGTTGCCAAGACCCCTACGCTGGACCATCTGCTTGCCACCTGCCCCCATACTTACCTGAAAGCCCATGGCACTGCTGTAGGTCTGCCCTCTGACGAGGATATGGGAAACAGCGAGGTGGGTCACAATGCCTTGGGCTGCGGTCAGGTATACTCTCAGGGTGCCAAGCTGGTTGGCGAATCCATCGAAAACGGCACGCTGTTTGCCTCCTGTGTGTGGCAGGACCTGGTGGAAAACGCCAAGACAGGCAAGGCCATGCACTTCCTGGGCTTACTGTCCGACGGCAATGTCCACTCTAACATTTCCCATCTGATCGCCCTTCTGAAGGCGGCCAAGACTGCCGGTGTTCAGAAGGCTTACTGCCACATCCTGCTGGACGGCAGAGATGTGCCCGCCACCTCCGCTTTGGAGTATGTGGAGCAGCTGGAAAATGTTCTTTTGGAACTGAATACCGACGGCTGCGATTATGCCATCGCTTCCGGCGGCGGCAGAATGCAGGTTACCATGGACCGTTACGAAGCCAACTGGGGCATGGTGGAAGCCGGCTGGCGCACTCATGTGCAGGGCCAGGGCCGTCAGTTTGCTTCTGCCAAGGAAGCTATTGAGACTTACCGCGCCGAAACCGGCTGTATTGACCAGGATCTGCCTGCTTTTGTGGTGGCAAGAAACGGTGCGCCTGTGGCGAAGATTGAAAACGGCGACAGCGTGATCCTGTTCAATTTCCGGGGCGACCGGGCACAGGAGATCTCCCTCGCTTTTGACCGGAAGGATTTCGACAAGTTTGACCGGGGCAATTACACCGGCGTGAAGTTTGCCGGTATGCTCCAGTATGACGGCGACCTGAATATTCCTGAGAATTATCTGGTGCAGCCCCCGGTGATTACCAACACCCTCACTGAGGTACTGTGCCAGGCAGGTGTCCGGGAGTTTGCGGTGTCCGAGACCCAGAAGTACGGTCATGTTACTTATTTCTGGAACGGCAACCGCTCCGGCAAGGTAAATGACCAGCTGGAGGATTATCTGGAGATCCCCTCGGATGTGATTCCCTTTGAGCAGGCGCCTGCCATGAAGTCCAAGGAAATCACCGATGCGATGGTGGAAGCTATGGCTTCCCGCAAGTATCAGTTCCTGCGCTGCAACTACCCCAACGGCGACATGGTCGGCCACACCGGCGTCATGGACGCGGTGGTTTACGCCATGGAATGTGTGGATAACGGTCTGAAGGCGATCCTGGAAGCGGCAGACAAGTACGGCTATACCGTGCTGATCACCGCGGACCACGGCAATGCCGACCAGATGACCGAAACCAAGAAGGGTAAGACTTCCGTTAGAACTGCCCACTCTCTGAATCCGGTTCCTTTCATTATTTATGACAAGGACGCGGATTGGACTGTCAAGGAAGGCG
The DNA here is from genome assembly GCA_045653785.1 of Faecousia sp. Classification (GTDB taxonomy): domain Bacteria; phylum Bacillota; class Clostridia; order Oscillospirales; family Oscillospiraceae; genus Faecousia. The sequence goes on along the minus strand of JAZOMH010000025.1, from coordinate 2,341 downwards.
CGTTTGGCCTTGCCAATGTAGCACCCACCGTAGTCAAGATGATGGGCCTGACTGCTCCCGTCTGCTGGGGGAACAGCATTGTTTGAAAATAACCCCCCAAATTTTAAGGAGGTACTGAATTATGATCCGACATGACAACGAAAACGGCAGCGTCAACGTCAGCACAGGCGTGTATACCGATATCGCCGGCACAGCAGCCAGCAACTGCTTCGGCGTGAAGGGTATGGCAGCGAGATCTGTCACCGACGGCGTTTACCATCTGCTTCGCAAGGAATCCATGTCCAAGGGCGTAAAAGTGGAGTTCCATGAGGACGATTCCATTTCCATTGACCTGCACATTATGGTCGATAACGGCGTGAATCTGGGCGCCGTGGGTGCATCCATTATTTCTGAGGTGCGCTATGTTGTAAATAAGTGCACCGGCACCCAGGTCCGTGCAGTAAACGTCTATATTGATTCCATTGTGGGATAAGTTGGAGGTGTAACCATTGAGACAGACTATCAACGGCGCTGATTTTCGCCGTTTGGCGATCAGTGCGGCTGCATCAGTCGAGATCCATAAGCAGCAGCTGAATGAGCTGAATGTATTCCCTGTGCCGGACGGTGATACCGGCACCAATATGTCCATGACCATCAACGCTGCCGCCGCAGACCTGCGTAAGGCAGAGGACCCCACCCTGGAGAAGGCTGCGGGCATTGCGGCTTCTGCTATGCTCCGGGGCGCAAGAGGTAACTCCGGCGTCATCCTGTCCCTGCTGTTCCGTGGTATTTCCCGGAAGCTCAAGGGTGCGGAGGTTGCAGACGGTGTGCTGTGGGCACAGGCCCTGCAGGAAGGTGTGGACGCTGCTTATAAAGCAGTTATGAAGCCCGCAGAGGGCACAATCCTCACCGTTGCCCGTCTGGCAGCCGGTGCTGCGCTGAAGGCAGCGGACGAAAATAATCATATCGAATTTGTCCATCAGGCTGCCATTGCCGAGGCAAAGGTGGCGCTGGCAAATACAGTCAACCAGAACCCTGTTCTGAAGAAGGCAGGTGTTGTGGATGCCGGCGGTAAGGGCTGGCTGTTCGTTCTGGAGGCCATGCTCAGCTCTTTGCAGGGCGAGGATGTGGTAGTCCCCGAGGGAATGGCAGAGGAAGCAGGCAAGGAACAGGCAGATTTCTCTGATTTTGATACCCAGGACATCACCTTTACCTACTGCACCGAGTTCATCATTGACCGGGAGAATGACAAGGATCCCGAGCAGCTTCGTGCCTTCCTGGACAGCCTTGGCGACAGTCTGGTGCTGGTGGACGACGAGGAGATCATTAAGGTCCACGTCCACACCAATGATCCCGGTAAGGCGCTGCATGAAGCCATGGATTACGGCTCTTTCATCACTGTGAAGATCGAGAATATGCGCCTGCAGCACACCGAAAAGGTGATGAGCGAGAACGAGAAGGCCCCCAAGATTGCTGAACCGGAGAAGCCCTTTGGGGTGGTTTCCGTCTGTGCCGGCGAGGGCCTTGCGGATGTGTTTATGAATCTGGGTGTGGACGGCATTATCTCCGGCGGCCAGACCATGAACCCCAGCACCCAGGATATTCTGGAGGCAGTAAACAAAGTTCCTGCGGAAACGGTGTATGTTCTGCCCAACAACAAGAATATCATTATGGCAGCGGAGCAGGTGGACGCGCTGACCCCCAAGCATGTGGTGGTCATCCCCTCTAAGACTGTGCCTCAGGGCATTACTGCTATGCTTAGCTTTAACCCCGAGGGCAGCCAGGAGGAGAACACCGAGGCGCTGACCGAGGCGTTGGGTACTGTGGATACCATGCAGATCACCTATGCCGCCCGGAATTCCGACTTTGACGGCTACGATATCCATGAGGGCGACTACCTTGCTATGTACGGCAGCGCCCTGTTCGGAACCAGCAAGGATATTAAGGTGCTGTTGCGCGCCCTGGCAGAGAAGGTCAGGGACGAGGGCAAGGATTATATCACCATTTATTACGGTGAGGATATCCAGGAGAAGCATGCCCAGAAGGCTGCGGATCTGTTCCAGGAAATTTGCGCCGATGCGGATGTAAACCTGCTCCGGGGCGGTCAGCCTGTGTATTATTATCTGATCTCCGCGGAATAATATTCCGTGCAAAAGGCGTACTGCAGGCTGACCTGCAGTACGCCTTTTTGTTCTCGCGAAATTTGTCAAATTCCTGTCTCTCGGTGAGTCTATCGTACAACACTGTAGGGGCGACCATTGTGTCAAGAGTAACATGGTACACACCAGTGCAAGGACATAGTACACAACTTACAGTCTTGCAATGGACCGATGAATCAATTGCCCATCTTCTGTATCAAACT
>JAZOMH010000024.1:0-2445 GCA_045653785.1 Faecousia sp. | reverse complement strand
TGTTCTCGGTTTCGCTCCAGTCAAAGTTGCGGGTGATGGAGTAGGTGGGGATGGGGTACTGGAAGCCGCGGCCATTGGCGTCGCCCTCGATCATGATCTCGATGAAGGCCTTGTTGACCATGTCCATTTCCTTCTTGCAGTCGCCGTAGGTGAAGTCCATCTCCTTGCCGCCCACGATGGCAGGCAGATCAGCCAGGTCAGCAGGCACGGTCCAGTCCAGAGTGATATTGGAGAAGGGTGCCTGGGTGCCCCAACGGGAGGGGGTGTTCACGCCGTAGACGAAGGACTGGATGCACTGCTTCACTTCCTTCTGGGTCAGGTTGTCCACCTTAACGAAGGGAGCCAGGTAGGTATCGAAGGAGGAGAAGGCCTGTGCGCCTGCCCACTCGTTCTGCATAATGCCCAGGAAGTTGACCATCTGGTTGCACAGGGTGCTCAGGTGGCTGGCGGGAGCAGAGGTGATCTTGCCGGGAACGCCGCCCAGCCCCTCCTGGATCAGTTGCTTCAAGGACCAGCCGGCGCAGTAGCCGGTGAGCATGGAAAGGTCATGCAGGTGGATGGCAGCGGAACGGTGTGCTTCGGCGATCTCGCTGTCGTAAGTTTCACTCAGCCAGTAGTTGGCGGTGATGGCGCCGGAGTTAGAAAGGATCAGACCGCCTACAGAGTAGGTAACGGTGGAGTTTTCCTTCACACGCCAGTCGTTGATCTTCAGATAGTTGTCCACCAGATCCTTGTAGTTCAGCAGAGCGGAGTTGACATTACGCACCTTCTCCCGCTGCTTACGGTACAGGATGTAGGCCTTTGCCACATCGGCGTAGCCGGTCTCGGACAGAACCTTTTCCACGCTGTCCTGAATGTCTTCCACGGCGATAAGGCCGTCCTTGACCTTATACTCGAAGTCTGCGCTGACCTGCAGGGCCAGCAGATTGATGACGCTGGGATGGTACTGTCTGCCCACGGCATCGAAAGCCTTGAGCATAGCGCCGCTGATCTTGGAAATTTCAAATTCGACGGTACCGCCGTCACGCTTGAGAACCTGATACATGTCCATATCCTCCTATATATATGTAAATGAAATACGGGCACTGTCATAAAAATGCCCGTAAAGGCGACAGTGTCCGTATTATACAAGACAATATTTAATTTGTCAATATGTTGTGTGAAAAATATTTTCTCAAACACAATATGTTGTGGTTGCAATGGTAACAGACTGTAACTTCAGTTACGAACTGTAACCTGCTGGGCGTAGGGTTTCAGCAGCTCTGCCCACCGGGCAGCCACATCCTCCTCCGGGGCGGAAAGCCCGGCAAACACCACCGTATCCCGGTCGGTAAACCGCTGCAAAAACAGCCGTTTGGGCAACCTTCCCGGCACTAAGGATGCCAACCACTTACCCATTTCCACCACAGAGGTCTCGTCGTGCAGGGGCGTTACCAGGGTTGTCCGCAGCTCATAATCCACCGCCCCCTCCATGAGGAAGCGAATACTTTCCTCCACCGGGGACAGGGGGAAATTCTCCTTGCCCACGGTCCGGGCGTACCGGGCGGGAGCGTTTTTGGCATCCACCGCCACATAGTCCACCAGTCCCTTTTGTACCAATTCCCTGAGAATTTCCGGACGGCTGCCATTGGTGTCCAGCTTCACGGCGAAGCCCAATTCCTTGATGCCCGCCAAAAAATCCGGCAGCTTATTATATAAGGTAGGCTCGCCGCCGCTGACGCACACACCCTCCAGAAGTCCCTGCCGGGAACGGAGGAATTTGAAAAAGGCTTCTTCATCCATCAATTCCTCGCCCTTGCCGTCCAGCAGCTCGCTGTTGTGGCAAAAGGGGCAGCGCCAGTTGCAGCCCTGCAAAAACACGGTCCAGGCCACCTTTCCGGGGAAATCCAACAATGTCATTTTCTGCAATCCGGAGATCATACCCATACCTCCCAAAGGTTTTTTCTTATTCTACCACAACCGAAGCCAATTGACAATGGACAATGGACAATTGCTGATTGTCAATGATTGTCAGCGCCCAATTGGACAGACAGCAAAAAATGCTTGAATTCTACACCGGATAGTGCTATAATACCCAAGAACGCAGGGTTCGTATATCGGTAATACAACGGCTTCCCAAGCCGTGAAGGCGGGTTCGACTCCCGTACCCTGCTCCAAAAACACCACCTTCCCAGGTGGTGTTTTTTTGCCATCTGCACAAATTCCTGTTTCTCGGTGAGTCTATCATACAACACCGAAGGGGCGACCATCGGTCGTCCGGTGATTTTGCTATGCAAAATCATATCGCCAGTGGCGATCAATCAATGATTCTCTTGGAAAATCCCAGTATTTTTGAAAATATTGGGCGGACGACCAATGGTCGCCCCTACGGTTTCTAACCAGCAAACTACCCGGCAAATCGGAATTGGTTGGTTTTCTTCTGCTTCTCAACAACAACTGCCCCGG
>JAZOMH010000023.1:0-2801 GCA_045653785.1 Faecousia sp. | reverse complement strand
ATCCAGCTCCTCATTGGAAATGTCCTGGCGCTTGGTAAAGGCTGCGACGAAGGCCGGCAGAGAGCCTTGGAACTTTTCTTCCACCAGCTCGTTGATCTCACGTGCCTGCGCCTCTTCCTTGGAAACAAGCGAGGTGATTGCACCATCCTCGTTCTTCAAAACGCCACGCTCTCCCAGTCTCTTAATGACGGTATAAGTAGTAGTGCGCTTCCAGCCCAGCTGATCCTGGCACAGCTTTACCAGTTCCGATGTGGTAACCGGTTCGTGCTCCCACATAATCAAACAAAAACGATATTCACTTTCAAAAATCTTGGGTGTTTCCATAAGCTCAGCTCCTTGTCTAATCGGTTAGACGATATATCTACAGTCTAACAGATTAGACACCCTTTGTCAATAGGGTTCACGGAATTGTTACAACCAGTGCACTTCCTCCCTATACTCATTCAACTTCAGTCTTACTGAACTTTTCCAGTGTGAAAGTACAGCGAGGCTGTACTTTTTTTCTTTCTGGAGCAGTTAATCTGCCATACTGATTTCAATTTGTGATATAATTATTTTACTTTTTCGTTTTGATGCAATGAAACGGTACTATTTGTTGTGTATATAGGTGAAAGGCCTTTACGCAGCAAGGAAAGGAGGATGCGATGAAAGACAATGAGATAATCAAACTTTACTGGGATCGGGATGAAGCGGCAATCACTGCCACTGCAGATGCATACGGCAACTACTGCTATACCATTGCCTACAACATCCTAAGCAGCAACGAGGATTCTGAAGAATGTGTCAATGACACTTGGCTGAACGCATGGAATTCCATCCCCCCACAGCGCCCGGAGCGCTTATCGACCTACCTGGGAAAGATCACACGCAATTTATCTTTGAACCGGTATAAGCAACTGAATACCCAGAAACGTGGAAGCGGTCAAGTAGAGCTGGCGCTTTCCGAATTAGAAAACTGTGTACCGGCGCAAACAGGTATGGAACAGATCACAGATGAGATGGAATTAGTTGCTGCTTTAGAAAAATTTCTGCTCAACTATCCAAAAACAGAACGCAACATCTTCCTTGGGCGCTACTGGTATCTGTATTCGATTCCGGAGCTGGCAACTGCTTACCGGATGAGCGAAAGTAAAATTGCGTCCTTACTGTACCGCATGAGAAACCGACTGAAATTGCATCTTCAAAAGGAGGAGATCTTCCTATGAAAAACGAAAGGATTCTGAACGCCCTTGGCAAGATCAATGACGATATGATCGCCGACGCCAAGATCGGCGCACAAGCAAAGAAAACTACCCCACAGTGGGTCAGATGGGTAGCAATGGCTGCCTGCCTATGCCTGATCGTTACCGCCAGCGCTTTGATTGCTCCCTTGTTTGGTGGTGAGCCGGGGGATAACACAATTTCTATCAATCCCTTGGTAATTACAGTTTATGCGAAAAGCGAAGATGGTTCAATTGTTCCTACTACCTTAAAAGTAGGAGAAAAAGTTAAATTGTATGCCGCTACTTCCCCACACACTGAGAATTTTGATGGTTATGCATTTGACCTTACTCTTTTAGAGGCGAAATATGTATACCCAATGGCGGTTACAGAAGATTGGGAGCCTAAATTGTACCCCGGCGATAGCAGTCAATATACAGATGATGATTTCCATTGGGCACTTACAGAAGGCGATGATATCTATGTAGTGCATAGGTGGCCGGACGGATCTGTCGTTCGCCCTGGAGAGCACGAACTTGGTGATCCACAACCGCATGGATCAGCTATCATTTGGCGTCCTAATGACGATGGCCTCAACCGAAATATCATCAGTGTATATAGCAATGACTTTGAACTGCTGGCAGAATATTATTTGGAGATCACCGAAATTGACGGCGAGTACTATGCAGAAATAGTAAAAGTCGATCGGTGAAATTTCCCAACTTTGAAATAAATGCATTGATATGATGAAGACCTGCAGCCCAACTGGGATGCAGGACTTCATTATTTCACTTATTTGCTTTCCTGGTTACCGCCCAGGTGATCAGCATAGTAATCGTGCCGATCACGAGGTATGCAGCTGAGTACACGATCGGAAAGGCAGTTTCGTAGGTGAAGGTGGAAAACACCCAGAACAGTGCTGCCACAACAACCGGGGCGGGCCAAAAGAATTTGATATCCTTGCCAGCCAGTATGCCGACCGCAATGGAAACCGCCGGATGTACCACAAAGAACAGTAGAAGGGTTACCAACATTCCGGCATCCGCCTTCACAGTATGAATGGTAATCAGCGGAAGGATCAGCATAAAAAATACAATTAGTGCTAAGATTATGATGCTGCGTTTTACTCTGCCCATATAGGTAACTCCTTTCAGTTATCGTTGTTTCTCTTTTTCTATGCGGGACACCAGCACATTGATCTCATACTCAAACAGCGCTTTGTTGTACAACAATTTTCTTTTGTTACCGGATCGATCGGCGAAAATCAGAATGTAGAAATACTGGACTTTGCGCACTCCCGGATCCCAAATAGAACCGAACTTCCTCCGTATTTCTTTGGTCGCACAGTATGCAATGTCGCAGTACCGGTAGTACTGTCCATTGAAGGGATTGGTTCTGCAGAAGAAGCCTTCCTTTTGGATCTCAATTTTATAGAAGCAATACTGGATTATCACATAAATTACGGACACCAAGGAAGCAATGATCGGTATGATGTTTACGATGGGAGGAATGCCCACTTCAACAAGGGAGTTTACCAATATCAGAAAGATCGTGACAATGAAGATAACTGCAGCGATTCTCTGAATCCCCTGAACTTTACC
>JAZOMH010000022.1:0-76019 GCA_045653785.1 Faecousia sp. | reverse complement strand
GGTCATTAGCAAAAGACGAAATAAGACTAAGGAAGATATATTTTCACTGTAAAGAAAACCCCGAAACCAAATTTGGTTTCGGGGTTTTCTTTACAGTGAAAATATATCTTCCTTAGTCTTATTTCGTCTTTTGCTAATGACCAGGCATACAGTCAGGACGATATTCAAGATCAAAGACACACCTAAACCAATCGGTAGCGCCCAGCGGAGAACCACAACATAGATGGGTTCTGGGGTAGGCACTGGTATGTAAAGTTCATTCCTCACATGTCCACATTCGGTACAGCGGTAAGTTACTGTACCTGCCACTTCATCGATTACGCCTTCATCCCAGGTATGGACAACAGGTTCTGTATAGGCTCTGCAATGGCACAGGAACCAATGACCCTTATCATCGCTGAGCCAATCCCCTGCCATGGTATGCACATGATTCCCTGCAGTTTCAATCACCATGCCGCAAGTAGTGCAGATCTGATCGGTAGTTTCCGTGGCAGGCTCACCGGGGGTGTGTATGGCCTTTTCCAAACGATCACCGCAAATGGAGCACGAGTGCCAATGTCCGCCTGCGTCAAGTTCCCATCGCTCACTGTAACTGTGTGTAATCGTTCGCACAAAGCCGCAGTCTGCACAATCATCATCACAGTCATTTTCATATGTATGGGGTTTTCCGTCGGGCATCAAGCCACAGATGCCGCACTGATGGCCGTGCTGCAGCTCCTGGGCGCTGACCGATTCTGCCAGTACATGTGTCCCCTGTTCTACCTTTTCGGCGCAGACACTGCACTGCTGCCAATGTTCTGCTTCGTTGCAATTCCATACATAATCATGGGTAATGGATCTGGTAGCGCCGCACACATTGCAATCTCTGTCACACCGGTTGTCATACTGATGGGATGCTTTAGAAACTGTTTCTGTACTCTCCGCGCCACAGACTGAACATTTCAGTTTTTTCGTTCCTGTTGATGTGCATGTAGCCTTTTGCAAGACCGTTCCGCTGTTCCAGCTGTGAGAGATCTCGCGAAACGCTCCGCAACGATCACAGGTGGTATCACAGCTGTTGCTGTAGGCGTGGGCGCACACTACCGAAAGATTCAGCGACTTGGTGGCGGTCAAACTGTCTGCCTTAAATGAAACAGACACGGAACTACTTCCGATTGCCGCACTATCCCTCACTTTGAGCGCAAATCGGAAGACATTACCGGATATGCCCTTTGCGCTTTCAAAAGCAAATACACCATCCTTGCTGCCGGTGCTGAAGTCTGTCATAAAAGCGCCGCCCAGCAGCCATTCACCACTGATAAGCGAAAATTTACTGCTGTCATAGGACAGTTCTACACCGCCGCTGCCGCAGGAATCCACAGAAGCGGAGACCGTCACAATAACCGTGTCTCCCGAAGAAACAGCGGTCTTGTCAGCACTTAATCCAATACTGGCAGAGCCTGCCGCAAAAGCAGGTACGCCAAGTACGGTCACCATCAACAGGCAGGATAGGAACATTATGATTTTCTTCATTTTGTTACCCTCCCAAAGGATACTTTTCAGGGTAAACCACATGGCGGAGCAGGTAAATGGCATCATCCTTGTCAATCACACCGTTTCCGTTTATATCACCGCCGGTAGTCAAGGGATATTTCTGCGGATAGACCACATGACGCAGTAAATAAATGGCATCATCCTTGTCTACGCCGCCGCTGCTGTTCATATCGCCGGTCGTACCATCCGGGAAAATCGGGGAATCCTCCAAGACCGGATCTAAAGTTATATAGGTAAGACAGATCCAATTTCCGTCGGTCAATCTGCCCCAATACAGAGATGTACCATCATATCTGCGTTCATGAATGGTTACCGCATCTCCCATGTTCATTTGATACTGAACAGGGTGGTTGGTTCCGGGACCGGAGCGCACATTAACATCGTCCCCATTGACTTTGCCGGTCCTGGGCCATATCACATCGTAATAATCCGTATATTCCAAACTGACCCAGCCGTTCTCAAATTCCCCCCAGAGCTTTCCGCTCTGTGTAAAGGTCTGGGTAATCGTAATCACATTCCCCTGCTGGAGCTGCCCCAGCTTAGCGTAGAACGTTCCCGGTCCGGAACGGATATTCACTGTCTCCAGCGCGCTTACCCGCACAGGCGCGCAGGGTTCTCCCTTGGGGAGCGGTATAATCTCTCCGGCAGGATTCTTCCATTGGGCATAAAGAACCGTTCCGTCCGGTAACGAACCGTCCAAAAGCTCCACCTGTTCGCCGCCGGAGGGGGCTGTAAACCATCCTGCAAATTCATATGTGAAGCCATCACCGGTGGGCACAGCAGAAAAATCTATATTGATGTCAACAGGATCTGATGCGTCATAGCCGTGGATGGTGTAGTGGGAAGTACCGCCGTTTCCATCCAAATAAATGTACTTAAAGGTATCTGGGTATGTGCCGTCTGAACTGTCATTGCAGGCTTCATACACACCATTTAGGTACATATTTGCTTCTGACATTCGGCGCTTTGTTAAAATATAATCGCCGCCTGCTGTACTCCAAAGACAAATACCATACAGAAACGCGCTGCCGGTCTTTCCTTCGCGCACAGCGGTGTTAAAATATCCCTCTGTATCGTATGTCCATGCAGAACCGCAGTTGTATGTAAATGACACCAATGCATCAAACTGTTGTTGCATAAAAGATAAACCATGCTCTTGAGCAAAACGCTTGACTGCCGCTTCGTATTCCGGAAGCTCCGCATACAAAAGCGCTTCCGCTTCCTGTTGGGTAATTCCATATTTTTTGTAATACTCTAACTTATCATCCGGGCATCTTGTTCCGTAGCCTATAGAATATTGGGCATAGTCCCAATAAGGGTACATGGGAAAAGTCGGGGATACGCCGGCTTCCATTACCTTTAGTATCTCAACAAACGCGGCAGAGACCCGCATTTCCTGAACATCAGCCCGAATGAGAAACTGAGCGCTCAACCCAAACAGCAATGCCAGAAAAACCATAATGCATATAAATCTTTTCACGGTCATCCCCTCCTCTCCCAGATATAGAATGTATTATATCATCAATTCCCGTTTCAAACAAGCATGCTTGGACAGATTTCTGCAAATTATTACAGGAAACTTCTTCCTGCAAGGAAAAGAATTCTCTTTTGCGCCATTGACAAAGATGGATTCCGGGAGTATAATTCAGTCATCATGGGCCTGTAGCGCAGCTGGGAGCGCATCACATTCGCATTGTGGGGGTCGTCGGTTCGAATCCGATCAGGTCCACCAATAAGCCGCCGACTTTCGTCGGCGGCTTATTTAGTGAAATTATTGGGAATAATCCTGCAAATCCACCGTTTTATTGACATTCTCCAGTTTCTTTGATAAAATCGTTGCAACATTTATGAAAGGAGACCGCCATGAAAAGACGCATATGGGTCGTTTCTGCTGCAGCAATTACCGCTGCCTTGCTCATGATCATCAGCCTGCTGATCCTGCCGCAAGAATCTGAACCTGGGGACACCCCCGGAACACTTTCAGTCATTCCTGACGCATTGCAGGTATTTGAGAGCGCAGTCTCCTCCTTAGACACAACACAGTACAGTCTTACAGCCAGCCGCACAAAACAAACTGTTACACAACAAAATATCTATACGGAAAAATCACAAATCTGCACAAGTATCTCCGGCTGGGGTACTGATGCCTTACGGGCTGTCCAGGAAGAAACCATCGACTACGGCATACAAACCACCCGGTATTGCGAGTATTTTACCGACGGCGCTGCCTATGTAGGTGTTGATGGCTGTCTTTTCCGCTGTGAAATGAATGCTGACGCTTTTTCCATGCGACTGATCCCTCAGCTTATTATTGATGCGGCATTATACGAATCTGTTACCGGCTTTGATTCCGGGGAGGAAAAACGCATTATTTTTGAACACCCCACTGCCCCGGAGAATTGGGCATTACCCGTAGACGCTGAATTCCTTGGCGGCAAGGCCGTTGCTCGAATCAGCACCGAAGGTGTGTTACTCCAGTGTCTCTACATCGCCACCTATAAAATATCAGACACAACGATCCATATTACTCTAAATACCCAGAGCGCACCGCTTGCCGAACCGGTCATTCCGGAAGATATCTCCAAAGCAGCCAACACAGACCACCCCGACATTCTGAGACTTTTAGAGCAATCCAGCGGTTATTTGCAGCAGACGTCCAATATCTCCTCCATCTACCGGGAAAGCATCTACTGCCAAGCCTTCGGTGATCAGCGGACAAAGGAATCGAAAATCTCCCTATCACCTTCTCCTGACTGGTCCGCAACAGTAGATACAGAAGTAGTTTCCACAAACACAAGCCGTATCGGTGAGATTGCGCGCCACACCCACAACGAGCGATTCTCAGATGGTCAATATTCCCTTAGCATTGACGGCGGCGAACCAAAGCCTGACAGTTCCATTGACCGTACAGCTATGAATGAATACTGTCAAAATCTGCTGTTAGGCTCGATTATACTGCCCAAATATATCGCTTCCACGGAGTATTCTGAGCAGGATCAACTTATCAAAATCCGTTTTTCTGCCAGAGAAGAATTTGCCCGTGCTATTGCAGCCAGTTGCTGCCAGACGCTGTACGAAAAACCTGAGCTTCTGGATCAGCTGACCCAAAGTTACCAGACCAACATTATGGAGTGTTATCTGGACGTGGACATACCTACCGGACTTCCCACCGGTGCAGGGATCCTATACGCAGGCACTTATACGATGGATGGCATCCCCTATCAACTTCAGTTTCAAGCTGACCAAACCTATGGATCATAAACATTCAACAAGCCCCCGTTTCTGGTATAACAAAAGAAACGGGGGTGTATTAGTCCCTATTCAACATTTGCTTGACATCCCCAAACTCCGTCAGACACACCAATGGGGTGCACACCAATATCCCTGATTTTTTCTCTAAGAAACATTAGGTCCTCAAAAGTCTCTGGTCGTTTGGATGTGTCCCGTAGCAGTGCGGACGGATGAAATAAGGATGTCATCCAAATACCATTTCTGTCGATCCATGTTCCATGGTCTCTTGTGATCTTATAATTTGGATCTATAATTCTCTTTGCAGCTACCCTACCAAGACATACAATGACCTTCGGTTGGACGAGCGCTACCTGATTGCGCAGGAAGCCAATACAAGCATCCTGTTCCTCATCCAGTGGATCGCGATTATTGGGAGGTCTGCATTTGACGATATTAGCTATATAGCAGTTCTCGCGGTTCAGATCAATGATGGATAGCATATCATCCAGAAGCTTTCCCGCAGCACCCACAAATGGTTCGCCGACCCTATCTTCTTGTTCTCCCGGCCCTTCACCAATAAACATGATATCAGCTGATCGGTTGCCAACACCAAAGACAACATGATTGCGCTGGTTGCAAAGACCGCACTTGGTACATTCCGTGCACTGCTGTTCCAGTTCATCCCAGCTTAGCATCTTAGCGATTCCTCCTTCGGCTGCGCCTATACTTTCTACTTCTGTTTCTTATTAACAGTAGCCGAATTCGTCCCGCAAAGCGGATAGTAAGAACAGCCACAACAGCAATCGTAACGATCCACAACACTATGACCACAACCACAGGCAGTCCAGAACGCTCCTCTGACGGATCCAAACCTGCCTGCTGCCCCATTACCCGGACAGAATTCATGGCATACAAATCTGTCTCCGCAACGCACATGCTGCCGTACCAAATCTGCAAGTGTGAGAGATTTTCACCCTTTGCTATTGGCGCTTCCAAGGGCTTGGTATTAAACTGCAATGACAGATCGTTGACACCCACATTTTCCGGCAGCACGGTAGAAACACTGACTTGGGAACCCAGAACAACATCGCTGTCGCCATTTGGTACCCGGCTCTGAATGAGTGCCTGATTTTCGTACAGAATCTGTGCCGTTTTATAACCATTAAAAGCTGCATCTAAAAGTTTCTTCGTTTCCAAATATCCGCCGACAGTGATGGCGGTATAACCATCCTCCTCGTAGACTGATTCTGCGCCCATAACAACACTGATTATCCGCATACCATTGCTTTGGGAAACAGCGGCAAGGCATCGTTTACCATCCTCAGAAACGCCGGTGCGCCCGCCCAGGACACGCTCATCATAATACAGGCTGCTGGTGCTGTCGACCAGAGAGTTTCCCGTCTCCAAATTTCTGAATTCCGATTTGTTTGTTTTTTCAACCGAATACTTGAAAGCAACAAAAATTTCCCAAAACACTTCATTATCCAGAGCCGCATCCAAGATCTTCGCTGCGTCCCGCGCGGTAATATATTGCGCCTCGTTGTGCAGTCCGTGGACATTGGTAAAGTTCGTACCTCTGCAGCCCAGGTTTGCTGCACGCTCATTCATTTTTTGTACAAACGCCTCCTGGCTGCCGCCGATATGCTCTGCGATCACAGCTGCGGCATCGTTTGCCGACCCCATAAGCATGCAATACAAAAGGTCTCTCAGGGTAAGTTGCTCATCCACCTTCAGTTCTGCGGATACTGCATCAGAAGGTACAGAGGAAACTGCCGACTCCGTAACCGTGATTACATCGTCCAAATCACCCTCTGTAACAGCGATCAGGCCGGTCATGATCTTCACAAGACTTGCCGGATATATCTGTGTATCCGGATTCCATGCGTACATCAAGGTATCACTGTTTGTTTCATATACAAAAGCAGAATCAATATTTTCCACTATCTGTCCAATGCCAAGCAGAGCACTGCCGGCATCCAAACCATAGCTGCTGTTTGCGGAAACTACCGGCGGTTCCTGTGTATCGGGCACACTCTCATTTTGCACTTGCGCGGCATAGGTCCGTCCTGGCAGGCATATACAAACTGCCATAATACAGAGAAATAGACATGTTGCTGTTCTTTTTATCATTTTTCTACCTCATTACCGTCAAAACAGACTTGTCCCACGGTAAATAATTGTGTATAATGTTACATAGTATTATATCAGCTTTTCTTTTACGCGTCAATCCGGGAGGAATAATATGACGAAAAAATTAAGTCGTCTCTTAATTTTGATTCTCTGTGTCCTGTTCATCGGATTTACCGCAGGAATCTTGGTGGGCAGGCATACAAACACGCAAGGCCCAAATGTTTCTGCTTATGACCAGATCGTGCTGCAAACAACGCCGGAACAAAACGACCGCAGTGGACAGATTGTTGGTAGGATCAATATTAACACAGCCACACAGGAACAACTGACCTCCCTGCCCGGGATCGGAGAAACAACCGCACAAAAGATTATTTCCTATAGACAAAACAACGGTGATTTCAAAAGTATTTATGAGCTATTAAAAGTTTCCGGAATCGGTGATAAAAAACTGAAAGATCTGTTAGATTACATAACAGTAGGAGGATAGTATGAAGATTCTTGTTGTTGATGATGAAACCTTGCTTGTCAAGGGAATTCGTTTCAACCTGCAAAATGACGGTTATGAAGTTTTAACCGGCTCAAACGGGCTTGATGCCGTCCAGATTGCACAGGAAAAGAAGCCGGATCTCATAATTTTAGATATTATGATGCCCCAGATGGACGGTTTGACAGCCTGTGCGCAGATCCGCCAATTTTCGGATGTGCCTATTATCCTTTTGACCGCAAAAACGGAGGATATGGATAAACTCATGGGGTTTGACCAGGGAGCTGACGACTATCTCACAAAACCCTTTAATATCCTGGAGCTTAAAGCCCGCATTCGTGCGCTATTACGCCGCGCAGCCCCCAGCAATCCGGATAAGGAGACGCGGCTTTCTATCGGCAATATCACACTGGATCTGAACGCAAGAAACGCCTACCGTTCCGGTGAACTTGCCGATCTTACCGCAAAAGAATTTGATGTAATTGAGTTTCTCATGCGCAACCCGAACCGCGTCTACTCCCGGGAAGCTTTGCTGGATACCATATGGGCATATGAATACCGCAGCGATATTCGAACAGTAGATGTACATATTCGCCGCCTGCGGGAAAAACTTGAGGAAAACCCGGCAGATCCTCGATATATTATGACGAAATGGGGCGTTGGTTATTACTTCAAGAAGTAAATCCAGTTTTATGATCCAACTAAAAAGCGCACATTTCCGATATGCTCTTATTTATGTTGTGATCACCTTTCTTGTTCTGCTGATTTTGAATATTTACAGTTCAAAAACCATCCAGAACATGTTCTATAACTCCACAAAGACCTCCATGCTGGAAAAGTGCAACCTAGTCTCAAGTAGCGTTTCGGGGCTTGAAGTTCTGACCGAAAAGACTGTAGTATCTGCTGTTTCAGGGTTTGAGAATCTGAATGTAAGCAGATTGATCGTTACTGACTATAACAGTCAGACAGTATATGATTCACATGAAACAGACAGCTTAACCGGCAAATATACACTGTTCCCTGAGGTTGTTTCCGCTCTGGCCGGCAATGATGTAGTTGTCTGGAATTATCACGATGGAGCAATGCGCTCCACCGCAGCGATCCCTGTGTATTCCTACGGAACACTAATCGGATGTGTCTACCTTACCGAATTCGATACTGCGCAGGGTTCTGTTATCGCTTCACTGCAAAATAATATATTCACCATTACTATGGTCCTGGAGCTAATCGTCATACTATGGTCGCTGATTTTCTCGGATACATACTCTTATCGACTAAGAAAGATCATGGCGTCCATCAGAACAGTGCGTGAAGGCGACTATTCCCATAAGCTATCATTGCGCGGCCACGATGAGCTGAATATACTCAGCAATGAATTTAACGACCTGATCGACAGGCTGCAAGCCTCCGAAAACACGCGAAATCAATTTGTTTCCGATGCATCCCATGAATTAAAAACACCGCTTGCTTCTATTAAACTCTTATCAGATTCTATCATGCAAAATGATATGGATATGGAAACTGTCAGAGAGTTTGTTGGCGACATCGGCAACGAGGCTGATCGACTGAACAGAATGTCCCAAAAGCTTTTGACACTCTCCCGAGCGGATGTGCAGACGGAAAGCAATTTTGAGATTATACATGTAGCTCCTACTATTGAGCGTGTAATCCGAATGCTGCACGCACAGGCAGACGAAAACAATATCCATATTCATTGGGATCTGATCCGGGACTGCCCGGTGCTGGTATCTGACGATGATCTGTACCAGGTGGTCTTTAATCTGATTGAGAATGGAATAAAATACAACAAACCTGGCGGTATACTGAGCATAACACTCAAGCGTCAAGATGATAATGCAGTAATCTGCATCTCTGATAGTGGTGTTGGTATCCCCCAGGATTCTCTACACCATATTTTTGAGCGTTTCTATCGAGTGGACAAGGCAAGATCTCGTTCTACCGGCGGCAGCGGTCTTGGTTTGTCCATTGTTCGGCGTATGGTGGAAAGAAACAACGGGCAAATTGTGGTATCCAGCAAGGTTGGGACCGGCACAACATTTACGCTAACCTTCCCTATTTTTGACATTAAGGATGATGCATAATGAAAAGACTCCTGTATAGCCTCCTGGGCGTAATACTTGCAATTTGCATATCTGCCTGCAGCTCCGGATCACAACACATGCGTTCACCTGTAAACTTCTACTACAAGACTGATTCAGTACAATATGATTCCCAACAGGGTGTTATTACTGCGGAAGTCCGGGACGCGAAATCGCACGCTAACGATTATCAATATTTGCTTGAGCAATACCTTAACGGACCACGAATCGCAGGACGGATCTCACCGTTTCCTGCCGGTACAACGCTAAAGGAATTTAGTCTTAACGACGCTTCCGCGCAGGTTATACTGAGTCCGCATTTGACAATGCTCTCAGATTCAGAGCTTATAATTGCCTGTGTATGTCTGGCAAGAACGCTATTTGATCTTACAGGCGTACAATCTGTTCAAATTGGCGCGCAAAACAATCTTCTAAAGGGCGAACAATATGTAACCATCACCACTGATAATTTTTCACTCTGGAATAATAATATCACTCCGGTAGATTAACAGATATGTCCGCCAGTGTAATTCCCATCACATCATTCGCCTTTACATAGCGCATTTTTCGGTGCTGCGAAAGGTAAGCAACCGGAACGTCTGCTGAAATTGGGATTATCTCTCCTGCGTCCTGCCCACAGGTCAGTTTAAAAGTCATCTCCCCCTCCCCTATTACACGGACCGGTATAGATGTATCAATACCTAAGACCCCATTTATGGGAACGCATATTCCCAGGTCAACAAAATGGTCGCCATTGCAAACATTTATCCTGTACAGACCGTTCGCAGCTTTGTGGAGTCTGCAATTTATGCTGTAGTACAGACCCGCACGGGACACCTGAGCATCCCCGATTTTCGTGTCACTTTCCAAAATAGGATAATACATAAACAACCCCCTTTGCTGCAGATTATGCAGCAAAGGGGGATCAAATTCATGTGTATCTGGTGTCATCCAAACCAAAACTCACGGCAATCGCGCCGTCCACCATATGCATATGCGCGTCATCCAATCTACCCATACGTTCACGCAATCTCCGCTTGTCAATGGTTCGAATCTGCTCCAGTAAGATCACAGAATCCTTACTCAGACCAACGCTTCCGCCGGCAATATTAATATGGGTTGGAAGACGCGCCTTTCCTGTCTGACTTGTGATGGCAGCAGCAATAACTGTGGGAGAATGTCGGTTGCCCGTATCGTTCTGCACAATCAAAACAGGTCTTGTACCGCCCTGTTCACTGCCAACAACCGGCGAAAGATCCGCATAAAATATATCGCCACGCTTAACCGTACCTTCCATGTGTTTCACTCTCCGTGGGAATCATTTTCTGCGTTACCGGAATCATCCTTATGTAACGCGGTTGATGATATTCTCCCACGGACATAAGAAAAATATACCGGTAGCACCGTCAATTTATCCTATGCGAAAAGTGACCAAACGCTACAAAAACATGAATTTTTCAACTGTCATCGACAGAACACGTCTTCCTTGCCATATAAGTTCCGCACTCACAGGAATATCCTGCGGATCCGTCCATATCTCCATATGCAGTGCATCCTCTGCATAACTGTCGTCAATCTGCATATACAGTCCATCATCGCTCTCATCGCATCCCTTTATATATCCACCGCGTAATGTTTTCATAAAAATCCACGGCATACCGACAGGAGAGAGCTCACCGTCGGCCAATGGCTCAAACAGCAACACCTGCTGATCAAAGGTCAGTTTACCGCCGGACGCGGTTATGCTTCCCTTAATTCCCTCGATCTCCTCAGGAGTAATCACCTCAAAGAAAACAGTTCCATCCTTTTCCATGCGGCAATCCAACGAAAAGGTGTATACCTTATCAACATAATCCGCGGTAATGTTAGCGAGAAAGCTACAACCTTCAGCCGCAAGTATTTTACTGCGCAGAGAGACTGCCCGATCCATTTCATTGGTTGTTCCAGAGCACCCACCAAGAAAAAGAGCTACGACAACACAGGCTAAAATGCGTTTCAAAATATCCCATCCTACCTAAAAAGTCGCGGCAAAACCTCCAGTATATCACTGGGCAGCATTCCGTATTGGCCAATTTCATGAGCGCGAATATCGCCTGCCAAAACAGCCCTCCTGCCACCTACGGCCATACCGGGATTCCCTGTGGGATTTACATAAACCGTTAACCCGTCAATTATCCCGTCTCGTTCCGCTTAAGAACGATTATCGCACCCATCTCTGTTACATTTCTATGGCGCTTTCCACACGGCCCTTATCCAACTTACCGCCATAACGGGAAATCTCGCCCGCATGAGGTGTCAGAATCGTTAGACTTGTCCTACCACGCAATACATCCATATGCGGTTTCATTACATTTATGCCATCCGCATCCATGACCATTGCTCACACATCTCTATATATTCATCATATCATTGTGTTTTTACCAGCCAATGCGCAAAAAGTATATTTTTTACTTGCATTTTCATCCTGTTTATGCTAACATAAGCCCGATATGCAAAGGCAACGACTGGGTTGTCCTATGTTGATATTGCGCGCACAGAGAGAGCGGGATGGTGGGATCCGCTTGCGTACAACACAGGGCCTTCCCCCACGAGCCGCCGTTTGAACAACATTAGTAGAACGCGCCGGTTGATCTCCGTTACAGATCATGGTTATATACCGGAAAGCTGCGCCTTTGGCGAATTGTGGGTGGTACCGCGGAGGATTGCCTTCGTCCCGACTATGGGATGAGGGTATATTTTTTTAACATTATCCGTTTGAAAGGAGTAAATATAATGAAAGAACAACTGGAACAGATCCGACAGCAGGCAATGGAAGCGCTGAATGCAGCAACCACCTCTGCCCAACTGGAGGAATTGCGTGTCCGTCTCTTGGGAAAGAAGGGTGAGATTACAGCTGTGTTGAAGCAGATGGGTAAGCTCTCTGCTGAGGAACGGCCTGTTATGGGACAGATCGCCAATTCTGTACGTGCGGCAATCGAAGAAAAACTGGAGGCAAAAAAGACCGAGCTGAATGCAGCGGCTTTGGAAGCCAAGCTTGCGGCTGAAGCATTGGATGTTACGATTCCCGGCACTGCTGTTTCCATGGGGCATGAGCATCCCATGAACAAAGTCTTGCAGGAGATCAAAGACATTTTTGTCGGTATGGGTTACAAGATTGTAGACGGCCCCGAAGTTGAACTTGCAACGTACAATTTTACCAAACTGAACATTGAAGAAGGTCATCCCTCCAGAGACAGATCCGATACCTTCTATTTCACAGACGATGACACGCTGTTGCTGCGCACCCAGACAAGCCCCATGCAGATTCGTGTTATGGAAAACGAGAAGCCCCCCATCTGCATCCTCGCTCCCGGCCGTGTGTACCGCAAGGACGAGGCTGATGCTACCCACTCCCCTATGTTCCACCAGATCGAAGGTCTTGTAGTGGACGAGAATATCACCATGGGCGATCTTAAGGGCGCTCTGGTGACCGTTATGCGTCGTATTTACGGTCAGGATGCGCAGATGCGTTTCCGCCCCCACCACTTCCCCTTTACAGAACCCAGCTGTGAAATGGATATGCAGTGTCATAAGTGCCACGGCACGGGCGAGGTGGATGGACAGGTCTGTTCCACCTGCCACGTCGAGGGTTGGATCGAGCTTCTGGGTGGCGGCATGGTGCATCCCCAGGTTTTGTACGGCTGTGGTATCGACCCTGAGAAGTACTCCGGCTTTGCCTTTGGCATGGGGCTTGAGCGTATGGCTATGGGCCGTATGCGCATCAACGATCTGCGTCTGATTTTCGATAATGATGTTCGATTCCTGAATCAGTTCTAAGGAGGTGTAGACATGAAGCTTAACAGAAAATGGATTAACGAAGATTTTGTGGATCTGTCCAATATCTCTGACAAGGAATTTGTGGATACACTTACCATATTCGGTCAGAAGGTTGAGACCTATGAACGTTTGGACGCGCAAATCAAGAATGTGGTTGTAGGTAAGGTAGAATCTATCGTTCGTCACGAAAACTCCGATCACATGTGGATCTGCCAGATCGATATTGGTAAGGATGAACCGGTGCAGATTGTAACCGGCGCACAGAATGTACAGCAGGGCGATCTTGTCCCAGCGGCATTGCATAACTCGTGGCTCCCCGGCGGTATTCATATCACCAAAGGCAAACTCCGCGGTGTTGCCTCCAACGGCATGCTGTGCTCTCTGAAGGAACTCGACCTGACTGTTAACGATTTCCCTTATGCTATTGAAGATGGCATCTGGATCATTCAGGAGGATTGCAAGCCCGGTGATGACATTAACTTTGTCATTGGCAACGATGATACGGTAGTGGATTTCGAGATCACCAACAACCGTCCCGACTGTTATTCCATCATTGGTCTTGCCCGGGAAGCCGCAGCTGCCTTCAGCAGAAAGATGAAGCACCATACGCCTGTTGTAAAGGGCAGTAATGCCGGTTCTATGTACGATATGCTGGATGTGGAAGTACCCGCGGAATCTCTGTGTAATCGTTACACATCCCGTATGGTCGCCAATGTAAAGATTGCGCCTTCCCCCAAGTGGCTGCGGGATCGCCTGCGTGCCAACGGTGTTCGTCCCATTAATAACATTGTTGACATCACCAACTACGTCATGCTGGAGTACGGACAGCCCATGCACGCATTTGACTATCGTTATGTTTCCTCCGGGAAGATCGTTGTCCGGGAAGCAGAGGAAGATGAGAAGCTTACCACATTGGATGGGAATGTCCGGGCGCTTAACCCCGGCATGCTGGTCATTGCTGATGAGACAAAGCCGATTGGCCTTGCCGGCATCATGGGCGGTGAAAACTCTGAAATTCAGGAAGATACTACCACTGTGGTATTTGAATCCGCAAACTTTAACGGAACTTCTATCCGCCAGACAGCCCTTGCCCTTGGTATGCGTACTGAATCTTCCGGTAAGTTTGAGAAAAACCTGGACCCCATGATGACAGTTCCTGCTGTTCAGCGCGCCTGTGAGCTTGTGGAGCTGCTTGAATGCGGCGATGTGCTTGACGGCATGATCGATATTATCAACTATGTTCCCCAACCCAAGGAGCTTCCTCTGGAACCCGGAAAGATCAACGCGCTTTTGGGAACGAATATTTCTGTAGAAGAAATGGTCAAGTATCTGGATCTGTTGGAAGTCCCTGTGGAGAACGGCATGATCCGTGTTCCCTCCTGGAGACCCGATCTCAACCTGATGGCAGACATTGCTGAGGAAGTGGGCAGATCCTTTGGTTATAACGAGATCCCAACCACCGCATTCAAGACCTCCACACAGGGTGGATACTCTCCTGCTATGCAATTTGAAAGCAAAACAGGTGCCACCTGCCGTGCTCTGGGCTACAGCGAGATCATCACCTACTCCTTCGTCTCCCCCACCATCTTTGACAAAATCCGCATCCCTGGCGATTCTGTCTTGAGAAACACATTGAAAATTCAGAATCCTCTGGGTGAGGATACTTCGGTTATGCGCACAACTGCACTGCCCTCCATGCTGGACATTCTTTCCAGAAACAGCGCATACCATAATAAGTCCGTAAAGCTTTATGAATTGGCAAAAATTTATTTGCCCGGCGAAGGTGAAATTCTGCCTCACGAACCCAAGATTCTTGTGTTGGGCACCTACGGCGCAAATGAGGATTTCTTTACAATCAAGGGCGAATTGGAGGCAGTTTTCGCCGCCCTTCACCTGAAGCCTGCGCGCTATACGGCTGTAGAGAACAACCCGAGCTACCATCCCGGTCGTTGTGCCAAGGTTACTATCGACGGTGTGGATGTTGGCTATCTGGGGCAGATCCATCCCCTTGTGGCGCAAAACTACGGTATTGACAGCGAGGTATATTGCACAGAAATCAACATGGATTTGCTTTTTGCGGCGCAGCTGCCCGAAGCCACCTATGTCCCCCTGCCCAAGTATCCTTCTGTTTCCCGTGATCTAGCCGTAATCTGCAGCGAAGACACAACAGTTGCCCAGGTAACCGATGTGATCTGTTCTGCTGCCGGCAAGCTTCTGCGCAGCACAAAGCTGTTCGACATCTATCGGGGTGTCGGGATTCCAGAGAACAGGAAAAGCATGGCATTCTCTCTGGAACTGCGGGCAGATGACCGTACACTGACCGACACAGACTGTGAACAAGTGATTACTAAGGTACTGTCTGCACTCAAGGAAAAGCTGAATGCTGTCCTGCGGTAAGATAATTTTTCCTTATTTTACAGAAAATTTCACTTGAGGGCTTTACACTCCGCAAAATATGGGATATAATAATCTAAATTGAGAGGGGGCCGTTACCATGACCGGAGGAACAATTAAGTTTAATATACCCAGCGATGACAAGGACAATATGCGTCGCATTCTCCGCGATGTGTTCGACGCCTTGAACGAAAAGGGTTATAATCCCATCAATCAGATCGTTGGATACCTGCTCACAGAAGATCCCACCTATATCACAAATTACAATAATGCCCGCAGCATGATTTGTAAACTTGATCGGGACGAGCTTCTGCAGGCCCTGGTGCGTTGCTATCTGTTTGAAGATCGCTGATCCTGTCGGGAGGCCTTTGCCACCGCAAATGCCTCCTGATTACATTTTGGGAGGTTACTATGGCAGACATTCTCACTTATAAGGGACACCCCCTTATGCGCAAAGATAACTTGATCTACTACGGTTCCATGGCAGACAGTCACATCGTCATGCTTCAAATCCTGGAAACAAAAAAAGTCGGCGAGACCGATGTTGCTTCCCGGGTTTCTGTTCAGCTTCAGTTGACTGATCCCTCAGTAAAGAGCCGGGACCGTATAGTAAAGAAGAGCGAAAAAGCCGGACTTTATACCGCACTTGATTTTGGTTGTGTTTGGCTCGAGCGCGCTCTGGCCGGAAAATAAAACCTGTAAAATAACCGACACGAACTATCGTGTCGGTTATTTTTTGCAATATTTTTATCTTCCCTGTACATAATACCAGAAAGGAGGCGGCGTATATGGGCAAATACAAACGAGGAAATCAAAGCTTCATTCTGGAACATCCGCCAATTATTACCAAATGGGCAAGTGTAGCCGGAAAAAAAGAGTCGGAAGGTCCACTGTCTAAAACCTTTGATGTTGTACAAAAAGATAACTACTGGGGACAACCCACCTGGGAACAGGGCGAAAAACGCATGCAGCAGATTGCTCTGGAGACACTTGCAAAGAAAGCTAACATTTCCACAAGTGAATTTAATGTCGTTTTTTCCGGCGATCTGCTGAACCAGTGTATTGGTTCGTCCTTTTCTCTGCGAAATACAGGTATTCCCCACCTTGGTTTATATGGTGCCTGTTCTACTATGGCGGAGAGCCTTCTTATGGCGTCTATGGCTGTCGGCGGAGGCTTTACCGATAACGCAGTAGCTATGACATCGTCACATTTCGCATCCTCAGAACGCCAGTACCGTTTTCCTTTGGGTTACGGTGGGCAGCGGACACCTACCGCACAGTGGACTGTAACAGGTTCCGGCGCTGCATTGGTAGCAAACAGCGGATCTGGCCCCAAGATCACCGCCTGCACGGTGGGTACTGTAACCGACCTTGGCATTAAGGATGCAAACAACATGGGCGCTGCTATGGCACCTGCTGCCTTAGCAACTATAAAAGCACATTTCAGCGATCTAAACACAACTGCTGACAACTACGATCTGATCGTAACAGGAGATCTGGGACAGTTAGGCAAAGAGATATTACTGACATTAGCCCAGAAGGAAGGTATTCCGCTAGGTGGCAAACTTACGGACTGCGGCACACTGGTTTTCGATACGCAAAAACAGGATGTACACTCCGGCGGATCCGGATGTGGATGCAGTGCAATTACTTTATGCGGCTATCTTTTGAATAAACTTAACGAAAGAAAGCTGCGGAGTATCTTGTTCTGTGGAACAGGCGCACTCCTCTCACCTACCTCATCACAGCAAGGCCTGCCGATTGCCGGTGTCTGTCATGCTGTTGCAATAGAAGGAAGGCAATAATATGGACTATTTAAAAGCGTTTGTAATTGGTGGTATTCTATGTGTAATCGGACAAATTCTCATTGACAAAACGAAACTGACACCAGCAAGGATTCTTGTCAGCTATGTGGTCGCCGGTGTTGCGCTTAGCGCCATTGGGCTTTATGAGCCATTGGTGGAATTTGCGGGTGCCGGTGCATCTGTGCCGCTTACCGGTTTTGGTCATACTCTTGCCAAAGGGGTTAAGGAAGCCGTATCGCAGGACGGTTTTCTGGGTGTGCTGACCGGGGGATTAAAAGCAACAGCTGGAGGAATTACAGTAGCAATAGTTGCCGGTCTCGCTGCCAGCCTTTTATTCAAAGACAAGGATAAATCTTAGGATCATGGGAAAGCTAAGCAAGCGGATCACCGCAATACAAATACACGGAGGAACAGTTATGAACAACCAGAACCAGAACCAAAACAATCAGAATCAGAACAACCGTAACCAAAACCAGAATCAGAATCAGAACAATCAGAATCAGAACAATCAGAACCAGAACAACCAGAACAGAAACAGCCGCTAAATCATATTCCTCCGGTGCTATCGCACCGGAGGAATAACGCTATATTACTGAAATGGTTTTCCCAAGGCGGAAAAAGTAAAGCTGTGCTGTTTTTACCGGTAGCTGATAGATTTTGGTAAGGGCTTGTGCGTAAGCCATAAGCTGCGGACGATACCCGTCTGCAACCAGGTCCACTGTTTCATCAGAAACCCTGTCTGACTTAAAATCCATCACATGTATTCCATCAGCATCTATAATTGCGCAATCCACCACACCCTGCAAAAGAATCTTTTCATTCTGAACATCCGGATAGTAAACCTTTGCATCCTCAAGAATTGAGAACTTAAATTCACGCAGTACATTCTTGCTTGTTTGCAGTCTTTTCCCCATTTCTGTCTTAAAAAATGCCGCAATATGCTCAGGATCGATCACATTCCTTTGCTCGTTGGAAATATAATGTTCTTCCACAAGTCTGGAAAGCTCTTTACGAACCCCATGGGTATCTGTACATGCGCTATAGGAAATATGCTGCATGACGCTGTGCAAAAGGGTTCCGTATGACTTTCCGGTTACATTTGATCCGACCGTGCCGGCAGCACGCAGACTGTGGTTGCGCAATACATCGGCAGCATATTCTGCAATTTCGTGGTCCTTATTTCGCCCCTTGAGCTGTGTAGCTGTCTGTTTTGAAGGCGTTGTGGTGGCCGGCGTATGTAAATACCGGTAAGACAAGGCATTCTTCATCTTATGAATGACAGAATCAGATATCTGCGCAGCTCCAGTCTTTTCGGTTTGTTTAACCGTCTGTGAGTGGGGGGTTGCTGTCCCGCGTTGTATTAACCACCCTTTGTCCCCGTGTTTGATTGCAGTCATGAGTAACCAAAATCCCGGACAATCAGCATCCCGTGCCAGCTGCTGTGTTGCTGTCATGCGCATGCGCTGCGCCAACGAATCTAACTCGGCATCCAAATCTTTAACTGCATAAGTCATAATGAGCCTGTCTCTGGCACGAGTCATTGCAACATAAAGAACACGCATTTCTTCAGAAAGCCCGTCTGAAAGTATCTTTGCCGAAATCGCATTCTTAGCAAGCGACGGATAACGTACCCTGTTCTTTGTATTCACGCAAGACAGTCCGAGACCTAATGCACTGTCGCACAGTACCTGGGCTCGTGCACTTTCTGCATTAAACGCTCTGGACAGGCCACACAGAAAAACAACAGGAAATTCCAAGCCTTTTGACTTATGGATACTCATAATTGTTACTGCGCCGGATGCAACTTGATCCCCTGGAGCAGCCAACCCCTTTTCCTCTAATGCGGTAATATGATCCAAAAAGCGATTTAGACCTGCACCAGATGCATTCTCGTAGCCAGCTGCGATCTGACAAAAACTTTGCAAATTCTCCAAACGATTTTTGCCGTCCTCAAGGGATGCAAAAATACTGTCAATCCGGGTAACATTGAAAATACGCATAAGCAGGCCGGAAAGTGTATTCATTCGCGCATCTATACGAAGGGAATCCAACATTGCAAGAAAATCCCTCGTTTTCTTAGCATCATCTGAACGCAAAGCCTCGTAGATACTCCCACGCAGACAATTTCCACGGATACGCGCCATATCGTTGGCTGTAAAAGCAAATACACGACTTGTAAGAACTGCCACCAGGGGAATGTCCTGTAACGGGTTACTAATCACCTGGAGCAGTGAACGAAGCGTTTCAATCTCCTCGGAGGCCAAAAGGTCTGCGCTGCCACTCATGGCGCAGCGAATCCCCCGTTGTTCCAATGCCCAGCAAAATTCCCCACCAACAGATCCGGGAGAACGCAGCAGGATAACGATATCCTCCGGTCTAATGGGGCGCAGCTGATCGCCCTCACGCACCAGATGGCTGCCATCCAACAACGAAACAATCTTGTCCGCCGTAAAGGCAGCTTCTTCACTGTAGGTATCCTGCTCCACATCAACGCCGTAAAGAACAACCTCCGGTTCCAGCAGGGGTATATGGGGAACACCCTCAATCAGCAGTTCCTCTTCACCATAATCCAGCCCTCCCACTTCAGGAGACATGCATGTGGAGAAAACATCGTTTACACCACTAATCACGCCGCCTGAGGAGCGAAAATTTCTGTTCAGCAATACCTTCCGGCCATCACGTCCGGCTACACATTCCGGATGAGCAAAATTGTTATACTTCTGAAGGAAGATTCCAGGATCTGCCAGGCGAAACTGGTATATGGATTGTTTCACATCTCCCACCATGAAGCAATTATTTCTCGATTCTGTCAATGCTGTGAATATGGCATCCTGAACAGCGTTTGAATCCTGGTATTCATCCACCATCACCTCCCGGTAGCGGCTGCCAATCTCTCTTGCAATGGCAGTAACACCGGAACGCGACCTGCCAAGGATCAGATCCAGTGTCTTCTGTTCCAGGTCGCCGAAGTCCAACAGGTGTCTTGAACGCTTGCACTTATCGTAAGCTACTGCGAATTTTTTGGTCAACGCTACCAAACCTCTTGCTGCATCCGCAGAACTGAGCATATCGCATAAAACCTGTCGACTGTCCGCAGAGAATTTACGGAGTTTCTTCGCAACACCTTTTTTGCAGGCATCACGAACTGTTTTGATGGATTCTATCAGTTCAATATCTGTACATTTCTTGGAGAAAACCAGTTTTCCGTAGTCAATATCTGAATTCTTGTGTACCTCATCCCAGGAGTTACTGTTTGCAAGCATCCTCAACTGATCTACTGTGCTGTTGAGCAACATTGCCGGCTTCTCCATGCCTGGAACCGCTGCCGCAAGGGAAGCGCATCGCTCCATTGCCCCCAGATGCATATACATATAATTTTTCAGATCATCAATTAAGTACTTGCCCCATACAGTCTCAGATGCATCGTATATTTCTCCCATATCCAGGGATTCCAAACACCAATCAAGCCATCTGTCGGGATCCAGATGACATTTGGCGCTGTTGTAGGTCTTGCGCACAATTTCCGGGATCTGTCTGTCATCCCTGCCAAAACCCTGGCTGTCCAGAAATGCGCAAAAATCCGCATCCATTTCATCGGCCGTGTACGCATTATCCAACAGCTGCTGCAGTACACGGTCCTGCAGCTCATCACATTCGCTCTCATCCGCAACCCTAAAATCCACTGAAATGTCAAGCATGTAGGCATATTCACGCAGTATATCTGCGCAGAATGCATGCACAGTTGAGATTTTTGCAAGATATAGTCTCTGCATTTGACGCTGCAAATGGCGGTTTTCCGGATCAGAAGCAATCCTCTCTGTGAGCTTTGCTGCAATTTTTCCCCGCAATTCAGCCGCAGCTGCCTTAGTGTAGGTAATTATCAAAAAATCGTCAACATTTGCAGGTTGGTTGCTGTCAGTAATATATCCCAAGAGCCGATCTACCAACACCTTTGTCTTTCCGGATCCGGCTGCCGCAGACACAAGAAGCCTGCCGTCTCTGTTTTCAACCGCCATCTGTTGCTGTGGCGTTAATTTTTCAGCCACGGTCAGACACCTCCTTGTATACCTCATCCCAAAAACGTTCTGCTGTCATCATCTTATAGCTTCTGCGACTGTCCACATTTGCCGGATGACAAACGGCACTGTAGGGGCAGAATGTACATGCATCGTGGCTACTGCCTCTTGTGTACGGATTAGCAGTAACGTTACCGCTGGCAACCTGATCCACCAAGCTCCCCAGAAGGCCAAAGATATACGACTTAAGCACACCAAATTGCCGTCTGTCTGCCAGATCTCCGGCTATGGTCCCGTCTTTTTTAACCGTGTAGGGCATTCTGTTTGGCGCATCTTCCGATTCCATCGCCTGCAAAACATGCTCGTCGGCCAGCAAAAGCCCTTTTCGTTTCCAGAGCTTCTCTCTTGCTGCCGCCGCCTGCTCATCCGAAAGAACTCCGTCCGCACTTACCAAAGGCACGCGAGCGGGAAAATACTGTACACCTGCAGGAATTGCGTTTTCTCCCACCAACGCTGCGCCCTCTTGCTCTAACGCAAACAGATACAGCAGCATTTGCAGTCCAATGCCATTGAACACATCGCAGTAATCGAAGTCTTTTCTCCCGGTTTTATAGTCCACAACACGGAAGTATTCGAAACCATTTGTTGACCAAGTATCCACACGATCCACAAAACCCCGCAACTGTGCATCCATCAGGCGTCCGGAAATGGGGATTGCACCATAGGTCTCTCCATCTCCAAAAGCAACTTCAAAATCAGCAGGCTCAAATTTACTCTTATTCAGCTCATTCCACAGTTCTTTAACGATCAGCTCAAGTTCCTGGGTATTGCGATTAAACAAATACTGCATACGCTCCGTGCTTAACACGCGAAAACGATCATTCATATATTGCTTTGCACATTCCTTGGCAATTTGGAGCGCGTCATCCAAGGTAACATTAGAGAAGCCTCCCAGCTCCTTAATTTTCCTGGCAGTATTCTCCAAAACAGCATGAACATAAGTTCCAAATTCCGCAGGATCTATGGCAGCCGCCTTCAGCTCTTTTGCACGCAGTCCGTATCGCAGGAAATAAGACATTCTGCATTCTGCGAGTTTATCTACTTGCGATGCAGACAAGCGCAGCTTATCACCATAGAGCTTTCGAATATTTTCCCGATCTACAACACCAAGACTGTGATGCTTTTTATCCCATATTGCGCTATAAAGCCCCTCTATTCCAAGCTCCGCTGCGGCTGCGCGGGCGTCGTATCTCGCCAGATACGCAGAAGCTTCTGTAGGATCTCTAAGCGCCGCGCCAAGAGCACCCTCTACAACCCCTTCCCCACCGGCAAGCCGGCACAGCCGATTATACACAAAGGAGGGTTGCCCGCCGGGACAACTAACCGTTACGGAACGGTTCACGCCAGTAAAGACACCGTAAATCTCTGCAAATTCCGCCTGCAGACGATCAATTGCGCCACCGTTCAGGGGTACACCCATTTCACGTAAAGAAGCCCGTTCCTGTTCTGTAAGCACTCCCTTTGCCGCACCGTAACCGGGGAGGCTTCCCTCAATTGCGCCAAGCAGTACCAAATGCTCTGCCTGCTGACAACGCAGGTCATCCGCTGAGCCGGCAGATACCGCATCCAATACCGGTGGTATGGTGCCAACATCATATTGGCTCAGAAGAAGCCTTAGCAGTCTGGTGAAGGTATCCGTATCCCAGGAAGATCGCCCCAAAACATCACACAGCTGTTCCAGCGCATTCAGTAGAATTTCCCAAAGCTGATTTAATATTTGTGCAGTTCTGTAATCACCACTGCGATCCATTTGTTGTGCAAGTGAATCCAACCGGCTGGCTAATTGTATCTGATTCAAGAACTCGTACAGAGCCGACACCTGCTGCTGTATGTTTATAGCCCTACGGAAGTGATCTCTAAGATTTTTAAGCGGTTCAACAGCCGCTCTTCGGGCAGCATTAATCTCTTCCAATCTGCGTGCAGAATCTTCGTTATCCAGCTGACCCAGACCATCGGGGTGACCGATCCAATCCTGCAGCCAACCACTACCGTTAATATTCCAGATAACGGCATAATTCTCGATCATATCGCAGATATCCAGAGATAATGGTGATATGGCTGATTTAAGATATTGCAGTACATCCTGCTGTTCAAGTCCACCTAACGCCGTATCTATTGCTGCTAAGACAGATGCAATAATCGGTGTGCTTAACACATCGTCAGCACCGGACAAATAAAGCGGAATCCCGCACCGGTCAAAGACCATTTCCAACGTTGTGCGGTACGCAGCAAGATCAGAACAAACAACATTGATGTCCCTGTAGCGCGCACCTCCTGCAATCAGATCAAAAACTTTTTCAGCCGCAGCTACACATTCTTCATACAGTGTTTCTGTTCTATAGACACAAAGCTGCTTCTCCGGTAGCGTCTGTTCAATCGGGCCTTGGAAGAGTCTTTTATGTAAGTACTCCATAGTTCCATTGGCTGTGGGTACCTGCTGTATCTGAACTTCTACATTCGCCTGCCGGGCGACCTTCATTAACTCAAGCGCTGTCTGCCCTGCCCTTTCAAACGCCAGTTTTCTGGAGCCTGGCTCATCACAAGTCAGGCTGATATACACATTCTGAGCATTCAGAATCAAGTGTTCAATGATTGCGATCTGCTGGCGGTTAAAATCAGGAAAACCGTCTATGTAGAAAACATGGTTCTGGGCAAAATCTCCGTCCTCAAGTTCCTCAAGGAGCCATGTCATCTGGTCCCTTGGATCCCGTTTTCCGTGAGCACAAAGGCTATCATAGGCATCCAAAAGTACGGATAACTCATCCAGTTTTTGCGCCAGACTTCCTTCTGTTCGGGATGAGGCGTTCATTAGATCTTTGGCGGTAACACAGCATCGCTTAAATTCGTCAACAGCATCCAACAGTCCTGACAAAAATTCCGGGCGTGTCTCTACCGAGGCATAAGCCTTCAAACGGCTGTGCATCTGTTGCGCGGCAGCAGCCATTGCAACCACCCGTCCACCATTATCCATACATTCACAGGCAGCATGGCCGCTGTCATTTGAAACTCTTTCTGCAAGACGAGTAAAAGATAGCACCTCGGCAAAACGACTTGCCGTATCCCCCGCAAAGAAACAGAGACGGCGCTCCGAATCATGACTAATCAGTTCAGGCACCAACAAAATTCGCCCGTTTCTTTGTTCGGCAACATCCAGTGCGATCATTTCCATGATGCGTTGTCTGTTCGCAACCCAATCCGTTCCGAGTAACAAGGTCAGCATAGGCTTCGCCCCCTTTTGACCAATCATATCATAAATCCGGTCCAATGAACAGGACAATATTACCCAAAACGCAGAAAATTTTCTAATTTACCAAGACAGTCTAAAATAAAGAAACGGACTTCATAGCCATCGTCACCGGCAAGAGTATTGGTAAGACCTTGATCGAATCCGGAGGATACAGCAGTAGATTTGAACTGTTCAGTGGATGCACCTAAACAAAGCGAAGGGAATACAACACACCACCAATTCTCCCCTTCTCCGCTTCCAATTTTGATTCGCAAAGAATCATATACACCGGATGGAAGAGAAAATGTTTCATACTCCCTTGCGCCAAACGCTTCCTGTCCGACTGATACTGCAACAGCATCCTCGAACCCATTTGCACGTAGGGTTTCTTGCGCCAGTAGGGTAATATTCTGTGTTTGTTCGATTAAATACGCCTTTGCCTCTGCAATCCCTCCGTTTGCAGGCATATTTTCATTTAGATATGCAACTACAGCATCTTTGACCACAAGCTTAACCTGCTGATCTTCCGTGCTATTTGAATCTGCAACCACATGAAGGCGAATCACATTCTGTTGGATCTTATTCAAATCCCCGAGCATACCACCAAGAGCGAACATAAGCAGCACTGCCACAGCCACCCATAAGTTTTTTATGATTTTTGCCATAAAAACACCGTCCATACTGAAATAATTCCAGTATGGACGGTTTTCGGGAAAATTATACAGGCTTGGCAATAAACACCTGAGGATAGTTCGCATTCAGCATGTTGCAAATGACTGCCGCAAACTCAAATTCCGGGACAATGGCAAAAACCGCAGAACCCGAACCGGTCATCTGCTGACCAACAGACCCATAACTATTGAAGATGGATTTGATATAATTCAATTCCAGATGGTCCGCAGTAACTACAGGATCAAAAACGTTGCACAGATTCTCTGCGATCTTGCCCAGATCTCCCGCAATCAGAGCGCTTTCCATTGCCGCCTGATCGGGACGTTCCGCAATTTCCGCTTCATCGATCTTCTTATAAAGCTCAGGCGTGGACACAGAGAAATCCGGCTTGCAGACAACAAATACACAATCTGGCATATCCGCGATCTTTCTGAGTCTTTCGCCCCGTCCTTCCACAACCGCTGTTCCACCAACAACGCAGAAAGGAACATCGCTGCCTACGCTTGCCCCCAACTCCGCCAACGCATAAATCGACAAGGGGTTGTCATAATGCTTATTAAGTGCCCGCAGTACTGCCGCCGCATCCGCGCTGCCGCCACCTAATCCAGCTTCCACAGGAATACGTTTGGTGATCCTGATCTCCAGTCCGTCCGGATCTTTTCCAGTAGTTTCAAAGAACACCTTCGCCGCTTTCCATGCAAGGTTCCGCTCATCAGTAGGAATTCCGTCCATAGAACAGAGCAATTTCCAGGGCTTCTTCGTCCCTAAATCAATTTCGATATCATCGCGAATTGAGATTGTCTGCATTATACTTTTCAGATCATGGTAGCCATCCGGTCGTTTGCCCAAGACATCCAATGTAAGGTTAAGTTTCGCAAAAGCACCTTCATACAATGTAACCATTATTTAATACCTTCCTTAACTTTTATACGGCAATTATATCCCATTGCCAATAAAAAAGCAATCCCAACTGTTTATATGCATATTTCACGGCACAGCGGGCAATATAGGAACATCCTAATAATACAAATGGAGGTACTTTTATGGATACGATCGCATTGATTCTTTCCATCATCGGTTCCATCAACTGGGGCCTTGTTGGCATTTTCCAGTTTGATCTTGTTGCGTGGCTGTTTGGTGGCCAGAGTGCCGTATTCAGCCGGATCATTTACGCACTTGTCGGATTGGCTGGTTTGTGGTGCATTTCCCTGCTGTTCCGCAGAGGCCGTCAGCAAATCGATGGCGAATAAGAAAACGCGGCGACACAATCTGTGTCGCCGCGTTTACATATTAACCTTTTACCCGAACAGTACAGCTGTAGGTAACACCCTCATAAACGACAGATACGGTTGTCATACCGGACTTCAGACCCTTAACAGTATTGTCGGAGACGGAGCAGATCTCACCGTTGCCAACTACCCAAACTACCGAAACCGCTGCTTTATTGCTGTCGAGCAACTGAAGCTTAAATTCCTCATTTACAGCAATTGTTACGTCAGTGGAGCTAATATTGTAGGGTGTATTGACAGGCTGATCTTGATTCTCCGTATTGTTGGTCTGTGCCTTACCGACAGAAGGTGCACAACGGACGATACAGCTGCATTTCACTCCGCCGTATTCGGCATGAACTGTTGTAACACCGCTTCCTACCGCCACCACCTTGCCGTTTTCAACGGTGGCAACATTTGCGTCCTCCGTTGTCCATGTAATGCTCTCCACAGGGATTTCACCTTTATACAGAATATGACTTTCTCCTTTCTTTACAAGTGTAAAATCTTCTCTGTTAAGCTTGAAACCATCAGCGGAAATTGTAGGTGCGGCTGTTGTCTCGGTGCTCTGGGTGTGCTCAATATCACAAACGACCTTACACTCAGCAGTTGCCTGACCGCAAGTGATTGCAATTACGGCTTCACCGCCGCCAACAGCAGTGATCTTACCGTCCTGGCTTACTGTAGCGACATTCTCATCGCTGGATGTGAATTTCAAAACATCTGTTGTGTTCTCAGGATTGGTGGTAACATTCAGCAGCAGAGCCGCCCCGGCCTTATCAAATTCAACAACAGTTTTAGATACGGTAATCGCGGTGCAGGGAATTTCAAGGGTAGTAGGCTCACCGGTGGTGCCTGTAGGATCCATAGTTGCAGAATTCCCTGTAGTGGCGGCGTTGGAGGGTTTGTTGCCAGTCTGTGGCAATGCAGGGGCAAAAAACCGCATTGCAATGTAAATCACAACTGCAACAATCGCCAAAAGCAATGCAAGAATAGCAATTACAACACCGACTTCATTCTTATTTCCACCCGTCTTCTTCTCAACAGGCTGGGCAGCCGGTGTGTTAACACCTGCAACCTGAGAACGGCTGCGTTTTTTTACATTAGACTTTGAAAATCTTCCGCCTTTAACATAAGTATACGTGCCGGACGTCTGAACTTCCGGTTCGTTTGTATTGCCTGCGACCACCTTGGCATCCCCGGGCCGGACACAACCGCAGATCGGACACTGGGTTGCGGTTTCCGGATAGGAGGTACCGCAAACATCGCATATAATCTTACTCATATTATCATCCTCCACGATGGTACAAATTACTCTGCACCTATTGTTCGAGCTTATTATATCATTTCTTGCAGAATAAAACAACTATAAACCTGTTGCTTTTTTTGTAAATTTATTTTATCATATAGAATGTAATAAAAAGGAGGCGATGTTTATGTCAGAACCAAAGCTGATTTCGCCATTGCTTGACAATTTTGCCATGGGCGACCCCATTAGCGAGCACAACGGCGTTCGCTGCTGCCCGGCTATGGAAAATGGCTCAGATAATAAATACATAGTAAAGATTGTATCCACTCCTGCGTCCCAGACCCAGTTAGATGCCTTACTCCTCAGCGGTGCCTATACTGACAAAGATGCCGCATTGGATTATTTCAAAACTCTGGCAGAAGGAATCACAGAAGAGGCGCAAACGCTTCAAAGGCTCTCGCAGCTGGAAGGCTTTGTCCCCTTTGTTCGTTGGCAGATTGAGCCGATGGATGACCAAAACGGTTTCGATGTATACCTCTTGAGTGATTATCGCCTGACACTGAAACGAGTATTTTCACGCAGTTCCATGACCCATCTCGGCGCTTTGAATCTCGGTCTGGATCTTTGTGCCGCCCTGGCTGTCAGCAGACGGATGGGCTATTTATACGTAAACCTGAAGCCTGAAAATATCTATCTGACAGGAGACCACGAATATCGCATCGGTGATCTCGGTTTCATGCGCCTTCAAACGCTGAAGTACTCTTCTCTTCCCGAGCGATATCGCAGCATTTATACTGCGCCTGAAATTACTGACGCTTTCTCCAGTCTGAATACCACAATTGATATTTATGCCGTAGGTCTTATCCTGTATCAAGCATTCAACGACGGTGCGCTACCTGTTTTGGAAGAGGGTGCAGATAATTCTGTATTACAGCCGCCGGCCTACGCAGACTACGAGATGGCTGAAATCATTCTCAAAGCTTGCGCCCAAAACCCGGAAGATCGCTGGCAGGACCCTATTGAAATGGGACAGGCCCTTGTCAGCTATATGCAGCGCAACGGTGCCCATGACACTCCAATCGTCCCGCAGGTGGTCCAGGAAGAGATTCCCGACGATGAAAGTGAGCAGTCCGGAGCCTTCGAGGAGACTGAACCGAAAGAAGCTGACGAAGCTTCTCTCCCCTCCGATAATTCTACCGCGGAGCAGGTGCAGGCCCAGGCGACAGAAACAGAAGCGGAACAGATCACGGAGGATTCCATTTATACAGAGGATTCGGAAGGCAATCTGACCTTCATAGACGACAGTGCTGACGACGAGACTGTTCCGCAGGAGACCGTTGACGATACCGATTATCAGGAAGTATCTGATGAGGTTTCTGAGATCTTGAATCAGGCGGATGAGCTGATCGCTCATGAAGCCCCGGACCCTGTAGTCCAACCCGAACCCATTGATGTGCCGATTCCGGAGCCTATCCTGCCTGAGAGCGAAACGGAAGAGGCTGAAAATTGGGAAGTCTGTGAAGAATCAGCAGATGAAGAAACAGATCATCAGTCACAAGCGGAAGGTATACAAGATACCGAAGACCCTTCCGCCGGGAAACATGATTCGCAGGGCAATCGCAGATCCACCGCAAAGCTTTGGTTACGTAATTGCCTATTGGCGCTACTGGCTCTTGCCGTCATCGTTGCGGGTGTTTACTACTACAGGAATTTCTACTTACAGCCCATTGATGCGATTCTTCTCCAGGAGGGCGATAACGGTACACTTACTGTGATTGTCAACAGCAAGATTGACGAAAACAAGCTGACTGTGATCTGCTCTGACACCTACGGGAATCAGCAAAAGTCCGCAGTTACCGATGGTAAAGCGGAATTTACGGGTCTTGCTCCCAACGCTGCCTATACAGTCAGGATTCACATCAACGGATTCCACAAATTAACCGGCGACACATCTGCAGCGTACACAACACCTGTGGAAACCAACATTGTGCAGTTTAGCGCTGTAACAGGCGCAGAGGATGGCAGTGTTATACTGGGCTTTACCATTGAAGGTCCCGATGCCAATCAATGGAAGGTACGCTACGGTACGGATAGCACTAACATGGAAGAACTCCCCTTCACAGGGCATATGGTAACAATCAACGGACTGACTATCGGCAGCGAATATACATTTACCCTTGTGCCGGACGAAGATCTTCTCATTACCGGAACTGATACCATCCAATATACTGCCAGCAAAATCGTAAAGGCGGAATCCTTACACATTACAGGCTGTATAAACAATACCTTAACGGCTACATGGACAGCACCCGCTGATACATCCGTCGCAAGCTGGACGGTGCGCTGTTACGCCGATGCCGGATATGACCAAACAGTTGTTGTGTCCGAAACCGCTGTGGCTTTTGAGGGTGTAGATCCCACCATCGCATATACCCTTGAAGTTACTGCGGCTGGTATGAGCGTAAGCGAAAGAGCGTTCGCACCCGCCAATTCCATCACAGTAACCGATTTTGCTGCAGACAGCACAGACCCCTCCCGGTTAGTTCTTTCCTGGAATCCCGAACAAGCCGCGCCCCAAAACGGTTGGCTGCTGCTTTATACCATGAATGGATCTGCAGGACAAGAGTTGAAATGTGAATCCGGAAACCGTCTGGTCCTGTCCCCTGTTGTTCCCGGCGTTAAATATGAATTTACACTGCAGGCTGCCGACGGAACATCCGTTCTGGGAGGGAATCTTAGTTACCCTGCCCCTGCGGCAGAATCCTTTGTGGGTTACAACGTTTCTACCGAATATATGGAGTTTATGATGTGTAAAACGCCCTCCTATTCCGGCTGGAATCGTTATGATCTATCCAGTTCTGACTATACATCTCAATTCTCCCTAAACCAAAAGGCATCTTTCCTGGTCAGACTGTGGCATGAATATGATGTTTCTGATGAAACCATTTCCATCCTATACGTAATTAAGGACAGTTCTGACAGCATTGTAGACATTGAAACCGACGAAGGAAGCTGGACCTCCCTGTGGTATAGGAATTACGGTGAATTTGACATTCCTGCACTTCCGCAAATTCCCGGTGTGTATAGCATCAGCGTTTACTTCAATGGATGTATCGCGCACACACAGGAATTCACCATCATAGAATAACCCACCCCTTCAGGCAGCCTAATGGCTGCCTGAATTTTTTGTCAAATATTTTTCATTTTACTCTTGAAATGCAAATATTATAGTGCTATAATCAATGAAACGATGTAATTGGAGGCCAATGCTATGGTCTGTAACACTTTTGCGGCACAGTACTTTTATAGCTACTATTACTTTTTTACCGATAAAAAGTAATAGCGTTTTGTGCTGCATTATTTTTCTGATTCATTGTAATTTTACCGCTGCACAGGATCGCATCTGTGCAGCGTTTTTTTATTATTGGAGGTTATACTATGATTGCCGTACTGAAAAGAGGAACAACACTTGAACAGACCGAGCATCTGCTGCGGTGGCTGAAAAGCATGAACCTGGATGTCCATATATCTTCCGGTCAGGAGGTTACTGTTCTCGGTCTTGTGGGTGATACCAGTAAGGTTGATATTGAACTGCTGAACAGTTTGGAAATTGTGGACAGCGTAAAGCGGGTTTCCGAACCGTTTAAGCAGGCAAACAGAAAATTTCACCCCAACGACTCCATTGTAAACGCAGGCGGTGTTATGATCGGCGGCGGACATTTTGCAATGATCGCCGGTCCCTGTTCTGTGGAATCCCTGGATCAGATCGTTGAAGTCGCACATGCTGTTAAGGCTGCAGGCGCAAATATCCTGCGCGGCGGCGCTTTTAAGCCCCGCACCTCACCTTACGCTTTCCAGGGACTAAAGGAAGAAGGACTCCGACTTCTTCTGGAAGCAAAAAAAGAAACAGGCCTGCCCATCATTACAGAGATCATGAACATACGGACTCTGGAGCTGTTTGAAGATGTGGATATTATCCAAGTTGGCGCTCGGAATATGCAGAACTTCGATATGCTGCAGGAGCTTGGCAAAACCAACAAACCGATCCTTCTTAAGCGCGGCCTGGCCAACACCCTCCAGGAACTGCTTATGAGTGCAGAATACATTATGAGTGAGGGCAATGAAAATATTATCCTTTGCGAGAGAGGTATTCGTACCTACGAAACCTACACCCGTAACACATTGGATCTGTCCGCTGTGCCGGTGCTGCACAGCCTGTCTCACTTGCCTGTAGTGGTGGATCCCAGTCATGCCACCGGAAAATCCTCCTTGGTTCCCTCTATGGCAGCTGCCGCAGCCGCCTGCGGTGCTGACGGAATTATGGTGGAAGTACATAATAACCCTGCCTGCGCCTTGTGCGATGGCGCACAATCCCTTACGCCCGATCAGTTTGCCCAAGTTAACAAGACCGTTAACCTGATCCGGGAGGCAGTACAATGACAGTTGGTATTCTTGGACTTGGTTTAATCGGCGGCTCTCTTGCGCGTGCATACGCAAAAGCGGACCATATTGTTTTAGCCTATGATGCAGACCAATCTATCCTTAGCTTTGCGCAACTTGCTGAAGTGGTTGCAGCGCCCCTGACACCGGAAAATATACCTCACTGCGATATAATTCTGCTTTCTGTTTATGCCTCTGCTTCTGCTGACTGGTTGGAGCGTAATGTCCAGTATATCTCAAAGGAAGCGCTTGTAATCGACTGTTGCGGTATCAAGGAAGAGATTTGCAGAAGGTGTTTTCCTCTGGCAGAAAAATTTGGATTTACATTTGTGGGTGGTCACCCCATGGCCGGATCTCATTTCTCCGGTTTTAAGTACAGCCGCTCTAACCTGTTTCAAGGCGCTCCCATGGTATTGGTGCCTCCCAGATATGACGATCCTCTGCTGCTGCAGCGGGTAAAGGATGCCTTGCAACCCTGCGGATTTAAACATTTTTCAGTGACAACCGCCGCGGAGCATGACCGGATGATCGGCTTTACATCTCAAATGCCCCACATCATCAGCAACGCCTACATCAAGTCTCCTACCGCCCTTTCTCATAACGGGTTTTCCGCCGGCAGTTATAAGGATTTGACACGTGTGGCATGGCTGAATCCTGCAATGTGGTCTGAGCTTTTTCTTTCAAACAAGAAAAACGTTTTGAATGAACTGGATATTTTGATCAACAGCTTAAATCAGTACAAAGAGGCCATTGAGGACAACGATTCTAAGAGATTGATCGCCTTACTGGAAGAAGGGCGCAAACGAAAAGAGGAGGTAGACGGATGAACAGAATTACCGTTAAAGCATCCAGGGACTACCAGGTTCTGATCGGCAGCGGTATTATGAACGATCTGGGAAGCCAAGCATCCCTTATCCGTAAACCGGGAAAAGCTGCAATTATCAGCGACAGCAATGTATGGCCTATTTATGGATCTATCGTCAAAAGCAGTCTGGAACAATCCGGCTTTGAAACCTGTAACTTCGTGTTTCCTGCCGGTGAAGAGAGTAAAAATGGAAGCACCTATCTTTCCATATTGGATTATTTGGCACAAAATCAGATCACACGCTCTGATCTTCTAATCGCATTAGGCGGTGGTGTCGTCGGCGATTTGGCCGGTTTTGCAGCAGCTACATATCTGCGGGGTATTCCCTATATTCAGATCCCCACCACTTTGTTGGCAATGGTGGATTCTTCTGTAGGTGGGAAAACAGCCATTGATCTGCCCAGCGGAAAGAATCTGGCCGGTGCTTTCTATCAGCCCTATCTGGTCTTATGTGATATTGATGCGCTAGACACTCTGCCGGAAGCCTATT
The DNA here is from genome assembly GCA_045653785.1 of Faecousia sp. GTDB lineage: Bacteria > Bacillota > Clostridia > Oscillospirales > Oscillospiraceae > Faecousia. The sequence continues at coordinate 42,241 of JAZOMH010000022.1, read as the reverse complement.
TTCGGGACGGAAGCGCAGAGGTTATTAAATACGGTGTACTGTATGACGAAGAACTGTTTGGTCACTTGACACAGAACGGACTTTCCTTTGACCGCGAAGCCGTTGTAAGCCGCTGTGTGGCGCTTAAAAGAGATGTAGTCGCTGAGGACGAGTTTGATACAGGCGCGCGACAAAGACTGAACCTGGGGCACACAATTGGTCACGGAATAGAAGCCGGCAGTAATTTTACGGTTTCCCACGGTACAGCCGTTGCCATTGGCATGGCTATCGTCAGCAGAGCCGGCGAGAGTATGGGAATATGTGATCCTGACACGAGAGTTCGTATTGAGACACTCCTTAAGCAATTCCGTTTGCCTATAACTACATCTGCATCCGCAGAAACGCTTTATCAATACGCACTGTCAGACAAGAAGCGTACCGGTAAGTCTGTGAATTTGATCGTCCCGGAGCGTATTGGCTATTGCAGGATCCACCCAACACCTGTAAACGAATTGAAAACCTTTATTAAAAATGGATTATAATATGGACATTACAATTTACCCCAGAAAACTGAGTGGACAGCTGAAGGTTATACCATCAAAATCCCAGGCGCACAGAATGTTGATTTGTGCCGCCTTTGCTGACAATACTACAACACTTATTTGTCCCGACACAAACAAGGATATAGAGGCAACAGCAGCCTGTCTGCGCGCCATCGGTGCAATGATTGCCCGTACAACAGATGGTTATGTGGTCGATCCAATAACAAAGATCCCGGCAAGCGCGGTACTTCCCTGCTCTGAAAGCGGTTCTACCCTCCGTTTTATGCTGCCAATCGCAGGTGCATTGGGGATTGATGCGGTATTTCAGTTGGAGGGTCGGCTCCCGGAGCGTCCGCTTTCTCCCCTGTGGGAGGAGATGGAGCGTATGGGCTGTAATCTCACACGTCCGGACAGAACATCTATTCGCTGCTCGGGAAAACTGCGTCCCGGCAGCTATTGCATAGATGGCAGTGTTTCCAGCCAATTTATTACAGGCCTGTTATTTGCAATGGCGTTAATGGATGGAGACAGTCAATTATCCATCACCGGCAAGATCGAATCGAAGCCCTATATCCGCATGACCCAAAGAGCCCTGGAGGTCTTCGGTGTTGATACACAAGAATACTGTGTCAGTGGCCAGCGCCCCTTCCGGACACCCGGCACACTGCAGGTAGAGGGTGACTGGAGTAACGGCGCGTTTTGGTTGGCAGCCAATGCTCTTGGCAATGCAATAGACATTTGGGGGCTTGACCCAGCTTCCGGACAAGGAGACCGTGCGGTTGCTGATTTAGTGAATACCACACCCTTTCCCTCTGAGATTGATGCGGCTGACATCCCCGATTTAGTGCCGATTCTTTCTGTTGTTGCGGCTGCAGCCAACGGGGCCTGCTTTCATAATATTGCGCGACTTCGGTTGAAAGAATCTGACCGGGTTGCCACTGTGGAAGCTATGTTGAGGGCATTGGGAGCAGGAACAGAATCTACGCAAAATACCATGCACATCTACCCTGCAGCGTTCAATAGCTGCACCATTGATTCCGCCGGAGACCACAGAATCGCAATGTCAGCAGCAATTGCCGCAACCGTCGCTAATGGGCCTGTCACAATTCTTGGCGCACAGTGCGTTGAAAAGTCCTATCCATCTTTTTGGGATGAATATAAAGCGTTAGGAGGCAGCTATGAGCAGTACATACGGTGAAATAATTAAACTCTCCATTTTCGGACAGACCCACGGTACCGCCATTGGCATGACCATGGACGGCATTCCTGCCGGACTACCCGTAGATACAGAGAAATTGCAGCAGTTTCTAAACCGCCGGGCACCGGGACAAAACGATTTTTCCACCCCACGGCGGGAGGAAGATGCTCCGGAGTTCCTATCCGGAATTGTTGACGGCCATACCTGCGGTGCGCCCATTGCCGCGATCATCCGCAATAACAACACCCGTTCCGGCGATTACGCCGAGTTAAAAGATTGTCCCCGTCCCGGACATGCAGATTACACAGCGCAGATTAAATTCCGCGGTTACCAGGACGCAGCAGGCGGCGGACATTTTTCCGGTCGTTTGACAGCCCCTTTGTGCATTGCAGGCGGGCTTTGCAAGCAATGGCTGGAAGCTAAAGGCATCCGGATCGCCGCCCATATCAGTGTCATTGCGGGGGTTGCAGATGATCCCGTATATTTAGACTGGAATGAACCGGACATTGATGCCATTGGCAAGGACTTCCCTGTCCTAAATCCCAAGGCCGGTGAAATGATGCGCCAGGCCATTGCAGCCGCCAAGGCTGAAGGAGACAGTGTTGGCGGTATCATTGAATGCATTATCACAGGTCTTCCTGCCGGAATTGGAGATCCCATGTTTGGCGGCATGGAAAGCCGGATCGCACAGATCGTCTACGGTATCCCCGCAGTAAAGGGACTGGACTTCGGTAGTGGTTTTTCCGGAAGCTACCTTCGCGGAAGCCAGAATAACGATGCATATACAGTCGTTGACGGCACTGTCCGTACATCTACTAATAACGCCGGTGGTATTCTGGGCGGCATTACCAACGGAATGCCGCTGGTATTCCAGACAGCCATCAAACCCACACCATCTATATCCTGTGAACAAAGCAGCATCAGCTTAAGCAACATGAAAGAACGCAAACTACAGATAAAAGGTCGGCACGACCCTTGTATTATACCCAGAGCCGTTCCGGTAATCGAAGCCGCCGCAGCAATCGCTGTTTATGATGCTTTGCTCTGTGCAGGGCTATGAAAGGAGCCGAATATTATGGACCTATCTCAACTCAGAGAAGATATTGACCGTATAGACAGCGATCTTGTAAAGCTTTTTACAGAGCGTATGAACATCGCGGCGCAAGTTGCTGACTACAAAAAAGAAAATAATTTACCTATTTATGTGCCTTCCAGAGAGCGTGCTATTCTGCAAAAGGTGGCCGACCTGGCAGGTCCGGAGATGGCAAACTATACCCGTGTGCTTTATTCCATGCTCTTTGAATTGAGCCGGAGTTACCAGAGCAAACGAAATACAGAAACAACGGATTTGTACAAGCAGATCACGCAGTCCATTGAATCTACGCCGAAGCTCTTCCCGCAGACACCTATGGTCGCCTGCCAGGGTGTGGAGGGCGCTTACGCCCAAATTGCCTGCGAAAAAATGTTCAAATCCCCGATGATTATGTATTTTAAGAATTTTGACGGGGTATTTACAGCCATTGAACAAGGTCTGTGTCAGTACGGCATTCTTCCTATCGAGAATTCAACAGCAGGCTCTGTTAAAAAGGTTTACGATCTGATGATTCACCACAACTTCTCCATTGTGAGAACCTTCCGGCTTAAGATCGACCACAACCTATTAGCAAAGCCCGGAACAAAACTGGAACACATTACAAAAATCTTCTCCCACGAACAGGCAATCAATCAGTGCGCAGAGTTCTTGAAAAAGTTTCCGAATGCTCAGGTTATTCCTGTTGAGAACACTGCCGTTGCCGCAGAAATGGTCGCAAAATCCGATGATAATACCATCGCTGCGTTGTCCAGTAGGTCCTGTGAAGAATTGTACGCACTGGAGTGCCTTGCCTCCTCCGTTCAGGACGAGGGTAACAATCGCACCCGTTTTATCTGCATCAGCAAGAATCTCGAGATCTATCCCGGTGCAGACAGAACCAGCATCATGATGATCCTGTCCCATAAGCCCGGCGCTCTTTATAAGGTCCTGGCAAGAATGTATGTTCTGGGCATCAATGTTGTGAAGCTGGAGTCCCGTCCCATCCCTGACAGGGATTTTGAATTCATGTTCTATTTTGACCTGGAAACCTCCATATATTCTGAGGAATTTGTACAACTGATGTGTGAACTTGATGAACTGTGCGACGAATTTAAATATCTGGGCAGTTATTCTGAGGTGGTATAATGAAATGCGGTCTGTTAGGACGAAAGCTTGGACATAGCTATTCTCCGCAAATCCATAGTCAGCTTGCTGATTACGCGTATGTTTTGTACGAAAAAGAACCGGAGGAACTGGAGGAATTCCTGCTCCGTTCAGACTTTACCGGTATCAATGTTACCATCCCCTATAAGAAATCCGTAATTCCCTATTGCAGCGAACTGTCTGACAGAGCAAAAAAACTGGGTGCAGTCAACACCATTGTCAGACGAGCCGATGGCACATTGATCGGTCACAACACGGATTACTTTGGTTTTCAATCAATGCTACTCAAAAGCAATCTTTCCTTTTCGGGAAAGAAAGCGCTGGTGCTGGGCAGCGGCGGTGCGTCTGCAACCGCGGTAGCGGTATTAGACGAACTCGGTGCACACACAATCGTGATTTCCCGGTCCGGCGAGTACAATTACAACAACCTGCATCTGCACAAAGATGCTGCCTTTATCATCAACACAACCCCTGTAGGAATGTACCCCAACACAGATAGCTCCCCTGTTAATTTGGATATTTTCGAGAGTCTTGAGGGTGTTTTTGATCTGATTTATAACCCAGCACGCACGCTTTTGCTTCAACAAGCTGAGAAGCGTGGTCTGGTGGCACAAAACGGGCTGTGGATGCTGGTAGCCCAAGCAAAAGAAAGTGCGGAATGGTTCACCGGCAAAAAGATCGATAACGATGTAATTCCCAGAATTCACGATCAACTGCAAAAGCAAATGCAGAATATAATCCTAATCGGCATGCCCGGGTCCGGTAAATCCACTATTGGAAAATTGCTTGCGCAAAATTTGGGTAAACGTTTCATTGACGCAGATGCAAAGATCGAAAGCTTTGCAGAAAAGTCCATACCGGAAATATTTGAAACCGCTGGCGAGGATGGCTTCCGGTCAATGGAGACTAAAGTGTTGGAGCAACTTGGTAAGGAATCCGGTTTGGTGATCGCTACCGGCGGCGGCTGTGTTACCAGGCCAGAAAACTATCCTCATCTACACAGAAACGGTACTATCATCTGGCTTAAGAGGGATATTGATAAACTGCCTACCGAAGGCAGGCCTCTGTCTCAGGCCGGCAAATTGGAACAGATGTACAGCGCAAGAAAGCCCCTATATATTTCCTTTGCCGACTGTAGCTTTGATAATAACGGTAATATAGCAGAAACTGTTTCTGCCATTACGGCACACTTTCATGTGGAGGTCTAAATGAAAATACTGGTAATTAATGGCCCTAATATCAATATGCTTGGTATCCGAGAGCCAGAAATCTATGGAAGCAACAACTTTCAAGCCCTACTAAAGTTATTGGATGATGCAGCTCACGATCTTGGCGTTATAGTTGAGCAATTTCAGTCCAACCACGAAGGCGCTATAGTTGATAGGATTCAGCAAGCATACGGTGAATACGACGGTATTGTAATTAATCCTGCCGCATACACGCATACTTCTGTTGCCATTCTGGATGCTCTGAAATCTGTGTCTATCCCAACTGTGGAGGTCCATATCTCCGATCCTGATACACGGGAATCCTTCAGACATATTTCCTATGCCGGTATGGCCTGCGAAAAAACTATTAAAGGTCATGGTCTGGATGGATACCGTCAAGCGATTCAGTATTTGACAGAAGAATACGCATAACAGAATCCCGTCTGTAAGAACATCCTTACAGACGGGATTTTACTTCAAATAGATAAGTATCATATGCACTTGAAACAGATCCGTCAAGAAAAGTTGCTCTATCTAAAACCTTGAGAAAACCGCATTTTAAGTGTACAGCAATAGAAGGCAAATTGCGCCGTTCCACATGGGAATATAGCCTGCTAATGCCGACCATGGGGGCATTTTCAAGGATTGATCGGATTAACAACGTTGCGTACCCCATACGACGAGCCCTTGGCGCAGTTTCAAGACCAGCGAGTAAATAACCATCCGCATACCGTTCCAATCTGGCTGCGGACGTATAAACGCCATCAACGGCCCACAAGGCATATTGACAGCCGTATTTCGTAAAGCCTAACATTATCTCCCTGTAAAAATCCTGTTGCGCCAGCAAAATTTGCATATTTTCACTCTCGCAGGGGTATTGCTGCGCTCCGCTGGTTTGTATGCTTTCTTCATAAACAGACTGTAGCTCAGATATATCCAATTCTTCAAAGGCGGAAATCAGTTGAAACATACTTCCTCCAACAGCAAAAGCAAGATGATTGATCCTGCCTGTCATGTAGTTTATCTAAAATTTAGTTAATACTGATAAAATTCATCATAATACGAACATACACAGTTTACAATAACGTAAAATAATCACAATATACATTTGCTTATTCACACAATCCACAGGTTTTTCCACAGGATGCATCCCAGTTTATATTACAATATGTTACTTCAACCAATAAAATAACGATAAGTTTCAAACTTTTACAGAAGTTTTAGATCGTATTTTAGTGTTTACATAACGAAAACCTTACAAAATTAATGAATAGACGCCAAGAATCAAGTAAATGCAGGAAACCGCAAAGTCTCCTGCATTTAATTATAACGCTTCTCCCAAAATAGACTTTGTAGCAAAGGCATTCAGGGACATATCTGCTATATTTCCTGCCAGAAATTCATAATAACCCTGGGCACCGATCATTGCTGCATTATCGCCGCACAAAGAAAGCGGGGGCATGTAAACCTCAGCGCCAATCTTGTGAGCAGCAGCCAGTATATCCCGCCGAATCCTGGAATTTGCTGCCACGCCACCAGCAACAGCAAGTTTCTTACGCCCTGTTTTTTCCAGCGCCAACATAGTTCGTGGCACCAGGGTGTCCGACACAGCAGCTGAGAAAGATGCGCAAAGGCTGTTAACATCTAATTCTTCTCCCACCTGCTGCGCATGATGAATGAGATTCAGCGCAGCAGTCTTCAAGCCGGAAAAGCTCATATCAAATGGATTCTCACCGGCTTTTGATCTGGGAAGATCATATTTTTTTTCATCTCCAAGCTGAGCTGCCTTGTCCAGCGCTGCACCACCGGGATAGGGCATCCCAAGTACACGGCCAACCTTATCAAAGCACTCCCCTGCCGCGTCATCCAACGTACCACCAAGGATCTCCATATCGGTATAGTCCCTTACATCCACGATCATAGAATGACCACCGGAAACTACCAAACATAAAAATGGTGGCTTTAAATCCGGATAAGCCAGATAGTTTGCTGCGATATGGCCACGGATATGATGTACAGGAATCAGCGGCTTACCAAGAGTCAAAGCAGCAGCTTTTGCAAAATTAACGCCCACCAACACAGCCCCGATCAGCCCGGGAGCATAGGTAACGGCAACCGCATCAATATCGTGACGTGTGATTCCAGCTTTTTCTAAAGCGCTGTCTGCAAGGCCATAGATCGCCTCAATATGCTTTCTGGATGCAATCTCCGGCACAACCCCGCCATAGACCCTGTGTAGGTCCACTTGAGATGCAATACAGTCCGTCAGCACTTTTCTTCCATCCTGTACGACAGCAACCGCAGTCTCATCACAGGAGGATTCCACAGCCAGAATATTCATACCTGCCACTCCTTTCTCAGGATCAGTGCATCCTCTTTGGGATACACGTAATAGTTGGGTCTTCTGCCTACCTCTGTAAACCCCTTTGCGGAATACAAACCGATTGCAGCATCATTTGATATACGAACTTCCAGAGTAAGGCTGATAACATTATTTTCAGAAAGTCTGCAGATCAGTTCATCAACCAGCTGTCCCGCAATACCCTGTCGACGGAATTGAGGATCCACCGCAAGATTCATCATATCCCCTTCGCCCATTACCGACTGAGAACCAACATAACCAACCACACAATCATCAACTACTGCAACTAACCATAGGGATAGCGGATTTGTAAGTTCACCAGCGATCGCACTCTCGCTCCAGGGCATGCTGAAGCAGGCCGCTTCAAGCTGCGCTACCTGCTTCACATGCGTCTGGGTCATTATTAGAATTTCCATCATTTCGCCTCATACCAGCTTTTTCCCCATTTTGCCTCAGCAAGAAGAGGAACATCCAACGCCGCCACCTGCTGCATCTCGCGGCTAACCAATTCCGCAACAGCCTGTGCGATTTCCTCAGGACACTCCACAATCAATTCGTCGTGGACCTGCAGTAACAAAGTCGCCTGCGGGAACTGTTCTGCCAAAGCATTGTGCACCCGGATCATAGCAAGCTTGATCAAATCCGCAGCCGTTCCCTGAATGGGTGTATTCAGAGCGATACGTTCAGCGCCCTGACGGATATTGTAGTTGCTGCTTTTCAGTTCCGGAATATACCGGCGTCTGCCATAGATCGTCTGGGTATATCCAGTCTGTGCAGCATCGGAAACCACCTGCTTCATGTAGGCCTTCACGCCCCTGTAATGGTCCAGGTATTTCTCAATATACGCCTTTGCCTCATAGCGACTAACCGCAATATCATCCGCCAGAGAAAATTCGGAGATGCCGTATACAATGCCAAAATTAACTGCTTTTGCATGGCGCCGCTGCAAAGGTGTAACCTCATCGGCAGGAACGTGGAACACCTGAGACGCAGTTACTGTATGGATGTCCATACCGCTGATAAAGGCATCCTGCATAACCTTATCCTGGGCAATGTGCGCCAATACCCGAAGCTCGATTTGACTGTAATCCGCATCAACAAGAACATTTCCCGGCTTAGGAATAAACATCTTCCGGATCTCTGCGCCCAGGTCATTACGAACAGGTATATTTTGCAAATTGGGTTCGGTGGAAGACAGTCGCCCTGTAGCAGTAACCAAATTCTGAAATATCGTGTGGATACGGCCATCGCCGCTGATCTGCTTCATAAGACCGTCAGCATAGGTGGATTTCAGTTTGGTCAACATCCGGTAATCCATGATCGCAGGAATGATCGGATGCTGACTACGCAACTTCTCCAGCACGTCCGCATTGGTGGAATAACCACTTTTCGTCTTCTTCACCGGTGGCAGCTGAAGCTTTTCAAACAGCAGCTGCCCCAGTTGCTTGGGAGAGTTGATATTAAACGGGCCGTCAGAATAAGAATAAATCAGTTTTTCACAATCATTGATTCGCTGAACCAACATTTCCCCAAATTGAGAAAGCTGTTCCCTGTCAACAGCTACACCGGCCTTCTCCATGGAGTAAAGGACACCGCACAAAGGCAGTTCCATTTCATAATACAGCTTCTGCATCTGTTGTTTCGAAAGCTCAGCATCCATCACATCACGAAGATACCAAAGAGCTTCAGCACAGGCTGTAACATCCGTATCTTCCACAGAAATACCCAGAAAGTTTGTTGCAAGCTTGGATAAAGGGTAATCAGACTGGGACGGATTCAGGTCGTAAGCGGCCAATGCAGTATCAAAGGTAAATTTACCGTGGGACAGTCCCATTTGGTCAAGCCGATGGAGCGTAGATTTCAGGTCATGACAAACCGCTTCACTATCAGAAGAAATAATAGCGTCCAGATATGACGCTTCCATGGGTGTAAGGACACAAACGCCCTCACTCCATGCAACAGCAACAGAGCCATCATCACCGATATGCAAGGCATACCGCTGACATTCCGTGGGTAATTCCGTAACCCTGGGTAATGCGGAAAATGTCGCATTTTCTCTAGGGATTTCCAGCTCTGCGCCACGTAGACCGTACTTATCGATCAGCCGAACAAACTCCAGCCGCACAAACAAATCGTACAGTTTCAGTCTGTTAGGGGGCTGGATCACTGCATCCATTGGCTTAAACGCAATGGGCGCATTGGTACGAATGGTTGCCAGGTCATAGGACAAATAGGCAGATTGTTTTGAAGCTTCCAGCTTTTCCCGAAGTTTGGGCCGAATAGAGGAATCCTGCAAATGGTCATAGATGCCATCCAAAGAACCGAACTTCAACAAAAGCTCTGTAGCGGTTTTCGGCCCGACCCCGGCAACACCTGGAATATTGTCTGAAGAATCTCCCATAAGGGATTTCAGATCCACCATCTTCTTGGGCACAAAGCCATACTCCTGCGTAAATTTCTCTACATCATACAATGTAGCAGTAGTCTGACCAGGTTTGGAGATTACAAGCTTAACGTGCACATTGTCGTCAATCAACTGCAAACTATCACGGTCACCGGTAACAATCACACATTCCCACTGGGCTTCGCTGCAGATCCTGCTAACCGTACCGATCACATCGTCTGCTTCCCACCCCTGACATTCATAAATCGGAATATTCATGGCAGAGAGTACCTGTTTCATCACAGGCATCTGCTGCGCAAGCTCCTCCGGCATAGGATGACGTGTTGCCTTATACCCCTCGTACTGCTCATGGCGGAAGGTTGGTCCATGGAGATCAAAGGCGACACATACCGCATCCGGCTGCTCTTCTTTCTCCATTTTCTCCAGAATATTCAAAAAGCCATAGATCGCATGGGTACAAAGTCCATCCCTTGTTGTAAGGGGTCTGACACCGTAAAACGCCCGGTTGATAACACTGTTACCATCCAGAATCAAAAGCTTCATACTTTTCTCCATTTTGTACCCTGAGGGGTATCAATAATTTCAATACCTCTGGCCTTAAGTTCATCGCGGATTCGGTCCGCTTCTGCGTAATTCTTTGCCTTTTTCGCATCGGTGCGAGCCTGGACAAGTGCATCGATCTCCGGATCGGCAGATGCAGTTGCTTCCTCCTTCTGCTTCTGGCGCAATGCATTTGCCGCCTGGATCAAATTAAGACTCAGAACTCGGTCAAAATCGGTCAGCGCGGTCAGCTTAGTAGCATCGTTAGTCTTTGCCTTCAAAACATCATAGACAGCAGTAACTGCAAGGGAGGTATTGAGATCTCCATTGAGTGCATTGGCAAAGCGCTCCTTCAGCGCATTAAGCGCTTCACTATCCACCTGACCGTCTTCCTCCAGGGTTGAAATTTTTGCGATCAGCTTATCGTAGGCCAGGACCGCATTGTCAAGGTTCTCCCAAGAGAAAACCAGATTTCTGCGGTAATGGCTCTGAAGGCAGAACAGTCGGTAAGCCATGGGATCATACCCCTTCTGCTCCAACAGACTTACAGTAAGGAATTCGCCTTTGGATTTGGACATTTTGCCATCATCTGTGTTCAGGTGGTGTACATGGAACCAGTAATTACACCACTTGTGGCCGATAAAGCTCTCAGACTGGGCAATCTCGTTGGTGTGATGGGGAAAGGCATTGTCAATACCGCCACAGTGAATATCCAAGTCCTCACCCAGATACTTCAAAGAAATACCGGAACACTCAATGTGCCAGCCGGGATAGCCAACACCCCAGGGAGAATCCCACTTCAACGCCTGATCCTCAAATTTAGATTTGGTAAACCACAGCACAAAATCATTCTTGTTGCGCTTATTGGTATCCTCTTCTACGCCCTCCCGGACACCGATGGCCAGGTCCTCCTCATCGTGATCGTTAAACACATAATATTTTTCCAGTTTGGAAGTGTCAAAGTATACGTTACCGCCGGCTACATAGGCAAAGCCTTTCTCCAGCAAGCCTTCCACCATCTGTATAAACTCCGGAATACAACCGGTGGCAGGCTGAATAATATCGGGCTTCTTAATATTCAACTTTTCGCAATCGGCAAAAAATGCGTCAGTGTAATACTGGGCGATTTCCATGACAGATTTATTTTCCCGCTTAGCGCCCTTGAGCATTTTATCCTCACCGGTATCCGCATCGGATGCCAGGTGGCCCACATCCGTAATATTCATAACACGCTTCACGTTGTAACCCATGTAGCGCAACGCCTTCTCCAGCACATCCTCCATGATGTAGGTACGCAGATTGCCGATATGAGCAAAGTGATACACTGTCGGTCCACAGGTATACATTTTCACCACATCGGGAGAATTGGGCTGAAACAGTTCTTTCTTATGGGATAAAGAGTTATACAAATACATAGAAATACCTCCATTATTGATTATAAAAAAAGCCCCTCGTGCCTGGGCACAAGAGGCGGGTCATACAACTCGCGGTTCCACTCTCATTTATTACTCAAAACAGTCATTCGCTCCCGGGCGCACTTTCACATTCTGACACCGTTCAGGCTTCCAGCCAATGACCCAAACTCTCTGGAGGATAGGAGTGTTACTCTTCCCGTTCACAGCGATATTCATTTTGTTTATTTTACCATTTATTAGCTGCCTTTGTCAATGTCGAAAAATGCATAATCCCGTTGCAAGAGACACCAGGTTGTGGTATAATTACAAAAAAGCAAGGAGGACACCCCTATGAAAAAATTTGCAGCAATCATATGTTGCATCAGCATCATGCTGACGCTGATTGCCTGTTCTGTGAATAACCCTTATAAGGATTACACATCATCCACAAAGAATCCCTCAGAATCCACAGCAGCCAACGACGAAACAACTGATGCGACCTCTAACCAGCCAGTTAAACAGTTGCCCATGTTCGCAGTTTCTGTGCCCACCGTTACCCAGGAGGAAAAAGCGGATGATGGAAGCGTGCTGTTCAGATACACCTACCAAAACATCTCACTGGTCGGTCCGGAACCTGAGGTAGCAGATAAGATCATCCTGGATTTCCTTAACCGGATTGATGCCACCGCAGCAAACGCAGATGCCATTCGCACCGCAGCTAAGAGCGTATATCAAGCGGGGAATAACTGGAATCCCTACCTGTGCCAAATCACCTTTGACCCTATGCGCATTGACACAAGCGTTATCAGTTTCTTTGGCAGCTACGCCAATTACAGCGGTACACCGCACCCGGAGACCACATTCCCTTCAATGACCTATGATCTCCTAACAGGCAACACACTCAAGCTTGGTGATATTCTAACCCAAATGGAGTCCTCTGATCCCCTCTACAACGCTGTTATTTCGGCACTGAATGCCCAAAAGGATGAAAAGCAGTTATATGACGGCTTTGAAGCCACTGTAAAGGAACGGTTTTCAAAGGATATTACCAATGACGATGACTGGTACCTTTCCCAGGAAGGACTTTGCTTTTACTTCTCTCCGTACGAAGTTGCCCCCTATTCCTCGGGCATCGTTGTTGCGCAGATTCCTTACAGTTCCCTTGCCGGCATCCTGGATGATGCATATTTCCCCGCAGAAGAAGACGCAAGTTTCGGGGTTGTTAAGGCCGATGTCTTCAATGAATCAGATCTTGATAAATTTACACAGTTCTCTGAGGTTGTATTGGTAGACGGCGCAAAGATCCTGCTGCACACCGATAAGTCAGTATATGACATTCGCATTACAAAAGGCAGTTGGTCCGCAAATGGAACTGTCTTCACCCCGGAACACACTGTATTTGCGGCATATACACTCACTCCGGGTGACGCGGTGATGGTTGAATCTGAGTTTTCCGGCACGCTTCCCTCCCTGCAGCTGACCTACCGCAGCAACAGCGGCAGTGTATGTAAATACATCTCCTTTAGCACCCAGTCTAATAGTGTTATTTTAACAGACGGCTGAGCATCAGGCACCTAACGAAAGGTTAGGTGCCTTTTGATATTCATTGATTAACTTCACTAGTTCCGGACTTAACAATGCAAGCGCAATCAGATTTGGAATTGCCATCAACCCGTTAACCGTCTCAGCAAGCAGCCAAACAGTTCCTGTCCCAAGCAACGCACCAACCACGACAGTTACTGCCTGCAGGTAAGCAAACGGCTTCCATGCTCCTACGCCAAATAAATATTGTGCGCAGCGAGCTCCGTACAGCCCCCAGCCCAGAATCGTACCAACGGCAAAACAACAAAGAGCCAAAGCAATAGGGATACACACCCAATCCCCCAAAACCACCGAAAACGCATCCGTCGTAAGTCGGATGCCGGTATCAATGCCGTAAGGTATATCCACACCGCTGCATAGTATAACCAGCGCTGTCATAGTACAGATCACAATAGTATCCAGGAACACCTCCATGATTCCCATTAGCCCCTGCTGGACTGGTTGCGCAACATCTGCCGATGCATGCGCTATGGAGGCCGTCCCCATCCCCGCCTCATTGGTAAATACACCCCTGGATGCACCAACACGCAGTGCGGCAAAGGCAGATCCCAGAACACCACCTGTTACTGCCCTGGGAGAAAAAGCACCTTGAATAATGGAAGCAAATGCGGCAGGTATATAACGTGATCTTAGAAACAGGACAACTGCACCGATAAGCAGATAACCGACAGAGGCAAAAGGGATCAGGTTTTCTGCAATAACACCGATCCTTTTTGCACCGCCCAGCAGAAGCACCGCTACGAGAACAGCAAGCCCAATGCCCAATATGAGATTTCCTGCCGCTGTTTCCTTTCCGCCAAATGCAGTTATCGTGCTGTTGATGCCATTGATCACCGTATTTACCTGAGTTGCGTTCCCTACCCCAAAAGAGGCCACCAATCCAAAAAAACAGTAAACTACGGACATCCAATGCCACCGATGCCCCAGACCCTTGTCGATCATATACATAGGGCCGCCGACCACCTCACTGTTTTCGTTTCTTATTCTGTAACGAATTGCTAAGGTTGCCTCGGCAAATTTTGTAATCAACCCAAAAAACGCACAGACCCACATCCAAAATATTGCACCCGGTCCTCCGATAGCAATTGCCCCGGCAACACCGGCAAGATTCCCTGTACCTACTGTTGCAGCAAGTGCGGTACATAGCGATCTGTAGGCAGACCCATCTTTTGAATCACTCTTCTTTCCGAAAATTCCTTGCACCAAGGTTCGGAAAGCCCTGGGAAATAACCTGATCTGAATAAATTTTGTACGGACCGATAAATATATTCCCACACCCAGGATCAAGGTCAATGCCGGTACGCCCCATACAATACTGTTAATTCTTTCAAGAATCATACAAAACCCCCATATAAAAAGCAGTTCCTTTCTAAAGGAACTGCTTTCGTAATTATTCCCATTGCGCCCATATCTCGGGACAATAGCCGAGTGTTACATGCTTTCCGTTACGGACGATTGGTGTTCGCATAAGAGAGGGTTCATCGAACACCTTGTCCTCTTTTGCCCGGGGATCGTCCATATATTTCATCAGTGTAATCTCCTGGCTCTTACTATCCCAGTGGATCAGGTTATCAATTCCACCAACGCCCCTCAGCACAGCATCAAATTCCTTGCCCGACAATCCGTAACGAAGCAAGTCCACGTACTGATACTTTATGCGCCGTTCTTTAAAATATCTCTCGGCTTTCCTGGTATCAAAGCATTTACTTTTACCAAATATTTGAATATTCAATAGGTTACCTCCATCAAACAAAGACCGTTCGCCGGCATCGCAGGTCCGGCATCCGATCGCTTGCCGCCATAGAGTTCAGGAATACCGTCCTCCGGGCGAATTCCTTTCCCGATCTCCACCAATGTTCCTACCATGATTCGCACCATATGCTGCAGAAATCCGTTGCCGGTTACCGAGAACTGAATTTCATTTCCGTTTTGCTCTACAGAGAAATCCATAATTGCCCGAACAGTGGATTTTTTCATATTCTTATTGCCGCAAAAAGCAGAAAAATCGTGTGTTCCAAGGTAATCCTTGGCTGCCTTCTGCATCCGCGCAATATCCATCGGTTCCGGATCGATGTGTACAAATTTCCTATCGAACACACAAGGCATCCGGCTGTTCCAGATACGGTAACAATAGGTTTTTGTCTTTGCATTCAGACGGGCATGGAATCGGGGCGAGACATTCTTGCAGGAATACACCCCAACATCCTCCGGTAAATACGTACGCAGACCATCCAAAATAGCTTCGCAGCTCATATCGCTTGCGCAGTGAAAATTTGCTACCTGCCCAACAGCATGTGTCCCGGCATCGGTGCGTCCACTGCCTGTAACCTCGATATTCTCGCACAGCATACGACTCAGCAATGTTTCCAGTTTTCCTTGAATTGTTTGATCACTGTTTGTCAGCAGCTGCCACCCCTTGTATCTGGTACCGTCATAGCACAGATCAAGCCGCAGGTTTCGCATATTGCTCAAGCTCCTCTCGCACTTCCCTCTCGTTATCTGCGGAAAACAGGAAGTTTCCGTTATGATCATACACCTGATAATGTCCTCTGATATTGGATACTGTATACATAGTCATCACCCTTTCGGTTTATCTGACTGTAGTATACTAGAGATTTAGTACAACAAAACGGACATTATAAGAATAAATTATCTATCCAATTCAGTATATCCCGGTATATCTCGCCCTTATTGATCTCGTTAAGTATCTCATGTCTGCAAAGGGGATAAATTTTTACAGAAACTTTTTCCATTCCAACCTGAACAAAAGATTCCGCAGTCTTGCGAACGCCTTCTCCAAAACCGCCAACAGGATCATCGCCACCGGAAACCAACAGTACAGGTAAGCATCTATCCATATTTTTGAGATTCTCTTCCTCTTGAATATAGGAAATACCAATCAGCATATCCCGTGCCAGACCTGCTGTAACCAAATGCTGGCACAAAGGGTCTGCCATATAGGCATCCACCACTTTTTTGTCCCGACATACCCAATCATAGTCCGTTCTGGGGCGCTCTACTCGCATGTTAAATGCGTCGTAGAGCAATTCCTGGACCCTGGGACTTGGCTTCCTATCACCAGAAACAGAACAGATCGCCTCACATATCTTGGCTGCAGCATTTACGCCAACCCTCGGCTGCCACCCGGTTCCACACAAGATACAGCCGGACAACCCGCTTTGAGGATATTTCTGCAGGATAGTACGGCAAATAAATGAGCCCATAGAATGCCCAAATAGGATATAGGGGACATTCGGAAACTCCATTCGGGTCATTTCCAGCAATCTGTAGGTATCATCCACGGCGCAAAACCATCCGCCGTTAAAATATCCTGGGCATGTACCTTCTCCACCGGACCTTCCGTGTCCCATGTGATCCTCGGCTACAACCAAAAAGCCGGCCTTTGTCAGGTAGCGGGCAAAATGGTCGTATCGCTCCCCGTGGTCGGATATGCCATGAACAATTTGGACAATGCCCCGAGGCTGCCCCGCAGGTTCCCACTGTAGCCCATGGATCTGCCCCGCCCCACAGGAGTCGTAAAAGAAATGTAAACACACCTTGTTAGCTGACCACCTCGTAGCCGGCATCGGTAATTGCCTTCTTCAGCGTCTCTACAGAGGCATCACCGATAACGGTTACCTCCTTCTTTTCAAGATCTACAATCGCATCTGACACACCGGCTACTTCCTTGCAAACACTCTCTACACGGGCCTTGCAGTGCATACACATCATGCCTTCAACTTTAATTACATTCTGCATTCTTTTTTCCTCCTTAGATATAACCTCTGATTTTTCCTCTTTGACAGAAAGCTTCGATTTGGACTTAAAAAACCGTAGCCGCAGAGCATTGCTTACAACAAATACCGAGCTAAAGCTCATTGCTGCTGCGCCGATCATCGGGCTGAGTAAAATTCCCAATGACGGGTACAGCGCACCTGCGGCAACGGGGATGCCCAGGCTATTATAGAAAAATGCCCAAAACAGATTTTGCCGAACATTTTTCATTGTAGCTTTACTCAGCTCATAAGCTTGACAAGCCCCAACCAGGGAATTGTGCATCAGGACTATATTAGCAGACTCCATAGCAATATCCGTACCGGCACCAATTGCCATACCCACATCCGCAGTAACCAAAGCAGGGGCATCATTGATACCGTCGCCTATCATCAGCACATTCCGGCCCTCAGAACGCAGTGTTTCAATCACAGACGCTTTATCTGCCGGCAAAACATCCGAAACAATATGCTCAATACCTGCCGCACGACCAATTGCCTCAGCAGTCCTGCGATTATCGCCGGTAAGCATTACCACATCCAGTCCAAGCTTCTTCATTTGCTGGACAGCATCTGCAGAATCGGACTTCAGCACATCCGCCGCCACTATGGCACCAAGGTAAGCCTTGTCCTCATCGGCAAAATACAGCGGAGTTTTTCCCGCATCCACAAGCTCGGGGTATTCCGGAACCTGGATTCCAAGCGCATTCATCAGACGCATATTGCCGCCATAATACTTCTTTTTGTTTATTATAGCACATACACCTCTGCCGGGCAAGGTCTCAAAGTCCACAGCGGCCATATACGGCCCGTTTCCGTAATACTCAACAATCGCCTTGGCAAACGGATGCTCCGACTGTGCCTCCAGGGAAGCAGCCAGGTACAGCAACGCGTCCGGATCTAAACTTCCGGGAATAATATCCGTTACCGCAGGTTTGCCGGCGGTCAGCGTACCGGTCTTATCCAAGACTACCGTATCGATATGATGCAGATTCTCCAGGGATTCCGCATTCTTGAAAAGTACACCCATTTTTGCAGCGCGGCCTGTACCCACCATGATTGCCACAGGGGTTGCCAAGCCCAATGCACAGGGACAGGATATAACAAGGACACAGATTGCAATAGAAAGAGAAAATTCTAAGGACTGATCAACAAGCATCCATACGATAAAGGCAACCAGAGAGATGGTCATAACCACCGGTACAAAAATACCGGCAATCTTATCCGCCAATCTGGCGATTGGTGCCTTTGAGCCGCCAGCCTGCTCCACCAAACGAATTACCTGAGACAATGTAGTGTCGTCCCCAACCCGGTCCGCCCGGATCTCCAGATACCCCTCTGTGTTCATTGTTGCAGCAATAACACCATCGGATTCTACTTTTTCAACGGGTATGCTTTCCCCTGTGATCGCGCTCTGATCCACAGAAGCCCTGCCTGCAATCACCGTCCCATCCACAGGTATACTGCCTCCTGAGCGGACAATTACGATGTCTCCAACCTTAACCTGTTCAACAGGAACCAATTGCTCCTGCCCGGAAATGCGGATTGTGGCCATCTTTGGGCTTAGATCCATGAGCTGACGGATGGCATCTCCGGTCTTTCCCTTTGCGCGTGTCTCCAAAAATTTGCCCAGGGTGATTAACGTGAGGATCATTGCCGCCGACTCAAAGTACAGATTCTCACTGTAGCGTTTCACTGTATCCATATCACCGTTGCCCAGCGCATAGACAATACGGAACAATGCCACAATGCTATAGACCAAAGCAGCACCGGAGCCAACGGCAATCAACGAATCCATATTGGCAGCCCGATTCCACAGGGCTTTCAATCCACGGGAGTAATACACCCTATTCAGAAACACCACCGGCAGTGTCAGGAACAATTGCAGCAAAGCTGACACAGCAGCATTCTCGGGACCATGATACCATGTAGGTACCGGCAGACCCAACATGTGTCCCATGGTAAAATACATGAGAACGGTCAAAAACGCGCCGGAAATCAGAATCCGCTTTTTCATCTCTCTGGTACCGTCCCCCGGAATCATTGCGGTTGCTTGCTTTTCCTCACCTGTAACATAGGCACCGTAGCCCGCTTTCTGCACAGCCCTGATAATTTCCTCAGACACAGACATATCCGTTGCATCCACGGTCATCGTACCCGCCAGAAGGTTTACATCCGCCTTTTTAATCCCAGTAATCTGTGATGTAACCTTCTCCACTCTGGCAGAACAAGCCGCACAGGTCATACCTGTTATACGAAATCTCAGCTCCATAATACCACCTCCATCAGATTGACACATAAGTACTTTTATGTTATTATTTTAGCATCTGATTCAAATAATACAAGTACGCACTATTTTGTTCTATACTATCCTTTCGGAAACTATGGAGGCATGCATGCAAAACACAAACAATTGCCCGGTAGAGACCACACTGGAGTTAATCGGAGGAAAATACAAGGCGCTGATTCTATGGCGACTTTCCGAAGGCACACTTCGTTTTTCTGAGCTGCATAAGGCCATCACTAACGCAACGCCCAAAATGCTCACTCAGCAACTGCGTGAATTGGAGTCCCAGGCCTTGATTCACAGGGAGGTCTTTCCTGTAATTCCGCCCAGGGTCGAGTATTCTTTAACCGAATTAGGAAAAAGTCTGATGCCCGTACTCATGGCCATGCGGGATTGGGGTGCGGATTATTTTTTAAGTAAAAATATAGAAACAAATTGCTTTATGATGGAAAAGAAACCTCTTCATTCCACAAACTAACAGACATTAAAGGAGAGAAGTATGAATATCAAAATTACTGCCGACAGCACCTGCGACCTTTCTGCAGATTTGTTAAATAAGCATAACATTTCGCTTATGCCGCTCACCGTTATTAAGAATGGCGAGGCTTTTAAGGACGGAGAAAATATTACCCCCGGTGAGATTTTTGCCCATGTAGCAGAAGGTGGAGACCTTTGCTCCACCACTGCAACCAATGTAGGCGAATACGATGATTGGTTTTCCAAGTTTTCCCCGGAATACGATGCCGTACTTCACATCAGCCTAGGCTCCGGCTTCTCATCCAGCTATCAGAATGCTTGTCTTGCTGCTGAGGAGTATGAAAATGTGCGCGTTGTGGACTCTCAGAATTTGTCCACCGGTCAGGGTCTTATTGTGTTAAAGGCATGTGAGCTGGCACAAGAATGCGGGAATCTGGACGATCTTTATAATAAAATCCTGGAATTTGTACCCAGAGTCGAATCCAGCTTCCTGCTGGATCAGCTTGCCTATATGGTTAAGGGTGGTCGCTGCTCCTCTGTGGTTGCCTTGGGCGCTAACCTGCTAAATTTGAAGCCTTGTATTGAGGTTAAAGATGGCAAGCTTACCGTGGTGAAAAAATATCGCGGCAACTATGCTAAATGTCTGGCAACCTATGTTAAAGAGCGACTTACCGGCCGGGAGGATCTGGATCGGGGAACGCTGTTTATAACTCGGACACCTGTGGACAACGCTTGTTTTGATGCTGTAAAAAACGCAGTTGACAGCTACGCCGATTTTCAGAACATCTACTGGACAGAAGCCGGTTGTACCATCTCCTGCCATTGCGGTCCAGGAACGCTTGGTCTGCTGTTTTTACGCAAATAAGGATACTGCCGGCGATGCCGGCAGTTCTTTTTCCTGAATTTTACATACATAACCGAGAGGTATTTAAATGGATTACAATACTTTGCTGGATATTTCCACCGAGCTGGGTTATAGGCTGGCAGTGTGCGGCGCAGAGACTTTCCGGATTGAGGAAACCATCCGTAGGGTGATGAGCGCATACGAGGTGCCCGCCGAAGTATTTGCCATCCCCAACTGTCTGCATGTAAGCATAGAAACAAATGACGGTTTACCTTTGACACGAATGAGGCGTATTGGGCATCACGGCAGCGATCTTGATGCTGTGGAGAAGTATAGCAATCTGTGCAGACGGATATGCGCAGAAAAACCGGATCCGCAATTAGCTTCGCGATGGTTGCAAGATGTAGAAAACTCCCGTAGATACCATTCCTTCTGGATTTATCTTCTCGGTAACTTTATGGGCGGCTGCGGCTTTGCGGTTCTATTTAACGGACACCTGACTGACTGTCTGCTTGGCGGTATTTGCGGTATCGTGGTGGGTCTTGTAAATCATTACATGGGCCGCTTGAGAACAAACCCATTCTTCACCACCATCGCTGCAGCTTTTTTAATGGCATTGCTGGCATATTTCACCCAGTATCTAGGCCTGTCAATATATACAGAGGCCGTAATTACCGGCGCATTGATGATCCTGGTACCCGGACTGCTATTCACAAACGCTATGCGCGATGTGATCTATGGAGATATCAACTCCGGCATTAATCGGATCGTACAGGTATTCCTTACTGCTGTTGCCATTGCGCTGGGAACCGGTGCTGCCTGGACACTTGGCGATTCCATATGGGGTGTATATAGGGCGGAAGAATTCCTTGTTTCTCCCCTTTGGATTGAAGCTATCTCCTGCTTTATCGGCTGTCTTGGCTTCACAATTCTATTTAACATCCACGGTAATGGCAGATTCCTCTGTACCATCGGTGGTGTTCTCACCTGGTTGTCATTTCGTTTCATATTGCGCTTTAACAACAACAGTATTTTCCCCTACTTCTGCGCTACTGTAATTGCCACGGTCTATTCAGAAGTAATGGCTAGAATCCGTAAATACCCGGCAATTTCTTATCTTGTGATCTCCATATTACCACTTGTCCCGGGAGCCGGTATCTACAATGCAATGAAGTATGCTGTTCGAGGAAATATGACAGACTTTGTCAATACCGGTATGCATACACTTGCTCTGGCCGGTGTGATGGCTGCAGGCATACTACTGGCATCAACCGCCGTACGCTTATTAAGCGAGCAAATTCAACGTACAAAAAAGTCCCGGCTTTAATACCCGCGAGTTTTTGTTATCAGCCGTCAATATTCTTCTGAGCTTTCTTTGCAGCCTTTGCCTTGGCCTTCGCTTCCTCAGCCTTCTTAGCCTCTTCCTTGGCAGCAGCGGCAGCAGAGTCATTGGTGGACAGCGCCCACTTCTGGAACTCGATGCGGACCTGGTCGGCACCGGTTTCCAAAACAAACTTCTCATCCTTAACGCTGACAACCTTACCCACGATACCACCGATAGTAGTAACCTGGTCACCGACCTTCAGAGAAGAACGAAGCTGCTCAGCTTCCTTCTTGCGCTTATTCTCAGGTCGGATCAGCAGGAAGTAGAAAACCGCCACCATAGCCACCAGCATAATGATAGTGGAAACCATCTGGCTGCCGCCGGTAGGGTCCACCGCACCCTCTGTCAGAAAATACAACATGTGTAATACTCCTTTGTTTTGTAATATCTTAACCATTATACCATTGTTTGTGGAAATTGCAAGGATATTTTAGATCCTTCGGCTTAACTTTTCGGAATATTCATATCTGAACGACTCGAAAGTGCCGTTATCCAGCGCATCCCGGATCTTTTCCATAAGCTTATTGTAAAAATACAGATTATGCATTACCGACAGCCGCATCGCCAACATTTCCTCCGCAACAAACAGGTGGCGGATATACGCCCGGGAATATCTGCGACACACAGGGCAATCGCACTTCGGGTCGATGGGATTCAGGTCATTCTGGTATTTTGCGTTTTTAAGGTTGATAGCGCCTTCCCAGGTAAACAGTCTGGCATGCCGTGCGTTTCTGGCAGGCATGACACAATCAAAGAAATCCACGCCACGGGCGACTGCCTCTATGATATTTGTAGGAGTACCGACACCCATGAGATAGCGTGTCTTGTCTGTAGGCATGTGGGGTTCAACTGCCTCGATGATGTCATACATCTCCTGGGCCGTTTCTCCCACAGCAAGTCCACCAATGGCATAACCGGGCAGATCCAGATCAGCGATTCTCTTCATGTGATCCACACGGATGTCTGCATAGGTGCCGCCCTGGTTGATGCCCCACAGCATTTGTTTGGGATTCACTGTATCCGGCAAGCTATTCAGACGGGCATTTTCAGCCTTGCACCGCTGCAGCCAACGGTAGGTACGGTCCACACTCTGTTTTACATAGTCCCTAGGCGCAGGGTTTTCAATGCATTCATCAAACGCCATGCAAATATCTGACCCCAGATTGGATTGGATCTGCATACTCTCCTCGGGACCCATGAATATCTTTCGTCCGTCGATATGGGAGGAAAAGGTTACCCCCTCCTCCTTGATTTTTCTTAAGGACGAAAGAGAAAACACTTGAAATCCTCCAGAATCCGTGAGGATCGGACCGTCCCATGTCATGAATTTGTGCAGACCGCCACATTCCTTCACCAACTGATCCCCGGGACGAAGATGCAGATGATAGGTATTGGAAAGTTCTACCTGGCATCCGATGTCCTTCAGATCCTTGGCGCTTAATGCGCCTTTAATTGCACCCTGAGTTCCAACATTCATAAACACAGGTGTCTGAACAGTGCCGTGTGCGCAGGTAAATTCTCCCCGGCGCGCCTTCCCTTCTGTTGTTATAAGCTTAAACATAATCAATTACTCCCTATTGTGCCGATGTACATGGCGTCACCAAAGGAAAAAAATCTGTATTTCTCATCGACAGCTTGCCTGTAGGCATTCAAAATATTTTCCTTGCCCGCAAATGCGGAAACAAGCATAACCAGCGTACTTTCCGGAAGATGGAAATTGGTAATCAATCCATCCATTGCCTTAAATGTATATCCGGGATAGATAAAAATATCCGTCCAGCGGCTCCTTGCTTCAAAAGCACCATCCTCGTTGACCAGGGATTCCAAAGTACGGCAGGATGTGGTTCCTACGCAGATCACCCGACCGCCGGATGCCTTTGTTTCATTCAAAATCTTTGCGGTATCCCCGCTGATCATGCACAGCTCAGAATGCATATGATGCTGGGTAATTTCCTCTGCCTTTACCGGACGGAATGTACCTAAGCCAACATGCAAAGTTACAAATGCGGTTCTAATACCCTTTGCGCGGATCTTATCCAGCAATTCGTTGGTAAAATGCAGGCCTGCTGTAGGCGCTGCGGCAGATCCCACTTCTCTGGAATAGACGGTCTGATAACGCTCCTGGTCCTGCAATTCTGCCTTGATATAGGGCGGCAGAGGCATTTTACCCAAGCGTTCCAATACCTCAAGGAAGATACCTTCATAACAAAATTCCACAATTCGGTTTCCGTCATCGCAAACCTCTTTAATCACCGCAGTCAGTTCCCCGTCGCCAAATATAACGTCCTGTCCAACCTGTAATTTTTTGCCGGGTTTTGCCAGACATTCCCAGCGCCTATCCCCCAGGTCCCGAAGCAGCAGCAATTCCACAGCGCCGCCTGTAGGACGATGTCCCAACAGCCGGGCCGGCAACACCCGGGAATCATTCATAACCAAGCAGTCCCCAGGTTGCAAATATTCTGTAATATCAAAAAAATGCCTGTGTAAAACTGTACCATCCACCCTGTCAAGGACCATAAGCCGGGAATTATCCCTTTTTGCCAACGGTGTCTGGGCGATTAGTTCTTCAGGCAAATCATACCAAAAATCGTGGGTTTTCAATCTGTTACCTCCCAACGCTTCATTCAATGACGCTTTTTCCTGTTAAGTATAGACTATTTTATTATATTTTGCAACACGCAAATACGCAAGGCTATGCATAGATTGGGATGGAGGTATCGAAATATGGATCATGCAATATTTACGGGTGTCTGTACGGCACTGGTTACACCTTTTCTCGATGACAAAGTAAACTACCCCCTGGTTGAACAACTGCTGCGCCGACAAATTGACGCCGGTGTGAACGCTATCGTTCTTTCCGGAACCACCGGAGAATCTCCCACCCTGTCCGATTCAGAGAAAATCGAACTTTTTAAAAGAGCAAAAAATTATACCGGCAGTTCGTGCACCATTATAGCAGGAACCGGCAGCAACTCCACCGAACATACAGTTGAACTAAGCCTGGCTGCAGAGGGTGCCGGTGCCGATGGCCTTTTGTTGGTTGCGCCATACTACAACAAAGGCAACACCGAAGGGCTTTATGAGCACTTTGCATCAGTGGCAGAGGCTGTTAACATACCCATTATTCTGTACAATGTCCCTTCCAGGACAGGGGTGGATATTCCGGTGTCTGTATACAAACGTCTTTCTGAGTATCCCAACATCGCAGGTGTAAAGGAAGCCAGTACGGACATTACAAAAACCGCCAAGATCCGCTGTACATGCAAACAGAATTTTCATGTATGGTCGGGAAACGATGACCAGATCGTTCCGGTAATATCCCTGGGTGGCAAAGGTGTGATCTCTGTTCTATCAAACATTTGCCCAGAGGAAACCGTTGCCATGGCCAACGCAGCCCTAGCAGGAGATTTTGACACAGCTGCAGCAATCCAATGTCAACTCATGCCCCTGATCACGCTCTTATTTAGCGAGGTAAATCCTATTCCTGTAAAATACGCTATGCAATACGCAGGTTTTGACTGCGGAAAATGCAGATTACCCCTGGGTCCGTTAAGTCCTGAGATCAAACGCAGGATCGATAAGTTTTTTGCATAAAAAAGTGTGCGCCCAAAGGCTACTTCTCATAAAGATGTTTAAAGCCGATAGATTCATTTTTGAATCTATCAGCTTTCTTTATACTCTTAAACCAACAAAAATATATGCAAATTCTGTTTCTATACAATTTAACAATGTTAAACCGGAATTTATAAAATATTCCTTTGTATCATCAGGGTTATCAGGGTATATTTTGATTTTTCTGTTTCCATAATCTATAAACTCATTTTGATTTTTATCAATGGATAAAATTAAATGCCCTTTTGGGTTTAATAAGGAATATATTTTATTGATACAGTCTTGTTTTTCCTGTATGTGCATAAAAGTTAGTGAAGAATATACAACATCAAAAGTGGTATTAAAATCATATGTTATAAAATCAGCACATATTAGCTCAATGTTTTGATATTGTGATAAATTGTGTGCGGCTTTTTCTATTGTCCTTGGAGATATATCAATACCAAAGAACTTCTTACATAAAGGTGCGGTTTTTAATGCAATACGACCTGTGCCAATGCCGATTTCCAAAACGGTTTTTGTTTTGTCAAGTTTCATTTTATCGATATAAACTTGACCGTCCCATTTGTCCATATACTTTTTAAGTGGTTTAGGGTCATATACAGGGTCATTATTTTCATCAATTAGTTTATCATAATGCTCAATTACGTTCATATAATTTTTATCCTTTCGGATAGAACCAGCATCGCATTTGTCTGTACAAATGCCGTTAATGGCTAAGCCAAAACCCTTATTTTGATTTAATAGTTTTTAGTGAAGAAATTAACATTCTGCAGATAGCACCACAATCGCTTTGTAACTTTTTATAATCTTCTTCGTTCACACAGTTTGTTGCAAACAAAAGTTCAAGCCAATATTCCGTTTCATAGCACTCCTTTTGTGCTATTTCAAGTTTAGAAATAAAATCTTTTGTTCCTTGGGCATATTGTGCTTCGTGCAAATTCGCACCGATTGAAGTCGCAGAACGAAGTAATTGGTTTATCAAAACTGATTCCTTATGATTTGCTTTCATATCACGGCAGATAAAAACAACTGTTTTTGCAAATTCCTTTGCTTTATCTCTTAAAACACTATCAGCCATAGTAATCACCTCTAAATTAATTATATATAAAAAGAGAAAGTCTTTCAAGTAATATTCCGACTTCGTCGTAGTGATATTATTGCCTTGTGGCAATAGTGCTATTGAAACCTCTGGTTTCAGTGGTATTTTATTCGCCACCAAAACTCGCGAAACGAATACCACTCGGCGTTAGCCGAATATCACTGCGAAGCAATAGAACTCGCCGAAGGCGAATAAAACTGCCCAACATCCTTATGGGAAGTTGGGCAAGGGTGCACACTTTTTACGGCAAAAAGCCTTCAAAAATAGGTATCCAGTTTTCTGCAACCGCAGTATCATATTCCTCCCGGTTTTTTATTGTCCAGCTAACCCCCTGGAGTTTCCAGAGCCTGCGGCAGACAACATTACTGATTGTCTGCCTGTCTCCGTAACGGTAGGCAATGAAATCCGGTAGGGTCAAGAAATTCAGCATCTGATGCTTAAGAACAAACTTCAGAAACCAGGGTAACGGAGAAGATTTGGACGCAAAATAGTTTTCAGTCAGTTGCCCCCGAAGAATTTCAGGGCGATTCTTCCGCAGCCACCTTATGCAGCGGGGATCAAATGACTCTAAACAGTACAGCCCATCGTATTTATCGAGGAGTTTACAGACATTGGAACATAGCTCGTGAATACGGACGCCCTGTGCCGCCTTCAATTCAACAATCAAAGGAACCTCGCCACGGATCAGATCCAGCACCTGAGAGAACAGTGGAATATGCTCCTGGGTCTGTTCAAGCCGATAGTTCTCAAGCTGATATATTGTCAAATCTTCCAGTCTACCGTCGCACCCGGTGGTTCGCATCAGTTTGGAATCATGCATTACCGCCAGATTGCCGTCCCGGAGCAGATGTACGTCCAATTCAATACCGTAACCGGTTTCTTTAGCCAACCGGAAGGCCGTCAGGCTGTTTTCTGGAACACCGTTTCCGTAAAGCCCTCTGTGGGCGTATGCCCACCTGCGAAGCTCCGGTAATTGCGGATGTCCGGTACGCCCCATGGTAGAAAGTACATACAAGGTCGCGATTATTAAAACAATAAGAATCAAATCATGCCTGCTTTCTTGTATCAATCATCAATATCCAAAGCCTCCAGGCCCTTTTTCGTCTGGGGCTTGGCATCGCCGTGTTTCACAAACGCCATGGTTGCAAAAGCCAGTCCCGCAAAAATTGCGGCATAGGGGAACAGCGCAGTCATGCCGATTCCTTCCATATCCATAATGAATCCGGAGAGCATAGGAGTTACGATCTGGGCAGACATAGACGCGGTATAGTAGAAGCCTGTATATTTGCCAATATCGCCGCCGGAACACATTTCCACCACCATGGGGAAAGAGTTAACGTTGATGGTAGCCCAGCCGATACCTGCCAGCGCAAACAGCAGATTCATAACTATCACAGAACTGCCGGCACGTAGGAAGGAGGCAGCGCCAAAAGCGGTGGTGAGCATAATGATACCCGCCATGATGGTCTTCTTACGGCCGATCTTGGAAGCTACCATACCGGCAGGCAAATATGCTACAATCGCCGCAGCTTGCGCCAGCAGCAGTGTGGTATTGTAGTCCATGTTCAGAATGTTACCGGCGTAAACCGAATACTTGGAGGTAACGGCATTATAGCCCATGTACCACAGTGCGATAGAGGCAAGAATCAGAATCAAGCTAATTTTTTCCGATTTGGAAAGACCGCGCTTTTCACCATTCTCCTCATCCTCTTCAAAACCAAGGCGGACGCTTTCCTCCTGCATCTCCCTTGCCCATTGCGGCTCACGAACCATAGTAAGGAAAACAATCAACGCAACCACCATGATGCCGGCAACCACTCCGTAGTAGGCGTAATATTTCATCAATTGATTTCGTACAGCAGATGTTGCAAATACGATGCCTAATACCAAAACCAAAATACCGCCGGCAGTGCCCATTAAGTTAATCACCGCATTAGCTTTACTGCGCAGTGGCTTTATGGTAACATCCGGCATCAGCGCCACCGCCGGACTGCGGAAGGTGGCCATAGCAACCAGCAAGATCAACAGCAGTCCCACGAAAACAATCAGTTCCTTAGGCTGCTGCTTGGTAATCTCTGCAGCATACGCCTGCCGGGCAGGTACTACATAATTGGTATAAGGGGATTCACCGGTTTCCTGATCCACAAAATCACTGCGTATCTGAGAAAACTCTTCCATGGTGTAAATATCCTGCAGGACAAACTGCTCGCCCTCGGGGGTCATCAGCGTTTTATCGCTTTGACTCTCGTAAAGCCAATGAAGCCCTTTTGGCTCATCAATCTCATTAACCACCGCAAGGTTGTAACGCTGCTGGTCGTCCACGAACGCCAGTCCGAGCAACGCAATCACAGCAATGATCGTGCCAAAACGGATAAACGGTGTCCGTTTACCGCTTCGGGAAGTACATTTGTCCGACAGAACACCAAACAGCGGCAGCATAAACACAGCCAGAATATTATCCAGCGCCATTATCGCGCCGGACCAGGTCTGGGACATACCAAACTTGTTAGTCAGGATCACAGGAATGGTTGCATCATACGCCTGCCAAAATGCACTGATCAGAAAGAATGCAAAACCAACCAGAATCGTGCGTTTATAGTTGAGCTTCATGAATGGAACCTCCACACATTATTTGTTTCTACAAAAGTTATTATACAGTTTTTTCAAAAAATGTCTATAAAATAAATCTGAAGCGGCTCATTTGAGCCGCTTCTTAATAAATTATTAATTGATAATTGCCTTATGGAAAACCTTTTTGCCCTTCCGGATCTTAACGCCCGCTTTCAGCATAGCCTCGGTAACGGCAAAGGTGTGGTCGGGTACTTTTTCGTCGTTAACAAAAACACCGCCCTGCTGGACCAGTCTGCGCGCTTCACCGTTGGAGCCTGCCAAGCCACAGGCAACCATCAGATTCAGAATGCCGATCTTGCCGTCAGCCAGTTTATCCGCTGTAATTTCCGTGGTAGGCATATTGGCATCATCGCCACCGCCTACAAACAGAGCCTTTGCGGAGGCCTGGGCCTTCTGCGCCTCTTCCTCGCCGTGGACCAGCTTAGTAAGCTCAAAGGCGAGAATTTCCTTTGCAGTATTGAGCTGTGCGTCCTTCCAGTCGGACATAGCATCAATTTCCTCCAAGGGCAGGAATGTCAGCATCCGGATGCACTTGAGCACATCCGCATCCTCCACATTGCGCCAGTACTGGTAGAAATCGAAGGGGCTTGTCTTGTTGGGGTCCAGCCAAACTGCGCCGGAGGCTGTTTTACCCATCTTTTTACCCTCGGAGTTAAGCAGCAGGGTAATGGTCATGGCATGAGCATCCTTACCCAACTTCCTGCGAATCAGCTCAGTGCCGCCCAGCATATTGCTCCACTGATCGTTGCCGCCAAACTGCATATTGCAGCCGTAGTGCTGATACAGGTAGTAGAAGTCATAAGACTGCATAATCATGTAATTGAATTCCAGGAAACTAAGGCCTTTCTCCATGCGCTGCTTATAGCACTCAGCGCGGAGCATATTATTCACAGAGAAGCAAGCACCCACCTCGCGCAGCACATCCACATAATTCAGATCCAACAGCCAATCGGCGTTGTTCACCATCTGCGCCTTACCCTCGCCAAACTCAATAAACCGCTCCATCTGCTTCTTGAAGCAGTCGCAGTTGTGCTGGATAGTCTCCTTGGTCATCATGGAACGCATATCGGTTCTGCCGGATGGATCGCCGATCATAGCTGTACCGCCGCCAATCAGTGCAATAGGGCGGTTGCCTGCCATCTGCAGGCGCTTCATCAGACACAATGCCATAAAATGGCCTACATGCAGAGAATCCGCAGTGGGGTCAAAGCCAATGTAAAATGCAGCCTTGCCGTTGTCAATCATCTCTCGGATCTCTTCTTCATTTGTTACCTGGGCGATCAGACCTCTGGCAACCAATTCATCATACAATTTCATACTTACCTCCAAAAACAAAGCCCCCTGTCCCTAAGGACAGAGGGCGTAAATTACGCGGTACCACCTCTGGTTCGTCCATGCCTCACAGCATAAACCTCACAGCGTCAAATAACGCTTTTCGCTGTTACGGGCGACCCCGTCCTTCCCTACTAAGATTTCAGAAAGGCCACTCCAGGAGGTATTTCACCGACTGTTCTCACTGCCTTGCACCCACCGGCAGCTCTCTGAGAGAAAAGGAAACGGTTACTTCGTCCCTTCACTGTGTTTCCTGCAATATCCTAACAAATAAACATGGTTTTGTCAAGTTTTGCTATTGCAACATCTCTTCCGCGCTTTTTAGCGTCGTAGCTGTAATATTCGCACCGCCGATGATCCGGGCAAGCTCCCGTTTTCTACCCTCAAGCTCGAGAGGCGTAACGGTTGTAAAGGTTCTTCCTCCCCGCTCTTCCTTTGCGATCAGCAAGTGTGTGCTGGCCAATGCCGCAAGCTGAGGCAGGTGCGTAACGCAAAGGACCTGCTTATTTTCTGCAACACTGCGAAGCTTTTCCGCAACCTTCTGGGCTGCTCTGCCGGATACACCGGTATCCACTTCATCAAAGATCAGCGTGGATACCATATCCTGCTCCGCCAACACATTCTTCATTGCCAGCATGATACGGGCAAGCTCGCCACCGGAGGCTACTTTACTCAATGGTTTCAACGCCTCGCCTGCATTGGCAGACATGTAAAACGCCACTGTATCCGCACCGTTGGGACTAAGAACTGTCTCTGTAAATTCACAGGAAAACTGAACCTTAGGCATATCCAACTGCGCCAGTTCAGTAAGGATTCTCTTGGAAAGCTCCTCTGCCCCACGCTGACGGCTGCTACGAAGTGCCGCTGCGGCTGCCCACGCAGCTTTTTCTGCCTCATCACACTTTTTCTGCAGCCGTTGCAGGTGATCGTCGGCAAATTCAATCTCATCTAATTCCTTTTTTGCCTGGTCCAGATATTGCAGAATATCTCCGCAGGTAGCGCCGTACTTACGGCGCAGGCGATGAATCACATCTAACCGGGCTTCAATGGTTTCCAGTTCATCATCCGAATAACTCAGCTCATCCCGGGCGTCCTTCAGCTCTTCCGCCACATCCTGGACCTGATACATAAGATCGGCAACCTTATCGTGCAGGCCGGAATAAGCGTCCGTAAACCGGGAAAGACGGGAAAGCTCCCGCTCTGCCTCGACCAACAATGTAGCCGCGCCATCCGTATCATCACCGCCGTAAAGGCACTCCACGGCTGAATACATTCCGTCTCTGAGTTTCTCGGCATTTTGCAAAACCTTACGTCGTTCTTCCAGCGACTCATCCTCGCCCACTTCAAGCTCAGCCTTGGATATTTCGTCAATCTGATACCGCAAGGTTTCCATACGACGAAGCTTTTCACCCTCATCCATAGTCATGCGTCGGATCTCATTTTGCAAAGTTGCAACCGCCTGGTATTTCTCCGCATATGCTTCCATCAAAATCCGATTATCAGAGAATGCATCCAGATATACCAAATGATTGTCCTCATCAAACAAAGATGCGGAATCGTGCTGCCCGTGAATATTGATCAATTGAACACCCAATTTACGGAGAATGGACACGGTAACCAACGAACCGTTGACGCGGCACACATTTTTACCATCCAGGTAGATCTCACGCTGGATAATCGTTTCCGGATCGTATTCAACGTCGTTTTCCTCAAACCAACCAAGCCTGGGAACATCCGTAAATACAGCCCGGACGCTTGCTTTATCTGTTCCTGTTCTGACCATATCCCGGTAAGCCCGTTCGCCCAAAATCGCGGAGATTGCATCAATTACGATAGATTTACCCGCACCGGTCTCACCCGTCAGAACATTAAAGCCTTTATGAAAGGAAATGTCGGCACATTCGATCACCGCGATATTTTCAATATGCAGAAGACTCAGCACCACATTACCCCCTTTTATCAGCTGATAAGATTCTTAATTTCCCCACTGAATGCCGCAGCCGCATTGTTGTCACGCATCACAACCATAACTGTATCATCGCCTGCAAGCGTACCAACGACCAAACTAAGATTCATGGAATCGATGGCAGAACCGGCTGCAGACGCAAGACCGGGCAATGTACGGATCACAATAATATTCTGCGCATAGTCAAAACCGATAACGCACTCTCTGAAGATAGTATTCAGCCTGTTGGAGAAGGAACCGGCCACCTCATTAGATGATGTGGTATATCGGTAGGTTCCCAGACTGGTCAATTCCTTAACAATACGGAGTTCTTTAATATCTCTGGAGATCGTTGCCTGAGTTCCCCGGAAGCCTTCCTGTTGCAAGGCCGCCAGAAGCTGCTCCTGTGTTTCCACATTTCTTGTGGAGATGATCTCCATGATCTTTGCCTGTCTTTGACTTTTCACTTGCATCACCTCAATTTATCTGAAACTTCATATTCACAACATCATAGAAGCTGCGGTCCTTCAACCGGATCAGCTTCGTTGCAAGATCCGACTTGCGGATCGTTACAACATCGCCCATATTCATGCGGAGCGCCTTTCCGCCATCCGCAGAAAGAAATGCATTTCTTCTGGCATTATGGGACATGCCGACAGTTATCACCCGCTTTTCAGCCGCCACGAAACCACGGCTGGCAACATCATGGGCACAAATCGGTGTAACCAATATACTGTTGGCATCCGGCTCAACGATGGGTCCGCCTGCAGAAAGACTGTAGGCAGTAGAGCCTGTGGGTGTAGCAACAATCACACCGTCACCGCCGCACTCCATTGCCTGGACGCCATCACACTTCACAGTGAGGTGAACGATCCGCGCCACAGCGCCCTTGGTGATGACAACATCATTCAAACATATATCGTGGAAAATAATGTCTCTGTCCCGATGCACCGTAACATCCAGCATCATGCGGCTATCCAGAGAATAGTCATCCTCCGCAAGACGGGAAAGCAGTTGCAGTTCTCCGCTCTCAAGCTCCGCCATAAAACCCATCGTACCGATATTTACACCCAAGATAGGTAATCCATGTCGGGTGGCTGTCTTTGCCATGTGGAGGATAGTACCATCACCACCAAAGCAAATTACCGCATCAGCTGTAGGAAGCTCCCTGTCCAACCGTGAAAACCGGAGATCTCTGGGCAGGTCATAAGTTCTGTCAACCTCAAAGGGTAGGCAAAGCCGCGCCTCAATCCCACAGCCCTCTAAAACGCCCATAGCATTGCGAACTGTTTGAAAATTTCTGTCCCGATAGGGGTTGGGGGTCAATATTACTTTTTTCATTATTTTCACCCCTTTAATGTTTCGTGAGCCTGCGCTACCACCGCTGATGTATCCGGTTCAATACCGGGTTTGTTGTCCAGGGTAAGATGGGCCAGGAATTCGATATTTCCCTCAGGTCCCTTTACAGGTGAGAAAGTAAGACCAAGGATAGAAAATTCCAGTTCATTCACCAACTGCACGAAATTGTCCAAAACCTCTTTGTGTGTCTCCGGATCTCTGACGACACCCTTTTTACCTACCTTATCCTTACCGGCTTCAAACTGAGGTTTAATGAGACAGAGGACCTGACCGGTAGGCTTTAAGAACGTTTTAATCACAGGGAGAACAATCTTAAGAGAAATAAAACTGACATCAATCACAGACAGATCCAACGGTTCACCAAGCTGCTCAGGTGTAACATAGCGTACATTGGTCCGCTCCATCACCACAACTCTGGGGTCTGAACGGATCTTCCAATCCAACTGTCCGTATCCAACATCAATGGCAAAAACTTTCTTTGCCCCCTGCTGAAGCAGACAGTCTGTAAAACCACCGGTAGAAGCACCGGAATCGCTGCAAACATAATTAGTGGGATCTACACCAAAATCCCGCAGGGCCTTTTCAAGCTTTAAGCCACCCCGGCTAACATAGGGGCAGGCAGCACCCCGGACCTCAAGCTGCACACTTTCCTCAAAGGACATACCGGGCTTATCCACCTTTTGTTCACCAATATATACCTGGCCGCTCATAATAATTGCCTGTGCCTTTGACCGTGTGTCCGCATACCCCTGCTCCACAAGAAGTACATCCAGTCTTTTTTTAATTTTCAACCGCAAGCACCTCCTGTGCAAATCTTGCGATCCCACAGCCATCCAGGCCATGGTGCTTATAAAGTGTGTCTACAGACCCATGGGATATATAATGCGGTCCAAGGTCCATACATCGGACCGTACATTCGGCCGCTTGCTCCATGAGTCTATACGCCAGTTCAGGACCAATGCCACTGCCGGAACAAGTTTCCTCCACAACGATTACCTTGTTTGCATCAGTTATATAAGACGCAAGGGATTGTAAAGGCAAAGGTGAAACGCTGAGCAAACGAAGAACTGTTGCTTCGATCCCCTGCTCCGACAACACCTTCGCTGCATCCAACGCATTATTTACCAGCGTTCCGTAGGTGATGATCGTAACATCCTTGCCGCTGCGGTGGCGGCAAACGCCGCCCACATCACCGTTCCAAGCGGAGCTTGTATAAGCACGATCACCGCCACGGGGATAACGAACGGCAATTGGCCCATCATGCTCAAGAACAGCCCACTGCATCATATCCGATAATTCCCGCAGGCTGGCAGGACACAAAACAGTCATACCTGGTGCCTGCCGCAAAAAGCCAACATCAAACACACCGTGATGTGTTTCTCCGTCCTCACCCACTAGACCTGCCCGGTCAATCGCAAGAACTACATGAAGTCCCAGCATACAAATATCCTGGAGGATCATATCATAGCTGCGCTGCATAAAGGTGGAATACAGAGCCACCACAGGAATCATTCCCTGCTTCGCCAATCCTCCAGCCATGGATACCGCATGCTCCTCTGCAATACCTACATCGAACATCCGCTTGGAAAATTGCTTTTTAAAATCCAAAAGTCCTGTTCCGCCCGGCATTGCGGCGGTAATCGCACAAACCCGGGGATCTTCACCGGCACAGGCACACATACATTTACCAAAGGCATCGGAGAAGGATTCTGCTCTCTTGGTAGGCACCTCACCGGTTACGGGATCAAATTTCCCAACGCCGTGGAACAGTTTTGGATGCTCCTGTGCCGGTGCATAACCCTTGCCCTTTTGCGTAATAGCATGGACAAGTACCGGACGCCTCATTTCCTTTGCCGCGCGCAAAAGGGAGATCAGCTTTTCGGTATCATGGCCGTCAACAGGACCCAAGTAGGTAAAGCCCATGCTCTCAAAGATAGTTGTTGGGATCAGCATTCTTCGCACCCGATCTTTGATTGCCCGGGTAAATTGGAAAATAAAATGACCGCCCGGAATTTTGGATAAGAAGCTGCGGTATTTCTTCTTAGCGCCCAGATACTTTTCCTTAGTCCTGAGCTTAAACAGATGTGAGGCCATACCGCCAACATTCCGGTCAATAGATAGCTCATTGTCATTTAATATAACAATCATCGGCTCATTGCTGACCGCCGCGTCATTCAGCCCCTCGTAAACCATGCCCCCGGTGGCTGCGCCGTCGCCCAAAAGGGCAACGACACTATATTTTTCATTCTTCAGTGTCCGGGCCCTTGCCATGCCCAGAGCAATGGACACAGAACTTGACGAGTGTCCCGCAACGAAGGCATCGCAATCGCTCTCGCCGGGTTTCGGAAATCCGGCCATGCCTCCGAATTGACGCAATGAATCAAAACCCGCCTGGCGGTCAGTGAGCAGCTTATGCACATAAGACTGATGGCCCACATCAAACACCAGGCGGTCAGAGGCAGTATCAAATACAGTCTCAATGGCCACGGTCAACTCAACCACGCCCAAATTTGATGCTAAATGGCCGCCTGTTTTACTGACCCGGGAAACTAAAAAATCCCGGATCTGGCGGCAAAGCAGCATCCTTTGGGCTTCGTCAAGCTTCAGAAGATCATCGTGACCATGGATGTTCTGTAGAATATTCACAGGTATCACAACCTAACTGTCTTTCTCTTTTTTCTTAAACATGTCAGAAATATGTTTGAGGTAATAAATACACTTGCCTACAAAGGACACGATAGTCGTGCAGGAGTTCAAGGCAAATGTCTTACCGATTGCCTTTCCGCCAACTGTAAGACCGGCAACCATCGCGGACATTACAAGGGAAACCATATCCGGCCATGAAAATTCAAAATTGTGCAGAATCTGCACCGCAATGGTAGCAGACGCAGAGCCGGAAACAACACCGCAAATATCACCGATCACATCGTTACAGATGGAACTGACACGATCTGCGTTTCTTAAAAGTTTGATCGCTTCCAGTCCTCCGGGCACCTTACGGGCAGCCATGGAATGGAAGGGCTTTTCGTCAGCAGTAGTTACCGCAAGACCAATGGTATCTGCTACCACGCCAAAAGCGACAATGGTGAGCAAAATCAAAAAGGCAACAAGCATAGAGCTGCCTTCCATGATAATATCCGAAATAAAAGAAATCGTTCCGGAGACCAGGATGGTTACAGGAAAAATAATCAGAATCCACCGGATAGTTTTGCTACGTTCTTTTCTTGAACTGTCTGGGTCAGACTTAGACACGAAAATAATCCCCTTTTATGTTATAATGACGGCAGCAGACAGGATAAATCTTACGGCTTAGGTCGGGTTGTTTTTCACCGGACAGAACCTGCCGTTGCCGCACAGGCCGTTCCCATTTGATCCATCCGCTCAAGTGTTGCCGGCTTGAGTACCCGATTGCCACTTAGTCCGTACTGTAATCCCCTATCTGCCCTAAAATAGACAGCCTAGGTGTTTTCCACCACAAAACGATCCAACTCTTAGCCTCTTTTGCAAGGATGGTTTCCAGAAGCGATGACGCCATTCGCATGGCCACTACGAAAAGACGCTTGTCCTCTTTCCCCACATACTCACTCAAGGCAGGCTACACTGCACGCAGCACGCGATTCTGCGCACCACATTGCAGGTTCATACCCAGCTCGTGTGCGATGCGGCTTCCAACACATTGGAGTTCTCAACACCGTCACACAATACCGGGTCTCCGCGGAAACCGGGTCGTATGCTCCATGCCATTGGAGCGCGCCCGGAATCCTTAACCCCCAGCACCCACCCTAAACTGGGCGTAAAAAGCAGGCACCAGGGACTTCATCGATATGCCCTTCATAGGATTTTTAGGCCCTACCTGGAAGTCGGCCGTTCTGACTAGGATACTGCACCGTCGAAATGTATATTATCACAGAATTACTGAATATACAAGTATTATTTTATTTTTTGCATATTTTTTCATTATTAATATTTTCACTTCAAAAACAACACCATTGACTATTGGTAAGATTATGCATTCCGGCTCAGTTCAAAAAACAGCGTATGCACGGGATGCTTGCATACTCTGTTTTGTTAAAATTCCTTTGGAACCGGTTTGGTTACACCGGTACGGCGTGCCTTATCCAGCCCCCCGGACATGTGCCCCTCCGGGTCCTGGGCAAATTTCGCTCTACGGATGATCTCCTCGCCATACTTATCCCGCAGGGCATCCACCGTTTCATCCAATCGCAGCTTTCGCTCATACTGCACCGGGGTCATGCCGGAAAAAAGATCGTACTGCTGATACGGTTCATTAGACAGCCTTGTTACCTGGACACCAAGCTGCCGCAAAGGCGTTCGCCCATCCCAAGCCTCATCAAAGGCCTCACAGGCAGCCTTAAACAGCTCAGCCGTAATATTGGTTGTACCATGCAGCAGCTTCTGGTGGGAAAAGTGATGAAATTCATTGGTCCTGAGGTGCACACAAACACATTTGCCGCATTTTTCATCCCGCCGCATACGCATTGCTACGGTTTCGCACAAACTCAGAAGCACCTGATGGCCTTCATCATTGGTTAGAACATCCTTGGCTGTTGTTACGGAATTGCCGTAGCCCTTATTCTCCGCAGGCGCCGGCATTACCGCATCAGCACTGCGTCCGTTGGCAAAGTGCCAGATAGTCTGTCCGTGCTTGCCCAGCTTCCGCTGAAGGACAGACAGTTCGGTCTTTGCCAGATCCCCTATGGTATAGATTCCCATTTTCTTTAACTTTGCTTCCGTTGCCGCGCCTACCAGAAACAAATCCCGTACCGGCAGCGGCCACATTTTTTCAGCCATTTCCTCAGGAAACAGGGTGTGGACCTTGTTGGGTTTTTCAAAATCCCCTGCTACCTTTGCCAAAAGCTTATTGGTGGATATACCGATATTGACCGTAAAGCCCAGCTCATCATAGATCCGTTGGCGCATTTTCTCCGCCGCAAGCCGGGGTGCACCAAACAGCCGCTCCGTACCGGTCATGTCCACCCAGGCTTCGTCGATGGAATACTGCTCCACATTGGGACTAAACTGCCGCAACAGCTCCACAAACTTCCGGGACGCT
Organism: Faecousia sp.; assembly: GCA_045653785.1. Taxonomy (GTDB): domain Bacteria; phylum Bacillota; class Clostridia; order Oscillospirales; family Oscillospiraceae; genus Faecousia. Next base: position 2,956 of record JAZOMH010000022.1, on the reverse strand, counting down.
GCCACATATAAGCTATAATCCGGCGGTACAACTACCAGCTCCGGGCATTTCTCCAGTGCCAGAAACAGGGGCTCTCCGGTTTGTATTCCGTATTTTTTTGCCGGTCCGCTTTTGGCAAGGATAATGCTGTGTCGGGATTCTTTGTCTCCGGCTACCACAGAGGGAATTTCCCGCAGATCCTGCGTTTCCCCCAGAATACTCACCCTGTAAGCTGCTGTCCAGGACAAAAACGCGCTGTTGGCATCCACATGAAAAATAACTCTCTGTGCCATATCAGTACACCTTTCTCAGCAAGCACCAGCTATGGCTGCGGATGGTGTAACGCAGCTCAAAAAGGCATATTTTCCCCTCTATCGTAGCGCGGCACAAATAAACTCTCGCCTCGATCCCTACATACTGGATAATCTTACAACTGATAACTTCATCAATATCCACCCGCAAAAGCTGATGGGCTTCATCCTCCATACGAAAGCGGAGGGGGCGTATATCTCCGTTGGCGCTGCATACGCAGATCACATCCACCGGACAAATATTCTGCTTCATATTCCTCTCCATCCTTTCGTTTTTCTTCATTATAGTACATTTGTTCGTATTATGCAAGAGGAAGTTTATGGTTGTTTTCTCCCCTGCTTTTTGGTATACTGGTTGTAAAAGGAGGACAGCTGTATGCTCAGATACCCCTGTCTTGTGTTGGACCACGATGATACTGTGGTCCAAAGCGAAACTACCATCAACTACCCCTATTTTTGCTATATTCTCGATCACTTCCGTCCCGGGCAAAGGATCACACTGGAAGAGTATCTTAACGGCTGCTTCAGCCTTGGATTTGCCCAAATGTGCAGAGAGAAATACCAATTCACTGACGAAGAACTGGCAAAGGAATATAACGGTTGGAAAGAATATATCCGTAATCACATTCCTACCCCCTACCCCGGTATCCGGGATCTAATCCGACGCTATAAAGCTGCCAAGGGTATTGTCTGCGTCGTTTCCCACTCCGGACAAGAAAACATCACAAGAGATTATCTTGCCCACTTTGATATTCTGCCCGATGCTATCTTCAGCTGGGACTTGCCGGAGGAACAGCGGAAACCCAATACATATCCTTTGGAACAGATTATGGAAAAATATCGTCTTGCACCTAATCAGCTCTTGGTTGTAGATGATATGAAGCCGGCATATGAAATGGCAAGCAAAGCAGGTGTTCCCATTGCTTTTGCCCAATGGGGCAAGCAGGAATGTCCGGAGCTTTGCGACCAAATGCGTCACTTGTGTGACTTCACATTCAACAGCCCAAAAGAATTGGAAGATTTTCTGTTTCGCGTTTAAGACACTTGACATTTATGCTATAATACATAAGCCAAGGAGGTGATATGTCTGGAAAAGGAAAACATCCGTGTCATGGCCCGAAACCGGGAAGCATACCACGAATACTTTGTGGAAGAGGAAATGGAAGCCGGTATCGAGCTGCAAGGCACTGAGGTCAAGTCCATCCGTCAAGGCACGCTGAACCTGAAGGATGCCTGGTGCGGTATTAAAGACGGCGAGCTCCTTCTGAACCAGATGCATATCTCCCCCTATGACCACGGCAACCGGTTCAACCCGGACCCCCGCCGCGTTCGCCGACTGCTGATGCACCGCCGGGAGATTATGCGGCTTTTGGGAAAGGTCAAGCAGGATGGCTACTCTTTGATTCCCCTTTCTGTCTATTTCAAGGGCAGCAGAGTGAAGGTCAAGGTTGGCCTGTGCAAAGGCAAAAAACTATACGACAAACGACAAGTCGCGGCAGAAAAGGACGCAAAGCGTCAAATGGACCGGGCTATGAAAGAGAGGTACTAATATGAATCCTACGTTTAAGATCACAATGGAAAACGGTGCGGTCATGGAGGGTGAACTGTATCCCGAGATCGCGCCCCAGAGCGTGTATAACTTCATCGATCTGGCAAATCATAATTACTATGACGGGCTGATCTTCCACAGAGTCATCCCCGGCTTTATGATCCAGGGCGGCTGTCCCGACGGAACAGGCATGGGTGGCCCCGGTTACTGCATTAAGGGCGAGTTCTTCTTCAACGGTTTTAAGAACGAGCTAAAGCACAAGCGCGGCGTTCTGTCCATGGCGCGTAGCCAATCCCCCAACTCCGGCGGCAGCCAGTTCTTCGTCATGCATGAGAACGCGCCTCACCTGGATGGCCAGTATGCCGCATTCGGCAAGGTAACTTCCGGTTTGGAAGTGATTGATGCCATTGCGTCCGTAAAGACCAATGCCCAGGACCGTCCTTTGGAGGAACAGAAGATCGCGTCCATCACTGTGGATACCCACGGTGAGACTTATCCGGAGCCCAACAAGCTCCCGGATCCCTACGGCAGATTCTAATTTTCCGGTGGGGCTTTTGCCCCGCCCCTATATGGGGCCGTACTGGTTTCGACGGGGGTAGTGAGGCTGGAATAGCGGGCCGTGGCACCTGACCACGATAAAACAGGTAATTTTTAAATTTAACTGACAACAATACTGTTGCTCTGGCTGCCTAATTAGGCGCCCATCCGCCCCGGAAGGTCCACGAGCCGGGCTCGGGTGTGATCTGAGTGGAGAACGTGCGTATGGTAAGCTTTGCCCATACCATGCATCATGAAGCTACTAACCTGCGTAGGGTGTTTGCTCCCGCCGCAGGAAGGGAATGTAAATAACAAACTGCGCCCGGAGAAAGTCTTTCGAAGTTGCTTTCGGACAGGGGGTCGATTCCCCTCATCTCCACCATAGAAAAAGGCTACCCATTTGGGTAGCCTTTTACTATGGTATCGGTATTCGCATGACGGGGAATCGAACCAATCTAAATGCAAGAAGACCGGCGTCTGTTAATTGACAGACGCCGGTTAAATGTATCTGGATTAGCCGCTGATCTGCTCAACGACCTTGGTAATGTGGGGATTTGCACCCTCATACCAGTACAGGAAG
>JAZOMH010000021.1:0-69991 GCA_045653785.1 Faecousia sp. | reverse complement strand
GGCGTCAATCACAGACTGAAGCTGTGTCGTCTCACCGGAGTCCACTTCTGCTTCTCCTGCGTAAACCTGCATGCCGTTAAAGGGCACCATAGTGATGACCATGATCACGGCGATTGCCAGGCTCAGCAGCCGCTTTAATGTAATTTCCATGCTTTTATTTTCCTCCTTAAATTAATTTTTTGTAATTTTCCAGAGATCTTGCTTGTTTTCCACCATTTTGTCTTTTCGACCAAGCCGAAGGCGAATGGACTTAAGAACTCTTTGCGCAAAGTGTTTAGAGTTCTTACCGCCCCAGGCAGAAATCCGGCCTGTCGGGTATTACGGACTCCTTGGCTGCGCTCGGAATGAAAAGAGGTGGCGGGGAATTGGCGGGACGACGTGCCTTAACCGTCCCCTTGCGTTTTCCAGACCCTCCTAAAAATCAAATTTCACCAAAGGGTATAACACCTCTATGATGATTACTATACAGATTAATAGTAACACTTCTCCTTTAATTTTGCAAGCATTATTTATATAAAATTAACATTTTTGTGCCGCCGCTTGTTTGTTCGTATAAGATGCGGACAACGCAGTGAGACCTGATGTGTCAAATTTAGGTGTATCTGTGAGATTGTCCGTCAGAAGTCCCAGGGGCGCTCTCAATCTTCCCTGCAGCATATAAAAATCGCGGTGAATCAACAGCTCCGACACGATCTAACAATTATTCTATTTTGGCTCTACCCCAACTATTGACATAGAACCGACATAGAACCTAAAAAGACCCCCTCGGGTTTTCGCCCAAGGGGGTCAGAGTATTGCGGTTACCTTGCTGTGTCATTGCTCGTGATGGCCATGGGTTGCGGGTTCTCCCGCTCCCGTTGGTCAGCCGGAACGACCAGGAAGGATTAGGGATTTGCGGGAAGGTCAGCGATTTTTATAGCGCCAGTGGTCTCTTCAGCCACAGTGGCTGCCAGGTCCACCTCGCCGACCTCATAGGTAGGTGTTCCCGTTTAGTTGCTGTCAGCATTGAACACACCGTCCGGCAGAGTGCCGCTCAAGACGTTGATTACAGAGTCCTTGGCACCGTAGATATTAGCACCCACAGTTGCAGTACCGTTGGAAATGGTACCGCCGTCCAGGCAGAGCACAGAGCCACCATCAACAGTGATGTTGCCGCCGTTGGCGGTCGCTGTGCCTTCGGTAACAGTGCCATAGACGCAAGTCATGGTGTTGCCAGACAGTCCAATGTTGCCGCCGTTGCTAGCGCTACCCTTGGAAACCATTGCACCCTTGTAAATGTTGAGGCCGGGAGTGGTAGCAGCGGCAGGCTCAGCTTGATTCTTAACCGCAGTCTTACCACCAGCCAGGTAGATGTTACCAGCTGTGACAGCCTGCCCCAGAGTAATCAGGGTTTCCACAGTGCCGTCTTCCTTGCCAATGTTCAGCAGGGAGTTGCCGGTCTTGTAGATGTTACCGCCGAAACCGACTTTGATACTGTCCTTTTTGTCGTCGGCAGCCTCAATGTATTCGTAGTGAACCGTCTTGTCATTGTTGAGCGCCTTGCCACCAGTAACAGTACCCTGGATCTGGTGAACAATAGCTTTGGATACCTTGCCGCTGGAAAGCTGGTTACCGCAGTTGATGTAGATGTTACCGCCATTACCGGTGGTAGCAGTGCCGTTGGAGACGGTAGTACCAGGATAGACATTCAGTGCCCAGCCAGCATATATGTTACCGCCGTTGGCAGCAGTGCCGTCCTTAATCTCGGCAGCGGCAGAGGCATCAGACTTACCGACAGTCACGGTTGCACTGGTGTAAATATTACCGCCGTTCTTCACTGCAGTACCGTTGGAAACAGTACCCAGGATGGTGGCAGAGTAACCAGCGTAGATGTTACCGCCGCTATTATCGGCATAACCGCCGCTAACCACAGACTGAGTGTCCACAGTCAGAGCACCGGCAACGCCGCTGGAAGCAACATAAATGTTACCGCCATTGCCTTCTTTACCCTCAACTGCCAAAGCTTTACCGAGCTGGACAGTGCCCTTGGTCAGGGTTGTCTTGCCGCCGATAGTCTTATTGCTTGAATCTTTGCCAGAAGCAACATAGATGTTACCGCCGCGAGCAGCCTTACCTTCTTGCACGACACCGCCGGTCATGGTCAGAGTGCCGTAATTGTAGATGTTACCGCCGCAGCCATAGTCATAGCCGGTAACGGTTGCGGGATTCGTGCCCTCCTGCTGGGTCAGCTCATAGGTAACAGCTTCGCCGTCCTTGATAGTGCCGCCTTCAATCGTAACAACAGCAGGATTGCTAATATAGATGTTACCGCCGTGGCGAGCCTTACCACCGGAGATGGTAGCGCCCTCATAAACATTCAGCTTGGAGCTTTCCTTGCGCAGGGCGATATTGCCGCCCAGGCCCTGAACGTAGCCGGTAACAGTGGTTACACCCTCACTCGAGGTGGTTTTAACACCAGCCTCGGCAAAGCCGTTTTCAATAGTACCGCCATAGAGGTTAACAATACCATTGCTGTCGATCCAGATATTACCGCCACGAGCGTGCTTGTCAGCGGAGCCGTTAGACTTGGCAACACCGCCGGTGATGGTACCACCGTACACATTGAAGGTACCGGGCTGTGCTGCAGTACCGGTAACCCAAACGATACCGCCGGAGCCTGCGTAGGCGCCTTCAGCCAGAGTCAGTGTACCACCGTAGATGTTGGTAACGGAGCCGGTAGACGTACCAATCAAACCACCGTTGAAAGTAGCGTCCTTGACATTGCCGATGATCTTGCCGGTCTTGCCTTCGCTGGAGTCCAGAATGGACAGCTTTGCGTAGGACAAGGCAAAACGAATCTTGGTCTCAATAGTCTTGCCGTTCAGGTCAATGACCACGTCAATGTCAAAATCCGTCTTGGCGGTGTTCACACCAAATTCCTTAGACATGTAGGCATCTTCTTTAACGACAAAGTGTCCGCTGGAAGTGTAACTTGTCTTTGTGGGATCAAATGCGCTCCACAGAACAGTCTCCTTACAGTGTTCACAGTACTTTGCTACACCGGTAAGCAGTGCGTCTTCCCATACGACCACACCCAGGTCTGGATCCTTGGCCTCAAAGTAGCCAGCATCAGCGTAAGCCTGAGCCTTTTCGGCATCCACATTGGTGAACACACCAGAGATGCTAACAATGATCTTCGCATTCTCGGTCAGCTCACCCATAACAATGGGCTTACCGGAGATGTAGTCGATCTGCGCATCGCCATTGAGGGTTACAACCGCGCTGCTCTCAACACTCAAGTTGCCAACAATTTTACCGGAGTTGACCTCGTTGACTGTGCTGGTACCAACACGGACCTTGCCCTGTACCTCGCCGGAGATGATAAATCCGCCACCGGACTTAGAGGAGTCGGAAGAATAGACCTCTCCGTTGGTGCCTTCGCCGCCGGTTACCAGAGCACCCTCCTGGATGTACAGCTTGCCACTGTCAAACCTACAGATATTGGAGCCCATATGGCTGTGATCATCATCTGTAATAATGGTGCCGCCTTCAAAGACAGTGCCCTTACCGAGGGTCACAGTACTGTTGGTGGACAACAGGTTACCGCCGCACTCGCCGGAGGTGCCGTTGGAAACCAAAGTACCAACGATAGTGTAGTTAGAGCGCTTAGTGTAGATGTTACCGCCGCCGCCGTACTCAGAAGTGCTTCTGGATGTGCCATTCAGAATTTCGGAGTCGGTGATGGTAATGTCAGCAGCGCGATACTCGCTGATCTTATCCTTATTCTCGGGATCTTCCTTGATTTCCATGGCCATAGCGTAGATGTTGCCGCCGTAGTTACCAACACCGTTGGAGACCGTGGAATTTTCAATCTTAACAACGCCGCCCTCGGTGTAGATATTGCCGCCGTGTCCGTTGGATTCACCGCCGGTTACCTGAGCGCCATTGGTCAGGGAAATAATACCCAGATCATCAACCATGACAGTCTCGTCATTGACTTTCTTGCTCTCACGACGTCCTGCATGATGGATGTTACCACCGGTTAATCTGGCAACGCCGTCGGAAACAACGGAGTTGTCAATGTAGATCTCAGAGCCGGAAGCAGCAGAGATGTTACCACCGAAGGACTTCTTAGATTCACCTCCGGTCATCACTGCGCCGTTCTTCAGCTCAATGATACCATTGTTTGTATAGACATTACCGCCGGGATAACCAGCAGCAACGCCGTTTTCAACGATACCACCGTCCACGATCAGCTTACAAGAGCCGGAAACCACAAAGTTACCGCCACCCCAAGCCTGACCGCCGGAGACCTTACCCTTAACGGTTACGGTGCCGCCGTTGTAGATGTTACCGGCGTGGAATGCCTTATCCAACTCATTGCCGCGGTGGTCCATGGTCGAACCGTTAGATACGACACCAGTCTTCTCGATGTTAACCATCGACTTGGTGGACGAGTACATGTAGATGTTGCCGCCGGCTCTCGCCTTACCACCGGTGATGATGGCTTCAGCGCCGGATTCGGTACCAACATTCAGTACAGCACTGGCAGACATATAGATGTTACCGCCGGTTGCGTTGGAGTAGGTGTAGGCAGTAACCTCACCGGTCTCCTTATCAGTGGTCTTGACCTCGACAGTAGGCTGCATAGTGGAGCCGTCCTTAATGACACCGGCATACATATTTACGGTCGAATTGCTGCTGATGGCAATGTTACCGCCGTTTCTTGCAGTACCGTTGGAGATCACGCCACCGTACATATTCAGCACAGAGCCGGGCTTCACGGTGCCGTCGTCAGCCTTCTTGTAGCCTGTCAGAGCGATGATACCGCCAGAGCTATCAATCACAACACCTTCGTTATGGGTCAACTCGCCACCATACAGGTTAATGATACCGCCGGTGTTGCCCATAATCAAGCCGGCATAACGAGTAGAACTAAAGTCGGTGGTAATCTTACCGTTGCCGGCTGCGCTGTTATCCAGAATAGACAGCTTTGCGTAAACCAGTGCGAAACGGCCAGTAGCACTATCACCGGTATCGCCCTGGATCTTTGTGGTGGTAATGGTATGGCTGTTCAGATCGATGACCACATCATCGGTATGCCTGCTGGAGCTACCAATGACTACCTGGTGAGGCATAACCATGTCCTCAACAACAACCATGTGGGAAGCACCGAAGAAGCCGCTGGGTGCGTAACGGGTGAAGTACACATTCTTGTCACAGTGCTGGCAGTGCCTCAGCAAACCACCGGCCAGCGCGCTGTCCTGTACCACAATAGGAATCTCAGGGGTAGAGGGAACGAAGTTGTTCAGGTAGCTGTCGATGTTGGCAGACTTTTTGGTGAATACACCGGCGGCGTCCACCACTACCTTGGTCTCAGCGGTAACATCACCCAAAGGCAGGGTTACGCCCTCGACCAATCTCAAGCCATACTCGCTACCCATAGTAATGTTTGCCTTGCCGCCGATGTTGATCTTAGCTTCAGATTTGGCAACAAGGATATCGCCCTTGATAGTACCGCCGGTCATGTTGAAGGTAGCATTGTCAATATAGATGTTGCCACCGCCCTGCGTAGCAGTACCACCCTCAATGACGCCGCCCTTCATGTTAAAGGTACCACCGTCAGCCAGCCAGATAACGCCGCCCTTTTTGTTGGACAGGCTCTCGGGGTCCTGAGTCAGCGTACCGCTGAGCAGGGTTACATTGCCGCCCTTGCCAATCATAATTGCACCGCCGTTGGCACTTGACCCCGCCTTACCGCCGCTGATCTTACCACCGCCGACAGTATCCAGAATGACCAGGTCACTATAGACCAGGAAGCTTCTGGTAGAACTGGGGCTCATGGTATAGCCGTTCAGGTCAAGGATTGCCTCTGTACGCTCGCTATCGGACATACCGGATTTACCGTGGTCCTCCTGAGAGATCTTACGATCCGCAGGCAGGTACAGGTGGACATCCTCGTATCCGGAGTAAGTATTGCCGCTGTAGGGCTGCCAGTAGACATTCTTACCACAGTGCTCACAATAGCTAATGTAGCCCTTCTGGTGGGTGTTCTTATACCATACGAAGGCCCATTCCACTTCACCATCCATATTGGTGTAGCAGATCAAGCGGTCACCCTTTGCCAGCTTACACCGAGCACCGATGGTTTCAGCGTAGGAGCTGACGTTGTAGGCCTTGTAGTTGGAGGCCAGAGGCAGTTCGACGCTCTTACCCCTGTTGGAAGCTGAAGGCTGATAGCAGGTTAGATTCAGCGTTGTGCTGCTGATACCCATGACATCGTAGCTGGATGCACCTATTGCCTTAACCCCCTTAATGGAAGTTGCGGAAAAAGCACCCTTAATGATGTTTCCGCTAAGCTTCATACCAAAGGGTACATAGTTAAAGGAATCAACCAGGGAAGCAATTGCCCGATCCTTGGTCTTGAATTCCTTTCTTTCGCCGTCCACCAACAACTCGTAAACATAATAGCCCTCTTCATTGGGTTCACGGGTAGTCTCATTGGTAGTGGAATTATACTTACGGTTGGGGTTGTAGTAGAACTTGGACTCCGCCTGGCGCTTCATGACGTAGATCTCTTTAATGGTGCCATCTGTCATGGTGGCAACACCCTGGATCTGATCCCAATACTGCAAGGAGGAAACTTGCTCACCCCTGTTCTTTTCGTAAACCTCGGCGCAGTTGTAGATCTTAACATCTTCGGCAACCTTAAAGGTATAAGAAATACCGGTAGATTCCACGATTGCACTCATAGTGCCATCGCCGTTCATCTTCTCGAAGCGATGGTAGTTGGCAGTCTTGTAACCAAACTTCAAGGAGGTAGCCGCAGGATAAGCAGCGCGGACAATGTCCCCTCTTACGTCCAGCGCAACAATGGGCGCATTCTGCTTATCGATGTAGTTGGCAATGGACTGATCCTTGGTCTTGACTGTTACAGTCTTGCCCTGGGAAGCCATCTCATAAACATAATACCCCTCGGCGTTAGGCGTACGTTTGGTCACTTCCTTAGTGGCATTGTACTGACGAGAGATGTTATAGTAAATGGGCTTGCCGGTGTATCTTGCCGTGACATAGATGTGTGTGATGTTGTTGTTGTAGTCTGCCACCATACGGAAGGAGTCGCCTTCGTTAAGAGTGGTAGGTTCGCCAACAGTGGTGCCAGCATAGCCGGTAACATCGTAGATCTCCACATCAGACCGCATCACCAGATTAAGAGGGCTGTTAAAGTTACCGCTACCGCTGTTCACAAAGGACAGGATCACGCCGGTCTGGCTGATCAAGAAGCGGGTGCCGCCTGCGCCGTAGACATCGTTACCACTAACATAGACAGGCTTATAAACCTTCTTGATGATGTCGCCTTCCACCTCAAGACCGCACATGTAGGAGAGGCTGTCGATCTGGTTAGCAATCTCCCAGTCCTTGGTGCGCAGGGTTACCTGCTTTCCGCCCACAGCCATCTTAAAGACATAGTAGCCGTTGACAGGCACACGGGTAGTCTCGCCCTTGGTAGAGTCGTACATACGGTTAATGTTCCAGTACATGGGAACATTTGCCATGCGGTACATGACATAGATCAGGATGGGCTTGCCCTCCAGGTCGGTGTAGCAGATAATACGGTCGTACATCTGCATCTCGGTAGGCTCACCGATCAAGGTGGCAGAGCCGCCTACACAGACATTGTAAACGGGGCAGTCATCAGGAACAGTAACCGTGAAGGACTTGCCATTCGCCTTACCGGAAAGCAGGTAGGTAGCAGTGATCTCGTTACCGTTCATCTCGGTGACGTGGTACTCGGAACCTGCCAGCTTACCGCGCAGGGCAACCGCAGGATCTACTTCACCGACGATGTAGCCTTCCTCGTCCAGCTGCAGGCCCTTGGGAGCATTGTATCTAACACCCTTGCTGTCAATGTTGTCAACAATGGCCTTATCCTTACACTTCAGCTCCACATGCTTGCCGTCCTTGGCGAAGGTCAGTGTATAGACACCGTTCTCGTCGGGCTCACGGGTGGTAGTCTTGTTAGTGCTGTCATAATACTTGCCTACACGCCAGTAAACCTCAGCCGCGGGCTGACGCTCGATGATGTAAATATGGGTAACCTCGCCCTTATCGTTGGCATAGACAAGAAGCTTATCCATCATGTCCAGCTCTCCGATTTGGCCGGGAACCTCTGCCGTTACGTCCACGTTGTATATCTGTGTCAGCTCACAGATCTCAATAGGCATCTGCATGCCGTTCATGGCGATGGAAGAGTTCAGCATCAGGCTGCTGCCGTCCTTTCTCTGAACAAAGAAAGACTTTGCAACCTCCGTAGCTACAGTATCGGGGGCAAGGGCATCAATAACATTGCCCTCTGCGTCCTTGACAAGCGCCATAACGTCCATGTTATCAATAACATTGACCATACGCTTATCAGCGAAAGTGTACTCTACCAACTCGCCGTTGTAAGAGAAGCGGATGTGATACAGTCCGTCCTCAGCAGGCTCACGGGTAGAAAGACCCGCTGACGTCTCATCACCGATATAGGTCTGTCTGTCCACGTTCCAATACAGATCGGGACGACCGCCTACAGGGCCGGTTTCACCCTGCTGAGAACCGGGCATGATAAAGATCGCCAATACCACACCAAGGACTACCAGCAGTGCTGCCAGACCGGCAATGAGCCAAATCAGCTTTTTGTTTTTCTTGCTAGATTCTTGCTTCATTTTCTTTTCTCCTTCCATTTTATTGCATTTGGGTTTCCCCTACACTGTGTGGGCGGGCCTTTTCGGAAAATAAAAAGACCCGGCTGTTTTCCCACCCTGCCAAAGCTAGTTCAGCGTAGGGTACACACAGTCAAGTCTATGATACAACACCTTATTAAAAATCGCAATTATCAATTCCTACAAAAATCTCTGTTTTGTTTGGGCATAATCCCCAAAAGCTGTACACCTCCTTGCAAATAGCACTTTGTCCCCTCTCATGTGCCTTAGGTCTGTGCTAGGCTTCACCGGACGGACAGCGCCCGTTCACACGAACTGGCTAACGGGAATCTGCGGCAGCCCCATAAAGGGGAGAGGAGGCACAAGGTCCCCTCTCACGCTTCTGTGCCGCTGCGAATATATTCCAGAGCGCCGTCCCGCGCCCGGCTGGTAAGTCGGTCCGTATCCTCCAGGTAGGTTACAAAAATAGACATATTGTACCGGGTACCGCTGACCGTCCGCTTGTTGTCAATATCTCCGCCGGTGGCAAGCAGCAGCTTCTTCACCGCTGCGTCCAGGGTCAGGTACTCATCAAACAGCGCCTCGATCATGTCCGCCTTTTTCAGTAGATTAGCACGATTCAAAAGTGCCAGTTCCCGAATGCTGTCATATACACCGTTGTGGGCAAGAATATACTTGTCGTACTTCATTTCCGCAATGCCCTCCAGGGCTTCCAGATCCGGCTCCAGACAGGTACAAAAAGGCAAGCGAACATTTTTCACCATATCTTCATCCAGCACTGTATCGCCCAAGTACGCCACATTATCCGGCGTTACAATGCCGATATGCTCCGCCGCATGTCCGGGAAGCTGCTCAATAATGAAAGTCGCCCCCTCCACATCGATGGTCTTAATGTCCCAATCAAAGATCACATCCGCATCAAAAGGGGCACCTAAAGTCTTGCTGTATTTACGGTAGCCGGTAACGCCAATGGAGATGGCGGTCTGGTTCATGGCATTGTCGTAGATGGCAGCGGAAAAACGGGACATATAAATATCCGCGCCGAACCGCTCCCGAAGATTTTTGTGGTTGCCCACATGGTCCGGGTGGGCATGAGAAGTCAATACCGCCGCGATTTCCAGCTTCTCCTGCTCCAGAAGGGCGAGGATCTCATCCCAACTCTGGGGCAATCCGGAATCGATCATAATGGCGCGGTGCCCATCCAGCTTGTACAGCGGAATCCGGGCATAACCGGTAACAATGCAATAGGTATTTCCCTTCACAAGCTCCAGGTAGGGCTTGACCTCCGGTCTTCTGGCTCGCATAAAGGGTTTTTCCTTGGGCTGGCTCATAATTTTCTCCTCTTTAACTGAATTATACATGAGGTAAGTGAGCAAAAATGGTGTTAAGAGCTTGCCTTGCACAAGCCCCTAAATTCAATTCCTCCCACTTGGCACATCGTCTTACTTTTCTAAGAAACCCGGGACGCGACGCGTCCCGGGTTGCAAATATTATCGACGCAGATTCTCGATCAGCGTAGTAACGCCCTGTCCACCGCCGCAGCAGGAGGAGAACAGACCATAACGGCCACCGCTGCGTGCCAGTTCCTTCATGCAGAAAATACCTATACGGCCACCGGAAGCGCCATTGGGATGACCGAAGGAGATAGCACCGCCGTTGGGATTCCACTTAGCCTGATCAATGGTCTTACCGGACTGGATCTCCATTTCCTTAATCACGCTCAGGTTTTGAGCAGCGAAAGCCTCGTTGCACTCGAACACATCGATGTCCTCGATCTCCAGGCCTGCACGCTTAATAGCCATCAGATTGGAGTAAGCGGGGCCAATACCCATCAAACGGGGCTCAACGCCGTAGTCAGCGCCGGTTACCCAGCGGGCATAAGGCTCATAGCCAAGCTCCTTAGCTTTCTCTGCGGTCATCATCAGAACGAAAGCAGCGCCGTCGTTCAAACCGGAAGCGTTGCCGGCGGTGGTGACGGAGGTGTCGGTTCCGCGGACAGTACGCAGCTTAGCCAGGCCTTCCATGGTGGTGCTGGGACGCAGATGCTCGTCAGTGGTAAAGATGACTTCGGGAGTCTTCTTGGTAGCAGGGATGGTGATGGGCACGATTTCCTCAACGAAATAGCCCTTCTCAGTGGAAGCTGCTGCACGCATCTGGGAACGGTAAGCAAACGCATCACAAGCCTCACGGGTAATGCCCCACTTTTCTGCCATGATGTCGGAGATCTCGATCATGGTAGCGCACTGCTTAGGATCCTCATGGATAATGGCGCGGCAGGGCTGAGGGCCCAGGCCCTTGTAGGGCTGAACCGTGGTGGAATACTTAACCGTCTTGTTGCTATGAGACTCAAAGCCACCGGCAATGATCACATCAGCAGCGCCAGCCATGATCTTCCAAGCAGCGTGGTTGATAGAGTCGATGGCGGAACCGCACTGCATCTCGACAAAGGATGCAGATGTCTCAAAGGGCAGACCGGCAGCCATGGTAATATAACGGGCATGGCTCCAGGAATAGCCGCAGCCAGCGGCGGAGCCACACACAAGGGAGTCCACCTTGCCGCCCTTCTCCATGATCTGGGTCTTAGCCACCAAAGCCTTAACGGTCATTGCAGCCAGATCGGAACCGGGAATATCCTTGAGGGTGCCGCCCATCTTGCCAAAGGGGGTTCTCATACCGTCAACAAATACTACTTCTCTCATTTCGAATTTCTCCTCTTCATTCGATTGAATTAAATGTATTTTTATCTCTCCCGCAGGATAATCCCACGATGCTTATGTAATTATTCGTAGTCGTAGAAGCCGTGGCCGGTCTTGCGGCCCAGGCGGCCCTCCTTGACCATCTGCTCGTACACATCGTACATATCGGGCTTAACACCGGTCTGCTCGTAACGGGTCTTCATCATGGTGAAGGACAAGTCGATACCGGTCAGGTCGTTCATGCGGAATATGCCCATCTTGTGGTTGAAGCCCTTCTCCAGGGCGATGTCCACCTCCTGGGGCGTGCAGTAGCCGTTCTGGACCAGGTACTTAGCGCGCTCGGTCAGGCCGGCGATCAGGTAGTTACCGGCAAAACCGGGGATCTCCTTCTTCTGCCAGATTGGGCACTTGCCAATTGCCTTGCAGAATTCGTAAGCAGCGCGGGCAGTCTCCTCGCTAGTGTGGGGACCCTGAACGACTTCCACGAACTCCATGACCAAAGCGGGGTTATAGAAGTGCATGTTGCAAAGGCGACTGGGATTCTTCAGGCAGTCAGTGAACAGGGAGGAAACCATGTAGCTGGAGTTGGTGCAGACGATCACATCCTCACCAATGATCTGATCCAGCTGCCGGAAGAAGTTAGCCTTAACCTCCTGGATCTCCACGATGCACTCGATAACACAGTCAACGCCTTCCACTGCCTTCTCCAGAGAACTCTCCAGATGGAACCGGGCATTGGTTTCGGCGACCTGCTGCTCCGTCATACGACCCTTGGCAATACGGCCAGCCATATACTCAGCATGCCACTGAGCAACAGCGTCCAGCACCTCGGGCTTCAAATCGTAGACAGTCGCGTCAAAGCCATGAATGGCTGCGCACAGGGCGATCTGG
Source organism: Faecousia sp. (assembly GCA_045653785.1). Classification (GTDB taxonomy): domain Bacteria; phylum Bacillota; class Clostridia; order Oscillospirales; family Oscillospiraceae; genus Faecousia. The sequence goes on along the minus strand of JAZOMH010000021.1, from coordinate 57,723 downwards.
CGGCCCATCAAACCGCCGCCTACAACACATATCTTTTTAATTTCCATTTTGATCAATCTCCTTTTTTTGTCACTCTAGACAGTATAAGTAAATTTGCTGTTTTTTTCAACCTTAAAATTGCACAAAAGCACACTTATTTTATTGTGCAATTTGGTTATTGCTTCAAATTCCCCTTTTGTTTCGCCTCCTTATTGGATGCTTTTGCCTATTTTTCTATTGCCTTCCGGCGGGGTTTGTTGTATGATTACAGGGAATATAAGCACAACCAAGGAGGTACTGTACTATGATTACCCTTATCCCCAGTGTAAAGGCCCTGGAGCAGAAGCCGGGCTTCCTGGGAAAAAAAGCTATTTTCTTTGCTCCCGGTGTTTATGACAACCGGCTTTGCAAAGCTTTGGAAAAGCTCCCTGTGGACCCTGCCGGCACACCGCTGACCATTGCCATTTCCGGTACAGACGGTGACGGCTACAGCCTGCGGATCGACGAAAACGCCATTGCAATTGAGGCAGAAAGTCCCGCCGGCGCTTTCTATGCCATCCAGACCCTGCGGCAGATCTTCCGTAGCCAGCAGGTCCCCTGTCTGTACATCCAGGACAAGCCGGACTTTGCTTACCGCGGATTCTATCACGATGTTACCCGCGGTAAGGTGCCTACACTGGAATCGGTCAAGGAGCTGATCGATCTGATGGCCTACTACAAGCTCAACTCTCTGCAGCTTTATGTGGAGCACGCCTGCGAGCTTGCGGAATACGGCGATCTGATCCAGTCCACCGGCTATCTGACAAAAGATGAAATGAAAGAAATTGATCGGTACTGCCAGGAAAACTTCATTGAGTTCATTCCCTCCCTGTCCACCTTTGGCCACCTTTACGAGCTGTTGGAGCGTGAGGAGTACAAGCACCTGCGTGTGCTGAAGGATTATTCCGACCCTAACTTCTGGCGGGGCAGAATGCGCCACCACACCATTGACCCCCGGGAGCCCGAAAGCATTGAGGTTATCAAGAGCCTCATTGACCAGTACATTCCCCTATTCACCAGCGATACCTTCAATATCTGCTGCGACGAGACCTTCGACCTGAAGCAGCTGGCCGAGGACGGCTACGATGTGGGCAAGCTCTACTGCGACTTTGTCAAGCAGATCATTGACCATGTGAAGAGCCGGGGCAAAAAGGTCATGATGTGGGGCGACATCCTGCTGCAGTATCCGGAGCAGATCTCCGCGCTGCCCGAGGACACCTGTTTCCTCAACTGGTTCTACCGGCTGAATCCCCCGGAGGAAAATGTCATCCGCTTCGCCCAGTCCGGCAAGCGCCAGATCGTCTGTCCCGGTACCACCACCTGGAACCGGTTCTGCGAGGGCGTGGATGTGGAAGAAAATAACATCTGTCTCATGGCGGAGTACGGCTATAAACACGGTGCTGACGGTGTACTGAACACCAACTGGGGCGACTGGGGCAACCCCTGCAGCGTAGAGCTTGCCATGTATGGTTTGGTCCTGGGCGCAGAAAAGTCCTGGTCTGTCAGCACCCCTGCCTCCGACGAGTTCCGGGCAAAGGTCAATGAGCTCCTGTACGAAAACGAAAGAGGTGTACAGTACTTGACCGAGCTGAGTCGGCTGCATGACCGGGTCAAGTGGGTCCCCCTGTGCATCCACTACTTCCACAAGCGTTACAACTCGGAGCCCAATCTGCTGCCCGTGATTGAAGAAGACATTCAGAACATCCAGAAGGATTACTTATCCTTTGTGGAGCGGCTGTCTGCCGAAGCAGATTTCGCACCGGAGTACCGGGCAGAAATGCTGGCGGCTGCGGAGGGTATCTGTCTGATGGCAGAGCTTTACGCTAAGGATCAGCAAAAGGATCTGGTCCGGGTAACGGATGCCAAGCACTTCCTGAAAGGATTCCGGGATCTTTGGGTCCGCAAGAACAAGGAAAGTGAGCTGCGCAATCTGGAAGAAATGTTCTCCTATCTGGAAGAAAACTGATCCAATTCAACAAATTACACAAAAAACCGGGGCTGCGGGCTGTGCCGCAGCCCCGGTTTTTTGTGGTTTTTCCAATCTTGCCAACGGTGTCATGTTCCTATATAATCTATATAATAAGTCAAGCATACAGATTGGGATGGAATCCAAAACGAAAACAACGGGGGTTCACATGAAAACAATTCTAGTTATTCTTTTGGTACTTGCCTTAATACTAGGTCTGTGTGCCTGCGGCACCGGCAACAAGTCCGAAACTCTGGAGGTGGGCTACGGCAGGGCGCTGATCATGCCCAACCAGCCTGTACCCCTTGGGGGGTACGGCCATTCTGAGCGGCGTATTACATCTAACTTTCTGGATTATTTGTACACCACCTGTATTGCATTCCGTTATGGAGAGGAGACCATCCTGTGGTACACTCAGGATCTCATCAGCTCCAAGTGGGTAAGTGAAGCCCGGGCCGCCATCACCAACAAGACCGGTATCCCCCAGGACCGCATCATGGTCTGCGCCACCCATACCCACTCAGCCCCCGACCAAGGCAGCAGCGACCCTTCCATCGGTGCCTACAAGACCATCTACACGATGGCTATGGCTGACGCCGCAGCCGCCGCTATCGCTGATTTGGCTCCCGGCAGGCTTTATGGAACAAAAACCGTTGCTGATCTGAACTTTATCCGTCACTATGAGCTGAATGACGGTACCTTCGGTGGCGATAACTTTGGCGATTTCAGTGTGGGTATCAAGGGCCACGCTGCTGAGAACGACCCGGAAATGCTGCTGGTAAAGGTAGAACGGGAAGGCAACAAGAAGGACATCCTCATCATGAATTGGCAGGCTCACCCCTGCAAGACTGGCGGCGGTACCAAAACCGACATTTCCGCTGACATCATTGGCGGCACCCGGGAGGCAGTGGAAGCCGAAATGGGTGTGCACTTTGCCTACTTCACCGGCGCAGCCGGCAATCAGAACACATCTTCCCGTATCGAAGGTGAAGCTCCGGAAATGGACCATAGAGAGTTTGGCAGGGAACTGTGCCGGATCGCCACGGAGGCTCTGCCCAACCTGAAACCCATTGAAGGCAAGGGAATCAAGATCTCCCAGGTCATGTATGAAGCCGCCGTAAACCACGACGACGAGCACCTGATTCTGGAAGCCCGCCAGGTCAAGGACCTGTGGGATGTGGCAGGTGACACCGTCGCCGGTAATAAGCTGGCAAGGAAGCTGGGGCTTTCCTCTGTGTTCCACGCCAGCGCCATTCTGGCACGGCCCAGCCGTCCCCAGCGGGCAAACATGGAGGTCGATGCTGTCTATATTGCAGGCCTTGCCTTCATCACCGCACCCTTTGAGATGTTTGCCGCTACCGGCTCCTACATCAAGGAGAACTCTCCTTTCGATATGACCTTTATCTGCTCCTGTGCCAACGGCGCACACAGCTATATCCCCACCGCTGACGCTTACGATTACGGTTGCTATGAAAGCTACACCAGCTACTTTGCAAAGGGTACTGCCGAACTGCTCCAGGTAGAGTATGTGAATCTACTCAAAGGCCTGCAGTAACAGGAATATTGAAGGAATATCACAAACAGCGCCGTTCCGAGAAATTGGAACGGCGCTGGCTTTTTATATTGCATGTTTTATGTCTGCCTGCGATATTGCGTCATTTTAGTGGATATAATTCATCCCGGTTCTCATCTGATAGATAGGACCTTATAATCCCAGGGCACGGACAGAAAAGGTGGTGATATCCGCCAGAGCTTCCTCCCCCAGGTGCTTTGCAATTGCCTGGGATGCCCGGTCCATATTCGGGGGGCGATTATCCAGATTGTGGCAATCCGACCCCACAAAATGCAGTCCACCCGTACGCAGAAGCTTCAACGCCCAACGTCGGGACCAAAAACCTTCAAACACATCTGCATTGAACTGAAACAGGACACCTTCCTGGGTAAGCTGTTGGTAATAGCGGTTAAAGCCTTCCCGGTAACGATCTACATGGGCCAGCACCGGCTGTAACCCCAGCTGCACAGAAATGTCGCACACCTCCCGGATCATCCGGTGGCTCCACCCACCGTAGGGCATCTCCACCATAATCAGCCGGGAATCCCCCATGCACAGTGCCTCCAATTCACCGCTGCGGCTCATGCCGTCAAAATAGGTAACCTCTGCACCCAGCACAATTGGAGGTATTTCTGTGCCACCACTAACAAGACGTTCATACGCATCCTGCCGACGACGGAGAAAATCCACGGGAGAATCCTTTGCCGCTTGAAAATGGGGTGTCGCCACCACCGCGTCCACCCCCTGATTCTTCAGACAGTCAAGCATCTGGACAGACATTTCCACACTTTTGCTTCCATCATCCATCTGGGGCAATATATGACTGTGCATATCGATCATCGTTCTCACCTCTTACCGATGTCAGTATAGCACACCCGCAAGCCAAACGCAAGTCAGTATCCCACGGGGACCTGCGCTTAAAAACGAAAGCGCGCAATGGATACCATCCCTTTGGGACACGGTAGTTCACATCGCGCGCCTATTATTGTCTCATTATCTGGCGGATTTACTGTTTGTTAACTGCATACCAGATAAAACCATCTGCCTGCTCCGGGGTATAGTGCCCGGTATAAACACTATTCTTATCTACCCTAGGGTAGCCGCATTTATCATAGAAACGGACTGCCCGTTCATTTCTGGGTGACACACACCAATACACCTTATCCAGGCCTTTTTCCTGCAAACCGATCCGGATAATCTCGCTAATAGCATACCGGGAATACCCTTTGCCCATAGCACAGGCACGGACAGTAATTGCAAATTCCGCATCCTTCCGTACACGATCGATATGTTTCAAACTTACGGTGCCCATGTAGGTATCCGTTTCATCCGCAATTGCCAAGTGGAGATCTTCCTCACTGCACTGACCTGCGGCAATAAACCCCTTGCAGTCATCAACTGTCTTCTCCGCAAAATTTGCACCCATATGCTGCACCACACCGGGGTCGTGCATCCATTCCAGCATCAACGGCGCATCCTCTGCCATCAACGGTCTCAGTTTCAACAAAGCCCCCCCTTTTTATGCTCTCCGCATTTTCCCAAAAAGCGTCTTCAGAAATTTAACAGCAATATTCCAAAGCTCTCGGATTGTTCTCAGGTTTAGCAAACACAACGCCGCAAACAGTGCCAACTCCAAAACTACAACATGCTTGTCTACCAACAATATGATCCACTGCATTGCCAAAATGGCATACATAGCCATACTTGTATATTTTGAAAAACGAATCTGCAAGCTTTTTTCTGCTCTTAAAATCAATACAAGCCAAACAATAAAATATCCTACCGCTGTGGCAATAACTGCACCAAACAATCCGATTCTGGGTATCAGTATCCAGTTCAGTAACGCATTGGCTGCTGCTCCCGAAATTGTTGATGCCGCAACTGTCGTGGTTTCCTTAGTTGCCGTAGCAATAATTGTGATGTAGCCAGCTACAGAAAACATTGCCGCGGAAAGCAACATAATCGGCACATACTGCCACGCAATGTAATAATCGCCCTTAAACAAATATTTCGCTAAGGGTTTCTCTATCATAATAAGCACTGAGCAGGCGGTAACCATAACAAAATTATAGATGGAATACAGCCGCTTCATGTACTCTTTGCTATCTTTGGCCCCCATTTCCGAAAACACACTCAGTTGCATTGCCTGATAAATCACAGTATGCACCGCATTGAGCAGGGTCGGGATCTTATTGGCCATAGCATAAATACCATTTATGCCAATTCCACAATAATAGGTTACAAAGAATCTATCCAGCGAGCCATTAACCCACCAAGCAAGACCGGAGAATATCAATGGAATACTGTAGGAAAGCATCTGCTTGCGCTGCTCTTTTGTAAGCTGCAGAGTTTCCTTCGCAAAATGGAAATAGCCCGTTTTTAATACACAGTACAAATTGCCCACCAGTTGGCCAGAAAGTGTGGAAATCAACAACGCATAAAGGCCCAATCTAAACCAGACAATTAGAACTACATTCATAGTCAGCATCGTTACAGATGACAATATACTGGAGACGGTGATCGTCTGTACTTCATTGATTGACCGCATATAGGCAAGGATATTCAAATGGAAAGCATCTAGAACATACCGTAACAGAATGTATGCGCAATATATCGCTATATCTTTTCCGCCTACGGCAACTGTTACAACCATTAGCACGACTGCCAGAAGCAGGCTGGAAATCCTTAATATTCTGTCTCCGTAAAGCAGTGGCTGCCGTTTGTCAGCCAGATTATCCGCCCGAAAGGACATAAACATAATAGCATCGGAAATATCCAGCATTAGAACTGGCATTGCCAAGCTGATTATTGTGTTTAGAAAATCTGATATGCCGTAGTCTTCTGTGCTGACCAGGCTCGTATACAGCGGAACCAAAAAGAATGACAGGAATTTCGTTCCAAAAGAAGCAATAAAGAATAGTCCTATATTCTTTATCATTGATTGTGCTCTGTTGTTATTCAACACATCATCTCCGATCAGTCCGGGGCAAAGAATCTAGCAATCTCCTCCGGTGTTTTGACCTGTTTCTTACAAAAACAATCATAATCCTTGGCCAAATGACCAATATCCCAAGCCAGGTATCCTTGCTGTGTGAGACTGCAAACTAAAGCCTTTGATGCAGGTCCCAATATAAAACAAAGGGTTTTGTCTTTGCTATAGGAACACGCTATTTCATACAACTCATCATAAACACTAAACGCATTCCGTTTAGGTCCCCAAACAAACTCCTTACTGCGTGCCAGTTCAAACACATCATAATCCATGCCGTCAAAGATCCCTTCCCCGGCAAAAATAACCAAATCCCTGCCGCGAAACAGTTCCTTTATTTTAGCATAGTAATCTGACAGATCTGTATCATCTGAGACCATGTACATTTGGTTAAAGCCTGCGGCAATATAGGTCTGCTCCATAGAGCAATTATCCAGGAAAAACTGACGAAAGTCATGCACTGCAGTCAAATAGAACTTTCGATTATGCGGGTTCATGTGTCTGGATGTATGGAAGTAACTATAGTTAATCCCAACATACAGATCCGCAAACTTCCCCTGAACCGCATCGCGCATAATCTTCGCCAATCTCTCGTCATATTCCTGGAACGGAATAGACTTCCCCTGCATCAACGACACTTCACCGTCTCCAAACCGGGCAAAGCTCTTGGGCGAATCCAACAATAACTGCAAGGAATCCTCCGGATTCAGAATCTTAGGTATCCTCACTTCATCATCGGGGTCCATAATATCATAACGGCATAGATCCTCCGCAAAGCATAAGGTTTTATACATATTCTCCGTTTCCCTCTCTTGCAAAGAGTAGCAAAACAAGAATTTAATATTCCTCAAAAACCTGTGCAGACTGTACTGTCCCATAGACTTATCCTCCAAAACCATTGACGGCTTCGATCACATAGTCGATTTCTTCATTGGTCATACCGTAGTACATGGGCAGGCTCAGCTGAGTGGCACTGATTTCCTCTGCGATAGGCAGCTCGCCTTCTTTGATGCAAAGATCCGCATAGCAGGGCTGTAGATGTATAGGAATAGGATAGTGCTTGTTAGTACCAATACCCTTTTCCTCCAAGTATGCCTGCAGTTCATCCCGACGGGCGCAACGAACACCAAAAATATGCCACACGGGCACTGCGTAATCCGGTACGAAAGGCAGGATAACCTGCTCATTCTTAATGCCAGCCAGGTACAGATCCGCAATCCTGCGGCGCTCTTCATTCATCCGCACCATGTGGGGCAGCTTAACTGCCAAGAAAGCTGCCTGTATCTCATCCAGGCGGGAATTTACGCCCTGAAGCACATGGTGATATTTATAGTCAGAGCCATAGTTACCGTAAGCGCGGAGCTTCTTGTCAATCTCTTCGTTGTTGGTAACAATAGCGCCAGCATCGCCCAGCGCCCCCAGGTTCTTTCCTGGGTAGAAACTGAAACCGGCGGTATCGCCGAAGGTGCCTATGGCACGGCCCTTATAGGTAGCTCCATGAGCCTGGGCGCAATCTTCTACCACAAACAGATTGTACTTCATGGCAATCGCCATGATTGGGTCCATATCACAGGGCTGCCCGTAAAGATGAACTGGCATAATTGCTTTGGTTTTGGGAGTGATCTTCTCCTCTATCTTGGCAGGGTCAATATTGAAAGTACGGATGTCAGGCTCCACGAATACCAGGGTCGCACCCACATAGGTTACGGCCAGAGCGGTGGCGATGTAGGTATTGGAAGGCACAATGACTTCATCGCCGGAACCTACCCCCAGTACCTTCAAGCTCAGGATCAGCGCATCCAGACCATTGCCGCAGCCCACACAGTAATCAGTGCCTACAAACTGTGCGAAGGCTTTCTCAAAGGTCTCATCTTCCTTACCGCCAATATACCAACTTCTTTCAAAAACTCGGGTGAATGCCTGGCGGAGTTCTTTATCCAGTTCCTTTTCCATGGGCTTAAATGAAACAAAAGGCACGTTCATTTTTACTCTCCCTTTACCATTCTAATGAAGTCATCATAGTTACGGATGTAATCAGCCTCATCGTAATACTCTGATGCCAGCACCAGCAGTACCGCACCTGGCGTAAAATCATACATCTCCCGCCACATATTGTTGGCAATATACAGGCCCTCATTAGGCTTGTCCAACACCACTTCCGCCGTATCCGTTCCGTCATCCAGATGTATCTTGCAACTGCCACTGACACAGACCAATATCTGCTGCAAACACTTATGGGCGTGGAACCCCCGACGAACTCCGGACAATGTATCGTAGATATAATAGACCCGCTTCACTTCAAAGGGCAGGTCCTTCATAGCCTCAATGGCTACGAGCTGCCCCCGGTCATCCCCATGGGGAGGAAACTGATACATTATTACTTTCATATACACACCTCAAACTGTTGTCTCTGTAAGCAGTATTTGCAATCTTTCCATGTCTTTCCCACTGCAAAAAACAGCTTTCGTTTTTTTGAGTTTATTTTCAACCAGCATCCCGGTGCTGATAAATGGGTGAGCAAAAAACCGGTATCCCATGCGTTTCCAGCGGGAACGCTCAGAAATATTTTTCAGAGCAATCTTTACATAAGGATCTTCCGGTTTCTGCTCATGGAGCTTTCTTAAAGAGCGGATCAGATCCTCCTTCAGAATCTTCTGCCACTTTTCGTTAACCCCAGTAGAAACGCCTACACCGTCTTCGTAAAATACAATATTGCTGTCATAGTAATGAATTGGGATGCCATCAGACAAAGCAAACATAGTGCTGGGGGTATCTTCCATATATCTGGACACATCCAGCAACTCACCGATATATCGTTTTGCAAATTCCCGGCTGCGGAAATAGCACGCACCGATAATAAAGTTGTCCCCAAAAAAAGCACGCTTTTGACACGCCAATGAACTGCCCAAGCCATAGACATCCGGGGCAGTAGGGATACTATTCGGGCGGGTTTGCTTGACTTGTCCGTCCACCAGAGCATAGCAAACCGCATTCCCAAAGCAAACATCCACCTGCCGTTGTGCAGCAAACTGATAAAACCGGCTCATGGTAGTGTCATCGAATAGAATGTCCCCAGGGGAGGTGAGAAACACATATTCGCCGGATGACGCACAGATCCCCGAATAGCAGTTATAAACCGTCCCCCGGTTCTCCGGATTTTCTACTACCTTATAATTATCGAAATTCCGGTTGGAAAAAAAATCCGGCAGAAAGCTAAAATCCTTTTTGGCTGAACCATCATCACTGAGAATGATCTCGACAGATACGTCCCGCTGCCTAACTGCTGCTTCCAAAGTCTTTATAAGCTTTTGGCGGTCCGGATTGTAGGTCAGAACAACAATGCTAACTTGGGACATAGAGTTTCCTCCTGCAGTTTTCAAACTATACTTTAAAACACTACTGCACTGCCGACGATCAATAGGGGCCAAAGCTGTCAATTTTCATTATTTAACGCCTTGGATGCGGACAATCTTTCTTTTTCGTCCAAACCTTTATAGGCATAAAACAGCCCAATAAACATCCAAACAACATGTGCAAACAGGAATGCCGCCAAATAATTCAGCAGTATATACAACGCGACCATGAAGATCGTCAACCAGTGAAAATCCAGTTGTCGCTCCTTCTGGGGTCGCTTTTTAATAAAGGCAATAATAAGCAAAAATCCCAAAAGCCCCAAATAAGCGATCGCGCCAAGCAAGCCGCTTTCTGCAATCAGTGCTACAAGGCCGACATCAAGAGCGGTATTTGATGATCTTTGCCGGCACGCCGCCGACAATGGCATAGGGTGGCACATCCTTTGTTACCACCGCACCGGCAGCTACCACATCCCCCTGCCCGATATGAACACCGGACAAAACTGTGGCACGATAGCCAATCCATACATCGTCATCCACCACGATGTCCCCCCGGGACACCGCCTCCATTTCATGTCCCAGACATTGCACCCGGAAAGGGAAGGTGGAAATGGTCTGTGTATTATAATCCGCACTGACTAAGAGCTTCACTTCTTCCGCGATGGAACAGTAGTTTCCGATGCACAGGCAGCTTTTTGTATTGGATAACTGGACATTTATCCCGCCATAGGTATTCTTCACCACTGAAACCAGTTTCATGTTAAAAGGCTCTTTCACATAGGTTGCATTTTGAGAATTAACACCGCGCTATTTACGTTTGAATTGCAGGCTCTTCCACTTCTTCTTTACAAAACTAACAATGGACATAACGCCCTCCTCGGTCACCGGTTGCGCAGTAGCAGTGCAAGCCGTAGGGTGATAGCTTTGTTTTTGTTACTGTAGCGGGTCTTGCCAGTCAGTGCCAGCGTCAGCGCTCTTGGGAAGCTGTCCCGATAGCGCGCTACCCGTTCCAACCATTGCTTTTTCTGCCGGTCGGGGATCTGAGGATAACAGGCCAGCATACTTGCTGCCTGCTCCGCTACAGTAACCTTTTCCTTGTGTGTGATGGCACACAACCTGTTACGGAACGCCTGTATCTTATTCCGCGACACCCCTACAACATTGTTTCCGTGCTGACGGTAGAGCATGGTAGCCTTGGAATCATAGCATATGGTGCCGTCAAACAAAGCGCAGACCACCGCAGCGTAGAAATCATGCATCATCAGCACATTCGGCACCGGTGCGCTCTGAATCAGCTGTGCCAGGGCATTGTTAAACACCATGGTACACCCAAGCAACCCGCCCTGGCACACCAAGGTATAATAGTCGCTGTAAGGATTCTTCTTATAAACATCCCGACCCATATCTGCCAATTCTCCATCCACCAGACGGGCATTGGAGAAATACAAACCCGGACCTTCAACGCCCTCTAATTTCTTGATGCCACGATCAAACTTTTCCGGCAACCAGAAATCATCCTGATCTGCAAATGCATAGTAGTCATATCCGGGGCAGTGCCTTATTAGATCCAAAAAGCTTTTGGCACTGCGCAGGTTTTCTCCTGTGTACCACTTCAGTCTCCCCTCGTCCGCATAGCGCTGCAGAATTTGGGTCGTAGTGTCAGTCGAACCGTCATCGCGGACCCACAGATCAACGGGGATAGTACACTGCTGGGCAAGAATGGATTCAATTTGGGTCTTTATATACCTCTCACCGTTGTACGATGACAGCAAGACCACAGCTTTCATATTCATGCACTCCTTTGGGTGGTTCCAAGCGCCAGGTCATCCATATGCTTTACCACCAGCAAGAGAATTGGATAACACAGCATAGCGCAGAAATAACAGTAGAAGAAATTAATAAATGCGTTGAAGAACCAGATAAACACGCAGACGCACTTAATGAAAAAGTGCCGTCTTTTCGATTTGAGCAGATTGTGCATGGTATAGAACATGATGCCCAGGTAATTGGCAAGGCCCACGTAACCGTAGCTGCACAGGATCTCGATGAAGTCGCTGTGAGCCCACAGGCCGTATCGGTGGGTGGTAAAATTGATACCGTTGCCCAATAGTTGCTTATACCAGGGAGTGGCAAAAAACATCTTTAGCTGTTCCACCCAGAAAATCGAGCGGGTGTTGGTCAGCCGACGCCAGAATTCCTCCTGGGACAACCCTTGCCCTGCCTGGAAGGTAGCGGCGAATTTCGCCATCATGTTGCTGTTGAGTACCAGGATGACACCCACAACCCCCAAAGGGATCAGGCTCAGGAAAAACCACCGTTTCCGGGGCATCATCACATAGAACAGCACCACCATAGTGCAGACACCCACCACAAAATAGGTACGGCTGCCGCCCATGAGGAACACATACAAATGGGGAAAAGACAACGCTGCGGCAGACCAGTGAGTTCCGGTTTTGATCAAGAATGTAATCAAAACCACAATAAACACCGATGCCGGGCCCACCCGGTTGGGACTGTCGGAAATGGAAACAAAATACTTTTCATCCCCCCAGCCACCGGCCTCGGACTGCTGATAGGCGCTGGGCATGAAGATCGATATTGCCACCACCAGGGTGTAAAATATCACGATGCCCAGGATATACCCGCGGTTTTTGACCAGAATGTCCCATATCTTTTTCTGGTCCGTCAGCACAAACACCATGTACAACACCAGGAAGATATAGTAAAATGCCATGTTCAGATTTAATTTCAGCGCCTCCAGCGGGGTAACCGCCATGGAGACAAGCCACAGCCCAGTAATAACTGCCATATAGGCAAAGGGTCTGTGCCGAACAGCATTGGCACAAAACAGTACCGCCAGTACCATAAAAAACAGCAGCTTGTTCAGTACGCCGATGTGATTTTGAAACAGTGTGGTAATGGGAAACAGTAATATTAGCTTAACAAGAAGCTCTGTTCTGGTGAAGGCAAAGAAATCCTGCACCAAAAACGCCTGCCTTTTATTTTGTTCCATTGCCATTCACCTCCGGTTAAAATTACTTTTGACTTTTCAATTCCTGTCCTGCACAGACCCGTCAATCAGCATCCGATAGTAGGTTCCCGTCTTTTGGGCATCCTCCGGGCCAAACTTATAAGACAGCTTGTGGAACGGGGTCATCTGCCGCACAGCGTTCCAGGTTTCTTCATCGTAAGATTCAAACATCCGCAGCAGCAAAATGTGCGGCACAGAGCTGCTGAAGGGGACCACCTTTTCCCATTCCCGGGGATATGTCTCGATCGCCAGCTGGAAAAACAGGTGGAAGATAAAATAATCCATCAATGTATTGTGCTTTTTCCAGTATTCATACAAAAGCGCCTGGGTCAGCACCAAAATAGGATGGTTAGTGCAGGCGGTCATATACCAGTTGGACATGCAGGTAGCCTGTCCGTCCAGACCGGGTTTCAAGGCCTGGAAGGTAAACAGATCGCTGTCGAGCATATAGCTGGGGATCTGCTGCCCGGAGCAAAGGACCGTCGCGTCAATCCATGTTCCCCCATGGCGGATCAGCAGTTCCAGCCGCAAAAGGTCTGAATACTGCGCCTTGGGGATAATGCCCTTTGCCGCCTTCTGCTCAATATAGTCCGGCAGGTTTACATAATCCTTGTAGTTATCCTCCGTCAGAAGAACGATTTCCCGATGCGGAAGATTCTCCTGCAAGGATCGGTAACACCGCTGCACCAGCTCCGGGGCATTTTCCATTCCCTGGAACCAGCAGACCCAGACCTTTTTGGACCGCTCCCTGGATGCCGGTTTCCGGTCCGTTTGAAAATTCTTGATAAAGCGGCGGTATTTTCTGCGCAGCCTGCACAGGATCTTGTTGTTCACCGCCAGACGCACGATCTCTAAAGATTTTTTGGAAAACCCACACAGGGCCGTCTGCACCAGGGCATACAGCAGTACATGTGCCCGCAGATATTGACGCAGCACATTCATGCCGCCCACTTTGTTAAATAGCTGAATAAATTTCTTCATATTCCAAAAACGACCGTTCCCTTCCGGTTTCTCCAAGCCTTACAGGTTAGCGTATTTTTATCGAAGTTCCTGCTTCAGTGCTGCGATCAGCTTGTTATTATCCGCTGTATCCCGCACGGCCAGCCGCACAAACTGTCCTCCGTTCATTTTGGCAGAAAGGTCCTTAATGAACAGATTGTGCTTAACCAGCAGCGCCTTAGTCAGTTCCCGTGTGCTTTGACCGTTCACAAGCTCTGCCATAATATAATTGGCCTGAGAGGGAATCACCCGCAGACCGGGAAGCCGGCAAAGCTCAGTCTGGAACCGGGTCCGCTCCTGCTTAATCAGCTGTAGCGCCTTGGCATATTCCTTCTGGTACTTCTCTGCGATCTGCATATAGCACTCGGCAAAGGAATTGATATTCCAAATCGCCACATCCTTCTTTAGTACCGCAATTCCTTCCAGATCACCGGACGCCAGGACACCCAGGCGCAGGCCGGGGACACCGTAGGACTTGGAAATACTCTTCATCACATACAGGTGGGGGTTTTCGGTCAGCAGCTGCTGACAGATCAGCGTACTGTCCTCTTCCTCTGCAAAGTCCACGAAGGATTCGTCGATCAAAAGCCGAATCCCCTGTTCCTTCGCCCAGGCAACCAGCTTCAGAAGACCCGACTTGGGAATGTAATTGCCGGAGGGGTTTTCCGGGTTGACAACCACCAGAGCGGTAATATCCTTATCAGCAAAGTAGTCTACCAGATCCTCAGCTGTATAGGTGAAGTCCCGGTTCTGGGGAACGAACACCACCGCTTCCTCCTTACAGTAGCGGTTGGGATATTCCTCAAAGGTAGGACGGACAAAACCCACCTTCCCCTTCTGCTGGGACATAAACGCCTTAATCAGCTCCGCTGCGCCGTTGCCTACCAAAATGTTCTCCTGGTGAACACCGAAGTTCTTGCCAGCCAGTAGGGAATTGACCCGCATGCCGGAGGGGTACTGGGTGAGGAGCTTTTCAAAGCTTGCTTTAATCTCGTCCACCAGCTTCTTGGGAGGGAAGTAGGGGTTGACCAAGTAGCAGAAGTCCAGCAGCTTGGGATAGCGCCAGTAACCGCCATAACGGGAGGCCATCAGTTCCACCTTTTCCTCATCATTGGGTGTAAACATAGAGGTGGCGATGTCCAGATCCTGAATGTCGTCAATCTCATACCACAGCTGACCGGTGAGTTTTTTCGCCTTAATGGCGGGATCGTCCAGCATGGTAATAACCCGCAGGACCTGCTCGTAGTACTCGTTGACACCCAGTGCCTCCTGGTACGCCTCCAGAAAAGGAACATAGTATTTTTCAGAGAAATTTTTGCTGAATTTATAGACATTTACAGTCTTATAGTATTCATCGATCTCATTATATTTAAACCGTTTGCCAGGGATGAACTCCTCGATACTGTCATCCTCACCCAGCTTGACACAGGTGCCATCCATCCAGCTCTCGTACTTGTCCACCACAGCCAGCGTATCTCTGGGATCCTCCAGCAGCGCATCAATGAGGGAGTCCTCAAAGATTAGGTCGGACTCAAACAGCAGAGCATCCTCCTGCTGCAGCTTGTCCTTCGCCAATGCCAGGGAGTAAATATTATTGGTCTTGTTGTAGATGGGATTTTCCACATACTCGATGGGTGTCTGAATTCCCAAGGTGGAAATATACTCTACCAGCTTTTCCGATTCATAGCCAACCACAATCACAATCCGCGAAAGGGTATGCTTCTCCAACTGATGCAGCAGCCGATCAATCAGCGTGACACCGTTGACCTTGACCATGCATTTCGTATTGTTCTGGGTCAGCTCCTTCAATCGTCTGCCCATGCCTGCTGCCAAAATGATCGCTTGCATATTCTTTCTCCTTCTAGCCCAACGGTTTATCGCTCAACCGCTATATAGGTATGGTTTGTAGTGCGCTTATCCTCCGGAGGCGGCTGCATGTAGTCTCCGTAGCTGATGGTGAGGAACTCGTCGTACTGGCGGGGGATCTTGGCCACGGTATCCTCAAAGGGCACCTCGACCAGATCCTCGAAGATCTCCCGTCTGAAAACATCCCGCTGCTTGCCTGCGGATTTACCTGTAGGCCAGACAACACAAGCTACATATTCGCTGCTGTGGTAGTCATAGCCCTGTGCCGATTTGGCAAGCTTATTGATATAATGCTGATTTCCCCACAGCTTTGCCCAGCAGTAGGCCGGGAATTTTAGGATCATTTTCAGCACCGAATAGGTATTGTCCACACCGAAGGACTTTCTGCCGGTCAAGAAACACAGAGACGCGATCCGCTTGGTCTTGTCCGTCATTTTTACCGCTGCTTCATAGTCGTTTCCCATGCCGTCCATGGGGTAGATGTCTACAAAAAGGCCCATATCGTAATCCTTTTCGTTTTCAAAAACCAGGTGGTATCTCTGATCGCTGACCCGGGCGATCATGTGGGGATACTCCGGCACATTTGCCTTATCAAACAGCTTCAGCGGATACAGCGCGTTCTTATTTTCCACAAAATACGCACGCAATTTTTCATAATCCGGCCGGGGCATAATGATATCGATGTCATCATCCCAAGGGATCACACCTTTATGCCGCACCGCGCCCAGCATAGACCCGTAAGCCAGACAGTATTTCCATTCATGGGCATCGCACAGCTCAATCAGCTTTTTCAGTACCTCCAGAGAACCCAGCTGGACCTGTCGGAAGCTCAGTGTTTTCTTGCTCATGTTTGTACCCCCTGTTGTTTTTAACCGCGGCATGGTTATACCGCATGATTTTCCCGGTCTAACCAGGCGCAGCGCATTATTTGCCCAGGAACAGATTTTCGTATTCTTTGCAGATAAATTCCCAGCTATAAGCCGTAGCAATCCGCTGTTTTGCTTTCTCGCCAAGAAGTCCGATCTGCTCCGGGGTCAGAGTATCCGCCCGGTCAATCAGCGCAGCCAGGTTGCCGGGAGTCTTTTCCCAATACAGAGCAGAATCCTCCGCCACTTCCCGGTTGAAACCTACATTTAGAAGCAGATTCAGTTCTGTACTGCTCAGTGCTTCCAGCAGACTGGGATTCGTACCGCCCACCTCATGGCCATGGAAGTACCCGTAAGCATTTTCCCGAATCTTCATCAAAAGCTCCTGGTCATACACCGTACCCACAAACTGAATCCGGGGATCTTGACGGTAATGGAGCTTCTGCTCCAGCTCGTCCAGGAACTTGTCGTTTACATTGGTAATAATGGCAAAGACCTTATCAGTCTTGCTGCGCATGTACTCCCGGATCATAGTCTCATAGTTGTTCTCCGGGACAAATCGGCCTACCACCAGGTAGTAATCCTTGGGAGACAGGCCTTTTTCTCCATACCATGCAAGCAGCTTTTCATCGTCGTCAGCCAACCGACTCTGGCGGGTTTCAGCACCGTAGGAGATAAAGGTGGTAGCGGGTGCATAGTCAGCATAAGTTTGCTGTATATACTTTTCGATATTCTTACTGTCGCAGACCATCAAATCCGCATGCTTTGTCATCATCTGCTCAGATAGCTTCCAGTACTTGCGCACCGGGGCAGGCCACTTGGCACGGAGCCATTCATGCCCGTCAGGATTCACATAGACCACGCCGCCCAGAGCATGGATCTTTCTGGCAAAGTGCGCCATAAAAGGTCCAATCCGGCAGGCAAGAATGTAAACGATGGGCTTTTCAACCCGGTTATCCCGAATATATTTGCAACAGGCAGCCAGGGCAGCTACATCGTAATAAATTGCCTGGGCCGGTCCGATGTTAGGGACCTTGATATGGAAACACCTGGCATTGTGGTAGTCTTCCTCGAACTGCTTTGTATCCTTGCAGGCAACATGGTATTTCAGTTGGCCGTTATTCTGGTGGTATTCGGTCAGCTTATCTACAAAAGTCTCATAGCCACCGTAAGCACCGGGTATTCCCTTGGAGCCAACGATAAATACATTCTGCATGGCTATTCTCCTATCTTCTCTCTTTATTTTCCGACACAGCACTTAAAAGTGAAATGTATCCGCCAAGCAGGACCACTTCTGGTCCTTTTCCGAAAGGTTCAGGGGTGTGCCGTCAGCCAGCGCATAGCCTTCCGCGGAGGCGCTGCCCTGATAGCTGCCGGACAGTTCCGGCCACCGGATACCGATTGCCGGATCATTCCAGGCAAGGCCGCCTTCATCACCCGGGTGGTAAAAGTCCGTGCATTTGTAGCAGAACTCCGCCGTATCGGACAGGACCAGGAAACCATGCGCAAAGCCCGGGCTGATATAAAACTGCTTCTTATTTTCCGCGGTCAGCTCCACACCATACCACTTTCCATAGGTGGCAGAGCCTTCCCGCAAGTCAACAGCAACGTCAAAAACCCGGCCCTTAATGGCACGGACCAGTTTCCCCTGGGGGTACTGCTTCTGGAAATGCAAGCCCCGGAGGACTCCCTTTACAGACATGCTCTGGTTATCCTGGACAAAATCCATGTTAAGACCGGCTTCTTCCATATCCCGCTTGTTGTAAGTTTCCATAAAGTAGCCCCGGTTATCGCCATGAACCGCCGGCTCTATGATATACAATCCCTCAATAGGACATTTGGTAACTGTGATCTGACCCATAGCTTATTCCTCAATTTCTCTCAAATATCTTGCCAGAGCATTCTGCCAGTCTGGCAGAGGTTTAAATCCGTTTTCCACCAGCTTTTGCTTGTCCAGCCGGCTGTTAAAGGGACGGGCGGCCTTAGACAGACCGTATTCTGCCGTAGTTACCGGCTGAACAACTGTGTCCTTGCCAACCTGCCGGAAAATCTCGCAGGCAAAATCATACCAAGAAATATAGCCGCCCTCGTTGGTAGCATGGTAGTAACCGTATTTTTCCGTTTCCGCCATATCCACCAGCAGGCGTGAAAGATCCAGTGTATAGGTAGGGGTGCCAATCTGATCGCACACCACCCGGAGGGTGTCATATTTTTCACTGAGGGCAAGCATAGTCTTAATGAAGTTCTTTCCATTCTTGCCAAATACCCAGGCGATACGGACAATGAAGAACCTTTCCAGCAGCTCCGCAACTGCCAGCTCCCCTTCCAGTTTCGTCTGACCGTACACATTCAAGGGTTTATAATCCTTACAGTCCGGCTCCCAAGGGGTTTCTCCCTGTCCGTCAAAGACATAGTCGGTGGAGATGTAGATCATCTTGCAGTTCAGCGCTTTGCACACCTGTGCGATATTTCTGGTGCCTGTAGCATTGATGGCACGCACTTTTTCCTGCTTATCCTCATCCTCCGCCAGGTCTACCGCCGTCCAGGCTGCACAATGGACCACTACATCGGGCCGTGCCTGGATGATGGTCTCTTCTACGGAGACTGCATCGGTAATATCCATACTCACATAAGGCATGGTGCATACAGCAGTACCATCCTGAATTCCACTATATTGGGGAGCAAGATCACTGCCTATGCCAACATGTCCCCGCCTATGCAACTCGTTCATAATATCGTGGCCAAGTTGTCCTGCTACACCGGTTACAAAAAACTTCATATAATACACCATCCTTCCGTGGACGTAATCTCCCTATGTTACTGGTTATTATACCCCATTTGCTGTCATATGTCAACTTAAATAGCCCTAAAAGCCCTTGGAAACACTGGAAATTCCCCGTCTTTTTCCCGGATACGAAAATGCCTCCCAAGGCAAAAAAACGGGAGCATACAAGCTGTATGCTCCCCATGTGTTATTCTGTTTTCAAGGGGTCAGCCACCGATCAAAATACAACCCAAAAGCTGCTTTTTGTAGTCCTCTGCCTTCTGGCATTGCTCCACCACACCCAGGTAGTTGGAGCTGCCGCACTGCTCCACCAGCAGAACTGCATCAGCCTTGCCCAACGCATCCACTGCTTCGCAGCTGTGCAGAATGCTGCCGCAATGCAGTACCCCGGTATTGGGCATTGCCTTCCGCAGGGCCTCCACAAAGCTATCTTCCCCCGCAGGATCGCCGCAGCCGGAAACCAGCAGGACCTTAACATCGCTGCAACGGTTTGCCACATCCCGCGCCAACAGACCCATACGGACCTGGGGCGATTCGGACTGGCGACCTTCCAAACGGTCCAGCAACCGGTCGATCCAGTTGCCGGACTTCTCCGCGGCGACTGTTCCCAGCACCTTAACACCGGTACGGCTGATCAGCGCCTTCGCAGAGTAGACCTTCCGGCTGATCAGGCTGACAAACACCGCCCAGACAGCCATCAGGAATACGCCTGCCACGCAGCCAAGAACAAAGAAGATCACCGCTTTTTTTACCACTCCGGAAAGGGTGGTATTCACCGGTGCCGCAGGCGCGGTGATGTCATCCAAGGCAGACTGGGCTTCCTTCAGCTGTGTCTGCAGTTCGTCCAACCGTTTCAGCGCCTCATCCTGAATTCCTGCCACAGTCCCGCCAACCACAGGGCTGGCATTTCCCTCCAAAAAAGCAATCTCATGGGCATATACTGTGCTGGCGATCTCTTCCCTGTTGCCGGTAAAGATCGTCTTCAGCTGCCCCAGCAGCTTCTCCGCGCGGGCCTGTTCCGGATGGATCACCGTAACGCTGATCTGCTGCGCTTCGTTTTCCACCTTCACAGTGAACAGTTCGGAGAAATACTTATCCTCCACTCCGGCAATTTCCGCCAGCTCAGATTTGGCCTGGGGCGCATTGAGCCGTGTGCGGTAAGCCGCCAGAATGCGCGGTGTCATATCGGGATCCTGGTAAGCCAGACCCGGCTGGATACGGTAATCTGTGGAAACATACACCACCAGATGCGCCTGGTAGTAATTGTAGGCATCCATTGCCATAATCAGAGAATTATCCACATAATCCTGCTGCTGTTCCAGTTTTTCCTGAACTTTGGCAATTACCCTTTCCTGCAGTTCGTAGCTGGTGTTGTACGCTTCCACGGCCTGCTCATAGCTTTCCTGCGCTCCGGCAATCTGGGACGCATCCTGCAGCACCTGCATGCCGGTCAAGCCACGATAACCACCCAAAAGCAAGCCCAGCGCCAGGGCCGCAGCCACCAGGGAACGCCACCGGTGCAGTACGGAAAAAATCAGATCCTTGATATAGATCACGTTTTCGCCAGTCGTATTCTCCATAGTGTCCTCCAGTCAGAATCAGCGGTTGCCGTACATCTTTTCGTAGTAGTTTTTGTACTCTCCGGAAATGATGGTCTCCCACCACTGCTTATTGTCCAGATACCACTGGATGGTCTTCTGGATACCGTCAACAAACTTGGTCTCCGGCAGCCAGCCAAGCTCCCGGTGGATCTTGGTGGGGTCGATAGCATAGCGCATATCGTGGCCCTTCCGGTCTGCCACATAGGTAATGAGACTTTCAGGCTTCCCCAGGGCCTTACAGATGATCTTAACAATATCAATGTTCTTCATCTCATTGTGGCCGCCAATGTTATACACCTCGCCCACAGTTCCCTTATGGATGATCAGGTCGATAGCCTTGCAATGATCCTCTACATACAGCCAATCCCGCACGTTCAGACCTTCGCCGTAAACGGGCAGAGGCTTGTCGTTCAGGGCATTGGCGATCATCAGAGGGATCAGCTTCTCAGGGAAGTGATAGGGACCATAGTTATTGGAGCAGCGGGAGATGGTCACGGGCAGGCCGTAGGTACGGTGGTATGCCATGACCAGCAGATCTGCGCCGGCCTTGGAAGAAGAATAAGGGGAGCTGGTGTGGATGGGGGTCTCCTCTGTAAAGAACAGATCGGGACGGTCCAGGGGTAAATCGCCGTAGACCTCGTCCGTAGAGACTTGGTGATAGCGCTCGATGCCGTACTTGCGGCAGGCATCCATCAGCACCTGGGTACCCAGGATATTGGTCATCAGGAAAATCTCGGGGTTCTCGATGGAGCGGTCCACATGGCTCTCTGCGGCAAAGTTTACCACCACCTGAGGCTTCTCTTCCTCAAACAGCTTATAAACGCCTTCCCGGTCACAAATATCCAGCTTCACAAAACAAAAGTTGGGGTTGTTCATCACAGGCTCCAGGGTACTCAGGTTGCCTGCATAGGTCAGCTTATCCAGCCAAACGACCCTGTACTCGGGGTATTTACCCAGCATGTGAAACACAAAATTACTACCGATAAAGCCGGCGCCGCCGGTTACAATAATGGTCTTTTTCATTTTTCCATTTCCTCCAGCTTCTCAAGCCGTTTCTTGTCGCGAATCACATCCACATACTTGCCGTCCAGCACATCCTGCAGATAACGGCCATACTGGTTCTTGTAGACTTTGATCACAGCCTCCACCTGTTCCCGGGTGATCCAGCCGTTAATATAAGCTATATCCTCCAGGCAACCGATCTTTCGGTTCTGGTGTGCTTCCACAGTCTTAACAAAATTCGTAGCTTCCACCAAGCTTTCATGGGTGCCGGTATCCAACCAGGTGAAGCCCTGGCCCAACAGCTCCACATTCAGCTCACCCTGCTCAAGATAGATCCGGTTCAAATCAGTAATCTCCAGCTCACCACGGGGGGAAGGCTTCAGATTCTTGGCATACTCCACCACCCGGTTGTCATAGAAGTAAAGACCGGTTACGCAATAATTACTCTTGGGTTCGGCAGGCTTTTCCTCGATGGAAACGGCATGACCACTCTGGTCAAATTCCACAATACCGAACCGCTCAGGGTCATCCACATAGTAACCGAACACAGTAGCGCCCTTACCGGACTTGGCATTGCGTACCGCGGCGCGCAGGCGCTTCTTCAAGCCGTGACCGGAGAAGATATTATCGCCCAGAACCATCGCAACACAATCATTGCCAATGAACTCCTCACCAATGATAAACGCCTGTGCCAGACCATCGGGGCTGGGCTGCTCAGCGTAGCTCAGATGCAAGCCAAACTGGGTACCGTCGCCCAACAGCTCCCTGAATCGGGGCAGATCCTGAGGTGTAGAAATAATAAGAATATCCCGAATACCCGCGCTCATCAGCACGGACATGGGGTAGTAGATCATGGGTTTATCATAAATAGGGAGCAGCTGTTTGGATGTTACTCTTGTCAAAGGGTACAGTCTGGTACCGGAGCCTCCTGCAAGAACAATGCCTTTCATTATTGTCCCTCCGTTAATTTATTTTTATAAAGAAAAAGGGCATACGCCCAACTCTTATGTTGCCAGTATAGCATACCTTCGCCCATAAATCAAGGGATTATACAAAGAATGTCAATTTACGATCTGTCAGGCTGCCCGGAGTTGATAGCCGAAAGTTGTTGTGTTTACTATAAAAATTGAAACTGTGAAAAATACCGACACTTTAACCGTCCAATCACAACCACCGTTAAGCGAACAGCCCAACATGCCCCAATAAGTAAATACGCCAGTCCCGTTCTCGGGACCGGCATATGACCGATCAGGTATTCTTCATAACCACGACTTCCACACAGTCGCTGACATGCTCACAGGCATCTGCGCACTTCTCCAGATGGTCAAAGATCTCTCTCCAGAACAGCACCGTCAGCAGATCAGTGTTCTTGGTAGCCTCATGGGATGCCTTGAGATACAGTCTGTCGCAGTCTTCCTCCATGTGGCTCAGCTCAATAATCATCTCATGGAGCTTCTTAGGCTTTTTGAAATTAGCAAGCTCCGCAAGAATCTGCTTCATCAGCTCACAGCATTCCACAATCTTCGCCGCGAACTCCACAGCCTCAGGCATCACAGTCTTGATACTATCCACGTACAACCGCTGGATGACTTCCTCAATGCAATCCGCCACTTCATCGATGTTCTGGCTGATCTGAGCAATATCCTCTCTGTCCAGGGGGGTTACAAACGCCTTAGCAAGCGCGGCAGACATCTCATGCTTCTTCTCGTCTGCCTTATGCTCAAGGGCGTGCATATTATCCAACATCTCGCGGATTCTGGCATAATCGTAAGTTTCCAGGCACTCTTTCAGGTATTTTGCCGCATCGCAGCAGCAGTCTGCCGCTGCCACAAAGTTTTCATAGTAATAACGGTCTGCCTTTGCCATAATAGCTATCCTCCTATTTTAGAAAATCAGCATAAACAGCTTTGTCATCAAAAATCCGATCAAACCGCATCCGGGGAAGGTCAGCACCCAGGTCAGGCACATCTCCTTGACCACACCGAAGTTAATAGCTTTTACGTTCTTAACTGCGCCCACGCCCATAATGGCAGTGGTTTTCGCATGGGTGGTAGAAACCGGCAAACCAAACAAAGAACACAGCAGCAACGATGAGGAGGCCGCAAGATCCGAAGAAAAGCCTTGGTATTTTTCCAGCTTCACCATATCCATGCCCACGGATTTAATAATCTTTTTGCCGCCAATGGAAGTACCCAGGCCCATAATCACCGCGCACAGCACCATGATCCAGGTGGCAGGCTCCATATTGGCAGGAATCTCTTTCCCCTGGGACATAAACAGACACAGGATGATAATGCCCATAAATTTCTGACCATCCTGGGCACCATGCATAAAGGCAGAATAGGCTGCGCCGGCAATCTGGGCATATTGGAAGATCGGCTCCGTTTTGCGCCGCTCCACGCTTCTGAAAACCACCGTAACCAGCTTGCATACTGCCCACCCAAGACCAAAGCCTAAGGTAATGGAAACCACGATGCCATACAGCACACTTACCCACTCTCCGCCGTTAACAGCTTCAAAGCTTCCGTGCATAGCAACGGCAGAACCGGTCAGTCCCGCAATCAGTGCGTGGCTCTCACTGGTAGGGATACCAAACACAAAAGCGGCGGTAGCCCAGGTAACGATTGCAAACATTGCGGCACTCAGCGCAACAATCGCCCCATCGGGATCGGTACCAAAATCCACCATCTTTGTGATCGTTTGGGCCACCTTGGGGCTGAGTATGGTCATGACATACACTCCAAGGAAATTGAATATAGCCGCCATAATGATCGCTGCCCGAGCAGACATACACCGGGTTACAACACAGGTAGCAATGGCATTGGGTGCATCTGTCCAACCATTGACCAGAATAACACCCAAAGTCAGGAAAACAGCAATCATCAGCAACGGATTGTGCACCATCTGACCCCAAAAGTAGGTAAATGACGTATCCATTGTTTTTACCTCCGTAACATTCTGTGTTCATTTTCCCTATCGCAATCTATGGATCTAAATTATATTGCAGGATTTCAACACGAATTGCATATATTCATTTTTATGCAAATGTTGTTAAATCTAACCAATGTTTATCGTTTTTTAATGAGAGTCCTATTACATATGTGGCGGAAAACAAAGTCATCGACAACCGTCTGGGCACTCCCCCGCGCGACAAATATCCTGGACAGCGGAAAAGCTTATCCGGACAAGATCATCGCTGAAGCCGGCAAATAAGCTACATAAACAAAAAGCTCACCACGGAAAATCCGTGGCGAGCTTTGCTATTATTCACCTAATATTTCATCACGCCAGTAAGCCCGGGTGTAGGCCTTTCTTCCCATAGGATCGGTAACAATAAAGCGGATAAATGCCTTATCCTTCCATTCATCCATACAGTTATTGATCCAGCTGGAAATATCAAACTGGGCAGTGAACATTTGCTTGCCCGGCTCTGCCAGAACGCGCTTACGAATACGACAATGTGAGAGCATATTGATGCTCACCGCACCGGAACAGGTAATGGTAACAACGTCTCCATCCAGGGTCAGGCTGTGGATCTCCGGCCCGGAAGAAGCGTAAAAATCCCCATTTTCCAGTGCCTCAATCACAGCTCCATAGGACAGTTCCTTAGCGCCTACCATCACCCAGCCCATGCCAATGGCTCTGGGGGAATGGGTATCGTCAGTTGCCAGAGGGCACAAGTGGTTACCCTCCCGAAGAAGCTCCTGGTAAGCCTGGGACATATCGTCATCAGCGCCCAGCATATAGCACTCGCCATTGAACACCTCAACACCCCAGATGCCCTTGAGGCCTATGTAATCCCGGGCATCCTGCATAGACCAGGCGGGGTGGTTATAGGTAACCAGGAAGCCCCGTTCCTTAGCCCGGGCAATAATCTCATTCATCTTGTCCAGATTATAGTTACGTTCTTCATAGCCGTCGCAAACGATCTTATCCAGATGGCGCTCCACAGCAGGCCGGTACTCGGGATTGAAGATCTGCCAGCAGTTTTCCGGATCCTTTGCAATAAAATTAAAGTGATAAGTCTGGGTATGAGATTTCGGCAGCTCCCACTGATCGGTGAGCATCTCATAACCGGTCAGCGCCAAAAAGTTTTCATCGTTCAGATCCTGGTGAGAGAAGCATACCTCATGATCAGTAATCGCCAGGACAGAGTAGCCCCGGGACTTATACTCCTGCTTCAGTTCCTCCGGAGAGAGCTTTCCGTCAGATACGGTGGAGTGGGTGTGCAGATTGGTCTTAAAGTATTTAGGAACATTAGGCAACAGATGTTTCATTTTTTCTCCCTTTCTTAACAGGCCCAAAAGCCCAATAGATACGATACAGATTACAACCCAGGACAGATACATGGGCACAAAGCTGCCTCCCTTGTTCCAAAAACCATAGGCCGCTGAGCCAATGCCTGCCCCCAGATATGTGGCAAAATCTGCCATGCCGCTAACGGAGGACACCATATTTTTATTTGCAAATCGCAGGGGAAATATAGACAGCATAGAGGTGTTGACCATGGAGATCAGCGCATAAATCAGGCTCAGGCAGACCGCCGCCACCACCGGCTCTCCGGGGCTGGTACACAACACCGCCGCCAGCAAACCACAAAGTGCAAAACAAATTGCACTGATCCGATTTTCCCGGTTTCCGCTGAGTCGATAGCAAACAGGGTAAATCAGCCGCCCCATCATCCCCACCGTGGGGATCAGCAGCACAAACAGCGCGGAGCTTTCCAGATCGATGCCGTAGCGGGTAATAAAATACAGCGCCATCCAGCTTCCAATATTATCTTTGATTACACCGTGGAGCAGTGCCGGAAGCAACATTCTGCGGATTCCCCGATCCCGAAACAGTGCCACAGGCGCAAAGCTTTGCTTCTCCGGTTTTGGTCCTTCCGGCACAGTACGCAGCACCCACAACGCAGTCATACCCAGGATCACTGTCATAGCACCTGGCAGGAAAAAGGCAGCCCGGACTCCGAAGTCTTTAACCATCCTGGTACTCATTAGAATGCCGGCAATATTACCCACAGATACCGAAGAAACCAGAACTGGCACTTTTTTATCGGCGCATCCCTTTCCATACAAGCCGGTCATGCAACGCAAAAGTGAGCTCCACAGCATAGACTGGGCATAGGCATTGACACACCATAGCACCAAAATCACACCGTAAGGCGGCAGCAGTCCAATGGTCAGATTGGACAGGCCCGTCAGCAGCAGTCCCAAACCTACCATGACCCAGGGAGCCCGGCGGTCGCCGATCATGCCGTTGAGCAGCCGTCCGCAAGCGTATGTTACAAAAAACGCACTGCCCATGAAGCCATACTGGATCTCCGTAAGAATGCCGCCATTGATCATCCCCGGGGCAGCCATAGACAGATTCAAGCGTGCTACATATATACATGCATACGCAATATAGCATAGAACAAAGATGAGGGTTTTGGGAATACTTCTTTTCATTTCCTCTCCTTGTTTCTTTAGCAAAAAATTCCAGCAAGTCGTAGCCAGCGTCGGGTGTGGGCTGGGTTCTTCTGCACATAATCCGCACTCCGCTTCTCTACCGGTGTCAGCGAGGGGTACAGCTTTCGCAGCTGTAGTAGATTGCAGGTCTTTTTCCATAAACCCGTTCTCTCTACTGTAGAATTCCATTCCAATCATTTATTCTCTATTTTAGAACTACATTAGTTTAGCACCTCATTCTATGTCTGTCAAGGTAAAAAGCAGCTCCTAAAGAAGCCATTTTGCGGCTTTTCCCGCCCGGAGATCCAGCCGCTGATTGATACGTATTCCCCCAGAGCATTGTTAATTTTAATCTTTTGCATTCAAAAATAGTTATCTCTGTTTTTAATAGGGGCTCATAAAACCTAAATATCGAAAAACGAAACCAAGGGAAGCCAAACAAAAACCACCCTGCAACAATGCTATTTAAAGCAACAGGGGACAACACGATCATTGTCCCCTGTTGCTTCGAATAACACAGTTATTTTAATACAGTTCCAGCTTTGTCATCATATCCCGGATGCTGCGCTTCAGCTCTGGGTCAAGGGTTGCGTTGGCAGAAAGCTCCTGGGCAGACCGCTTCAGCCGTCCGGCACGGATCACCGAGATCCACCGCTTCACCTGATACGCAGGGGTCAGGTATTTCTTCTTCTTGAGGATCGGGTAGTAATCGCTGATCCGGTCATAGGACAGGAAGATACGCTCCATGGCATAGCTGCCCTTGCCCCCTGTTTTCAGCTGCCCGGTGGCAACGGTATTATGCACCGTGCCGTAAATGCCGGAGCCAAGGACATAGGCTTCCATCTGGGGAGTGAGCGCCGTTTGGGGCTTTCCGGAAAACCAGACCTCGGACAATGCCCGAATCTGCTGCTCCATTTTGACCAGTCCCACATCCTGTAAATACGCCTTATAACTGCCGGTGGGGTTGAAATCCTTATGGTGGTTCAGCAGCCACAGATCCATAAACAGCCGGATGCCGCAGCCGCTGGTCGCAAAGTGCTTGGCAAGATGCACCACTTGGTGAAAATAGAACAGATCGTCGGTCATTGCATACCGAAAGCTGCCCTCCGCCACAGGACTTGCATTCTGCCAGACGGTCTCCAGATACCGGCTTGCCTCAAAACGCTTCTCCATCAAAGCGAAATGCAGCTCCAGATGCACACCACTGGGAGAATACAGGGAAACATCGTAGCTGTCCCGGGATTTCAAGGTATAGCCCAGTTTAGAGCACAGCGCCTCAATGGCCCGCTCCAGATCTTCCGGATGCACAAGAACATCAATATCGCAGCTTGTCCGCATCCAAGGCTCGGGGTAGAAGCGGCGCAGCACCGCGCCTTTCAGCGGAATAAAGGGGATCTCATTTCGCTCAAAAAGCCCATTGACCGATTCCAGAACATAGTTCATTTGCTCGTATCGCATAGCCGCGCCAAAGATCAGCTTTTGGCAATCTTGGGCCACCTGTGGCGTTCCCAGCTTAAACAGGGCATTGGCCACCATAGGCACCACATCGTGCTTCTTCGCCAGCGCAAGCGCCTGACCCATACGCTCTGCAGTCAGTTCCTCCATCAGTTCTGCCGCCGGCTTCTCCCCGGTAATGGTGTATTTAATTAAGGCAATCAGCAAGGATGCCTCATCCATAACCCTTACTCCTTTGCTTTCTTTTCGTGCATCTTCAAGTCCTGTTTGATTTGTGTTGTGCTTATTTCAGCAGTGCGAGGTAAATAGACCACATCCACCCCTTCTTCTTTCAGAAAATCAAATTTCCCTTCCCAATCATTACCCATTACAAAGGTGTCGATTTGATATTTGTGCACATCCGTACGCTTCTGCTCCCAGTTCTCTTCCGGAACAACCAAATCCACATAGCGGATTGCCTCCAACAACTGTTTGCGCTGTTCATAGGTAAAGTAACATTTCTTTTGTTTCTCATTCCAGTTAAACTCATCCGTTGACAGCACCACTACCAAATAGTCGCCAAGCGCCTTTGCCCGACGCAATAGGTTGATGTGTCCGTAATGCAAAAGATCATATGTGCCATATGTAATTACTCTCTTCATAATTACCCCACTTTTAATATCGTCTCAAGAATCGCTTTAGTGTCCTTTTTGCATACTGCAGCAGCAGTTCCACCGACAACACCCGATTGTGGCTTTTTTTGATTTCAGTGCCGGACACCTCCCTGACAATCCGCATCATCTGTTCCGCAATTCTGTAATAAACGGGCTTCATGTAGTGGTTTATATTATCATAAAAATCATTCTGGGAGTTTATTAGCTTTGTGTATTCGATGTACCGGATCTGCGGATTGCTTAATGCCAGCGATTTCACAAGATCGTTAACTTTTTTATGAAATAGGTGCCTGTCATTATAATTGGGATTTCGGTTATAAGCATAGGGGATCTCGGACCCGAGCAACAACACCAGAACAGTAGATTTGTCCAACCGCTGGCTGATCGCTTTCACATTTTCGACGATTTGCTCCGGCGTCAATCTTCCTACAAATGTATATTTTTCTGCAATATTTTTTAGGGTATCTAGGTCAAATTTGCAGTTGGTTGCCGGAGTTGTTCCGTCGATATAGCCCTGCCATTCGTTGGGGTCGGTAAGAGGGTTGCTGTACTGGGAAAAGCCGACATATTCTTTTGTTTCGTTGCGCTGATAGATACCCAACGCACAGTCTGTCAGCAGGCTATAAAACACGATGTCGTACTTCTTTTCAAACATCGTCTGTTTATACATATCCTTGTCCGCAAAAGGCAACTCTGCCATAATCTCTTCCAATCTTTCCGGCGTTACTGTCAACGATTGCAGCACGCATTGGGAGTGATTGTGTTGCTCAATAGAAACACCTGTTTCTTCACTGACATAGGTAAATTCACAGGTAATGTTCTCATTTTCCTCAATGAAAGAGAAGATAGAACCCATATCACAGGGGCCTTTGAATAGGAGCTTTATATCAGCGCCCACACCGGCCCGTTTCTGCGCCTGCTGCGCTTGACCGCCCAGTACATTGATATAGTCCGGCTTTTCGGTGGTGTTCAGTTCGATTGAAACATCTCCTACTATGCTCAGCCGAGGAAAACCCAGCATGGCATAGACATACTGCTCGATGCCCATTCCCATGCATCGGCAAGAGAACAGGAAATGCTCCAAGCTCCCCCCTCTTACGCAGAAAAAGCCAACAATTCCGTAATCACCAAAGTTATCCTGTACTTGTACATAACCACATTGCGTTTGGGGATCAGAGATTGTCTGCTCCAGTTCTTCGATGGTAATTCTCTTTTTGGTGTAATTAAGCTGATTGGTCCGCAGGATCATTTCATGTATGCGTTCCAACTCCGGGGCGCAATCCGTCAGCATCTGCACCTTAATATCACAGCTGCGCAAAAAGTCCAGATTGGAATTGCATTGCTCCCGCTGTGCCAGCTTTTGTTCCAGAATCTTGTACTGTGCCAAGCGGGTATGGGCAGTATCTTTTTTCTCCATATTGGAAAGAGCAGCAGCCAGTTCCGGTAGGTTGTCCGGATGAAGCGTCATAATGTTGGGGTTGTAAAACTTTACTTCATTCAGATTACTTATATTGTCATCAATAAACAACACATTTGCATCACGCAGTTGCAGTGCCTGTATCTGCTCTTTTACTCGGTTTCCTTTCGGCTCCCAGTTGATGGAAGGATAAACGAAATGCTCCAAAACACCCTTGTCCTGCAGCGCAGCTCTTACCGTTTCATAGTCATTCTTTGAGCAAATGCTATTAACAATTCCACAATCAACCGATGTCTTCACAATGTCAACATTCCCGGGAATCCACTCAATATTCTCTTCGCTGAGTGTTCCCTTCCAAAATGTGTCGTCCAAATCCCAAATTATCAGTTTAATCTTGGCGGCATCAAATGTACCCATATCACTCTTGACCATAAAAAGGCCTCCATTACATTGTTTCTAACGCCTTTGGCACCCTGCATATCACAAAACAAATCCTGCCAAAAACGCAGCCCATACTATCTGCGAACTGTTCTTTTTCTTTCCTTATCTGCTTTTTTTGATTTTGGAGATATACATCAGTGCCTGTCTGCCTGCCAAAACCAGATTTTTCAGATTAAGGCACAGCAACAAAGCAAAAACAACAATCTCATACAGTATTGCGTTGGGCACCTGGCAAAGCCACAGCACAGACTGTACAATCAGCAGCAAAAACTGTGCAGCGACCGCCACCCAGTTACAACACACACAGGAAAACCTTGCGGTATTGATAATTCTCAGCGTGGTTATGACTGTAAAGCTTAATACGCTTGCAACAATGGCACTGACAATCCCCAAGGATTTGACAAACAGAAGATTCATAGCGATATTTACAACCGCACCGATTATGGTCGTAACCATTGCCATTTTATTCTTCTTAACCGCCATGTAGAATGTGCCGAAAAAGGATGAAATGCAGCCGATTGCCGCCGAAACCAGTAGCAAAGGAACATACCGCCAGCCGTCGTAGAACTCCCCCTTCAGAATAAACCCCGCCAGATACGGCATCAGCAGAATGATTGCCGAGCAGGCAAGGGTAATAAGCGTAACATAGTACCTGAATACGGTAGTAAAAAACGTCCCGGAATTTTTCCTGTCAATCTCTTTGGAGGTGGAATACTGCCATGCCTGCTGAAAGATAGCTGCCAGCATATTAATAACCGCAGGAAGCTTGCTTGCCGCGGTGTACAGTCCGGCCGCTGCACTGCCTAAAAACCACAAAATAATATATCTGCTAGAAATGTTGTTCAGCCACCAGGACAGGTTGTTAAAAATATTGGGAATACTGAACCCCAGCATTTCCCGCTTTAAAGACTTCTCTTTTCGGGAAAAATCGATGTAACGGTACTCTTTTGAAGTTACGAAATGAAATATACCCGCAGCCAAGTGAGATGCTGTCAGCGAGATCAGGTACGCCTCTACACCGCCATCCAGCCAGACCAGCAGAATTACATTAAATGCCACAAGGCAAAGCGCGTTGATGACACCTCCGGCTGCATACCGCTTCGCATGACCCAGCCCTCTGGCGAACTGGGAGCAAAGATTGTGAAATGTGGTTGCGATGTACAGTCCCACAAAGTAGGGAAGGTATGCGTATTTGCTTATAGCATAAGCAATCCCACAGCCCACAATGACCGGAACAAGCCCTTTTAGAATCACGCCCACCGCGTTGGTAAAAAGTCCAGTCAGGTCAGCATTGTCATCAATGGAATAACGATATACCGCATCTATGATACATAAAGTTGCCACAGGCAAAACAATCTCGATCAAATTGTTGAGCAGTTCTGCCACTCCGTATTCCGTTGTGGACATCTGCGAAGTATACAGCGGCATCAAAAACAGTGCGATTAACTTAACCAGCACATTGCCAACAGCAAAAATACATATATTCTTTATTAAGGTTATTGTTTTCGAACCCAAGGTTTAACGCCCCCACAAACTATTAAAGGAAAGCAAGAATATCCTCCACAATGCGCTGAGAAGCCTGTCCGTCCTCCACATTTCCGATGCTTTCCAAATAATCCTTTACCGCCCCACGGTAGGTTTCCGGCTCAAAGGTCTCTATCTTTACCAGCAGGTCGTCCATCGTTTCTGCCATAGGAAACGGCAATGCACAGAAATCCAGATACACACCTCTGTCGCGCAAGTACTCTGCTTTATCGGGAACAAACAGGAAGCAGGGCTTCCCGGTAAGCGCAAAATCAAAAAACGAACTGGAATAGTCGGTAATCAACACATCCGTACACGCCAGATACTCTGCCATATCATCGCCCACATTGCCATCGACGGTATGCTTTTTCAGTTCCTTGAGCAGGGGACTGTCGCCCATCATCTCAAAAACATAGTGATGCATTCTTGTTACGAACACGTGTTCTCCGCCCAAAACAGCATCCAATTTCTCCAGAAGCCGCGGAATGTCCAACAACGCCAACTGCCGCACGCCGTCGGCTGCCTTGTCCCGGAAAGTGGGGGCAAACAGAACCATTTTTTTATTTAAAGGCAGCCCCAGCTTTTCTTTTAGGCTGTCTGTGTCAATATTCTTTTGGAACAGGATGTCGTTTCTGGGGGTGCCGTAGAGTCTGACCTTCTGCTGGTCCATACAGAACGCACCGGAAAACGCATCTGCTGTAAACTTGCACCCCGCAACCATATAATCCGCACTGGTAGGCATGCAGTATTGCCCTTGGGGAAGCAAATCACAACCAATTTTTTTCAGTGGGGTTCCGTGCCACGTTGCAATGCAGAGCTGGCCTTTTCTATTTGCAAATTTCTCCAACAGAATATTCCGACTTTTTCGGAAACCAAACTCCCGCAGGCCGGTATGATTGTCTACCACGACCTTTGCCGTGTTGATATATTCGTAGTACTCTTTCGAACGGAATTCTACTTTCTTAGCATAATCGGGTGCTGTCTCTTTGCCCAGAGAAGAACAGGACCAAACGATCTGTACATCCGGTGCCAGCGCATGGAGCTTTTCGGAAATATACTTAGGATTGTCGCTGTAATGTCCATGGAAGCTGTCAAAATAAACTGTATTTTCCTTGATAGGCCTGCACCTGTTTACAGCATGCCCCCAAAGTTCCTTGACAAGCGTTTTTATATTCACTAAGTATTCTCCTTTCCGGTTGTTTTCACTGCCAGAAAAACTTAAATGGTGTTATCTCTGTCCATTCCGGTCTGAAATACAACAGGGTAATATTATACAGGAAAGTACCCGTAATGGTTCCCAACCGAAGAAACACCCTGTCACTGCTCTTGCGTACTTCCCGCAAAACATTGGGAATATACACAACTGCGAATATCCAGAAGTAATAGTACAGTCTGTCCAGTGTTGTTGCCCGCAGAGAGATCAAACTAAATAAGATGCTGATCAACATCATGAAGTGCATAAAGTCAGACTCACTGTATTCCTTGGTAAATATCTGATTTTTTTCTCCCTTTCTGTGGGTCCTGTAAGAGGAAAATAAAGAAACACACAGGAAAATTGCTTGAATCACAGCAACCAGAATGTTGCCAAGCTTGTTCTCTGCAAATCGCACCGACTCAGTGTATCCGGAATAGTATTCCGGAAGAATCCCCAGAACCGGTGTCAAAATTTGATTGAACATCAAGAACACCAAAACACCTACAAAAGTGACCACCGCAACATTGGTATTATTAAACCGTAGGTAGGACAAGGGATATGCTATCAAAAACAAAATTGCAGTCATGTGGAACTGGGACGCCAGCAGCACCAGCAGCACAAAGGGGATCAGCTTCCGTTGCTTAATAAACCGATACGCAATAACGCACAGGAAGATAGCAATTCCCTGTCGCAGACCGGACATCATAAAATACAGGAACCGCAAGGAAATAAACAGGAATACGCTAAGCACCGGGTCTCGGGATTCCTTTACGATCAGCTTATAAAGCACCACCATAGAAAAGGTCGCCACCACCACAAACAGCCACTGAACATCGTCGGTCAGCAGGGCAATTATCCGGTTGAGCACGATATATCCGGTCTCATAGCGGGTGGTATTGTTGAACAACCCACCCAAGAGCCCTTTACTTCCCGTATCCGCCCAAAGGACTGCCTCATCAAATATGGCCATATAGGAATCTGTATCACTGCCGATCTTATGCCCCTTCAAGGCGCACAGACACCAAAATACGCCTAAAAATATAAATGTGAACAGTTTCCGGGTTTCATGGCTTTTTTCCGTTTCAATGGTTTGAGCCACTGTACCACTTCCGGAAACCGGAAGCTCACGTTTATAAACAAAACGCACCCGGATCATACCGGCAATCAAAATTGCTGCCATAATGCCAATATATAAGGCCATCAATTATCACCTGCTGTTTTGTAGTAATCAGATATTTGCGCTGCGATGCAGGAAATATCAAAGCTTTTCAGAGCATCCCGGCAGCTGTCCGGGGCTTTTCTTTTCTGTGTCATCGCCAACTGCGCCCAAAGCCGGCTGTCCGGTTCCGCCCGAACTACCAGTTCTGTTGCATAAACTTCGTCCGGAAAGCCGGGAGAAGTAATCACCGGTGTGCCTGCCAACTGGCTTTCCACCGCAACCAAGCCAAGCCCTTCTGTTTTCGAAGGCATCAGGCATACATCCGCGGCAGCCAATAGCTGCGGCACATCCGTCCGCACACCCAAATGGATGATCTTATCTTCCAAGCCATGCACCTGTATCTTCCGCTGCACCTCCGGTGGCAGTTCCTTTCTGCCTACCAGCAGAAGTCTGCTATCCGGGTCTATCTCAGCAATTTGGGCAAAAACCTGTATCACAAAGGGTACATTTTTGATCGGCGCCATATTGCTGATATGACAGAGCAACCGTATTTTTTCTCCAACTCCCAGCATCTCCCGGGTCTGCTGCCGGTTATCTTCGCCCATAACGTACCTGGAAAAGTCCACCCCATTTAAGACTACGGAAAAGTCCTTGATTCCCAAGGGGTAATAGTTCTTCTCCCCCGCTTCACGGGAACAAGCAAGAAAATGATTCGCTGTCGCCCTTAACGGCAGAACCATCAGCCGATTCCGCAGACTGGAAAGGCGTGTGTTACCTAAATCTACACTGTGGGCGTGGCAAAAGCGCTTTGTAATGCCATACTTTTTTGCGTAGTATAAATAAGGGTAGGAAAATGTTGTGGTATGCAGATGCACTGCATCGTATTCATGGGCATGAACTTTCATAAACTGCGCTGTATTGCAAATAATTGCGGACAAATCCTTTACCCGCAGTTCTTCACTGTCGGACATATAATGAACATTTCCGCCCAACTGCCGAATCTCCGCCTCATAAGAGGGCTGCCGGTTATGGCTTGCTAAAAAATCAAACTGCAGCTTTTCTCTGTCCACATTGCGGTACCAATTCATAACTACCGCCATGACCCCACAATTTAAACCTACATGGTCATAAATCTGTAATACACGCACACTATGTTCCTCACTTGATCTTAAACACCCTCAAAAAGCACCGCCAACAGATGTGGAATACACCTTAATCCCGTCTGAAAATATCTCTCGTATACACCTTTTGTGCCACGTCATCCAGGCAGGCATCGTATCTGTTTGCAATAATAGCGTTACACATTCCTTTAAACTTCGTAAGATCATTCACAACCTCACTGCCAAAGAATGTCTCTGTCTCCGTAAGCGTTGGCTCATAGATAACCACAGTTGCGCCCTTTGCTTTGATTCGCTTCATTACCCCCTGAATGGACGACTGACGGAAATTATCCGAACCTGCCTTCATAGTAAGGCGATACACGCCAATCACCACAGGAACTTCCTTTGCCTTGCTGTAGGTATTGTCCTCCTCGTAGCCATAGTACCCAGCCATGCGAAGAACACGGTCAGCAATAAAATCCTTCCGGGTCCTGTTGGATTCTACAATAGCAGACATCATATTCTGGGGTACGTCTTGATAATTGGCAAGAAGCTGTTTCGTATCCTTTGGCAGACAATACCCACCATAACCAAAGGAAGGGTTATTATAATGCGTGCCGATTCTTGGGTCCAGACACACGCCATTGATAATCTGCTGTGTATCCAGTCCCTTCATCTCTGCATAGGTGTCCAACTCATTAAAATACGATACACGCAGCGCCAGGTATGTATTGGCAAACAGCTTGACCGCCTCAGCTTCGGAATATCCCATAATAAGTGTATCAACATTTTCCTTGATTGCCCCCTCCTGAAGAAGCGACGCAAAGGTTTTTGCGGCGTTTACAAGCCGAGGGTTTTCAACGTCCGTGCCGACAATGATTCTGCTTGGATAAAGATTGTCGTAGAGCGCCTTGGATTCCCGCAGAAATTCCGGACTGAAAATAATGTTTTCACAATGATACTTCTGTGTGACCCATGCAGTAAAACCAACAGGAATCGTGGACTTGATAACCATGACCGCATTGGGATTATGCTGGATAACAAGCTCTATGACAGACTCTACAGCGGAGGTGTCAAAGAAATTTTTCTGACTGTCATAGTTCGTGGGGGCAGCAATCACAACAAAATCTGCATCCTTGTATGCCGCTTCCGCATCCAGCGTTGCCGTTAAATCAAGCTCCCTTTCCGCAAGGTATTCTTCTATATACGCATCCTGAATGGGGGATTTTTTGTTGTTAATCATTTCCACCTTTTCGGGGACAATGTCAACAGCCATTACCTTATTGTGTTGTGCCAAAAGCACAGATATAGATAAACCGACATAACCGGTTCCGGCTACTGCAATTTTCATCATCTACTCCTTGGTCTGCGACCATTTTACTTAATTCTGAACACCTTCAGGAAACACCACCAGCAGATGTGGAACACAGAGCGGGCAATGCTCAGGTGCTCAATTTCTCTGTACAGGATCCAATGGTACTTCACAACCTTGAATTTATTACCGGACAGGGAGTTGCTGCGAACCCGGTAACACATCAGCACATCCGGCATACCCCGGATATATTTTTCCTTTTTCAGCATTTGCAGCCACAGGGCATCGTCGTTGCGCTTGCGGATATTGGGCACCGCAAACTTCCCCATTACGCCCACGTTGTACATGACGGTGGAATTGCCCACAGGGCAATCCAGCAACAGACGGTTATAGTCGGTCTTGTCCACGGTTTTGATCACCCGGTCCAGGCTGTTGCCTTCCTCGTCCATCTGCTGGTAGGCAGTGCAGGAAAAGGCGTAGCCATTGTCCTGCATAAAGGCAAGCTGGAGCTCCAGCTTATCCGGCATCCATAGATCGTCACTGTCGCAGAAGGCCATGTATTCCCCCTGGGCCAGTTCCATTGCCTTCGTCCGCGCCACTGCCGCGCCGGAGTTAACCTCCAGGCAGTAATACCGGATCCGGCTGTCGGAAGCCATGTATGTTTCCACCACAGCTTTGGTATTATCTGTGGAACAATCGTCCACGATGATCATTTCCCAGTTCTCATAGGTCTGGGCACGGACGGATTCAATCGTCTCGGCAATGAATTTTCCGCAATTATAGGTAGGTGTAATAACGGAAACCAGTCCCTTTGTCATCTGACACTCGCCCCTTCTTCGGCTTTATATTCCACACCCAGTACCGCCAGTACTGTCATAAACATCAGCTTAATGTCGCCCAAAAAGCTGAATCGTTCAATGGCGCACAAATTATAGTGCATTTTCCCCGGCAGGACCTTTTCGATGTAGGTTTTGTCCACATCCTCCGCCCCGTCCAGAAGCTGATCCTCGTCCTTGTAGAAGATGCTGGCCAAACTGGTAACCCCTGCAGGCAGCAGCAGCGTCGCCATCATCTCCGGGGTATAGCTTTTCACATATTTCGGCACTTCCGGGCGGGTGCCCACGAAGGTCATGGTGCCTCGAAGCACATCGATCAGCTGGCACAGCTCGTCCAGCCGGCATTTGCGGATGAGCCTGCCCACCCGGGTGATCCGGCTGTCATTGCCTACTGTTACCTGACCGCCCAGCTTATCGGCATTACTGACCATAGAACGGAACTTGAATATCCGGAACCGCTTCGCGTACTGGGTTACCCGCACCTGGCGGTAAAACACCGGACCGGGGGAATCCAGTTTAATGGCAATTGCCAGCACCAAAAACACCGGCAGCAGCACCAACAGCATAATTGCGGATACCACAATATCAAACAGCCGCTTAAGAACCAGGCTCAGCCGTTTTTTCTCCAGAGCCTCATAGTAAGGTCTGACCGCCTCGGTCTGCAATTCCACCGGGAGTTTCTCCCATTTGCAAAGAATCATTGTATGTATTCCTTTACGATCTTGGCATAATTTTCTGCCACATATTCCACCTGCTCATCGGTTAGATTTGTATGCAGGGGCAGTGTAACAGCATTGGCAAAATGGGCATAAGCGTTGGGGAAATCGGCAATGTCAAAGCCCATATTTTTATAAGCCGTGTGCATGGGCAAAGGCTTATAATGGACATTGCAGGCGATCCCCTGCTGAGCCATTTTAATTATGATCTCATTGCGTTCCTCATGGCCAACCCCAGGAATCCGGGTCAGGTACAAATGACCGGAGCTGGTGTAAGCATCCGTATAATGGTCCAGTGTCATGACTCCCAAAGGTTTCAGGACGGCATCGTACATTTTAATGATCTGTTGGCGGCGGGCAAGCATTTGGGGATACCGCTCCAGCTGCTTTAAGCCAATAGCCGCAGCAACATCGGTCATGTTGCACTTGTACCATGTGCCTACGATGTCATATTCCCAAGAACCCAGTTGGGTTTTTGCCAAAGCGTCCTTGCTCTGCCCGTGCAGACTCAGAAGCTGCAAGCGCTTGTAAATATCCTCATTGTCAATACCGGGGATGCTGCGCCAGGTCAAAGCGCCACCCTCGGCAGTGGTCAGGTTTTTCACTGCATGGAAAGAAAAAGAGGAAAAATCCGCCACCGACCCGATCGCCCGCTGTCCCAGCTTTGCGCCAAAGGCGTGGGCCGTGTCGGCCATAATAGCAACTCTTCCCAAAGCCCGCTGAATATCTGATGCCGCGGAAAACAGGCTGCGTTTCCCCTCCGCGATGGCAAACAGCCGATCATAATTACAGGGAATGCCGGCAAGATCAACCGGAATAATGGCCTTTGTTTTCTCATTTACCGCCCGTTCTACTGCATCGTAGTCCATTTCCAGGCTGTCCGTCTGGCAATCGATCATCACCGGTGTTGCTCCCACATGGCAAACCACAGAAGCGGTGGCTGTATAGGTATAGGCAGGAACGATCACCTCATCCCCGGGGCCCACCCCAAGGACACGCAGCGCCAGTTCAGCGCAGGCTGTCTGGGAGTTAAGGCATACGCATCGTTCCGTGCCCACAAAGGCCGCCACCTGCCGCTCCAGTTCCTTGGTTCTAGGGCCGGTGGTAATCCAGCCGGAGCGCAAAGCCTCCGCCACTTCCTGTACCTCCGCCTGGGAAATATCCGGAGGAGAGAATGGAATATTCATCTTCTGCGTATTGCTCATAGATAAAACCTCTTTTTCCTGTGTTATCCGTCATAAAGGCGCAAAAGGACATACAAACTCTTTTTATAGTATACTGGATAACCCCATAAAAATCAAGTGGAGATATATGGGGCGGCAATAACCCCACCAATACCTGTCTCCTGTCAAATTTCCACTTAACGGGCTGCTTGTTCTCTAGCTTTTTAGGGCGAACTGTGTTCGCCCCTACGATATTATACGATACACTCCCCCATAAAGGGGAATACGTTAAAACAGCACCATCCAGGCTTGGATGGTGCTGTTTTAACGTATTCCCCTGTCGTTTTAGGGGTACTACAGAACGGTTACCGCCCTTTGCGAATCACGCCGCAGGCGATCTTCTTCCCGGCGTTTCCGGCAGGCTGAGAGTGAAAATCATCCGCATCACTGTGGATAACCACGGTCCGTCCAATTATCTCATTCACACAAAATCGATCCGTTCTCACGGAAAGAAATGCGTTCCCCCGGCACTGCAGCAACGGTGGCAGGTCGCCTGGGTGTTTCGGATGCATCCGGCCAGCGGGGTTATAATGACTACCTGTACCGGAAAAATCAATTCCGGAGCAGCTTTCGCCCTGATGGATGTGAAATCCAAAGAATCCTGTCTCACTTTCCTCTGGCAGACCGGAAATCCTCGCCACGATTAAAACGCATTCCTTTTCCTGGTAAAACTGTACACAACCGGATAAACGCGGTGCTTCCATGCCACCACGGATTTGAGCTACCGCATCCGGATTTTTTGTGCAACATCCCATAGGATCACCTCATATCAGCCTATGCCGGAAACAGACATTTGTTATCGGGGAACTGCGGAACGATGGGCAAATGCTGTAAACAGAAACCCCGGTGGATAACTTTGTCAACCAATAAACCAAACGTACCCGAAGCCATGGGGCAGGCCTTAAAACGTGGGCGTCAGCTCTGTAGCCTTCGGAACTGTAGTTGCCTCGTGAGGTGTCGTAGGCGCTGTTGTTGCTTCCATCCACTGGGTGCTTGGTTCAGTCGGAATTTCCCCAATGACTATTGCTTCACCACCGACAGATTCTCCGGATGCAGGTTTTATCCAAGATACAGAAAAACCGATGGTTGCGGGTACACCGCCAATGCTCAATGTCTGCGTAATCTCTCTATTGGCATTTTCAAATGTAAAGTAATAATACTTTTGTTCATGGTTGCAGACCACAGACATCACCACATACACTGCACGCTTCCATTCCGTGGCGTTGTTGTCCAACTTGATGTGAATAGTGTATGTACCTGCCGCAAGATTGTAATTGCCGCTGGCAGCCTCATTGACCACATTTTCTGCTTCATCCTGTATGTTCACATTTGCTGTAACCGTCGCAATTTGGATCTCATTTCCCTCGTTCTCAATGCTAACGGTAAACCATGCCCAGGTGGTGCCGACCAGACAGACTATGCACAGCAGAATGCTGAAAAAGGAGGAAATCAGCACCCTGCCAAATACCTTTTCTGTTATCTTTTCCCCTTCCGGGACTGTAAATAATTCATTAATATGCAAGGCATTTCCTCCTTTCCCGGGTCACTGCATGAGGGTGTCGGCTTGCTGCGCAAACACGGTGATCCCAAGTTCGACCTTTGGCTCAGTAAAGCCGCGGTAATTTGCCCTGTCATCCACTTCTTCGGGCATATGGATAATCAGTGCCGCATAATGGGCATTTTCACCCACATCATAGGTGTAGGGGGATATTACTGACCAAGTTCCCAGTGTGCCCCAGTCGTTGGCCGCATGGTTTTTTGCTTCCAGTCGATCCTTCACCTGTTCCTGCACATGCGCTTCGTTTTCACCAAACACAACGCCGTAACGCAGATAGTCAGGCAAGTAAATATCCTCACCCCATGCATTCTTGCCGTTTGCATATTTCTCAACTGTTACAGCAATTTTATAATTAAACGCCACATCCCCTACATTATCAACCTTCAAATAAACCACCTGTGTATATCCCGGCTCATAAAGCGCTTCATCATTAAATGCCTTGGTCGTGCCATACAGGGGTGTATACTCCGTCACAATATCATTCCGGTAGGATACATCCATTTTCAGCAGTCCTATCTGGAATTCATTCCTGACACTATCCACATCGCTGAACCACGCAAGCGTTGCACCGGTCCCCAACGCCCACCAAAGGACAAATAGACAGGCAGAGAGGGCAAGCGCCACCTTTGTCCACTTTCTTTTCTCCAAGGCATTGCGCCCCCTTTCTAAATCTTTATCGCTCTTTTTTCCCGATCCGTTTCCGCGGGAGGATTAAAATTATCAAAGCACACAGGCTCATGCTCATCATTATGGTGAAGAACCAGAGCCGAAAGTCATCACCGGTTTTAGGCGCTTGAGGATCTGTAGGCGCAATCTCGTACTCCTCGATCATAAATTCCCAATCCAAATAGCCGATCTGCTGCTGATATGTATTATCCAGCTCCACCGGAACATCCAGAACCACATCCAGATTAACCTCACCACCGGAGTACAATGTTCCCAGGCATACCCACCCGGTAAGCTGGGCAGTCCTGCTGGCGGCGGCATCAAACATATAAGCCATCATGTTATCTTGGCTCTTTGCTACCCGGAGCCGAAGTTGGGAGAGAAAATCCTCGCCATTCCCATGGGCACCAAGGGCGCGCATATAAATTTTCACTTTGACCTTGTTCGATGCGTTATTCTTAACCGTAATAGGCTGGGTGATGCTGTCGCCAGGCATTACATCTTTGAAGTCAGGAAACAGGTCTGTGGGTGAATACACGCTGCCGGGTGCAAAGATAAACTTACCGGCATCACCACTATAAGTCACATTGCCATCAGCCGCAAAAACAGGCAGGACACAGGGCAGCAAAAGTACGCAAACCCAAAGGAATGTGAAACATCTCTTCATGCTGCTACCTCCTTAGTCTCCAGGCCAGCCGGAGGCATCCCAGGGAAACGCAGCAGGATTGTGCTCGCTCTGGACGGCATAAGCGTTAACGGTCAGACTTAATGTAGCGCCGATATGGCTCTGATCCACC
Organism: Faecousia sp.; assembly: GCA_045653785.1. Taxonomy (GTDB): domain Bacteria; phylum Bacillota; class Clostridia; order Oscillospirales; family Oscillospiraceae; genus Faecousia. Next base: position 14,193 of record JAZOMH010000021.1, on the reverse strand, counting down.
TTGCTGCCAACAATTTCCACCTGCGTAAACAGCGCAGGGGTTGTTTCCCCAGGCTCGAGGTTATTCTTGTAGTAATAGTACCCATCCACATAAGTCCAGTTTTGGGTGTCAATATCTATTTTAAGGCAATCGTCCGGGAGCAGCGCCTCGTTTGTTGTACCGCCAACAAGCTTTACCCGGAGGTAGAAGGGGTGCGTACAGACATTCTCCACAGAAACCTGCTTAGATACGATATCACCGGGGATCACATACACACCTTCCCCAGGGAAATCGGAGCCATCGGCAGTCTTTTCGTGGATCTGTAGCTGAATATCACCGGAGGTCACCACATTGGTAGCCTTGCCAACAACAGTATAGTAAGCCCGGGTTGGCTGTGTTAGAGCAGTCAGCAGGATAGCAGCTATGGCAATCAGCAGCAGTCTGGATTTTGCTTTCATAGGGTGTCCTCCTTTCAAAAGTCTTATAGTATATAGGAGACGGACCTTTGGCTTTATCTACGGTAAAACGGCAAAAGCGATAGCCATAGGCGGCGTTTTTCCCGTTTCCAATATCTCTGTTCTCCGCCCGTTGTGCGTCCAATCTCCCGATTGATGTAGTCCTGTTCGCGGATAAAATCACGGATCTTTAACACAAGCCCAACAAAGAATATAATTGCAAAGAAAGAGATCATAACCGCCAATATTATGTAAATACCGGGATCAATCTCAGGGTTCATCCAGTTTCTCCTTTATAAGACCAAATGCTTTTCTAATGCCCTTAAGAGGGCCGGCGGAATTGGGGGGAACTATTATTTTGCTTTCTGTTTCACAGGAATGGCAAACCATACGCCCCTCTGGAACAGGCTCGCCGCAGCATATGCATAAATCAGGATAGGTTTTACTTTCAGGTTTCATCTCTAATTTCCTTTCGTTGTTTCGGCGATCAAAAGGCACCGTAGGCCGATGCCCTTTGATCGCCGCCCAACCCCCGAAGGGGTTGGGTGTGCGAGAAAATTATTAACGATATAAATACCGTTTGTGCTATTAGTTCATATTGGGGATGTCAACAGTCACATCGTCGATGATGATGGTGTTGCCATTGCCGTAGTTACCAACAACGTTAACAATGGGGGTTTCGTTGGTACCGTCGGTCACTACACAGTTGGTAAAGCAAACGGTCTGATTGTCGTTGCAGAGGTCGACCCACTCATTATCGACAGAGCCGTCAAACACGAAGGTGCAGTCGGTCATCTCGGTATTGCCCCACAGGTTGATACCGTTGTAATTGCTCTTACCGGTAGCCTGGAAAGTACAGCCATCCATGATCAGCTTGGTAATAGCGCCACCCATAGCGTTGAAGCCGCTGAAGGTACAGTTCTTGAAGATGACTTGGTTTGCGCCGCCATCGAAGTGGACACCGTAAGCAGAGCCGTTAAACACGCAGTTCTCAAAAACTACAGTCTCGCCGGCATAGCACCAACGCAAACCGTTCTTGCCAGTAAAGGTGCAATCCTTGAAGATGCCATTGATTGTCTGGTCAGCCGCGGTACCGGTGGGATTAGAGAAGGTTGCTCCGATAACGGTTGCGCCCTTGATATTCAGTTTGGAAGTACCCTCAAACACAGTGCCCTCTGCGCAATTCAGGGTAACGCCGTTCTTTAGGCTGGAAGCAGGGAAGGCATAAGTGCCGGCTGTCAGAATAATGGTGTCACCGGTCTGAGCATTACTCAGTGCATCCTTCAGAACGGTAGCATCAGAAACCACACAGGTGGTCACACCATCGATGATCAACTTGCCGGTGCCGGTGCCGTAAGGGTTGCCTGCGATGGTGTTGTCGGAGAGGTCCACACCTTCGGTGAAGTTTGCAGTCAGCTTGCCGGTATAGGTGCAGTTAGTGAAGATAACATTGGAGCCGCCGTTGTGCCACACGCCTGCGATGCCGCCCATTTCTTCAGCCTCACCGGACTCGGTAGCATTGGTGATAGTCACATCGCCGGTGCAGACGGTGTTCTCAAAGGTGTTGCCGTAATGCGCAATACCAACGATGCCGCCCACATCGCAGGTGGATCCGATGACATCGATATTGGAGGTCACATTAGAAATCTTGTGGCCACCCTCACCCATGAAGCCAATCACACCGCCCACATATGTACGGTAAGCAGTACCGTTTTCAACGGAGTTGGCCTTAACATAAGAAGTCTCATCAACAGCAACGGTAATATTGTCCCAGCTTGCGTAAGCGTTCTTACCGCCAACACCGCCAACGTATGCCATGCCGTTGACTTCCACATGACCGGTAACCTTGATGTTGGTGTACTTGGAGGTGTAGGGAGTACCTGCCACAACACCAACATTTAAGCGACCGGAAACATATGCATTGTGGATGGTCAAATTCTTAATTTCGCCTTCAGTAGTGTAGCCAAACAGGCCCACATTGCTGCCATTGCCGGTAATACGCAGATACTTAACAGTCTTGCCATTACCGTCAAAGATACCCTTGAAGCTGTATTTAGAGTTGCCGATAGGAGTCCAAGTGTGACCACCAAGGTCAATATCTCCGGTCAGAGTAATAGTCTTACCCTTGAAGCTTTCCTGGACAGTAGATGCGGCAGCCTCACCTGCAAGGGTAGTCACAGGAGAGGTAGCGGTACCGTTAACCAGAGCTGCCAGGCCGGCCAGGTCACCGGCAGTGCGGATTTCAAATGCTGAAGCGTTAGGATTCTCAAAATACCAGTCCAGTGTAGTAGGTTCTTCCCAAGGATCGGCCTGTTCGTCACCGGCTTCGGCATCATAATCATTGCCGAAGGAATCGAACTCATGCTCCAGCTGTGTTGCAAACAGATTGATGCCCAGATCGATGGACAGGGGCTCACCATCACTGGAAGTCTTTCCGTTATTCATGTTGAACAGATTGTCAGTATCGTTGTCGCCGGGTTCCCAGTAAATCACAATACCGTAAGTTCTGCTGGTCTGGCCCTTGCTGAGTTCGCCTCCCAGAATAAAGGATTCCAGCGTCTCAGTGTAAGCCAGTTCTTGTGCAGCCGCACGATTACCGGTGAAGCCGCCATCAACGACGGCAACCTTCAATGCGTCTGCAAGCGTGTAGCGCGTACCGTCTTCATACTCAATATAGTTGTTATTTTCTGCATTGATCTTCATCTGATACTTCAGAGCCAAAGTACCAGCGTTCTTAACCTGCAGGTTGGTGTAGGCAACCACGCCGGGCTCCCAACACTGGATCTCGTTACCGTCCTTATCAGTGAACAGCACAGTCTGGGTGTCAACCTTCTTCTCATCAGCAAAATCCTTTGTCTTGCTGTAATACAGCTCCACATCCAGATTGCCGGCGGCAATGGTGTTGATTCCGGACTTGACTTCGTCTGTAAACCAAGCGAAGGTGGTACCCACAAGCATAGAAACACACAGCAGCAAAGAAATGACACTGGTGAATAACGCACTGCGAGTTGTATTTTTGCGTTTCATTTCGTTTCCTCCTAAAAGATTTTCGTTATGTAATCAGCCTGCTGCTGATTGCATCATTATTCTGGGCTTAGCCGATGGTGTGGGTAGCTTCTACAACCGCAAAAGCCTCCTGTGCGGTCGTTGCACGGATGTTCTTTACCTGAATCGCCTCGCCGGTGACAGTCAGCTGGAAGTCACCGTTGGTAAGCGGAGCCATATCACTTTGAGTAAACTCACAGGGAATCTTCACATAGCTAAAGAAGATGGCGTTGCTTTCCGCTGCACCCGCATTGTTATTTTCAATAGGCTGGAGTTTCGTGTTGTAATAGAAAACATAGGTAACCCGGTCGTTTTCCACGTTGGTTTCATTGGAAGCAAAGCTCCAGTTTGTTGCATCCACCAGCTTAGTGGTCTGATCGCGCATATACAGCAGATCTGTCAGATCTGTGTAGCCGTACTTCTGCATAAGCGCAATCCAATACTCAGCGTTATCGAAGGTGACCTTCATGCGCAGCCACTGCTCATAAGAGCCGGTGTTGCGGGTCTGGGGCTGCTTGCGCAGCACTTCACCCGGGGCTATGTTCTCGTATGTAAATGTATCTGTATAGTTGGGATCCTGATCGTAGCCGATGGTGGCACCCTTCCCGGTTTCGTCCACAACATATTCCATAACATCGATAGAGAAAATCTCGTCAGGCTTTTGGTTTTCACCGCCGGCAATAGCGAAGTTGTTTGTTACACTATCACTGTCATTGAACCATGCCAATGTGCTGAAGGACAGGATCGCAATTATAATAACCACCATAGATAAAGAGAGTAACTTTTTCTTGCTCATTTCATTTTCCTCCTTTCTTGGTAAATTTATATTTCAAAATCATGGGCAGCGCGCCCGCCCACGATTGTGAAAACGGATTACTGCCAGGGGTTTTTGCCCTGACCAAAGCCAGTGTCCAAAGCGTTGGTTGCCCCCTTCTCGAAGCTCTGGGCCTGGATCGCTTGGGAGAATACCAGAACATCAACGATAGTGCAGTTGTAACCACCCGTCACCTTGTTATGGGACACATAGCCGGAGAATGTATAGGTGCCGTCACCGTTTGGCCTACAGAACTCTAAATCAGCAGAGGGGGTATCGGGATTATCCTTAATATCCACACTGTCTGCCAGGTAAACGCCCTTCAGCACATCCGTGGTAAACGCATTGGGATCAACCTTATGAGTGTAGTCATAGGTATAAACCGTGTATGTAACACCATCCTTGGTTGCTTCGGAAGCAGCCACCTGCTCCCAGCCGCTGGCGGTATCCACATCCAGAATCAAATAGCCTACCAACGCCTTGGGTACTGCGATATGTATACGGATATAGGCGGGGTTCTGGCCGGTGCACTGCACCTTAACAGCCTTATGGATGTAGCCTTCATCTGCACCGGGATTTCCGGTGTTTACAATAGGAGTCAGGGGCTTCTTGAACTCCAGCGTATCACTGGCAGTTGCCGTGTTATTCTCAAAAATTTCAACAAGCACGGAGCCGATGGTAAAGGTGTTGTCTACCTTATCCTCAGCAGTAAAGTAGGCAAGAGAACCGCTGACCAAAATGGCAATCAGCGCTACGGCAAGGGCAATCGTCAATACTTTCTTCTTCATTTTGCTTCCTCCTGCACTTCTTTTTTCTTATCCTTTTTGGTAATCAGATCCGGCAGGAATACCGCCGTCAGCAGCGCCATGCCCAGCGCAATGGCAACATACACCCCCGGAGGGCTCTGGATATATGCAGAAACATAGCCCAGCAAAGGAATCGCGAACACCGGCACACCGATCAGATTATTGAAATGCACCGGCGTGGCATCTTCCGTTTTGTTGGAATCGCCTTTGGTGGTAAACTGGCGATTTTCACTGTCAACTGCCACCACTCGATGGGTAGCTACAACCAGATCTTCATTCAGAACGAAAGCAATGGGATCTCCTACCTTCACGCTGTCCGGATCTACGGTTTTCACATAGATTAAATCACCTACACTGTAGGTCGGCTCCATACTGGGGGAAATCACATGGAACACCTGCAGACCTACCAGCCGGGAACCCATGAGGAAGACGGCAAAAACCGCCACAAAAACGACCAGTACTGTGGTAACCGTGTCCCATAGCTTTCTTACTTTTTTAGGAATCTGCATAGGCAAACCCTACTTTCTTTCATTTGACCGTTACTGGAATGCAACAGTCTTTTATTCGCAATGTTGATCTATTCCGAAACGAAGGCATATACGGTGTAGCCGTCTTTATTCTCACTTGCAGCGTGTTCCATACCTGCACCATATGGCCTCACTGTGGTGGTAACGCCGTCGGCAACTTTAACAATTGTATAGTTCTCGTAATATACCGTCGTAATATTACCGCCATTGACGATTACTTTGCCCTTTACCTCTGCGGCCTTATCAGCGGAAGGATTCTGCGCCCATATGCTGGAGATCTTGCCCCCATTGACAGTCACAAGGGTCTCATTACTGCCGCAAAACAGACGGATACCGTCATAAGAACTGCTGCCGGATGCAGTGATTTCACCGCCGTTAACGGTCAAAACAGCACCATTATAGTTATCGATACCATAACCGATCTGATCGCCCGCTCCAGTGTTGCTAATAACACCGCTGCTTACAGTCAGTGTGCCTCTGTTAGTAATTGTGTTGACAGCTTTGCTGTTATCAGCAGGACCACCAAAAACAACGGCAATTTCCCCCTCTCCCCGAATGGTCAGGTTGCCTGCATTGGTAATCAGAGAAACAGCTTTATCGACTTTACCGGTGATCTTATGTCCGTTCAGATCCAAAATAGCTGTAACATCACTGGGGATCGTAACATAGGTATCATCCATGTTAATATCAGCAGCGAGGGCAATCGTTCCGCCGTTTTGGAATGCTCCCTTCAGTTCGTCTGCGGTAGCAACCATTTGGTCATATTTATTGCCGAATCCATCCTGCTCTTTGCTGATTTGGTAGGCAATTAGATTCACATTCAAGCTGATTTTGTGGCCCATGACAGATGCATCCGCATCCTCTCTCATATGCAGGGCAATAGTATATGTATCTTCCGTTGCCATACCATCGGTGGTCCCCTGGTTAACGGCTGCTTCTTCCTGGTCCCTCTCCCGCACTGTTACCATCGTGCCCCCCAAGACGGTTTTGCCTGAAAGCACATCTGCCAAGGAGCCAACGGACTCCCAACCACTAACTTCACTGGTAATTTCAGCATAAGAAACAGCGGTAGGGGCAGTATTACCGTTGGCACGATGGTCAAATATCCAAACATCAAACCGCTCTGCTACTGCTCTCCATTCTTCTTCCTGCAGAGTTTGGCTCATTTTGTCCGTAATCTTTCCGTCCGTAAAGGTCAATATATAGTTAAAGGCCAAATCACCCTTGTTTGTCACCTTTATTGTTTCCAGGGATGTGTAACCGGGTTCCCAACGGATATTCCTGTCAAAGAGATTTGTCTTATTAACATTGTTTTCCCTCTCTGACAAGGAAGCCCAATTACCGTCTGGGAGCTGTTTCATCAATTCAACATCCAGAATACCAACAAAAATTTCGTTACCAGCGTTGTTGACCTCGCTGGTAAACCAAGCATAGGTGGTTCCGAAGAACATAGTCACACAGAGGATCAGGCCCAGCAAGCTGGTCAGATAGGTGTGCAGCAGCACACTTTTTACCCCACATTGCTTTACTTTAACGTCTTCCGTCCGCTTTTCATATTTGCCTTGCTTTTTCATACTTCCTTCTCCTCGGCCTGCCCGAATTCCCTCATAATGTCGTCAAATTTTGGTTGTTGCTCTGCTTGCGCAGCCTTGGGCTGCACCCCGGACTCCGGTTGGTTCTGTGCTGCTACCTGCACCCGCAAGGCCTGCAGCTCTGCCATCATAGCCGCCATATCCTTCTGTGCGGTATCCTCTTCGGCAGGTGGTGCAGTGCTTTGATTCTGCTGTGCCATTTGCTGCTGCATTGCCAAAAGCTGTGCTATCATGTCCTCGGACTGCTTTCTCTGTGCCTCCAGCGTATCCTTCTCCGCCTGCAGTTGCGCCATCTGCTCAGCCTTATACAGCCTAAATATCTTCACGCAGTTCAAGCCTTGATAAAGGATCAGCAGCAGGAACGGAATCAAAATACAAACAATATATCCCTGGGGCGTTTTCATGAACTGAAAAAAGGTGCCTACCTTTGGCAATGCCATTTGATACTTACCTAAGATGAAAGGATAGGTAACCACCGATTCATCATTTGCACCGGTAGTAGTACCGTAGGTGATAAAGCCGGGATTCCCCTTTTCATCGGTGGTCTTGGCGCGAATCTTATGGGTCACAGTTGCACCATAGTTCTCGGAGTTCTGGGACTGATAGGCAATGATGTCGCCCTCCTGCAAGGTAGTGGGGTCAACCTCCTTCACAAGTACCAAATCTCCTGCGTCAAAGTCCGTTGCACTCATAGAATCAGACAATACTATGTAACAACGGAATCCGAAGATATCCCGATCATTCCGGTCAAAGGTGTTTACGGAAACGACGGTGAACACCATCATCGATACCGCCACCAACACAACCAGCCATAGGGATACCGCTTTAATTACATTCAGCACTTTTTTCATACCAGCAATTCACTCCCCTCATTTTCCCTAAAATATTGCTTTACAGATGCATAGATAACACGGAATACATGTTCCGCGTAATCATCGTTCTTAGGCATATGTCCGTTATGCACCTTTATTGCAAAATCCAGCATTACATTCAAAATGTGGTTAAGGATCATCCATACATCGGCTTCGTCCCTAAACGCATTCCGGAATTTTGCAACAAGGGGCGCGAAGCGCTTCTGGTGATCCTCCGCGGAATGCTTGGTAAAATAAGGAGAATAGAAATATCGAATATATGTAAGGCACTTTTCACGGTTGCCCAAAAGGAATGTCCATACGGCAGAAAAGTAGCCGCGGCAACGCAGCACAAACTCCATTCCCGGTACATACATCACTTCAACATGCTGCATCGATTTGGCAAAGAGTTCTTCATCCAATGCATCAAATACCTTGGCGAACATATCCTCCTTATCCTTAAAGCAGCGATAGATGTACACCACATTGATGCCCGTCTCTACCTCAATCTGCTTAGCGCTGGCTTTGTCCAGTCCTTCTCTGGCTATGACCCGGATCGTGCCGTCTATGAGCCTGTGACGAAATTCGTCCTGTTTCATATCCTGCTTACTCCTTTCCTTGCGCGTAATGTTCATTACATGCTTCCGCAAAAAATATTGCAAACGCGAAGCGTTTGCCTGGTAACAAGGCAGACTGAAACGAAAGGACAAACAATAATTGAGACAATATTTTTTCATGGGCTTTCGCTTTATCTGCTGTATACGCTGGTGCAGTATGATTCTCACTATGCCGCCGGAAACATTTCTTCCGCGCCATCATCCTGCTAAGCAAAATCCCATACCGGTGATCGCCCAGAGCGATCTGTGGCACAGGCGCTAAGGCACAGGCACAGACGAGATGCTCACAACACTTTCTTTACCGCAGCGTTTGCATTTAATGGGTAAATCCCTGACCTCTGTCGTGGGAAGCAGCCACAGCACTGTATGCTTGCCACATACCGGACAAAGAAAGCGTCTCTGATTTGATTTATTTTCCTCTTTTTTCTGCTGATCTTGCAACTATTTTCACCCCGTTCTTCAATCATCCTTCATTAAAAATGTCAAATAAAAAAAACCTGTACCACTATCGCATAAAGCGATACATGGCACAGGCTCTAAGGCGCAGGCGCATATTAAGATGTTCCCAACACTCCCCTGTCCCGGTCAGTGCAAAGGACGCATGTATTGGTTGGATTCTATTCTATGAAGCAGCGATTCAGTCTACAACTCTCTCATTGCGTATTTGAGAGCAGGCGGCGTTTATACCACGCCTATCTTCCTTGACAACATAATTCGCATTATGTGGTAAGATGACTCTGCGCATATAAATGCTTAAAATATTATACATATTATCTTCGGCGGTGTCAACTTCCGGATTGTAAAAATTAGACCTAGGCGCAACAGTTTTTTTGTGCAATGATGTTAAATAACAGCACAAAAGCGCCCTCATCAAATCCAAATTTTAATTTTGGACAGAGGGCGTTATTTGTGCTGCGTTAAATTGCATTAAATGCATGAAAGTAGTTTTGTAAATATAGCATAATCCTTAACAATCGGATGTGAATTACCACATAATGCGAATTATGTGGTAATTCTTTTTTTCTAAACCACAAGGCCAAGACGTTCAATTTTACGACGGTGTTCGGTGCTAGTGGTCATGATATAAATGCGAGTTGTGTCGATAGAGCTGTGACCCAGGATATCCGCAAGCTTAGCAATATCTTTTTCGATGCCGTAGAAAGTGCGGGCAAACAGCTTCCGAAGATTGTGCGGGAACACCTTGCCCGGTTTCACCCCGGCAGTCTCACACAGCTTCTTCATAGCAGACCAGATATTACTACGGTTCAGTGGTTTACCAGTTCGTGTGATAAAGATTGATCCTGCGGTAATGCCGTGTTGCTTGGAGTAGTTCAGCAGAATATTTTTCAACTTACCCGGAACGAGGATCGTCCGGGTTTTGCTTTTGCACTGAACTGTAATCTCGCCTCTGCGGACAGCTTCCACAGTAAAGTATTTTAGCTCCGAAACCCGGATACCAGTACCGCAGATTGCCTGGATCACAAGATTCAACTGCTCATTTTTTCTAGATGCATCCAATAGCCGCAAATATTCTGCCTTAGTCAGTTCCTTATCCTCTGTGCAGTAGGTTTGCCGTTGGGTACGAATATGCTTTACCTTGCATTTGGATAAATTCAGAAAGTCCAGCAGGCTATTCACACTGGCCAGCATGGAGTTAACGGAACGGACAGCATAACCGCTTTCCACCAGTTGCTTTTTCCACGCTACCACCAGCTCTTTGGTTATTTCGTTGCCGTCTGCATATACACAAAACACCTGAACATCCCGCAGGTACTTTTCCTGTGTCGCACAGCTCTTTTCTTCCCGGCAAAGATAATTTGCAAATTCCTCGATTTGTTCCGTTGACAGTTTCATAAAGCTTCCTCCTTGATTGGATACTTATATTGTACCCAATTAAACCGCAATGGAAAACACAAAGATCTGTACATTTCCCCTACGCAAATATGCCGATATTTTCCGTAAAAACTACCTCCAAAGTTTTGGTGCTGTTCGCTAAGCGTTTCTCTTTATTCAACTGTCAGGCTTGTCAAATTATCTGATACCGCCAGATGGCAGGATATAATACTGAGAGCTGGCAGCTAATAAGACGAAGTAACCATTTAAACATCTGCCAAACAATACTGTCCGTCTCAATTAGCTTATGAGATATTGTTTCAGCCGAGGCAAAACAAGTATTTAAAAGAATTAGAAGGCTTATTGAAAAAGAGGATGAAGCAGCTGCTCCATCCTCCTTCGTATGGTTTAATCATCTTTGCTATAGGATAAAATCTCCCCGGTATCCGCATGGATCTCATAATCATACTCCCAAGCCCCATGGTGGAATTCCACATCGTACTGAGGTACTCCATGCTCGATCTCATATTCCGTGTGCAATGCCGTCACTTGGTCAGCAGAAAAACCAGCGTGTTTGAGAGCAATATTTTGCGCTTCTTCCATAGTAAGTGCAGGATTTGAATGCTTCCCAGACGCGGTTGCTGTGGTCGGGTCTATTGCCTGCTTCACTGCATTTCCGGCAGATTCCACACCGCGTTCCACTGCTCTGCCCGCTGACCTGGCGGCCTGACAGCCGGATAATGCAGGAACAGCCAAAACCGCCACCAGTAAAAGACTAAATAAACGAATCTTCATATAATACCTCCTTCTAACCGAACTTAGCTTGCATCAAATAATCATAAAAATACTGCTATCAGAAAATTTACCTTGTATCACATATGGATTTTGCGGAAAAGTAAGCCCAGTTAATTCTTTATGAGGATGTGGCTATGTTGAAACGGTTTGCTGTGTTGATTTTATGCTGCTGTTTGCTTTGTGCTCCGGTTCGGGCAGCAGAAAATGAAAAGCTGGTCGCCCTGACCTTTGACGACGGCCCATCTGGGAGATTTACGCAAAAACTTCTGGAGGGGCTGGAAGAACGTGATACCAGAGCTACTTTTTTGCTCTGCGGCTACAGGATGGAGCAATACCCCAATTTAACACAGCGGATATTTCAGGAAGGACACGAAATCGGACTGCACGGCTACAGTCATAAACCCATGCGGGATATGTGCCAGCGGGATGCCGCGCAGGAAATCAGAAAGGCCATGGCACTGCTCCCGGACGGCTGTGAAGTATCTTTCCTTCGTCCTCCCGGTGGATTGTGCAGTGAATGTATTCAAACAGTGGCCGAGGAATTTGGCTTATCCATCCTGCACTGGTCGGTTGATCCAAAGGACTGGGCCATTGACGACGCAAAAGCAATTAGGAACAAAGTCATCAGCCACGTCCGGGATGGGGATGTGATCCTCCTGCATGATATGTCTGACAGTTCTGTGGAAGCAGCGCTTAAAATCGTGGACGAGCTGCAGGAACAGGGATTTCGCTTTGTAACGGCTTCGGAGCTGGCGCGAGCCAGGAATATTACCCTGATTCCGGGAACAAAATACGCCCGGTTCTATGAAACCGATCCCCAGGAAAGGAAGTAGACTATGGATTTTCCATCTTTGTGCGTCACCGCACTGTGTTCCTTTGGCGCGCTGTTTATCATCGCTAAATTTATTGGGCATAAGCAGATCGCCCAATTGGACTTCTTTGACTATATCACAGGCATTACCATCGGCTCTATTGCAGCCGAGATGGCCACCGAATTGGAAGATCCCTGGAAGCCCTTAACTGCTATGGTGATCTATGGCGGCGCGGCATGACTTTTAGGCGTACTGGCCAATAATTTCCCAAGAATGCAGAAATACCTGAACGGAACTCCTACCATTTTGATGGACCACGGAAAGCTCTACCGGGAGAATTTCAAAAAAGCAAAGCTGGATTTGAGCGAATTCATGGTCATGTGCAGGCAGCAGGGCTACTTCGACCTGACCGGCATCCAAACTGCCGTCTATGAATACACCGGCAGGCTGACGATCCTACCGGTTACAGACAAACGCCCGGCTACACCAAGTGATATGAATTTGGCCCCAGAGCAGGAGCTTCTGTTCACGGAGCTAATCATGGATGGGCGTATTCTGGAGAATAATCTAAAACGTATGGGGCTGGATAGCCAATGGCTTCACAAGCATCTGAAGCAAAACCACATCCACTCCCCGGAGGAGGTTTTTCTGGCGGTATGCGACCGGAACCTAAAATTTGTAGTATATAAAAACAGCAGTCCACAATAAATTCGGCCACCGTCCTCAGGGAGCGGTGGCCGTTTCCGCATACTCATAACCGGCATGATTAGCTGTGTGGTCAAGCAAAAGCTCTCTGTCCCGCCAAAATCGATACCGTACTTTCGCGCACAGGCTTTCGTGTATGATCCTGTTCATGTGGCCATGGGACGGCGCACGGAGCGGCTGTGCCTTTTGCTCCAGAAGCTGTACCTCTAACCGATATCTCCCCTGTTTTACCACCGCTCCTTGGGCTGCCCATTGATGAATTTTCGCTCCACAGTAGGTGGCAAGGCGATGCTCCTGCCCACCCAGCATAATGGCACAGATGCACCCCGTAAAGCGAAACTTGCCCAACGGAATCGTTGCGATAGACAGCATCAGGCTGCATCCCTCCCACATGCACTGTGTCCAGAGGTAGGTTGTTGGAAAGGAACTGCCACGATCTGCTTCAATATACCCTGTTCCTCCGCTGAAATCCAAAACATGACCGTTCAGCTCCAACCGGCCATGCAGCGTATGCCCCATGCTGATAACGCTGTGGGCACATTCCATGTTGGCAAACCACCGGAATGGACCCATAATATCCGACTTCAGCGGCCCAAACGGGCCAAAGTGCACCTTGCCATGCAGGGATAATCCTTCCTGCTCCACATCCAGCAGCAAGCCATCTTCAGAAAAACAATTCCCGCCTATTTTGATGTGAAGCGAATTACCGGAAGCAGCAAACGAGGAAACCGGATATACCAGCCACCAAGTCTGATCCTCCGTGATCATCTGCATAGATGCACTTTTTTGCCCGTCCTTGCGGATGTGAATAGCAGGGATCAGCGCAAGGGAATATCCGTCCCGGGTCTGACACTTGAAATACCAGCCCTCAAAATACGGTCCGGATTTGTTTTCACCATGGAAATACTTCTTCATCATATCACCAAATGCAGTATCCCCATAAAGTCAATGTCCTAACCCTACCAAAGCGTCCTTGTCATTTCCCCTGTGCGCCGCTGAATATACCGAAACATCTCATGAATCCCATATGAAACAAACCATCTCCTATTGGCAAGTCGCAGGTTTTCTGTCCACCTCCATATTCGGAACTTTTCTTCATTTCCAGTTCCACTTGAGCAGTCAGCGCATGATAGCCGCTCTGTTTTCAGCGGTGAATAAATCAATCTGGGAACACATGAAAATAATTTATTATCCTATGTTTCTATTTGCGCTGATCGAATTTCGATTTTGGGGTAAGAATCATAAGCAGTTCTGGTACGTTAAACTTGTAGGAATCTTGCTTGGGTTGACGCTTGTTCCTGTGCTTTATTATACCTATACCGGTATCTTTGGGATATCGATAGATTGGTTAAATATCACCAT
>JAZOMH010000020.1:0-2627 GCA_045653785.1 Faecousia sp. | reverse complement strand
CACCCGCAAGAGCAGCCTGCCCCTGCGTGACATGGCAAGAACGGCCACCGCTTTCGGTCACGGTGACCTGAAGGCTCGTGCCTCCGTACCGGATGCTGCCCCCCAGGAGATCCTGGATCTGGCTCTTGCCTTTAATAACATGGCCCGATCTCTGGAGCAGAGCGAATATCAGCGAAAAGAATTTGTTGCCAATGTGTCCCATGAACTAAAAACGCCCATGACCACCATCGGCGGATATGTGGACGGCATTCTGGACGGTACCATTCCACCGGAGCAGCAAACCCATTATCTGCAGATCGTCTCCGATGAGACCAAGCGGCTTAGCCGATTGGTGCGCAGTATGCTGGATATCTCCCAGCTGCAGGAGCAAGGGCAGATCCCGGAGGAAAAAAAGACCGTTTTCGATTTGACCGAATGCGCCGGCTTGGTGCTGACCACCTTTGAAAAAGTCACCAACGCCAAAGGGCTGGATGTGCAGGTGGAGATGCCGGAGCTGCCGGTGCGAACCTTTGCCTGCCGGGACTATGTGACCCAGATTCTTTACAATCTTTTGGATAACAGTGTCAAGTTCTGTCCCGAAGGCGGTCAGCTGGGTCTGCAAATCGTACCGGATTCCAGAAAAATCTTCGTCACCGTCTATAATAACGGCCCCATGATTCCCCCGGAGGAACTGCCGCTGCTTTTTGATCGCTTCCACAAGCTGGACAAAAGCCGCAGCCAGAATCGGGAGGGCTGGGGTCTGGGTCTGTACATCGTAAAGACCCTGGTTTGCAGCCACGGAGAGAATATCTCCGTTTCCAGCGCCAACGGCAAAACCCAATTCACCTTCACCCTTCCCTTGGTAAATTAAAACCGTCATTGAAGGCGACACATACATTGTCAATTCTCAATTTCCCATCATAATTGCGAGGTTTTTATGAACGACAACAACCCTACGCCCCGGATGCCGGAACAGGAGCCCTGGGAGCAAAACACATACCAGACCGGCAGCACCTGCCCCCCGAAAAATTATCGGGGCGTCATCGCAGTGCTTCTGGCGGCAGTGATCTTCCTGGGAGGCATTGTCAGCGCCCTGGGCCTTATGAATATCCGCCTGTTCCGTCAGCTCCAGGAGGAGAAACAGCCGGAGGCCGCTTCTTTCCGCTTCTCCCAGGAGGATACCGCCCGGTCTTCGGTGGCATTTGAGGGCGCGACCCAATGGCCTGCCCTGGGCCTGTCCGGACAGGATGTTTCCTCTTTCTACCGACTGTATTACCGCATTCCCCAGGGGCTGTATATCACCTATGTGGCCTGTGGCAGCGATGCTGCGGCCACGGGTATCCAACCGGGAGACATCCTTCTGGCGCTGGACGGCGTGCGGGTAATGGGCGCAGACAATCTGAACACCTTGCTCCGTTTACACAACCCGGGGGAATCCGTCAGCCTCCTGCTTTACCGGGACGGCCAGCAGTTCACACAGACACTCACCTTGGGAGCGCCCTGATATGGAACAGATTTTTACCCAAAATTATACCGTTTCCGAAACGCACCTGGACAGTCGGGGTCATCTGAAGCCTTCGTCTCTGCTGGTCTTGGTACAAAGCGCCGCCGGCAGCCACTGTAAGCTGCTGGGCCTGGACTGGGAAACCCTGTCCAAGCGGAACCTTTTCTGGGCGGTACTGCGCCACCGGATGGAAGTTTTACGCCAGCCTGCCGCCGGGGAATTGCTCACGGTGCAGACCTGGCCCATGCCCACCACCCGTTCCTCCTACCCCAGGGCATGCGAAGCACGGGACAGCAAGGGGAATGTGGTTTTCCGGACCGTCAGCCTTTGGGTGCTGATGGATACCAACTCCCGCGCCATGATCCTGCCGGGGAAAAGCGGCATTGCTTTGGAAGGGCTTGTCCGGGGGGACGAATTGGAAGTCCCCGGCTCTATCGTGCCGCTGCCCTTGGAGAACGCCACCACACGCCGGGTCAGCGCTGCCGACCTGGACCGGAACGGACACATGACCAACAGCCGGTACTTAGACTGGATCGACGACCTGCTCCGGGGTGATCTTCCGGTAGAAAAACACCCTAGCCAAATCCTTATCTGCTACCTTGCCGAAGCCCTGGAGGGGCAGGAGCTGACCCTGCATTGGCAGGCAGACGGGGAGGGCTGTGTGCAGGTGGAAGGCCTCCGGACGCACACGGATGTCCCCGGAAAACACACCCGTGTTTTTGCTGCCAAGGTGTATTTTTAAGCGGTGTTCTGTAAACCATTTTCGTTATTTTTTAAAGTTGTTAAAAACCCCTTAGATTTTAACAATCCCCCTGCGACACACAGTTTCGCAGGGGGATTTCCCGTTTTTTCTGTGGATAACCCTGTGGATAATGTGGATAACTGGGCATCGTCACCGGTGACAAAAACCGCCTGTTTTTCAGTTTATGTAAACCCGAATTCCGTCGAGCAGTCGTATCTGTTTTGTAATCACTCGCCCCACAAATTCCGATTTGACGGTGCTGTTGGGTAGGCGCACCATCCAAAGGCCCCCTTGTGTAAAGGGTGGTGCTCCGCGCAGCGAATCAGAGATACAAATGCTTGCCGGTGGCAAGCATACCTCTGCAAATGCTGTCAGCCGAACAGGCTGACTGGGGGATTGTCC
>JAZOMH010000019.1:0-27908 GCA_045653785.1 Faecousia sp. | reverse complement strand
GATACGCTCGGTTAGTCGGAGATGATGGTCTTTTCAAAATTTCCGATGAAGCCAAGTACTAACCTCTGTTCCCAATCGAATATCGCCACCCAAAACTCTCTTTTCGATATGACAAATGACTATCTCTTCAAAATGATTTATGACTATCGTTTCGAAATGAGGATTTGCACCTGCGTGATACAGCCATTCGGCTCTCTGCAAGTTGTCATTCGCATTCGTGAATGACAAGCTGCAGGAAGCCGAATAAGATAAGCACAGATTTCTGATAGCAGGTGCCAGAACTGTCCTTTTGAAATGATAAATGACTGTCACTTCGAAATGATCTATGACTCTCTTTTCGAGAGCCGAGCCGTTTCTATCGGACGGCAGTCAGATAGAAACGGCTCGGAGACGAGGTCGGAGAGCCGTGATTAGCAGGGCATAATTCCCCGCGTCAAAATAGAATCAGTAAGAAACGAGAGTAAACCTACCCCTTTTGACAGTGGGTGAATTATGTCCTGCGGACAATCTTTTTGAAATGATAAATGATTATCCCTTCGAAATGAGTAATTTTGAAATGATGCTCTCTTTGAAATGGTATACGACTTTCTTTTCGAAATAAGCGACAGCACCCTCAATCCTTTTGAAATGATATATGTACTATCACTTCGAAATGACAAATGACTATCCTTTCAAAATGAGCAATGTAGTTCTGTGTTCTTTTCGATATGATAAATGACTGTCGTTTCGAAATGACGGCGAGAAAAATTTTCGTACACAAAACTGTTTTCGTCAGGAGATGACTCCCATATTCTCGTGACGAAAATTCCCTTAAAACTCTAATTTCGTACACAGATTTTTCGCAGCACTTGACCCTGGCTTGAGCTGTGTGAAAATAAAATAAAAAACACAAAGGAGGTACGCTTATGAGATATAAGCGCACTGACCCGGTAAGGGTCTACGCACCACCCGGTGCAAACACTACAATTCCGGAGAATCTGCCACCGCCTGAGGTGAGGAATCCGGGACTCTACAAGAACCTGTGCCAGCAGGTTACGTCCATTTACAAGCACTGTAACGAGAAGAGCCATGCTTCAAGAAAGCGGAATTATGAAGCCACCAAGAGATTCTGTAGGTTCCTATCTGACAATTATCGTCTTGAAAAATTCAGGAATGTGGAAGATCGGCATTTCCGAACCTATGTTAAGTATCTGAAGGAATCCGGTTACTCGCCCAACACGATCCAATCAGATCTGTCCGGCATCCGCTTTTTCATCAGGCTGTCCGGAAGCAAAAACGAAGTATCCCTCAACAAACGCATGGATCTGCCTAAGAGAGAAGCTGGCTCCGAGAATCGCGCATGGCTTCCCGAAGAAAAGGAAAAGGCAAAAGCGATTGCGGAAAGAATGGGACGTAACGATGTGGTGACTGCCATCGACTTCATTGATGCTTTTGGACTGAGATTGGAAGAAATGTGTGTCACAAAGGTTGAATATCTGATGGCGGCACTAAAAACAGGTCAGCTTGTCGTTCCCAAGGGCAAGGGCGGACAAAGACGCGCTATTCTGCTCAATCCGTCGCAAAGAGCATTGGTTGCCAGATATTTGGATCATGCAAAAGTCATAGGCTTACAGCCCGGTGATTATCTGATCTCAGGCAGCGAAAAGCACGGTGTGAAGCATGAGATCAAATCTCTGCAGAACTGGATGAGCCACAACAGAGAGAAGTTTATGGTCAAGGACCGTGACAAGCTCGTAGAAGCCGATAAGAAGAAAAGACACGCCACCATCTCCTGGCACGGACTTCGCCACAGCTACGCGCAGAAGACCTACGCAGAGGCATTGAAAGTAAAGCCCAGGCAAGCAGAAAAAATCGTTAGCGAAAATCTCGGGCACCACAGAACAAAGGTGACGAGAATCTACTTGGCAGAAGCAAAGACCAAGAAAGCCAAGTAACCCCCCAGCATTTTATATTTATGAAGGTGTTTTTCAAATTGAAACTTATGTTCCGTCAGGAACTGATATATAAGGAAACCAGGGACTAAAACAAGGGCGGTGGCACCGTCACCGCCCGTAAGGAGAATATTATGAAACATTTTAGTCTGTTTGCCTCCGGCAGAAACGGAGGTAAGAACATTTAGGAGGTAACTATCTATGACGGATAGAATCGTATTAATAATTCATGAAGCCGCAGAGACTACCTTCTTGCTGTTGCATACGGCAAGGAGGATGTAGTATGACCCTACAAGAGAAACTGCAAAAATATCCCCCGGTCCTCTCTGTGAAAGACCTGGAGGATATCCTGCGAATCAGCCACAACACGGCATATACCTTAGTGCGCTCCGGACAGATCCACAGTGTTCGCACAGGTCGAAGTTACCGCATCCCTATAAATGCAGTAGTTGACTACCTGAAAAAGAACTAATTTCATTGCGGATAAGCCGCATTTATGGTATAATATAAACGTACCTGCTATGCGGCAACGAAAGGAGTAATATTTATGCCGCAAAGCAAAAAGAAGAAAAACAACAAAGCAGCTTCCGGGATGGGCACCATCCGCAAGAAGACCGTCCTCAAAGGCGACAAGGAATACGAATACTGGGAAGCCAGATACACCGTTGGCTTTGATCCCGGCACTGGAAAGCAGATTCAGAAATCTGTCAGCGGTAAGACACAGAAAGATGTTGCACAGAAACTTAAAGAACTGACTGCCGCTCTGGATGCAGGCACGTATATCGCACCGAGCAAGGTGACGGTTGGACAGTGGCTGGACATTTGGCAGCAGGATTATCTGGTCAATGTGAGGCCTTCCACTGTCACATCCTACGAAGCCACCATCCGCAATCACATCAAACCGAGGATCGGTGCTATCCGTCTGGATTCTCTGACCACCCATGACATTCAGGAGTTCTACAACAGTCTGCGTTCACCCTCGGAGAATCGGAAAGCACTATCTGCCAAGACCATCAAGAACATCCACGGAATTCTCCATCATGCGTTGCAGCAGGCCATGCTCAACAATTACATTCGTACCAACCCTTCGAATTCCTGCGTCATCCCCAAGGCAACCAAGAAGAAAGTCAAGCCGCTGAATGAGTATCAGATAGCAGACTTCCTGAAAGCAATCAAAGGACACAAGTACGAGAGTATGTTTCTGGTTGCCCTGTTCACCGGAATCCGGCAAGGCGAGGTCTGCGGCCTGCAATGGGGGTGTGTGAACTTTGACGATGGCACGATCCTCATTGATAAACAGCTGCAGAGCCTGCGTGGCAAGACCCGGGGTGATAGCGAAAAGTATTCCTTAGTTCCCACTAAGAACGGCAAGGAGAGAACGATTACTGCCGCGCCCTATGTGATGGAACTGCTTTGGAAAACAAAGCAACGCCAAAATGCCAACAGAAAAATCTGGGGCAAAGCATTCCGAGAGAACGATCTGGTCTTCACGGACGAGATCGGCAACAGGGTCACGCCACAGGCACTATACCGGGCATTCAAAATCATCGTGACAGAATCGGGAATGCCCATGGTTCGTTTTCACGATCTTCGCCACTCTTATGCCGTTATTTCTCTGAAATCCGGTGATGATGTGAAGACTGTTCAGGAAAATTTAGGCCATGCAACCGCTGCTTTTACGCTGGATACCTATGGTCACGTGACGGAAAAGATGAAAAAAGACAGTGCAAACCGCATGGAAGCATTTATAAAATCCGTGAGCTGATAAGGGAAACCGTAAGGGAAAATATAAATCCGCCTTTGAAATTCGGAACACTTCGAACCTCAAAAGCGGAGAAAAGCAAAAAGAAACCCCTGGATTCGGAAGAATCCAGGGTGAATCTAATGGCAGAGGATGAGGGATTCGAACCCCCGCAAACGGAGTCAGAGTCCGGTGTGCTACCGTTACACTAATCCTCTGTGTGTCAAGCACGGGTATTATTATACCCAATAAGCAGTAAGAGTCAGGCACTTTTTTCCATTTCTGACGATATTTTTACCCCGGACAAGAATAGTTTGTCCGGGATGCTATGGTATTATTCACATTCCCAGGGGAAGGGCTTGCCCTTCAGCACATCCTGCCGCAAATAACGGAAAGTTTCCTTCTCTCCATCATCTCTCAGCATCGTCAAAATATACCGGAGCTGCCGCAGGGTATCCGGGTGAATCAGCTGCCGCTCCCGGCTGTTTTCCAAATATTCCAGCGCAGAGCCCGGTAAATATGCCCGCCCCTGGTAGACCAGACAGGCTGCTCTGCGGTCCATCACCATCTCTACCAGATACTTCCGGGGCATGGGTACGGATTCATAGCGGTGGGTTTTCAAACTCAAGTCCGTCCAGTATTCATAGTGGTGACGGTTACGGCCCTTGTGATGGATCCATGCCTCACTGTAGCCCTTATCCTCCCGCTCGGCAGTATTGGGGCTGCGATCGCCTTGAAAATAGCGAACACCGCTCATAAACTCCGTTGGGGAGTACTTGGACAGATCGTGGGTCAGGCCCTGCCAATACAGACCCACCTTGAAACACCCCTCCCGGACAAGCCACCGATGCCGGGTTATTGTAACGAAATGCTTCCACCAGTTCATATCGATCCCGCTTTCCAATTATTTCATTTCATTATAGACCACACAGCCATAATTTTCAAGCAAAAAACGCACCATTGAGCTATCAATGGTGCGGTTTTCCAATCGTACCTTCCTTGTCAAAGACCGTAGGCTACAGCCGCAAGGCGCTTGGCAGATGCTGCAAGGGAATCCAGCCGGGCAAATTCCTCCACAGAGTGGATCTTTCCCCCATCCACGCCCATGCAATCCACCGTAGGAACCCCGGCGTTGGTGGTATATGCTGCGTCCGAGCCGCTGAGGCAGGAACGGGCAGCCAGCACCGGAAGTCCGATTTCCCGATAGACGCAGTTGATCTTTTCCAATAGTTCTTCATTCCGGCTGAGCCAAGGCATCGCTGGCCGATCGCTAATCTTCTCCAAAATACAGGTGCAGCCTTCCACGCTCGTGGTTTCCGCCACCTTGCACACAATCTCCTCCGCCTGCCGGAATTGGGCATCATCAGCAAAGCGGATATCCGCCGTGAAGCTGCATCTTTCCGCCACAGAATTGGCAACAGTACCGCCTTCGATAACGCCGCAGTTGCAGGTCAGACCCTTAGCATCCTTTATTTTCTCCAGCTCAATAATTTTGTACGCTGCCTCCGTGATGGCATTAGCCCCCTCATTACATTTGGAAGAGTGCATCGCCTTGCCGCGAATATTGAACCGATAGCGAAGGATGCCCTTTCTGGACAGTACTGCGGTATCCCCCTGGGCACCCTCGCAGTTTAAAAACGCCGCTGCGCCTTTTGCCTCCTCCAGCATAAAGGCAACTGTAGCTTTACCGCTGGTTTTGCTGCCGGTCTCTTCGTCGGACTGGACGATCACCTTCACCGGACGATCCTTAAAGCCACACTGACGCAGGGCATCCAGCGCCATGAAAGAGGCTACCACGCCACCCTTACAATCCATGACACCGGGGCCGTAAATAAATTTATCATCCTTCCGTACCGCAGGTGTACCAAACATACCCACCGGAAAGACCGTATCGATATGTCCGGAAAACACCACTGCCGGCGCATCCACCTCCGGGTTAATAGTAACAGAAAAGGCATTTCCGGCCACCTCCTGGGGACAGAGCCGAACTTCCCAACCCCGTTCCCGGGCCAGACGCAGCAGATAGTCCCCTACCGCATCCACGCCCGCTTTGTACGCCGTAGGGCTTTCTATATTGCAAACATCCTCCCATACCTGGATATATAATTCATCTAGTTCTTCAATTTTTTCAATTATTTTTTTCATACTCCCCACCCTTTCTATTTTATCATCTTGATTATATGCCACCCACATGTTATAATCAAATACAAATAACTTAACCCCGGATATAAGGTTGGTGTTATATATGCTGAACAGCATTTCCAATTACATTTACACCGTCTATCAGCACAAAAGTGTCTCTCTGGCGGCGCAGGAGCTATACATTTCCCAACCCGCATTAAGCAGCGCCATTAAGCGGGAAGAAGCGCGGCTGGGCTTTTCGATCTTCAACAGGAAGACCCTCCCTCTGACATTGACCCCCGAGGGGAAATGCTACATTGAAGCCATTGAGAAAGTACGGCAGATCGAACGGGATTCCATAGAAAAGATCCATGACATCCACCACGCCAGCAGAGGTACTCTCCGAATTGGCACCTCCACGCACCTTTCCTTCTATGTGATCCCAAAAATTCTGAAGCAGTTTCAAAAACTGCACCCCAATATCGACATCCATATTTTGATCGAAAACACCGGCAATCTGCCGGAATTGCTTCGCAACGAGACTGCTGACATTATTTTCACATGTGAGAAGGTGCCCGGCGACGAATTCCGCACCTCCGTTCTTTTGGAGGAACGCTTTGTGGTTGCAGTACCCCGGGAGATGGTCCCGTCCGCCCTGCTCCCCTACAAGCTCAGCTACGACCAATTGACGGATGGCAGCTACGGCGAAGACAAGGTCGTAACCGACCTTTCTGCATTTCGGGACCTGGAGTTTATCTACGCTCCACCCAAAACCATCGCCCAGAAAAAACGAAAAATTCTCTTTGGCAGGGATGAGCTTACCCCATACATAACCTCCAACGCTTCCCGGCTGCAGCTGAACTACAACCTGATGTGCGCCGGCTTCGGTGCTTTGCTAACAACAGATGCCAGCATTGCCACCATGCAGCCGGTGGACAGCTATGATCTGTTTGTTCTCGGCGGTTCCAATACACAACAGGACTTTATCATTGTTACCACCAATGACAGCAGTCCCATAACAAAAAATTTTATTACTCTCGCCGAAAGCATATTTGCCGGAGAGCATCCCTTAAAAGAGCTGCTTGAAATCTAATGGAGACGAAACGGCATACCATACTTATTGCAGAGCAGGTGCGTATTGCCAGCGGTTAACCTAAACACAAACCAATCCGCATCGAGGGTTACGATTATTCCACCCAGGGTGCATATTTCATTACGATCTGCACCGCAAATGGCGGGAAGATCTACTGTGTGTCGAGTTAGGACCAAGTACTATTCGTCAGAATCGCAAGAAGCGTGTGCCGATTTCTTTTTGGCACACGCTTCCTGTTAGTTTGCTTTTTCTTTGAGTTCTGTCAGCCATTTGGGAATATTTTGTCCAATGGTCTGCAGCTCGCCATTCTTGTATTTCGCTACGGTAACAAATCCGTTGTCATTATCATAAAAGATGGCTTCGTTGCAGTAGGGCAACACTGTAAGCAAGTCCTCAAACCGTTTGCCAAACCGGTTTGCAACCGTATCTGTGTTTATGTTATGACCGCCCTTTTTCACGCGGTTTTCAATGCGGAGCAGGCTCTCCTCTATCGTGTCAAGTCCAACATAGTACAACCGAATATAATAATCCTTTGCGATTGCTCGCTTGATTGTATCGAGTGTTTTTCTGCCGGAAAGGGTCGTTTCTTGGGTGAAACAAATTTCTTTTTCCAGGCATTCATCAATCAGCGCAACAGCTTTTTTGCCGCCCTCCAGCAAATTGCCGCCACAGGCAGCCTTGATCTTATCTACATCTATGATCTTGCCAAGGTTATCAATTTCCGTTCTCAAAACACCGGTGAGGCTGCTTTTTCCGCAACCGTTCACGCCGGCAACGATGGTATAGGTTTTCATAGCACACCATCCTTCATCGATTTGTGCCTGTATTATACCACAAACATCATTATATTGCAACCACCGCTGCTTGTGTCAAGTTAGGACCCATTAATTTTTACAAACAGCTTGCATTACCTATTGTCCTATGCTAAAATATTCTTGCGACACAGTTTAATATTTTCGTAGATAGGCATACTTTTTGTGTAAAAATGTATACTTTATCATCATTGCCTATTTACGGAAGTGAACTGTGTCGCAGCAGGATTAAGCTGCATTTTTCGTGCGCAGCAACCGCTGCGCACTTTTTATTCTAAACTATAAACAGAAAGGAAACAAAAGAACATGGGTATTATGGACAAACTCGGCGGTACAGTTCTGCAGGGTATGCTTGGAAATATGAGCGAGGTTTCCCCTGAGAAACTGATGCAAGACTACGGCGCATATCTGATTGACGGAGAAACCATCAAGACTGGTTTTATCCTTATTCGAGACGTTGTTATTTTTAGTGATAAGCGCATTTTGTATTTCGATAAGCAGGGTGCTACCGGACAGAAAATGCGTGTTGCGTCTATCTATCTGGATTCCATCATCAATGTATCCGCCGAAACTGCAGGCTTTGGTCTGGATGACAGCGAACTGAACATCGAATACATAACCTCCCCCTATTTCCGCGCCAGTAGCGGTGTTTCTATTGCTTCCAAGAAGTTTGAATTCCCCAAGAAATATCAGATTCAGCCTATCTACAAATGGTTGCAAGAAGTCGCATACGCCAACCACCTGCATATCAACGCATGAATTCTTACAGGCTCGCCAAACGGCGAGCCTTTTGTGTTAGATTAATGTTGTTATCCAATAAATCAATCCATACAATACGGATGCAGACACGCCGTAGACGATAACCGGCCCTGCTATCGTAAGCATCTTTGCTCCCCCCACCAAGACAAACCCCTCTGCTGCTGTCAATATAGGACGCAGTGTTTTTGTCGAAATAGCGAAAATTCTTTTAAAACAAGAGAGAGAATAAATCGAATTTTAGCGTACGCTATATTAGAACCATGTGCTTTTCGGCACAAGCACGAAAATATTTTGCACACAATTTCCCGGCTTTTCTCACTTCTCCATCCCAAAAAGAAATAGCGCGTGTTAGATAAGAAGCAAGTAGATTTTAAAAAAGTTTACAAAACAAGGGTGGTGTGCTATAGTAAAAAAAAGGCGGTGTCGTGTATGGAATTACAGCAGCTAAAATATTTTAAGACGGTTGCAGAGCTTGGTAATCTGACTGCAGCGGCAGAAGCACTGTTTGTTACCACACCGGCCGTTAGTATGTCCATCTCCCGACTGGAAGACGAACTTGGGGTGCAGCTGTTTGAACGGATAAAGGGAAGACTACGCCTGAATGTACAAGGTCAATTCTTTCTTCGCCATATCAATCAAGCATTGGACACATTAGACTATGCCACCCTAGAGCTTCGGAAAAGCCAAATGTTCCAAAGTCAGCACGTATCCATTGCCTGTGTTTCCTCCGCGCAATGGGCGGATATGGTTACAGCTTTTACC
This sequence comes from Faecousia sp., assembly GCA_045653785.1. Lineage (GTDB taxonomy): Bacteria > Bacillota > Clostridia > Oscillospirales > Oscillospiraceae > Faecousia. Next base: position 18,689 of record JAZOMH010000019.1, on the reverse strand, counting down.
TTAGAACATCCCCAATTTACGCTTTCCTGCACCGCATACAAGCGCTCAGAGATCGTCAACAACGGCTTTCCTGTCCAGCACAATTTTTTACTGACCTGCGAGGATGGGGTTCCGGATTTTGTGGCGGCAGAACTGGATAGCATCGCGCTATTTGAAGATACCCTTATGATCGCAGTGGCACGCTCCCATCCTTTGGCAAACAGCGAGGCCGTGAGTCTGGAGGATTTACTGACAGAAACACTGCTACTACCCATGACCAATTATTCTATGTATGAGCGTTTGGCGGATCTGTGTGCATTTGCGGATCTTACTATGCCCTCCGGCAACGCTTATCCCCATGCCACGGCATTAAAAATAGCAGAAAGGGGGCTGGGTGTGGCATTTACCACGCAGTTCGCCACCCGGTCTTTGTCCGAAAATCTGCGGTATATTCCCATCAGCAACCAAAACCGTCCCTGGATCTACCGGCTATACTGGCGAAAGGCACAGCATCTGACAGCGGATGAAGAAATATTTAAGCAATTTGTGCAGACATATTATAATTAAAACCATTAAATAAATCTTAACGGTTCTTAAAAACAGAAAAATTGCATCAGCCTGCATTCGGTGATATGATAGCACGGAAATCAGTCGAACAGGTTGTGATAAAAATGGAACAAAAACGCCATAAATTTAATTATGTATGGGTCATTATCGGTGCCTGCTTTTTAATGGAATTTGTCTGTTTGGGCTTCGGTACCAGCAACAGCGGCATCTATATGACGGGCATTACAGACGCACTGCATATAAAACGAAGCTTATTTTCCATTACTGTCAGTCTGCGGTATTTAGCAACCACCTTTATAAACATATTTTTTGGTAGCTTGGTACGAAAATTCGGCATTAGAAAGTTGATCGCAGCTGGCTTTATGTTTATGGCGGTCTCTATGCTCATCAACGCTCACGCCCAGTCTTTGTGGGCATTTTACGCCGCCGGCATCATTCTGGGCTTCGGTAATGCCCTGACCGGCACCACTATGGGCAGCTTTATCGTTAGCCGTTGGTGCAAGACCAATGTAGGCAAGCTGACAGGCTTAGTTCTTTCCGCCAACGGTATTGGCGGTGCGGTAGCGGCGCAGATCATCACTCCTATGATTTATAGTGATGTAAACCCCTTTGGCTATCGCAATGCCTATAAAATGGTGGCAGCAGTGATGGTGATCACAGCGGTGGTAGTGACTGTACTGATGCGGGAAAAGCCGACGGGTGACTCCAGCGGTATCGCACAGCCACAAAAGAAAACGCCGGCATTTAATTGGGATGGCATTCCCTTTGAAACCGCCAAGAAACGACCCTATTTTTATGTAATGGCAGTATGTACCTTACTGACAGGTATGATTCTCTACGGCATCAGCGGTGTGAAAGCGCCACATATGCGGGATATGAAGATAGATCCGGCTGTAATTGCGACGGTGGCGAGCCTCGGCTCTGTGCTGCTGACATTCTCCAAAGTGTTGGTGGGTGCGGCCTGCGATAAATTTGGTTTCCGCCCGGTGTTACTGGTGTGCCACCTGTTTGCTGTGGCGTCTGTGATTCTGATCGGTCTGATCACCCCTACATCTACAGGTATTACCATTGCAGTGATGTCTTCCGTTTTGATCGCGCTGGCATTGCCATTGGAGACGATCATGGTACCCTTGCTGGTCAAGCACCTGTTTGGCGCAGCATCCTACGCCAAGGTACTGGGTATCTATATGGCGTTCAGTACCGTTGGCTTTGCCATCGGCTCCCCTTTGACCAACCTTTCTTATGATATTTTCGGCTCCTATGTGCCATACTTCTTTATATCCGCTGGCATTATGGCGCTGATAGCTGTGGTAGCCCAGTTGGTAATGCGAGCCAATATACAGGATAGAAAACAACTAATTAAGTAATCATAACCCTCGGTCTTATGTGCCGGTGGTCTTCTCTTGCAATCATAACCACCGGCCGTGCCGGTGGTATGCACAGGCCCCCTTAGGGCCTTTTACTAGCCGAGCCTATAGGCTCATCGAATTTTCTTTCGCTTGCGCGTCCTGCCCTACCACCGCAGATGCGGTTAGGTACGCACCCAAGGCCCCCTTGTGTAAAGGGGGCTGTCACCGCACAGCGGTGACTGGGGGATTGTCACTACGAGTACAACCCCTCCGTCACGGCTTAACGCCGTGACACCTCCCCTTACACAGGGGAGGCTTACCGCTGCGGCGGCACTGGGCATAGCTAAAGCTTTTTGGAACCCCCAGCCGTGCTGGGGGTTTTCTTATACAAAAAGCACACCGCAACCGTTTTGGTTGCGGTGTATTTCAAAACAACGTCGTTATCCAATAAATTAAGCCATAAACCACGCTTGCCGAAACACCATACACAATCACAGGTCCTGCAATCGTAAACATCTTTGCGCCGACGCCGAGGACGAATCCTTCGGTTTTGAATTCGATGGCTGCCGAGGAAACGGCGTTGGCGAAGCCGGTAATGGGTACCAGGGTGCCTGCGCCCCCATATTTGGCAATATTATCGTAAAGACTAAACCCGGTAAACAAAACGGACAAAACCACCAAACTCATGGAAGTGGCTGTACCCGCATCTGTCTTATCCAGTCCCAGAGCAGAAAAACCGTTCATAATCAGCTGACCGATGGCGCAGATCAGCCCACCAATCCAGAAGGCATTAATACAGTCCTTCTTTAGGGGCGATTTGGGCGCCATGCTTTGCACCAGCTTGTCATATTCCTTTTCCGTCATAAAAACCCCTCCGGGCTTAGGTTGCCCGAAGGGGTTTTGTTTATTCAGCGAAGCCAGACAAAATTTTCATCTGTCAAAAAATTGCCCAGGCTGTAGCACACCAGAACATCGTCGTACTGCCCTTCCAAAACCATATCAGAAACGGGGTTCCTGGGGTCCTGGCAATAGCGCAGGTCCACTAAGGTTACCGTTTCGTAGGAATTGGCAAGGAACGTACCCAGACAGTTGGCATAGGAATCCCGGAACACCAGAAGATGCCCCTTCCCCGCTGCCTGGGGGTTGCGGACGGTTACTACACTGTGGTTGCCGTCCAGGTAGACTGTGTATTTATCCAGTTCCTGAAGCCGTTCCTCATAGAATAGACCATTGTGGAGCTTATCCGTTTCTTTATTCTCCACGGTAAATGCCACATCATTTTTCCAAAGTTCCACGCTCTCCGGGGCGATCCACCACAGTCCGCTGCGGGAATAGGTGGAACCGTAAAAGCCCTGGTGGCTTTCTACCAAAAAAGCTGCCTGCTCCGGGTATTCACGCCCCAACATATCCATATAGGCGCTGTACGCCTTATACGCCCCCAGGCTGGTCCAGTGATGGTCCGTCCGGTAGTAAAGCTTCTGGGGATCTGTCTGTTGGGAAAAGGCGGGCAGCAGATCCCGGCAGACCACACCCTCCCCCGCCTGCGCGTAAATATCCGCAATGATGGCATCATCCCGGTAGGAATCGTGGATGCCATACACAGTATCTTGCAGAAAGTACCCGGCTGTGGGCACCAGCATGAAGTCAATGGGCTGCCCAATCTTTTGGGCGAAGTCGTTAATCTTTTCCATATTCCTTTCCACAGCAGCCCCGTCATAGGCATAGGGCCGTTCCAGAAGAAAACCATTCTCGGCAAGGTAAACATCCTTGGTTACCTGCCGTCCGGACAGCAGATCATACCCGGCATTCACCCCCACAAAAAAGTCCCGGGCAGGAACATGGTCGGCAAGATAGGTTTCGATCTGTTCGTCCAACGCACCGGACAGGATATTCTCCCCGGAGATCACCGGCTTTTCTGCCAGATAACGCTTCTCCTTTTCGGAAAACCCCCGGCCCGGCAGCAGAAAGTATGCTGCAAGCATACCAAACAAAAACGCGCAGAAGAGTACGCAGAGCAGAATATCTGATTTCTTTGTTTTCATAGCGCACCTCCTCAGAACCGGAAATAGATAAAGGGGTTGTAGCTCTGGCTGACCAGGGATGCCACGCACAAAAGCAGCAGTACTGCCAGAACACCAACAGCAGCATAATTCGCCCAGGCACTTTCCCGGAGCTTTTGCCAGGTCCGGCAGCCCAAAGGCGTTGCCGCCACCAACGCCACCGTAAACAGAGGCAGATAGCCAATGATGGTATTGCACACAGTCCCCTCCGTTGCCTCCAAGGTGAATACCCTTGCTAAGAAGCTGCCCAGCATACCCATATCCTCAAAGCTAAACAGCGCCCAGCCGATCAACACAAGAAACAGGGTGTACACGTGGCGCAGCGCCCGGGACGCTTTCTCCAGAAGCTTCAAAAGGAACACTTTTTCCGCAATCAGTAAAATGCCGTAATACAGGCCCCACAGCAGAAAATTCCAGCTTGCACCGTGCCACAGACCGGTCAACCCCCAAACCACAAGAAGGTTCACAATCTGCCGGGGCAGACCCTTGCGGTTACCGCCCAGAGGGATATATACATACTCCCGGAACCAGGTGGAAAGGGAAATATGCCACCTGCGCCAGAACTCGGTTATACTCCTGGAAATATAGGGATAGTCAAAGTTGATAAGGAACTCAAAGCCAAACATTCTGCCAAGGCCAATAGCCATGTCGGAATATCCAGAAAAATCGAAATACAGCTGCAAAGAAAACGCGGCAATTCCCATCCAGGCGGCCAAAGTGCCATTCTGGCTTTGCAGACTTTCCCACATAGCACCCATCTGATTGGCAATTAGAACCTTTTTGGCTAAACCCACTACAAACAGCCGAATGCCGGAGGAAAATTTTTCCACACTCTCCCGGCGGCAGTTCATTTGCTGTGCCACGTCCGCATAACGGACGATAGGACCGGCGATCAGCTGAGGAAACAGGGTTACATAGGTTCCAAAGGTGATGGGATTTTTCTGCATCGGCGCGTCATCCCGATACACATCAATGATGTAGCTCATGGACTGGAACACATAAAAGGAGATACCAATAGGCAGAGTGATCTGTGGTGTAGGAATGCTCGCCATAAAGGGCAGCAGCTTCAGGTTCTCCACAAGAAAGCCTGCATACTTAAAAAAGCCCAGGATTACCAGATTTGCAGCAACGCCTGCCGCAAGCAGTCCCTTAGCGCCTTTGCCTGCGATCTTTTTTCTATATATCCCGGCACCAAACAAATAATTCAGCAAAATGGTCGCCACCATCAAAAGCACATACACCGGTTCGCCCCAGGCGTAAAACACAAGACTCACCACAAACAGGGTAACATTGCGCCAGGCCCGAGGAGTAAGGTAATATAACACCAAAACAATCGGCAAATAGAAAAACAGGAACACATTGCTGGAAAACAGCACGCCTAAACCCTCCCATTACAGGATGTCAGCCTTTCAGTGCTTTGGCACAAAAAGGCTGACATATCTTATCAAATACCGGCTTCTGTCCGGAATGCTGCTGCCAATGCAGCCACATCCGGGGAAACCAACAGTGCCACAAACCGACCTGCACGGATCAGCTGTGCCTTTTCTACAACGGCATACTGCTCAGGGGAATAGGTAATACTCTCCTCCCCTTTTGCCTTCAGCCGCTTCTGGGCAAGCTCCTCGATGGTCTTTGCTCCTGCCTCATCCTTGGCTTCTACAAGCCAGATCTCGTCAGTACGCAGGCTATCCTCACTAATCACGACCTTGTACTGATTGACATTTTCACGCTTAATGCCGCACAGATCCAGAATCAGATCTTCCGGAAGCTCCAGCATAGCAGGAAGCGCTGCCGACTGGGTAAGTTTCTCATAGGTTTTTTCCAGGTCCATATTCTGGGGGGCTTTTGTCCCGCCGCCACCGCAGGCAGTCAAGGAAAGCAACAGGCAAACGGCCAGAATGACCGAAAGGATCTTTTTCATAGCAAACACCTTATTTCACATATTCCATCAGAATCTTCACCCAAAGCTGGCAGGCAGCATCTGTAAAATGCACATACTGGTCAGAGCAATAGGCACCTGCCAGACCTCCGGAAGAATTCTTAAAGGGTGTATTTACATCCACATAGGTACAGCCGTTCTCCGCGGCGAAAGCCTGGAGCCGAAGGTTATACTTATCCATATTGGCATTGTTCAGCGAGCCGATCTCGCCAGCCAGGTAAATGGGCGTCCCGGACTGAACATAAATCTCAATCTCAGGACATTTGCTACGGATATTGGCCACCAAGGCTGCCCAGTTTTCCATAGTCTTATCAATACCATGCAGCGCAATATCGTTCATACCCAACAGGATGAACACCCGCTTTGCGCCGCAGGCTGCCAGAGCATCCTGGGGAGTGATCTCGCTGCCCTGGTAGTTGAGATACATGGTATCGTTCACCGCATGGGCAACAGAGTAACTGCCCTGACAAAGGAACGTGGTGTTACCCAATACTCCCTTGGAGGTATTGTAGTTGCGCAGCTTCAAGGTCACCGAGTCGCCAATAAAGGCAGATTCGTTAAAGAACGCCGTGGAAGCGTCAGTAGGTGCAGAATTGCCAACAGGAGGAGGATTGTCCAAAGGATCTGTAGGCTTAGGCGGCTGTGTCGGTGTCACCGTAGCGGCCTGTGTCTCCGGCTGTGTCTCCGCTTCTGTTGGCGGCTGTGTAGACGGCTGGGTCTGAACTCTATTCTCAGTAGCAGCAGTAGTCTGCTCAGCTGTTGTGTCCGTTTGGGGCTGGGTATTGCGGGTCGTTTCCGTGTCTGCGCCATTGCCGCAGGCTGTCAGCGCAATGCACAGCAGTACAGCGAAAACCAGGCAAGCACCTCTTCTAAAAGGGTTACGCATAATGCTTCCTCCCAAGTATTCTTTGTTGCATTCAATGGGTTTATTATATTTCATTTCCCAAAACATTTCAACAAATTTCTACACTTCTCGACATAAAGTGGCACAAAAGAGGCCAACCCATACTAGGTTGGCCTGTAATGATTCTGTTATACGGCGCCTTCGCCTGTAAGAACAACTTTGATGGTCATAAAAATGATCTTTAAATCCGTAAGCATACTGCGCTCACGAATATATTTCAGGTCTGCTTCCACCCATTTATCAAAGTCCGTTTCTTCACTGCGGCCTTGACACTCGTGGTAGCAGGCAAGGCCTGTGATTACATCCAGACGGTGCATCTGGTACGGGGTGTACTGGGCCACCTCCTGGGGCAGCGGCGGTCTGGGTCCGATGATAGACATATCGCCCTTAATGATGTTCACAAGCTGGGGCAACTCATCAATGCTGGTCTTGCGGATAAATTTACCCACCTTGGTAACCCGTGGATCGTCTGCCATTTTGAAGGCAGGTCCTTGCATTTCGTTCTGCTCTGCCAAGGCTTCCTTCTTGTCTTCAGCATCAATGCACATGGAACGAAATTTATACATCCGGAATTCTTTACCACCCTTGGTAAGTCTTGTGGAGGCATAGAACACCGGGCCGCCATCCTCTCGCTTAATGGCAATCGCAACAATCAAAAACACCGGACTAAGCACGATCAAGGCAAAGGTGGACATCATCACATCAAACACCCGCTTGCAGGCCTCGTAAACCGGCTTATGTTTGGGAGGAACGTAATTTTGTTCTTTTATATCTTCAAGAACCGGGCTGCATTTTTCTTTAACAATCTGCATATCTCACAGCTCTCCTTATTTTCTTTTTCATCATTATAGCCCATATCTTCACTATTTGCAAGTATTTTAGCTTATCCCGATTATTTTTAACAAATCAACAAATACTGTGGAGATTCTTGTCAGCTTTGATCGCCGTTTCATTTGCTTATTAAAAAGGATGTGAAAAATTTTTCCACATCCTTTTTAAAATCATTTATTTTGCAGCAGCTCCATAGCTGCCCGGGCAGCTTCCTGCTCTGCTCTTTTTTTGCTGCTGCCGGTACCGCTGCCGATCTGCTCACCGTTAAGCATCACCGCCGCAGTAAATAGCTTATTATGATCCGGTCCGGACTGGCCTATAAGCACATAGCTGAGGACCTGATCTTTTTTCTGCTGCACCAGTTCCTGCAAGGCAGTCTTATAGTCCAGATTGTGCAGTTTACCCACCGGCACATCGCACAGCACAAACCTGTCCACAAACCGCTTTGCCGCTTCCATACCGCCGTCCAAAAAGCTTGCCGCAATGACGGACTCCACAGCATCTGCCAAAATGGAATCCCGCATTCTGCCGCCGGTCTGTTCCTCACCGTGGCCCAGCAGCAAATGCTGACCCAGCGCCAAACGGTTGGCAACCGCAGCCAACGCCTGTTCGCAGACCATATCTGCCCGCATACGGGTCAGCTCCCCCTCCGGCCGGTGGGGAAAATTCTGATACAGATACTCTGCCACCAACATTCCTAAAACGGAATCTCCCAGAAATTCCAGCCGCTCGTTGCTCATAAGGCTGTCATGCCAACGCTCGTTGGCATAGGAAGAATGGGTCAACGCGTTTTGCAGCAGCGTAATGTTGCGAAAACGGTAACCCATAGCCACTTCCAGATCCTTAATCATCTGTAATCTCCTCCGTGCCGGCCAGAGCCTTCAGTTCCTGCTCCAGCTCCTGAGAAATATCGCTGACCGCTGCATCCATTGCCTGACGCACCGCATTGCGGAAGGCCAGCGCATCGGAAGAACCATGGGCTTTGATCACCGGCTTTTTGATACCCAGGAACTGAGTGCCGCCAATCTCCCGATAGTCCAGCATCTTCATTACTTCATCCACACCGGGCTTGCAGAACAGATAGCCAATGGCGGAGAAAATATTACGCTTAAAGATTCGGTGCTTCATCAGGCTGCCCATAAACATTGCAGTGCCCTCGATGGTCTTGAGCAGCACATTGCCTGCAAAGCCGTCGCAGACCACCACATCCACAGCACCCAGCGGCACATCTCTTGCCTCGGTATTGCCCACAAAGTTGATGATCCCCTGCTCCGACGCCTTCTGCAGCAAAGCATAGGCTTCCTTCTGCAAAGGCGTTCCTTTGGTATCCTCGGAGCCGATATTCAGAAGACCTACCTTGGGGTTTTCCACCCCTAAGTACTGCTTGGCATACAAAGATCCCACCAAGCCGAACTGCAACAGAAATTCCGGTGTGCACTCTGCATTGGCGCCGCAGTCCAGAATCACCGTTTTGCCGCCTGCCTTATTGGGCATGACAGGACCCATAGCTGCCCGACGGATGCCCTTGACCCGCTTGACGATCAGAGTAGCACCGGAGAGCAGCGCGCCGGTAGAACCGGCGGAGACAAAGGCATCTCCCTGCCCTTCTGCCACCATCTTAAGGCCAATGACCATAGAAGAATTTTTCTTCTTCCGGATCACATTGGCAGGATCGTCATGCATATCCACCACTTCGTCAGCATTGGCAATCTCCATGCCCACAGGCAGATTCTCAATACCATGCTTACGCATGACTTCCAGGATCTGATCTCCCTTGCCGACCAATGTGATCTGCGCTCCGAAATCCTTCGCCGCCTGGATTGCACCCAGCACCGGTGCTTCCGGGGCATGGTCACCGCCCATGGCATCAAGAACGATCTTCATTAGGCTCACCTCTTTCTGTTAAACGCCCTCAGCCGCCAGCCGATCAATGATCTCCAAAGATCGCGTAGCAATGGCCAGGTTTTTCTCTGCTTTTTTACGGATCCGCTGCTGCAGCGGAGTGATAATACTGAAATTCACATTCATGGGCTGGAAGTTTTCGATCCGCTCATCACTGATGTACAGACCCAGTGCGCCGATGGCAGTTTCCTGGGGGAAATCGGGAAGGGGTCTTCCCTGGACCTTTGCCGCCATAGCCACTGCCGCCAGAAAGCCGGACGCCGCGCTTTCCACATAACCCTCCACGCCGGTCATCTGTCCGGCAAATGCCACCAGCGGATTTCTCCGGTCAGCGTAGTACCGGTCCAGCAGCTTGGGTGACTGTAGGAAGGTGTTGCGGTGCATCACTCCGTAGCGCACAAATTCCGCTTTTTTCAGCGCAGGGATCATGGTAAACACCCGCTTCTGCTCACCAAACTTCAAATGGGTCTGGAAGCCCACCAGGTTAAACACGCTCTTGGCGGCATTGTCCTGGCGAAGCTGCACCACCGCGTAAGGCTCTTTGCCGGTTTTAGGATCGGTCAATCCCACAGGCTTCAATGGGCCAAACCGCAGAGTGTCATACCCCCGGCGGCCCATCACCTCCACAGGCATGCAGCCCTCAAATACATTCTTATCCTCGAAGCCGTGGACCTCCGCTTCCTCCGCGTTGATCAGTTCATGGAGGAATGCGTCGTACTCTTCCTTGTTCATGGCGCAGTTGATATAATCTGCCGTTCCACGGTCGTACCGGGACTGCCACCATGCCTTGTCCATATCCACCGATTCTGCCGTAACCAGCGGCGCGGCGGCATCAAAGAAGTGGAGCTGATCTGTTCCGAAATACGCACCGATGGCCTCGGACATGGCATCGGAGGTCAGCGGTCCGGTGGCTACGATTACAGGTCCTTCCGGGACCTGTGTGACCTCCTCGGACACAATGGTAATATTGGGATGGCTGCGAAGCTTTTCCGTAATCATGTGGGAAAAGCCCTGGCGGTCCACCGCAAGGCATCCGCCAGCCTCTACCCGTGTGGCTTCAGCGCACTGCATAATCAGGCTGTCCAGGCGTCGCAGCTCCTCTTTCAAAAGACCCACCGCATTTTCCAGACGGTCTCCCCGGAGAGAGTTGGAGCAAACCAGCTCAGCAAAGGTATCCGCATGGTGGGCAGGAGACTTCTTACCGGGCTTCATATCATAAAGGTCCACCTGCAGGCCACGTTGGGCAAGCTGCCATGCAGCCTCCGCGCCGGCCAGTCCCGCACCGATGACTTTTACCTTCATCATGCTTTTTTGCCTCCTGTCTTTTTTGCGGTCTTTTTGGCTGCCGTTTTCTTTGCCGGCTTCTTCTCTTCCTCTCCAGACTTATCAGCAGGCTTCTTGTAATAGCCTCGCTTATCTTCCGGGAGAAAATCTTCGCAGCTTTCATTGATGCAGAAGGGCTTCATACGGCCTCTGCCGGATTTTTTGAACATGGTCTGGCCGCACTTGGGACAATCCTCTGCTGTGGGTACATCCCAGGTCATAAAGCCGCACTCAGCACCTCGTTCACAGCTATAATAAGCATAGCCGCGCTTGGACTTCCGCTTAAGGATGGTGCTGCCGCACTTGGGACAGCGACCGGGCATTTTTTCCACAATGGGCTTGGTGTTGGTACACTCGGGGAAACCGGGACAGGCAAGAAACTTTCCGAACCTGCCGATCTTGACCACCATATTTCTGCCGCAGATCTCACAAATTTCTTCCGTAACCTCATCCGGCACTTTCAGGCGAACGCCTTCCAGGGCAATTTCCGCATCCAGCATTTCCTGGTGGAAGGTCTTATAGAATTCTGCCAGAACAGCCTTCCATTCCTGCTTGCCCGCTTCCACCTCGTCCAGACGGGTCTCCATATTGGCGGTAAATTCCACATCGATAATATCCCGGAACCGCTCCACCATCAGTCCGGTAACCACCTCACCCAAAGCAGTGGGTGCCAGGCGCGTATCCACCTTATTGACATACTCTCTGTCCTGGATGGTAGAAACAATACTGGCGTAGGTAGAAGGTCTGCCAACACCCTTTTCCTCCATTGCCTTAACCAAGGTAGCTTCGGTATACCGGGCAGGGGGCTGGGTGAAATGCTGCTCCTTCTGAATATCCGCAGGCATAGCCTTATCGCCCTGCTGCAGGTCAGGCAGCTCCGTGCCAACAGCCTCGTCCTCCTCGTCCTTGCCCTCCTCATATACAGCGATAAAGCCGGAGAAACGAATGCTTTGGTGGGTAGAACGGAAGGTATGACCCTGACACTCTGTGTCGATGGCCACAGTATCGTAAACTGCGTTCGCCATCTGGGACGCCAGAAAACGGCTCCAGATCAGCTTATACAGGCGGTACTGTTCTTTGGTCAAACTGCCCTGAATCCGCTCGGGATCCAGCTCCACATGGGTGGGGCGAATGGCTTCATGGGCATCCTGGGCGCCGGATTTAGTCTTGAATACATGGAACTTACCGTAGTAATATTCCTTGCCATAGCGGTTCTTGATATAATCCGCGGCGGATGCCATTGCATCATCGGAAAGACGCAGCGAGTCAGTACGCATATAGGTAATCAGACCCAGAGTGCCCTCCCCTGCCACGTCCACGCCTTCATAAAGCTGCTGGGCAATGGCCATGGTGCGTTTGGGTGTCATATTCAGCTTCCGGGATGCCTCCTGCTGCAAGGTAGAGGTAGTAAATGGCGGTGCGGCAGAACGCTTCTTTTCCGCTCGCTTTACATTGGTAACAGTAAACTCCCTGCCGGTAATATCCCAGATCACAGCGTCGGTCTGCTCCTGAGTTCCCAGTTCCCGCTTCTTCTCATCGCCGTAATAACGGGCAACGAAAGTACCGGGCTTGTCCTTGCGCGTAAGGGTTACATCCAAAGACCAGTACTCCCGGGGAGTAAATGCACGGATCTCATTTTCACGGTCCACCACCAACCGGGTTGCAACAGACTGGACACGGCCTGCAGACAGGCCCCGACGGACCTTCTTCCACAGCAGAGGAGAGAGCTGGTAGCCCACGATCCGGTCCAGAACGCGCCGTGCCTGCTGGGCATCCACCAAAGAATAGTCAATGGCCCTGGGATTCTCGATAGACTGTCTGACCACCTTCTGAGTTATCTCATTAAAAGTTACCCGGCAGGTCTTCTCCTCCGGAAGCTGCAAAAGCTCCTTCAGATGCCAGGAAATCGCCTCACCCTCACGGTCCGGGTCAGTTGCCAGATAGACTGTATCTGCCTTTTGGGCAGCTTTGCGCAGATCGTCAATGATCTCCGCTTTTGTATCCAAAGGAACATACTCCGGTTCAAAGCCCTTTTCAATATCCACACCCATGGTGCTCTTGGGCAGATCCCGAAGATGCCCCATGCTGGCCTTTACGGTATAGTCCGCCCCAAGGTATTTGCCAATGGTCTTTGCCTTGGACGGAGATTCCACAATCACTAAATTGGATCCTGTTGCCATGATAGCCTCCACTACTGTTTTTTCGCAGACACCAGTCTGCCCGGATGGTTTACCACCACCCCTTTGAGCGCCAATCTGGTCAGGGCGCTCAGCACTTTCCCCGCAGGCATTCCCAACCCTGCGATCACCGCATCCACCGGCTGAGGCCCACTGTCCAGACAGGAATATACCTTTTGTTCCTCCTCATCCATGGACGAAAGCACTTTTTCTAAGTCAATATACGCGTTGGATCTGCTGTTGTCAATGCCTTTTTTGTCGGTGTTGCTTTCTGCCACCGGTATCTGCCGGTCCTGAGCCACCATAAGGGTTGTGTGCTCCCGGTCCGCTTGCAGCAGGAGCTCCTGCTTTTTCACAGCGTCCGGGTATTGGGACTGATAACGCTTGATTACATCCCAACCGGACACCACCGCAGAAGCGCAATCCTGCAGCAATGCGTTACTGCCCACAAAGGTAGCAACATCGATATTGCCGGGCACCGCAAACACATCTCTGCCTTGGTCGTAGGCATTTCTGGCTGTGATCAGCGCGCCGCTTTTTTCCGGTGCTTCCACCACCAGCACCCCGTCCGCCAAGCCGCTGAGGATCCGGTTCCGCTCCGGGAACTGCCAGGGTTTCGGTTCTGTACCCGGCAGATACTCCGACAGCAGACAGCCGTTTTCCTGGATCTTCTGGAACAGTTGCCGGTTGCGCTTAGGGTAGACCACATCCACACCGCAGCCCAAAACTGCCACCGCCTGCTGACCTGCTTCCAAAGCGCCCTGCAGCGCCATAGTATCAATGCCATCCGCACCACCGGACACCACAATGCCGCCGCAAGCTGCGATCTGGGCAGACATTTTTCCTGCGTTGTTCATGCCGTAGGCAGACGCCTTACGGGTACCCACCACCGCGACCACCGGCTGCCCTTCCAGGTCCGGCAGTACACCCCGGTAATACAGTACCAAAGGCGGATCCGCTATATTCCTCAGCTTATTGGGATAAGCCGCATCTCTGATCGTCAGAATGCTGATATGCTTTTCCCCACATTCTCTGACCACCCGGGACGCATGGGTAAGCTCCTTATTCTCCAATGCCTCCGCCACTTTAGGCGGCAGCTCCGGGAAGTGTTCCGTATGAAATATCTCTTCGGGGTCGGAAAAATGCTCCAAAATCGCAAGCTTTTGCCGCAGCGTTACCTGTGGCAGCATAGCATACCATATCCAATGGACCAACATTTTTTCTTCACCCTATCTCTGTATCAGTTCTTCATTTGCCACATAACAATGGCAGCGGCAATGGCCGCGTTTAAGGATTCGCACCGGGGATTCATAGGTATAATCAGCGCCCGATCAGCGCTGTCCAGGATCTCCTGCCGTACCCCTTGCCCCTCGCTGCCAACGATCACAGCCATGGTATTCAGCTGCCCATTGCGAATATCTGCTGCCTGCTCTGTCAATGCCGTAACCGCAATAGGTATCCGAGCCTTTTCGCAGGCAGCCTGGGCTTCCTTCCAGGTGGTCTGCTGCACAGGGCTGCGAAATACCGCGCCCATGCTGGCTCTGACTACCTTATGGCTATAGGGGTCCGCGCATCCCTCCAACAGGGCAACAGGAATATCCAGCGCATCCGCTGTCCGCAGAATTGTGCCTAGATTTCCCGGATCCTGGATACCGTCCAGCAACAGCATACCGGGCTTCGGCATAAAAGCCATTTTCTCCGGCAGCCTGCAAAGAAACAGCGCCCCCTGGGGGGTCTGCATAGGTGAAACGGATTCCATCACATCCTGGGGTACACGCACTACACGCACGTTTTCCGGAAGCGCCGTCTCCACCCCATCGGACAGAATCACTGTATCCAGCCCCGGCCACCACTTCACCGCTTCTGCCAGAAGCTTTGTTCCGTCCGCAACGAACAGGCCCGCTTCCAGCCGCTCCTTTTTAGAGTTCAGCAGACGGCGCACCTGCTGCAAAAGGGGATTCTTCCGCGCCGTAATTCTCTGCTCCATCACAGCTTCTGCACCTTTTCCAGCGCCGCTGTATCACCCAGCACCACCAGAACATCCTCTTTTGCGATCCGGAAGTCCGCCGCCGGGGATACGGTAATATCCCCAGTCCGTTTAATTGCCAAGATGTTTATGCCCAGCTTTGCCCGGATGTTCAGTTCAATCAAGCTCTTATCCTGCCAGGCTGCCGGTGCAGGCACTTCAATAATGCCATAATCCTCGGACAACTCGATGTAATCCAGTACATTGGGACTGGACAGGCTCATTGCCAGTCGATCCGCGTTCTCCTGCTCGGGAATCACCACCCGATCCGCGCCCAGCTTTTTCAGCACCTGCCGATGGGTCTCGTCATGGGCCTTGCAGACAATATGGGGTACGCCCAGCTCCTTCAGATTCATGGTGGCCAGCACCGAATCCGCCAAGCTGTCACCAATGGCAACGATGGCACAGTCGAAGGATTTTACATCCAATGCCCGGAGGACCTCTTTGTCCTGGGCGTCAGCCACAACTGCCTGGGTAACCTCGTCGCTGATCTGCTGCACAAGGTCGTTGTCAGTATCAATTGCAAGGACCTCACAGCCCTGCCGGTACAGTCTTCTTGCCGCCTGGCTGCCGAAACGGCCCAGGCCCACTACGATAAACGATCTCATAGCCTATCTCCTATCCGATGAGTAAATTCGTATGGGCATAACGGAAGCGGTCCTCAGCCCTGTCTCCCATAAGAAAGCCCAAACTAATAGTCAGCACACCTACCCGTCCAAAATACATAAACACAATAATCATAAACTGTGCAGGCACGCTCAATGCCGGTGTTACCCCCGCAGTCAGTCCCACTGTTGCCAACGCAGATACCGTTTCAAACAGTGCATCGATAAAGCTTACAGGAGAGGTTGCGGTAATGAACACGGCCCCTGCCATAGCCAATCCAACAACGATAGTAATAATGGTAGCGGCGTCCATGACCTTCTCCTGGGGAACAGTCCTGTGAAACACTGTGACAGTGCTTCTGCCTCTGGCTCTGGCAATGACAAACAGCATAAGCACCAGGAAAGTAACGGTCTTGATGCCGCCGGCGGTAGACCCGGAGGAGCCACCAATGAGCATCAGCAGGATACTCACCGCCTTGCCGCTTTCTGTCATGGCAGCCTGATCGATGCCGGTAAAGCCGGCAGTTCTCACCGTTACGGACTGGAAAAAGGCATTGAGAACTTTTGTTGGTGTGTCCATAGCGCCCAGGGTATCGGGATTATTCCACTCCAAAAGGGCAATCAGCACAGCACCGCCCAAAACCAAACCGCCGCTCATCAAAAGTACCAGCTTGGTATAGACGCTGAATTTTTTGAACCGGCGCACAGTTGCCACCTCTTCCCAAACAAAGAAGCCCAGACCACCGATGACGATCAGCGCCATGACAGTGATCATTACCACGGGATCCCGGTTAAACACAATCAGATTTGCCCCGGGGGCGATCCTGCCGGTGATATCAAAACCTGCGTTGCAAAAAGCGGATATTGCGTGGAATACGCCCCATGCCGCCGCCTGTCCTGGCCCGTAGTGCGGCAAAAAACGGAGAAACAGGATCAGCGCACCGGTCAACTGGACGATCAGACTTCCCAGCAAGACCCATTTCTGCAGCCGCACCACGCCTTCCATCTCATTAACACTCAATGCCTGGGCTATGAGCATCCGCTGCCGCAGACCCACTTTTCGCCTTAGCAAAAACACCACCAGAGACGCCGCAGACATAAAGCCCAGACCGCCAATCTCAATCATACACAGGATCACAGTTTGACCAAAGGCACTCCATTGGGTCCAGGTATCAAACAGGATCAATCCCGTAACACAGGTAGCAGAGGTGGCGGTAAACAACGCCGGACGCACGCCGCAGGAGACACCGCTTCGGGATGCTATGGGCAGCGCCAGCAGCACGGTGCCCAACAAAATGATTGCCCCAAAAGTCAGCGCAATGATCTGCGTGGGACTGAATTTCAACGGCTTTTTTCCCTGTTTGGACACCAACGATCTCCCCTTCCGAAATTTATGATACCTTATATTATAACAAATTAACCTATTTTTTCAAGTGTAAGAAAAATTTTCACGGTGGACCCCGGAAAAAACGGGGTCCACCGTTTCATTACAGCAGATAGCCGACCAGGATGCCAAGCGCAGCAGACAGGCAGATAATCAATATGGGATGCACCTTCTTAAAAGCAAGCACCAGCATAATACCGAAGATAGTCAGGTAGATATACAGGCTTACTGTGCTGAAGGCGGCAAATGTAAAGCCCATGGGAAAGAACACAGTTTTCAGTACATTGACCAGCGCATTTCCAATCAGTCCCACCACTGCGGGTTTGAGACCGGACATACAGCCCTTGACCACCCGGCTTTCCCGAAATTTATCATAGCACCGAGCAACGATGAGAATAATCACAAAACTGGGCAGTACCACGCCCAAAGTAGCGCAGACAGAACCGAATACGCCACCCATTTGCGATCCGATATAGGTTGCCATATTCACCGCAAAGGGTCCCGGCGTGGATTCGCTGACCGCAATAAAATCCACCATAGCTTTGGCAGAAATCACATCTCCCCACCGGGCCGCCACCTGCTCCTGGATCAGGGGCAGCATGGCATAACCGCCGCCAAATGTAAAGGCACCAATAGTAAAGAAGGTCCAGAAAAGTTCCAGATAAATCATTTCTGCGCCCTCCTTTCTGCCAGCATGGCGGTAACCAGGCCAAAAATGCCACAGAAAAGAATGACGATCAGTACATTCACCTTCAAAAGCGCTGTCAGCACAAAGGCAGCGCCCATGACCACATAGGCAGCCCAGCCTTTAGGGCTTTTCTTATACATGGTCCACAGCGCCCTGACAAGCAGTGCCAGGACACCGGCACGGATGCCGTTAAAGGCGTATTGGACCACCTTCAGTTCCTGGAATTTCTGCAACACATAGGAGATGGCCAGAATCACCACAAAAGAGGGCAGCACCACCCCGAAGGTGGCGCAGGCAGCGCCCCAAAAGCCGCAGGTGCGGTAGCCCACAAAGGTAGCCGCGTTGATTGCAATTGGACCGGGGGTGGATTCGGCAATGGCGATAATTTCTAAAATGTCATCATCGGTGACCCAGCCGTTTTTCTCAACGGCTTCCTTTTGAATCAGCGGAATCATGGCATAGCCGCCGCCAAAGGTAAAGGCGCCGATTTTGAAGAAGGTGGAAAAGACTTTCCACAGCGTTCCGTAACGATTGCTCACGTTTTTCAATCCTTTCTGACAATATACACATACCATACCGCAAATACAGGAAAGTTGCAAGAAATATTTATCCGTGTTTGACACTTTTTTCAAACCGTGATACCATATATATATTATAAATGTAAGGAAGAATGCTTATGAATCCCTATTCCCGCACTCAGTTCCTACTGGGACAGGCCGCAATGGAAACGCTGAAAAATGCCTGCGTGGCGGTGTTCGGTCTGGGCGGAGTGGGCGGCTATGTGGTGGAGGCACTGGCTCGCAGCGGCATCGGCGCGCTGGAGCTGATTGACCACGACACCATCAGTCCCACCAATCTCAACCGCCAGATTCTGGCCACCCAGGCTACCCTTGGGCAGGATAAGGTGACTGCGGCGGCCCAGCGGGTTGCGGCGATCAACCCGGAAATTCAGGTG
>JAZOMH010000018.1:0-6063 GCA_045653785.1 Faecousia sp. | reverse complement strand
GTACTTCTCGCCGAACTTCTCCTGGAAGTCCAGGTGGGCAGCGGTCAGACGCTCCTCACGGATGTTCTTGTCATCGGTGTCCAGAGCGTGCTCGATCTGACCCAGACCGTACTCGATCAGGTCGTCCAGCAGGTCGTGGTTCACAGCAGCCTTCTCGAAGGTGAACTTGGGCTTGCCGATCTCAGCAACGATGCCGTTGATGAATTTCACGATCTCCATGTTGGTCTCGTGGGCAATGCGGATAGCTTCCAGCACCACAGCCTCGGGGGCCTCGTTTGCTTCGGTCTCGATCATGACCACCTTCTCGAAGGTGGAAGAAATGCACACGAAGCAGTCGCAGGCCTCACGCTCGTCAGCAGAGGGGTTGGTGATATACTTGTCGCCCAGGTGCGCCACGTTGGTGGTGGCAACAGGTCCGTTCCAGGGCACATCGGAAGATGCGATGGCGATGGAAGCGCCCAGGGAGGCAACGATCTCTACGGGGTTCTCATAGTCGTTTGCCAGGACGGTGCAGGTAACGACGGTGTCGTTACGCAGCTCCTCGTCAAACAGGGGGCGCATGGGGCGGTCGATGATACGGCTGTTCAGGATGCCGCGGTCAGAGGGCTTGCCCTCACGACGGTTGAAAGAGCCGGGGATGCGGCCTACGGCGTACATTCTCTCCTCAAACTCGATGGTCAGAGGGAAGTAGTCGATGCCAGCCTTGGGGATGGGGTTGCAGGTGCAGGTAGTCAGCACCACGGTGTCGCCGTAACGGCAGATGCACTCGGCATTTGCCAGCTCAGCAACCAGGCCGGTCTCCACAGTAAAGGCACGGCCGCCGATTTCCATCTCGTAAACATGATGGTTGGGATACTGCTTGCGAGTAATCATTTGTATATACCTCCTGATTTGGTGTAGTGTCATTTTGACCGGAGCGTAGCGTAGTGAAGAAATCCGTCTTTTTGCAAAGGGTATTACGGATTCCTCGACGCGCCTGTGGCTTGCTCGGAATGACACGGGTTGGTTCGGGAGGTTTTAGCACTTGAAAACAGGCTTTGTGTCAAAGCGCATTTTCAACTGCTAAAGTAACTCCCGAAGGTGCTTGTGAAAAAGGGCGACCGTGGGTCGCCCTTTTATCAACTTACTTACGGATACCCAGCTTGGCGATGATAGCACGATAGCGGTTGATGTCCTTCTTTGCCAGATAGTCCAGCATGTTACGGCGCTTACCAACCATCATCAGCAGACCACGACGGGAGTGGTTGTCGTGCTTGTGCTCGCGCAGGTGCTCAGTCAGCTCGTTGATACGAGCGGTCAGAATTGCGATCTGAACCTCGGGAGAACCGGTATCGCCCTCATGGGTAGCGTTCTCCAGGATAACCTGAGTCTTCTTTTCCTTCAGAATCATAGCTTTTTCCACCTTTCATTTTAATGGGTCAATCACTGCAAGTTGCTTTTTGCCCAAGCAGCGGACCTGTTGCCCCAAGCCAAGTAAAGGGTTGGTGAAGTGCCGTTTTGGCGTTATCCCCAAACTGAGCAAAGGGCATACTGACCATAGTCAGCCCGACCATCTTATCACAAGTTTTCCCAAATGTAAAGAAAAACTTTCGTTATTTTTCCAAAATTTTTCGGGTTTGGGCGGCGTTTTTCCGGATTTCGGCCTGCAGCGTCTCCAAAGAATCAAATTTTTGCTCCGGACGCAGGAATGCATAGAGGCGCAGGCAAAGCTCCTTGCCGTACAGATCTCCTTCAAAATCCAAAAGCCAGCTTTCTGAGCGAACCAAGTGACCGCCTACGGTAGGACGGCTACCGATGTTGGTAACAGCGGGATAGGTTTTGCTGTCCACCTGGGCGCAGCAGGCGTAAACGCCCAGTTTTGGCTGCACCAATTCCTCCGGGAGAAGCACATTGGCCGTGGGAATGCCTATGGTATGGCCCAGACCTCTGCCAGCGACCACTGTGCCGGAAAGAATATGGGGATGCCCAAGAAAACGGACTGCCGTTTCCATATCACCCGCCTGCAAAAGGGTGCGGATGTGGGTGGAGGAGACAGTAAGACCGTCCAGTTTTTGAGCAGGAATCACCCGGCAGGGGATGTTTTCTTCCTGGCAAACCTGCCGCAAAAGGGCAGCGGTGCCTTGACCGCCCCTGCCAAACCGGAAATCCTCGCCGCAGACGATGCCGCAGGCATCGTATTTTTCCAGCAAAAGCCGGAAAAAGTCCTGCCAGGGCATGCTCATCAGCGCCCGGTCAAAGGGCAGCGCCACAATCCGCTCCGCCCCGTACTGCTCCAGCAGAAGTGCCCGGTCCGCCGGGGTGTTTATCAGCCCCGGAGTTTTGCCGGAAACCAGGGTGTCCGGGTGGGAGGTGAAGGTTATCACACCGGCTTTTGCGCCGATGTTCGCAGCCAGCTCCCGGCAGGTACGCAGCAGCGCCTGGTGTCCCAGATGGACCCCGTCAAAAAAACCCAGAGCGTAAATTGTTCTTTCTTTCATAAGCGAAACCTTTTGTTGAATTGAGAATTAGAAAATAAGAATTAAGGTGTCGCATACAACGACAAATTAAAATTTATGAAATATCAAAAAAGGATTTTATGGTTGACATAATGCCGCTCTCAACCTTTGCCAGCATGAGAAATTCGCCGCCCGGGCCGTAGGCCCGGTAAGTACTGTCAGGCAGGTCAATGGAGAAGCTGTTGCCGTTGCGGCAGCGCAGCGCTTGCTTTTCCGTCAAAGTTACTGCCCCGTACCCGGTGAACATGCTGTCGATGGTCAGCAGGCAGCTTTCGGGGTCCGGATGGTCAATAAGCTCTGCCAGAGGGATGGCTTCGTGGATAGTGTATGCGCCAGCGGAAACTCTGCGCAGGCTTTCCATACAGCCGCCGCAGCCCAGGGCCCGGCCAATATCCTTGCAAAGCGTGCGGATATATGTACCCTTGGAGCAGTGAACCAGAAGCTTAGCGGTCTGTCCGGAAAAGTCCAGACATTCCAGCCGGTGAATGGTAACGGTCCGGGCGGGACGCTCCACTTCCTTGCCTTTCCGGGCAAGATTGTAAAGCTTTTGACCGCCCACCTTCAGGGCCGAGTACATAGGGGGGATCTGCTGAATCTGCCCCCGGAAATTTTCCAGTGCGGCTTCCAGCTGCTCCCGGGAGACAGATACCTCCTGCCGGGACAGCACCGTGCCGGTAATATCCTCGGTGTCGGTAGTCATACCCAGCCGCAGGGTGGCTTCGTAGGTCTTTTCCGCGTGTTCAAAAAATTCTACAGCCCGGGTGGCTCTGCCTACGAAAACCGGCAGAACGCCGGTTGCCATAGGGTCCAGTGTGCCGCCGTGGCCGATCCGCCGGGTTTGCAAAACACCCCGGAGCTTGCTGACCACATCCTGGCTTGTCCACCCGGCGGGCTTGTCTATGATTACAATTCCATTCATAAGAAACCTCTGATATATGGGCGGCGAAATCTCTCGCCGGTGCCAAGGTCAGTTTTTGGGGATTTTCACATTTCCGGCAGGGCGGCGATGACGGTTTTCACCGCCTCGTCCATGGACATATTCAGGCTTGCGCCGGCAGCGCCACGGTGTCCCCCGCCGCCCAGCTTGCCGCAGATAATGCTGGCATCGTAGTCTAAATCCACACGGACGGAAATTTTGACCTTATTCTCCCCCTCCTGCCGCAGGGTGGCAGCAATGCAGACACCCTCGATGGAGCGGGGAAAGCCGGAGATATTTTCCATATCGTCCTCGGTAACGCCGATCCGTTCTTCCACTTCTTTGGGAATGGGGCAGATACAGACCTTGCCATCGTTCAAAAACAGGGCATTTTCCACGATCCAGCCTTGAATACGCAACCGGGCCAGGGACACTGTGCCGAACAAGGTATGGTTCAACTCCCGCAGATAGGGGGTGATCCGTGCGCAGGCAGCGGCGGTTTCGTAGGTCTGGGGCTGGGCGTTGGCAAAACGGAAGCAGCCGGTGTCTGTTGCCAATGCGGTATACAGGGCATGTGCCATGTCAATGTCCAGCTTCACACCCAGCTGCAAAAACACCCAGTAGATGATCTGGCCGCAGGCGGCGCTCATGGGATCTACCAGCTCATGGGTGGTCCAGGGGGTGTCGTTGCGGTGGTGGTCGATCCGCAATGCAATTTTATCTGCCAAAGCTTCAAAGCCCTTGGGCAGCAT
This sequence comes from Faecousia sp., assembly GCA_045653785.1. GTDB lineage: Bacteria > Bacillota > Clostridia > Oscillospirales > Oscillospiraceae > Faecousia. The sequence goes on along the minus strand of JAZOMH010000018.1, from coordinate 1,900 downwards.
GCCGGGAGCGGCGAGATCTACGCAGACCAGAGTATCTCCCTCTTGGGGATGCTCTTTGGTGAGCCCGTGGGTGAGGAAGGTGTATTTCGGGGTGGTTTCGGAATTGTAGAGAATGTGGGCGGTTTTACCCAGCTGCCGCAGACCTCTGCACAGCAGCGCGGCGCTGCCCAGGGTGTCGCCGTCAGGACGGCGGTGGGTCAGAATGGTGTAATGATCGTGTCGGGCAAGAAAATCCGCAGTCTCACTGATCGTCAGAATCGCCATCGTGGCTCACCTCCAAGGAGTTGATGAGCTTGAGCATTTTCGCGCCGTAGGTGATGGAATCATCCAGCGCCCAGGTAAGCTCGGGGGTATAGCGCAGCTTCAGGGCAGCGCCCAACTCCCGGCGCAGATAACCGCCGGCAGATTTCAGTCCCTTCATGGCGTCGGCGGCCCGATCTTCCTGCAAAAAGCTTACATAGACCTTGGCGTAGCGCAGGTCGGGGGTGGTTTCCACATGGGTGATGGAGATCATGGTGTCCTGCACCCGGGGGTCTTTCAGATTACGGATCAGAGAAGCCAGCTCCTTCTGAATCTCCTCGTTGATCCTTCCAATTCGATTGGATGCCATAAATATCATTCCTTTCGCAATGATAACAAATTCCGGTTTGACGGGCAGTTACGAACGGCGTGCACCAGAGCCTCCCTTGTGTAAAGGGAGGTGGCAAAAATCTCTGATTTTTACGGAGGGATTGTAAAAAGCGTTGCAAATACGGGACAATCCCCCAGTCAGCCTGTTCGGCTGACATTTGGATGGTGCGCCTACCCAACAGTTCAATAAACGGGAATTTGCATGGATTGGGAAACTGCCGTGCCGGGACGCGGCACGGCAGTTTTTCTTATCTCTTAACTTCCTGCATGACGAAGCACTCGAAGACGTCGCCTTCCTTGATGTCATTGAACTTCAGAATGCTCATGCCGCACTCGAAGCCGGCGGTAACTTCCTTGGCAGCGTCCTTAAACCGCTGCAGGGAGCCAACCTCACCTTCGTGAATGACGATGTTGTCCCGGAGCACACGGACCTGGGCATCCCGGGTAACCTTGCCGTCCTTGACCATACAGCCGGCGATCGTACCCACGGCGGAAACCTTGTAGGTCATACGCACCTCGGCATGGCCAATGATCGCTTCCTCATACTTAGGTGCCAGCATACCCTTCATGGCAGCTTCGATCTCGTCGATAGCGTCGTAGATCACCCGGTAGAACCGCATATCTACGGCAGTACGCTGGGCGCTTGCCTGAGCGCCGGAGTCGGGACGGACGTTGAAGCCGACGATGATAGCGCCGGCAGTGGAAGCCAGCAGAATGTCGCTTTCATTAATAGCGCCCACACCGGTGTGAATGACACGGACACGAACTTCTTCGTTGGAAATTTTCTCCAGAGAGGCCTTAACCGCTTCCGCAGAGCCCTGCACGTCAGCCTTGACGATCAGAGGCAGCTCCTTCATCTCGCCCTCCTGCATCTTGGCGAACAGGTTATCCAGAGTAACCTTCTGCATAGCGTTGGCAGCGTCGTCCTTGATCTTCTGCTTCCGCTGCTCCACCAGCTCACGGGCCATACGCTCGTCGATAACAGCGTTGAACTCGTCGCCGGGAGCGGGTACTTCCGCAAGGCCGGTGATCTCAACAGGCACGGAAGGACCGGCGGTCTTGACGGTGCGGCCCTTGTCGTTGGTCATCACACGGACACGGCCAACGGCAGTGCCGGCGATCACGATGCCGCCCTGATTCAGCGTGCCGTTCTGCACCAGCAGGGTAGCGATAGGACCACGGGTCTTGTCCAGACGGGCTTCGATAACCGTACCCTTTGCCCGGCGGTTGGGGTTGGCCTTCAACTCCTGGACCTCTGCGGTGAGGATGA